>NZ_JH815198.1:818460-992583 GCF_000296445.1 Slackia piriformis YIT 12062 | reverse complement strand
TACTGGCTGCGCGACAACGGGGCCATGCTTACCGGCTGGCTGTCCACGGGCGGGCACTGGTACTGGATGGACTCCTCCGGCCGCATGCAGACCGGCATTGTTACCGTGGATGGAACGGAATACTATTTCGATGATTCTGGTCGCATGGTGGAATACGGCTGGATTTCCGTTTCGGATGGCCAGGTTGGTCTTGTTGGCCCTGGAGGAGCGGGAATCGCTCTCTATGAAGGCTATATAGACGGATCCGGGGTTCATCTTGCCGCTCTTTCGGGGTTGTACGGTTGGCAGATTTTCGAAGAAAGATGGGTGTTCGTCAAAGACAATGGAGCCCTTAATACAGGCTGGATATATACAGGAGGGACTGCGTACAAGCTTGATGAAGCTGGCTTTTGGGTGGAGAACCCCGGCAAGGTTCTAAATGTTGATCGAGCTAGGCTTGTGAGCTGGTTGTGGTCTCACGAGGGGGATGGCTATTATCTCGGGACGCCGTACTCCTCAGGCTTTAGCATTTCTACGTGCATGTATCCTAGCGGGGCTCCTCGTTGGGATGGTTTTTCTGGCATGAATTGCACTGGTTTTGTTGCTCACGCGTACGGCATGTCAGGCGGTGTAGGGGAATTCGACGCCATTGGCCAGACCCAAAGTTACTCGCCTTGGCTGGGGGGTCCTGGCGGAGGTAGCTACATTAACGCATGGCGATGGTATGGGTACGCTGTCGAACATGGCGCAGAGGTCTATACATTTGATAGCGTGTCGAGCATGCTTGCGAGCGGAAAGGCCGAGAAAGGCGATATTATCTTTTTTAAGACGAATGGCTCTATAGATTGTCATATCGGATTCTTCTGGGGCGACGCTCCTTCCGAGAATAAAATGTGGCACCAGATTTATCCTTACAACTGCATCTCGGCTTGCTTTAATAACGCGAACAAGGCTGAGGTAAATCAACAGACTGTGCTGATTAAGGGTTGTTAGTCTTTAAGTTTTTGAGTTGCGAGCGGCGGATTCTTAGGAATCCGCCGCTTTCGTATAGTTGCTTTCTGTCTGCATCGGGACTCCAGAGGAGGAAACCAAGATTAGGAGGAGCAAGGGTAGGGAGACGTGCAGGGGGAGCAAATATCTGAAATCACTCGCAGGCGCTGCGACAAGATATGTTGCCCAAAGAGTGACGAACGGGGTAAGGCACGCGGCGCTCTTGAAATCTTTTGAGAGTAATTTGATTAGCAGGATGAATAGCGTAATCCAGGCAAGGCTCCCCATGGAGAACAACGGAAAGAACATGGAGATTGAAAGATTGGTTGCGGTTGAAACGCTCTCTGCCTCTACATAGGGGTCGAGTTTATTTTGGTAATAGTTCTCTTCCCCATCAACAGGGTATCCAGGTTCGCATGCATACCAAGTGGCGGTGTCGATATTCCAGAACGCTTCCGTTTGGGCGCACCATGCTCTGGCGAAAGATTCGGGATTTTGCATGCCCATTTCAAACCAAACGACAAGAAAATCCATCTTGTGCGATTCCAGGAACTCGTCATTGAACTCGGGGTCGAATTTGATGGGATTTGCCGAATTCGGCAGGTACAGTTCAGGGAGTTTCTCATAGGGGATAATCTGATCGATGAATTCTTCTTGTTCGGCGGTAATGTGCCCGCTTTCCGATGCCGTGCGTGCTATTTGTTGCAGCGCTACGCCGATACTTTCTGAAAAATGACCGGGTTGCGCTCCAGCGACCGATGAGGTTAGTCCAAGAGCAAGCCAAGATGTAATAGCAATGGCCACGCATAGCGGAGCAATCTGCTTCAGGTATTCCCTAAGTGTGATTGCGAGCAGGAGGAGGGAGGTGCATACGGCAATCATTCCGTTGTTACGCAGGATGCAGCAAAGAAGCCCTGCGACAACGAATATCGCAACATCGCGTTTGCTTCGGAAGAACTCGCGGGGGGGGTTGTTGCGCATGCGTATAACTGGATGGAGAAGACGGCAAAGAATCCAGAGAACAGTACATCTTTCCAAATGGTGGAAGCATATTGCGCAATCAGGGGTTCGCTGCAAAGAAGATAAGGGATGCGATCCATATGATTTTCGAGCCAGAGAGGGTTCCCGTCTTCTGGATGAAAAATGTGCAGCATGCGGTAAATATGATCAGTTGAACGAAGGACAGCATTCCGAGAGCGCCCGTTCCCTGAATGCCTGCAATGGAGGCGAGCTTGAGAATGACGGCGTTGAATCCTACCCAGGCTAGGGGATGGTGTGTGTTTAATGAATCGTACCGGAAATGGTCCGACTCAAAAGGCAATCCCGAAACCATATTGATGATATCGACACTGTCTGTGCTGAATGCTCCAGGATAATTTATCAAAAGCACAATAGCCCAGATTGAGAGAAGGACAGTAAAACACCAGGGCCAAGCTGGGATTTTGGCGTTTGCTGCAAAGCGGATTGTCTGCAGAACGCCCGATGCTGAGACTAGGACGATTAGTGCGCAGATTATTGCGGAGGGCGCAATAGCAAAAAGAAAGCATTCCGCGAAGTTGCTTCCCTCAAGCGAAAGAGGGATTGTCCATGACAGGGCAAATAGGTACGACCAGGCTAGAATCAGAATGGCTTTTTTCGAGGGAATGATTTTTCGAAGCTTTGCATGGATTCGATTGTCTCGAGTAGCGATACAGCAGGGGTCTTTCATTGCATATTGCTTTCTGGAAAAATGCTGGCAATAAGACCGAGCGCCTTGCTGCCGACGGGGCCGCTTCCTGGTGCGGTCGACTTGTCAACCGATTTAATCACTCGTTGGGCAAGTTCGTCTTCAAGCCAGGATTCCTGGTAGCTGCTATTGAAGTAGCCGGCGGCGCCGTAGGTGGCCTCAGGCATGTTTCTATGGTAGATGCTCGGCATAGAGACTCCGATTGGTGCGATGCGAATGCAAAAATGTGTTAGGTACGTCTGAATTATAGCCGCTCGGCCTGGTTCTATTTCTCCAAATACGCCTGTAGAGCGCTCCATTGGCGCGCTGCTTCGGCATAGCCCTGCTCATAGAGGGCAAGGAGTTTTTCAGGGTCTTTCTCCATGTTTGAGATGGTAACCGGTTCGGGAGGCTGAATCATGAACACCTTGCCTTCGTTATGCAGCTTTCGAACCCATCGGTACGTGCGGTTGTATTCGAAATGGCGATGCTCCATGCGCTCTGCGAAAAGGGGATAGTCGCTATAGACCCTGTGAGCCAGCGGCATGGTCTTGTTCGGGCTCTTTATATAGGTAGCATCCTGCGTCAGCACGACGATGTGCTTGTCTCCCACTCCGTCCAAGATGCAATGAAGCAAAGGCACGCTGTCGCACGGGCCTCCGTCGAGGAGCTTTTTGCCGTCCACTTCGATGATTTTCGACACCAGCGGCATGCTCGCGGATGCCTGCAAATACAGCAAGTCGCGCTCGTCGTGCGCGTCTTTCATGACGTGGTAGTCCGCTTCGCCGGTTTCGAGGTTGCTTGCCACGGTGGTCAGCCGCATGGGGGAGTTGCGAAACGCGTCGAAATTGAACGGCTCAAGCCTGTTCGGAATTTCGTCGAACATGAAATCGCGCCTGATGGCGCTGCCAGTGAGCGCGAAGTTGCGCATAGACAGATAGCGCGGATCGCCGCAGTACTTCGTGTTGAGGTAACACGTGCGGCCGAGCTCGCCCGCTATGTAGTTGTAGCCGTTCAGCGCGCCTGCGCTGGTGCCTACGACGTTTTTGCACCACAGGCCGTTGTCCATGAAGTAGTCCAGCACGCCGGCGGTGAACTGGCCGCGCATGGCCCCGCCTTCCAAAATCAGGTTGACGTCCAGGACGGGGGAGCCCTCGTAGGCGGGCGTGCGTTGCGCGGCGGGGCTTGTGTAATACGATTGCTTCATGGCGTGCTCTTTTCCTGATGCGCGGCGAGGCGTTTCTTCGTTGCTTCCTGCAATCCTCAAGCAAAGCAACAGGTCGGTCAAGCGTCTGCATCAGACCATCGAATAATCAACGCCTCGGTAACGTGGATGTGCGCAGATCGTGACGAAGCGCTTCTTGCTTGCAATATCGGCTTTATATGATATGATTTCGGTATCAAATAACAGGTTGGAGCCTGAAGCCAGACGAAGCCGATTGAAAGAAAGCATGTCCGCCTAAGGCATCCGCCCATCGCGAAAGGACCTATCATGGCACACGTAATCAACGCTTCCGAGTTCGAATCCAAGGTCATGCAGGCGCAAGGCCCGGTTATGGTGGACTTCTTTGCCACCTGGTGCGGTCCCTGCAAGATGCTCGCCCCGGTTCTTGACGAAGTCGCCGCAGAGGTCGAAGGCAAAGCGGCGGTCTACAAGGTCGACATTGACCAATCTCCTGAGCTCGCTCAGCGTTTCGGCATCATGAGTGTTCCCACCATCCTCGTCTTCGAAAACGGGGAGGTCAAGCGCTCCACCATGGGCGCGCAGCCCAAGCAGAACCTCCTGGCGCTTCTGGGCTAGGCTCTTTAATCAAATGCGAAGCCCGGCTCATAGAGTCGGGCTTTTTTCATCGCGCGGAGGAATCTTTCGCAAACGCGCAGGTTCGTAACCTTTCGCAAGCCGTCCGGCGCATTCGCCCGCTTGCTTTACCAGGGAGATTATCATGGAGAAGAATACTCATTTCAACGTCGCCGTCATAGGCCAAGGCCCCGCGGGTCTTACGTCGGCTCTCTACACCGCTCGCTCCGGCCTTTCCACAGTCGTATTCGAGCGAATGGGGCCGGGCGGGCAGATGACCGAAACCGAGCATCTGGACAATTATCCGGGATTCGCCGAAGGCGTCTCTCCGTTCGATCTGGCTTTCGCCATGAGCGCTCAGGCGAATCGCTTCGGCGCCGTTTCCGTCAACGAGGAGATTTCGTCTTTGGACCTTGCTTCCTCTCCTAAAAAGCTCGTGACGGCATTTGGCAACGAATACACCGCTGACGTCGTGATTCTTGCCATGGGCGCAGAACCGCGTGCCCTTGGTGTTGACCGTGAGGGCGAACTCGCGGGCAAGGGCGTTTCATACTGCGCGACGTGCGACGGCGGGTTCTTCCGCGGAAAAACCGCCGTGGTGGTGGGAGGCGGCAACACAGCGCTCGGCGATGTGCTGTATCTTTCTCGCATCTGCTCTGAGGTTCACCTGGTCCATCGTCGCGAGGGCTTTCGCGCTGACGCCGTCTACACGGATGCGCTTGCAGACCTCGCCAACGTGACGGTTCATGTGAACAGCGTTGTTGACGGCCTTCGTGACGAAGATGGGAAGCTTTCGGCCGTGACCGTGCGCAACGTCAAGACCGGCAATTCTTTTGAGTTGCCTACGTCGGCCTTGTTCGTGGCCGTGGGCATGCAGCCGAAGAATGCACTGCTCGAAGGCTCGGGCATCGAGCTTGATGCGGCGGGCTATGTTGTGGCGGGCGAATCGGGCGCGACTAACATCCCCGGTGTTTTCGTCGCGGGCGATCTACGCACGAAGGCGTTGCGTCAGGTATCTACTGCCGTTGGGGATGGTGCGAACGCCGCTAACGCTGCTTTCGAGTTTCTGTCGCTTTCGTAGAGGGCTTTTCTGCTAGCTTAAAATACGCGCATCGCTTTAGGCGGTGCGCGTTGTTATGTATGGGGCGTTTTGGCCGTTTGCGTTTATGGCGGCCGTCGCGCTTGCGCCGAGCTTTCGCCTGGTAGCTGTGTGCTTGTCATGCCGCATTCTAATGTTTCAAATGCCCCGCAAGGAAAAAGGAGGAAGACTGTCTATGAGTTTGAAGAAGAAGCTGCTTATGTTTGCATGCGCGGCCTTGGTGGCATGCGGTGTGTTCACGCTTTCGGGTTGTGCGCAAAACTCCCAGCAAGATGCAGCTCAAGAAAGCACCGAGCAGGCTTCCATGCGCATTGGAACCATGCAGACGGAAGACTCTCTTCCGTTTTGGGTTGCCGAGCAGGAGGGCCTCTATGGTGCCAATGGCGTTTCTTCCGACGTTGAAATCGTCACGTTCCAAAGCGCGCAGGAGCTCTCCACTGCGTTTGCCGCAGGAGAGATCGATGCGGCCATGACCGACGTGCAGCAGGCTGCGGCCTTGCAGCTTTCCGGCGTGGACGTTCAGCTTCCCTGGGTTACCATGGGAGCTGATGCGTCGCAGGGTCGTTTCGGCATTATGACCTGCCCCGAATCGGGCATCACCAGCCTTGCCGATCTTGCTGGCAAGGGAATCGGTGTGGGCTCTAATACGGTTCCCGAGTACGTGATGGACAAGCTCATGGAATCCGCTGGCGTGCCGGACGATCAGATTGTAAGCGAAGAGATCAAGAAGATGCCCGTTCGCTACGAGTCTATGGTGAACAACCAGGTTGCCGCCGCGGCGCTGCCCGCAAGCCTGCTTGCTTTGGGAGAGTCGCAGGGTATGGTCCTTCTTGCCGATGACACCCAGGGCGAAAACATCAGCCAGTCCGTGCTTGCAGTGCGTACCGCATGGCTTGAAGACGGGGGAGAGGCTACGCTTGACCTTGTGCGCGATGCCTGGAACCAGGCTGTAGACGAAATCAATACCGACCCTGAGGCCTATCGTGCGCTTCTCGTGGAAAAGGCCAACCTCCCCGAGCTGGTCGCCGATACCTATGCCATCTCCACGTATCCCGAGGCGGCGCTTCCCACAAAGGATATGGTCCAGCCCGTCTTGGACTGGATGCTCAACAAGGGCTACCTGGTGGAAGCTTTGACCTATGACGAAGGAAACGGCACGTTTGCCAAGGCGTAATGCCGCTGAATGACGCAAGGGTGCCGAAAGGCAATCTTCCAAAGCCGTCGCGTCGCGCGCAGGCGTGCCGTTTGCGGCGATGCCAGCGTGGGCGGTTTGCGATGCCATGCGCCCGCACGTCCTGCGACGCCGGGTTCGCGACGTTGGTGCCGGGTTCCTCGCGTTCAATTCGCGCGATGAAAAGACCATGAAGAGCGTTTTGGCGTGGTATTATCTACCGTTGGAAAAACAACGGCAGACGTCCGCGCATTCGTCCGCCGCCGTCAAGGGCGGCGGACTGCTTTTCGGCTCATATCGGCGCGGGCGTGCTTCGACGAGAATAAGGAATATCCATGCGCGACAAACTCGAAAAAATCATCAAGGGCTACGAAGAGCTCCAGACCAAGCTTGGCGATCCGGCGGTCTTGGCCGATCAGAAGGAATACACGCGTCTTTCCAAGGAATACGCCAATCAGGGTCCGCTTGTCGAAAAGGCTCGCGAGTATGTGCAGGCGTGCGACGACATCGCCGATGCAAAGGAGATGCTCGACGATCCCGACATGAAGGAATTCGCCCAGGAGACCATCTCCGCGGCCGAATCTAAGCTTCCCGCGCTCGAAGAAGACATCAAGTTCATGCTCATTCCCTCCGACCCCGCGGACGACAAGAACATCATCGTCGAGATTCGCGCTGCCGCAGGTGGTGACGAGGCTGCCATTTTCGCGGGCGACCTGTACAAGATGTATATGCGTTTCTGCGAGCAGCATCGCTGGAAGGTGGAGACCATGGACGTCTCCGCATCCGAAGCGGGCGGTTATAAGGAAATCCAGTTCAAGGTAAAGGGCGACAAAGTCTATTCGGTCATGAAATTCGAATCGGGCGTTCACCGCGTCCAGCGCGTTCCCAAGACCGAAAGCCAGGGCCGTATTCACACCTCCACGGCAACCGTCGCGGTTCTTCCCGAGGCGGACGAGATCGATATCGAAATCAACGAGAACGATCTGCGCATCGACGTGTATCGCGCGGGCGGCCCGGGCGGTCAGTGCGTCAACACTACCGACTCCGCTGTGCGTATCACCCATCTTCCTTCTGGCCTGGTCGTTCAGTCTCAGGACCAGAAGTCTCAGCTGCAGAACAAAATCGCGGCTATGGCCGTTTTGCGCGCGCGCCTTTATGAGAAGATGCTCGCCGAGCAGCAGGCCGCCGAAGGCGCTGAGCGCCTGGCCCAGATCGGTTCGGGCGACCGTGCCGAGAAAATCCGCACCTACAACGGCCCCCAGGACCGCGTGACCGACCATCGCATCGGCTTCAATGCCACCTACAACGGCGTGCTTCTGGGCGACAACCTGGGTGACGTCATCACCGCCTTGCAGGCCGCTGACCGTGCCCGCAAGCTGGAGCAGGCGGTCTAGGGTGTCCGAACCCATCGATACCTGGACGATCAAAGCGGCGCTTGACTGGACCGTGGGGTTTCTCGAGCGCAAGGGAGACGAGCATGCTCGCCTCTCGGCCGAGTGGCTCCTTTCCGAGGCCACGGGCCTGCGCCGCATCGACCTCTACGTCAATTTCGAGCGCCCGCTCTCCATGGAGGAACGCGATGTTTTGCGCGGTTTCGTCACGCGTCGCGCTTCGGGCGAGCCTCTGCAATACATCACGGGCGAGGTTGCGTTTCGTCATATCGCCGTCAAGGTTCGCCCGGGCGTTTTAATTCCGCGTCCCGAGACCGAGGTGCTTGTGAGCGAGGCGCTGGCGCTTCTTCCGGCGCCCGAACGTCGTTGCGCGGTGGATTCGCTTTCCTATGCCGAGCTCGAAGAGCTGCTTGCGCCGAAAGAAGAGGCCGACGAAGGGCAAGAGGCGAAAGGCGGGGAAGAGCCGGCTCCCGCGCTCGATTCCTCGTGCGCCCCTTTGGTGGCCGATCTTTGCACGGGAAGCGGGTGTATCGCGTGCTCTATCGCCTACGAAAGGCCCCGAGCGCGCGTGGTGGCAACCGATCTTGCCCCCGAAGCCGTGGCGCTTGCGCGTGAAAACGCCGCCGCTCTCGGGCTTGAAGACCGCGTCCGCGTTCTGGAGTGCAATCTTGCGGATGCTATTCCCGATCGCCTGAACGGTTCGTTTGACCTGGTGGTTTCCAATCCGCCTTATATTCCCGATGCCGTCATGGAGAAGCTTCCCGACGAAGTGTCTGATTTCGAGCCGAGGCTTGCTCTGGCAGGCGGTCCCGACGGGTTGGACATTTTCAGGGAGATGCTTCCCATCATGCATCGGCTGCTGCGCGTCGGCGGCGCGTTTGCCTGCGAGCTGCACGAGGAATGTCTCGATGATGCGGCGATTCTTGCGCGCGGCGCTGGTTATGAATCCGTTGAAGTGAAGGCCGACCTTACGGGCCGTCCTCGCATTCTCGTAGGGCGCAAGTCTTAAGATCCGTACTTCGCTCCTTCGTTTCGAATACGTTGTTGTTGCGAACTTCGTAAGAATATCGTCGTTGGTGCGCTCCATTCGTCCGCTTCCCGTCTTCTCGCATTGCGATATGGCGTGCTCGGTATAATCCAATCTATATGCTGTGATTCGCAGCGGATATACGTGCAAGCATGAGACGGACGGGAGTGTGCCGTGAAAATTCTTGTTACCGATAAAATCGTCGATGAGGGCATAGCGATTCTTCGTGGCAAAGGCTACGAAGTCGATACTCGCTACGGCATGACCCCCGATGAGCTTCTTGCCGCAGTGCCTGCATACGATGCGCTTATCGTTCGCAGCGCCACTTGTGTGACCGCGGAGGTTATCGAGGCTGCGAAAAACTGCAAGATTATCGGTCGTGCTGGCGTCACCTGCGACAATATTGACGTAGACGCTGCCACCGCGGCGGGTATTCCTGTCTGCAACGTCCCTACTAGCAACATCGTCTCTGCCGCCGAGCACACCATGGCGCTCATGCTCGCCGCTGCGCGTGAGATTCCCGCGGCAAGCAACTCCTTGCACGAAGGCCGCTGGAGTCGTGATGAGTTCATGGGCCACGAGCTGTTCGAAAAGACCCTCGCCATTTTCGGCCTAGGCCGTATTGGCGGCTTGGTTGCCGAGCGCGCCCGTGCATTCGGCATGCGCGTGATCGGCTACGACCCGTACTGTTCGGTATCTCGTGCGAGCCAGCTCGGCGTCGCCTTATACGACAGCATGGATGAAGTCCTGCCGGTGGCAGATTTCATCACGGTTCACGTTCCTCGCACGGAAGAGACCCATCATATGTTTTCCGCCGAGGAATTCTCCAAGATGAAAGACGGCGTGGTTCTGGTGAACACCGCCCGCGGCGGCATAATCGACGAAGCGGCTATGGCCGATTTCATGGCCGCCGGTCGCGTGTTCGCTTGCGGCGTTGACATGCTCGAGGCCGAGCCTGCTCCCGAAACCCCCCTCTCCGAGTTCGACCGCGCTGTTCTCACGCCTCATCTGGGTGCGAACACCGAAGAGGCGCAAGCGCGCGCCGGCGTGAACATCGCGCGCTATGTCGCCAACGGTCTTGAGGGGTTGGTTGTTCCCACGGTCATCAATATGGTTTCAAGCGATCTTGCCGATGCCGTGGCAAATTACATTCCCGCATGCCAGATGTGCGGCAGCGTGCTCGCGCAGCTTTCGGGCGGCATTCCGAAGAACCTTTCCATCATGGCGGCGGGTCCTTGCGCCAATGACCTGCAGGTTCTTTCCGCATCTGCTCTGGGCGGCGTGCTTTCGCGCCAGGGTCAGGCTTCCGTTTCGTCCGAGAACGTGGACGCGTCCGCCCGTCGTCACGGTGTGAAGATGGACGTGTCCGTCTCGGCCGATTCGCGCGGGTACGACTCCATCGTGTCCATGGAGGCCGATGGCCTCGAAATCTCCGCGACCGTTCCGGGGTCTTTGCATGAGACGCATATCGTCTCCATCCTGCGCTACCGCCTTGACGTGGTGCCCGCCGACTACGCCCTCGTCTTCCTGTATCCCGACGAGCCCGGTCAGATCGGCCGCATCGGCACTATCCTCGGCGAAGAGGGCATCAATATCTCCACTATGGCGATCGGCAAGCGAACCGACTGCAAAGAGGTGCTCGTCTTCCTGAATGTGGAAAGCGAGGCATCCAAAGACGTCGTCGACCGTGTCGCGGCGGCGATCGATGCGAACAGGGCATGGAGCATCCGTCTGTAAGACCTCGTGTCTGCGCGGAAAAGATAATCGTGACATTATGTATATGCCGTCGGTATTCTTCCGACGGCATTTTTTCGTGTGTTAGAATGTCCGTCTGTACGTAAAGCATACGAATGTGTACATGTGAGAAATAGAGAAAACGAAACGGAAAAGGACACTCTCTATGTCGTTCATGGATTTCATCAGCAACCTGTTCGGAGGTTTCGGGGGCGCCTCTTCGTGCGACCTTGCTATTGACCTTGGCACCGCAAATACGCTTGTTGCCGTAACGGGGCAGGGTGTTGTGTTGAACGAGCCGAGCGTCGTGGCGATTGAGCGCAGCACGCATCGCGTTCTGGCCGTCGGTCATGAAGCCAAACAGATGATCAACCATACTCCCGATGCATTTTCCGCAGAGCATCCCTTGCGTGACGGCGTCGTCGCTGACTACGACGTGACCGAGGCCATGCTTTCAGCCTTCATCAATAAAGCGATAGAGCGCCGCTACCCGTGGCAGCCCAAGCCGCGCATCGTCATCTGCATTCCCTGCGGCGCCACTTCTGTTGAGAAGCGCGCCGTTTTCGAGGCCGCGATTCAGTCCGGCGCACGCCAGGCCTATCTCATCGAGGAGCCCATGGCCGCCGCCATGGGTGCAGATCTTCCCGTCACCGAGCCCACCGGCTCCATGGTCGTAGACATCGGCGGCGGAACCACCGAGGTCGCGGTTATCTCCCTCGGAGGCATCGTGACCAGCTCTTCGCTGCGTATTGCGGGCAACAAGATGGACGAGGCGATCGCCATGCACTTGCGCGATCTGCTTGGTATCAAGGTGGGCGAGCGCACGGCGGAAATCATCAAGATCAAAATCGGCTCCATCCTGCCGTTTGAGGACGGCCGCGAGAAGGATATGATCATTTCCGGCCAGGACGTCATCACCGAACAGCCTCGCGAGGTCACCATCCAGTCTGAGGATGTGCGCGCTGCGCTTCAGCCTCCCATCGAGGAAATGGTCGTTCATATCAAGGAGACCTTCAAAAAGACCAACCCCGACCTCGCCAGCGATATTATCTCCAATGGCATCCTGCTTACGGGCGGCGGCGGTCTGCTTTCCGGCCTTGACCGCTTCCTCACGCAGCGTCTTGAGATTCCGGTCTGGACGAGCGAGACGGCCCTTACCAATGTTGCCATGGGCTGCCTGAAAGTGCTGGAGACGCCCTCTGCCCTCAAGCAGACGCTTATGCGCTCCAAGTAAAAGGCAACGTTTGCAAAGCACTTCGCGCCGGACGTTTGTCCGGCGCTCTAGTTTCGGGAGGATTGTCTTCACATGTCCTACAAGCAGCCTTCGTATAAAAAGAAAAGCATCGCTCCTTCGGGCGCGGTGCTTCTGGCCGTGCTTTTGGTCGTATCGGTCGTGTCTGCCTCGTTGTACGGCAGGGAAGACCAGTCGGGCCCCTTGCATAACGTGCAAAGCGTTGCGGGCATGCTGGCAAGCCCCGTCCAGTTCCTCGGCGTGGGCGTTGCGTTCGCGGAAGAGGCGGCGGGCGATGCCATTCAGAACGCGACGACGGATAATGCCACCTATACCGCGCTTCAGGAGGAAAACGCCCAGCTCAAGGCTCAGCTTGTCCAGGCCGAGGAATACCGCCTGGAGGCGCAGCGCCTCCAGGGACTGCTCGACCTGTCCGACCAATACGGCATTGAGGGCGTCACGGGCCGCGTGATCGGGCGCAACCCCGATTCATGGGATCGCGTGGTGACGATTGATGTGGGTTCGAACGATGGGGTCGAACTCGGGTTTCCCGTCATGGGCTCGAGCGGCCTGCTCGGTCAGGTCATAGAGGTGAGCCCGCTCACGTGCAAGGTGCGCCTCATAGACGACCCGCAAAGCGGCGTGGCGGTGTACATCCAGGGCAATCGCGCCGAAGGCGTGGTGAAAGGCTCGGTCGACGGCCTGTTGTACTTGGAATACGTAGACTCCTCCGTCGAGGTGAACGTGGGCGACGTGCTTGTTACCTCAGGCATCGGGGGAAGCTATCTTCGCGGCATGCAGCTCGGCACGGTTTCGGCCGTCCGCAGCTCGGCCGGAACTTCCGATCGCACCATCATCGTGGCCCCGCTGGCCGCGGCCGACCCCCTCGAGGAAGTGACGGTGGTCACATCGGTGGGTGCTCCTCTGGACGAATCTTCCGGCTCCGATGAATCTTCGGCCGGCGATGGCGCGCAAGACAGCGCGGCGTCGGGCGAGACCGACGGTGAATAGCATGCGCGACTCGGTGTTTCTCGCCCTGGGGGCTTGCATTGCGCTCGCCGTCCAGATCATCTTTGCTCCCGCCGTTTCCATTCTGGGCTCCATGCCCAATTTCCTCGTGGTCTTCGTGGGGGTTGCTTCCATGTTTCGCCCCAGCGACGCTTCCGTCGTCACGGCGTTCTTTCTTGGCATGGCATTCGATTTGGTGGCAAGCGGAACGCCCGGCGTTATGGCGTGCCTTTTGACGGTCGCGGCGTTTGTCTCGGCCCGTGCGTCGGTGATTCTCGGCAACGACACGCTTTCGGTCTCGCTTCTTATCAGCATGGCGGCGTCTCTTTTCGTGGAGGTGTGCTACGCCCTGTTCTACGTCGCAACGACCGACGTGACCGCCTTCGATGCGATCTTGCTGCGAGGCCTTCCGTGCGCGCTGTACGATTGCGCGGTGTGCCTCATCGTGATGCCGCTGCTTTCGGCGGCGTTCGCCCGCCAGGCGCCCCGCCGTTCGGCGCCCGAATCTTCCACGATCCGTCTGCGTTAGGAGGCATAGGCCGTGACAACCGCAATCATCACCGCAATCGTCATCGTCGTCGTTGCCGGCGTGGCGCTGTTCGTCTTCTTTCGGTCGCGATCCGTAAAGCCCAACGCTTCCGTTTCTAAGTCCGTGTCATCCATCGGATCGGGCACGCCGTTTCAAACGCGCAAAGGCGATTCCATGGCGGCTTCCGCCGGTGCGCATCAGAGCTCGAACAGCTCGCTGCTCGACCGCCTTCGTCCGCGCTATACCGCGATCTTCGTGCTGATGGCGGGCATCTTCGGCAGCCTCACGGCCAAGCTGTGGAGCATGCAGGTGCTCTCTTCTGAAGAATATCGCGCGAAATCGGACGAGAACCAACTTACCACGGTGAAGACCTCCGCCCCGCGAGGCCGCATCTTCGACACCGAGGGCATCGTGATCGTTGACAACGAAATCACGCCCACCATTCTCGCCAATCCCGAGGTCGCCGAGGATCGCAGCGTGCTTATGCGCCTCTCGGCGCTCACCGGCCTTCCGTATGCCGTGGTGCGCCAGCGCATTTTGGATTCGAGCGGCGGCGCGCAGGCCCAGCGCGAGGTTTCCTCCAATCCCCGTTCCCGCGATGTGGCGTTCATATCGGAGCATAGGGACGCGTTTCCGGGCGTTGTGGTGGAGCAGCGCGCACGCAGGGTGTATCCCTACAAAGGGTTGGCGTGCCAAGTCGTCGGCTACACCGGCACGGTGACTGACTCCCAGCTTGAGAGCAAGCCGCACAATCTCGACTACCAAAGCGGCGATGAAGTGGGGCAGTCCGGCATTGAGCTTTCCTACGACGGCTACTTGTTCGGCACGCACGGCGAACGCGTTGTGGTCAACGACGTCGACGGCACGGTGCATGAGGTTCGCAGCGAGATGCCCCCCACGCAGGGAAACGACCTCTATCTCACTATTTCGGCGAAAGTCCAAAAGATTGCAGAGGAAGAGCTCGAGGCTCTTATCGCGCCTAACGGCGTCATCGGCGGTGGTACGGGCACGTCAGGCGCGGTCGTTGCCATGGAGGTCGATACGGGAGATGTCCTTTGCATGGCGAGCTTTCCTCCGTTCGACCCGACGAACTTCGTCGGCGGCGTGACCCAGGACGACTGGAACCGCTACAACGACAAGGATTCCTCCGGGGCGCCTCTGCTCAACCGCTGCATCGCGGGCCAGTATCCCGCCGCTTCCACGTTCAAGGCGTTCACGGGCATGGCCGGCCTGCATTACGGTTTCGCCGACTCGACACGCACCTGGGATTGCACGGGCACGTGGACCGGCTTCGGCGAAAGCTATCCGCAGAAGTGCTGGGAAACTTCGGGCCATGGCCCCATATCCTTCCGCCAGGCGGTCGTGGTTTCGTGCGACACCGTCTTTTACGAGATAGCGAAGGATTTCTACGACAAGAGCGCCACGCTCGGCATGGATGCCATGGCGAACTACATCAAGGAATTCGGCTTCGGCTCTAAAACGGGCGTGAATCTTGCCGGCGAAGGTGAGGGCACAATCCCTACGCCCGAATGGAAGGCCGAGCACTGGGCGGATGCGCCCGAGCAGGCGCAGTGGCAGCCGGGCGATATGTCGAACATGGTCATCGGTCAGGGTAACGTCTTGGTGACCCCGCTTCAGGTGGCCGTGGGCTATGCCGGCGTTGCCACAGGGCAGCTTCCCGTTCCCAATTTGCTGAAGGAAATCAAGAACTCCGACGGGGAAACGGTGGTGGGCCCCTCTCGCGAAATCAGGAGCATTCCCGATATCGACAAGGCGTCGCTCGAGGTCATGCGCGATGCGTTGCGCGGCGTGGCGGAGGAGGACGCTTCGATTCCCACGCTTTTGTCGCAGTACGATTACGAATGCGCGTGCAAAACGGGCACGGGCGAATGGGCCGGCCATGACGGCTACGCATGGTTCGCTATGTATGCGCCCTACGATAACCCCAAATACGTTGTGACTTGCGTTATCACCGAGGGTGGCGCGGGTGCGTCATCGGCGGCCCCTATCGCGGCGAAGGTCATGGACGGATGCGTGAAGCTTGGCGCGGGCTCGCTCGAGAAGGAGATCACGCCGACGGAAGAGATCACGCAGTCTGTTCCGTATGCGGGCACGGGCGCGGGAAGGGTTGACTAGCATGCCTGGATTTAACGAAATCGATCGCGTGCGCATGCCCGAGGGCGGCACGGTCAATTCCGGTTCGCCCGACGGCGCGACGCGCCGCAAGCGCACGTTCTCTGACAGAATTCCCAAGTCGCTTCTTATCGTGGCGGCGCTGCTTGTCGCATACGGCCTTCTGGTCGTATGGTCTGCCGTCCAAGGCAACGAGACGTATTCGTTCTCGCGCCAGGCGCTCGGCGTGCTCATGGGCTGCATTGTCATGCTGATGTTCTACCAGCTTGATTACCGCCAGCTTTCTAGCTATACCACCGTGCTGCTTGTCATTAACGTCGTCTTGATTCTCTCTCCGCACCTTCCGGTTATCGGCGTCGAGTCGAAGGGTGCCCAAAGCTGGATCAACGTCGGCATGCAGCTGCAGCCGGGCGAGTTCGCGAAGATCACCGTCATCCTGCTCGATGCGAGCGTGCTTGCGCGCTATGGCGGCAACCTCGACGATCCGCGCGAGTACATGAAGGCCCTTGGCTATATTGCCGTGCCGTTTTTGTGCATCATGACCCAGCCGGACTTGGGCACGGGCCTGGTGTATCTGTTCATCGGCGCTGTCACGCTCGTCATGGGCGGGTCCCGCTTGAAGTTCCTGCTCATCACGCTTGGCGCTTTTGTGGCCGCCGTCGCAGCTGTCTTTGCCATCGATGAGCTGATGAAGAGCCTGACGGGCGAATACAAGCTGCTCAAGCAGTACCAGCGCAACCGCCTTCTGGTCTTCCTCGATCCGAGCGCCGATACGTCGGGCGCGGGCTACAATCTCAATCAGGCCATGATCGCTATCGGCTCGGGAGGCTTGTTCGGCAAAGGTCTGCTCAACGCGTCTCAGTCGAGTCTCGGCTTCGTTCCCGAGGCGCCGACCGACTTCATTTTCTGCGTGCTCGCTGAGCAGTTCGGGTTTGTAGGGGCGCTTTTGCTTCTGGGTCTGTATATCGCGCTGATTCTTTCGTGCATCAGGATCGCCAGAAACGCGGGCGATCTTTTCGGAAGCCTGATCGTCATGGGCGTCGTTGCCATGTGGCTGTTCCAGATACTCGAGAATATCGGGATGGATATAGGCCTGATGCCCGTCACGGGCATCCCGCTGCCGTTCATGAGCTACGGATCGTCGTTCATGATGGTGAACTTCGCGCTGCTGGGACTAGTGGGCTCAGTGTATGCGCACAGGTGATTTCTGCCGATGCGGTGCGCGTTGCGGCTTTCGCTTTCGCGCATGGTATGGTGGATGCGTGCACGGTTCGTGATTGCCTGCGCCCTCGTCGCCTTTGGCCGAGGGCGGCTTGATTAATAAAGGGGGTTTACCCATGAAGTTGCCTATCGATGTCATGGCTGTTTTCCAGGAAGCGATGGACGTGGACGCCGCCCGCTCGGTTCCTCTGTGCGTTTCCGTCCTGCTTGACGATACCGCTCCCGCCGACCTTATGGCGCATGTGCGCTCTTCGTTCGCGAGCGCCTCGCCGCAGGCCCGCGTTTCGGTCAACTACTTCACGGACGGATCGGCCGTGTTCGATCCCCGCAGCGACATGGCGGTCATTGCAGCGGGCGTCACGCCCGAAGTGGGCGCCATTGCCGCCCGCATTCGCGAAGCCGGCATTCCCGTCATGGTGGCAACGACGCTGCCCGAGCTCGTGTCGGCAACGGCGCGTGAAGCGGGATATCCCATTCCCGAAGGCGACCTTCTCTCTCCCGAGCTGAAAGACGGCAGCGTGCTCATGCTCGCCCAGCCTTTGGAGATCACGAAGGAAGACGCCGATAGGATGGTTCCTTATACGGAATTCGACGGAACCGATCCGTTCTCTCTTGAGCCTTACGCTCTGACCGAGGAGTTTGCTGCCGATCTTTCCCGCAAGATGGGGGAGTGGGTTGTCGCGGCGTTCAAGCAGAAGCGCCTTGCGTTTGCTCAGGCGTTCGACTTCGTTCGCCGTCCGCTCTCATCCGAGTCGGTTCGCGCCACGTCCATCCAGAACGCCGGCGTCGGGTTGGTGGTGGTCATTCCCGGGGCCGACATGCCAATTATGACGCTTAACCAGGCGAAGATGATTCTGCAGATCGCCGCGGCCTACGGGCAGCCGCTTACCGCAGAGCGTGTCAAGGAGCTTGCCGCCGTTGTGGGCGGCGCCTTCGCGTGCCGCACGGTAGCGCGCCAGCTGGTGGGGGTCGTTCCTGCGCTCGGGTGGGCCATCAAGGCCGCTATCGGGTATTCGGGAACGGCGGCCATGGGCTATGCGGCCATCGAGTATTTCGAGCATGGCGGCAACATGGCCGGCCTCGCCGGCGTGGTGTCCGAAGCGCGCGCCAAGGCGGTTTCTGCGGCGGAGTCGACCCGCGCCGGGCGCGTGGCGAAGGCCACGGTTGACGAAGTGGGAAGCCAGGCCCGCAAGGCTGCAGCCGACAAAGCCAAAGAGGCGGTCAAGTCCGCTCCGGGCAAGGCGTTTTCGGCGGCGCGCCGCGCGGCGGCCACGGTTGCCTCCGCGGCGGAACGCGCCAGCAAGGCCGAGCGCTAGCATGCCGCCTCGGCTCCTGAGGTTTCGAGCCGAGGCCGATTCGTACATCATCGTGTGCGCGTTAGAGACGCACGCTTCGTAAGACAAGGAATCCATATGACAGATCTCTGGCCCAGAATAGAAGGGCTCCTTCGTCAAGCGGGCCGCTCCATCGAGCGTCCTGCTCGCTATTTGAACCATGAATGGGGATGCACGTACAAGCCCGAGGCGTCGTATCGCTTCTGCATGACTTATCCCGACACTTACGAGCTCGGGCAGGCGAACCAGGCGGTACGCATCCTCTGCAATTGCGTCAACGCCGTCGAAGGCATGGCGGCGGAGCGGGCATTTCTTCCCGCTGCCGATATGTGCGATCTGATGAGGGCCGAAGGCGTTCCCGCATTTTCCCTGGAAAGCTGCGCTCCCGTGGCCGAATTCGATGCCGTGGGAATCACCTTGCCGCATGAGCTTGCCGCGACCAACGTGCTTGAGTTTCTCGACCTTTCAGGCGTGGCGCTGCGCAGCGTGGACCGCAAAGAATCCGACCCCATGGTCTTCGGCGGCGGTCCGTGCGCTTTCAACGCGGAGCCGTACGCCCCGTTTTTCGACGCGATCATGCTCGGGGAAGGCGAGGAGTCGCTTCCCGAATTGCTTGAGCTTCATCGCCGTATGAAGAACGAGGGTGCGGCGCGCGCCGAAATGCTGCACGCCATGGCGAAGCTTCCGGGGGTTTACGTCCCCTCGCTGTACGACGTGCTTGAAGAGAATGAGGCGCAGCGGCGGGGAAGCTGGGTCGTACCTCGCTTCGACGACGTTCCGTCCGTCATCGAGAAGCGCCTCTGGGAGGGTTTTGCCGACTCAGATGCGTACGAGCCCATGATCGTTCCGTTCACCGAGGTTGTTCATGACCGTCTAAACGTCGAGATCCTGCGCGGCTGCACGCGCGGGTGCCGCTTCTGCCAGGCTGGCATGATGTATCGTCCGGTGCGTGAGCGCTCGGCCGACAACATCGTTTCGGCGGTATGTCGCGGATTGGCCGATACAGGCTACGATGAAGTGAGCCTCACTTCGCTTTCTTCCACCGACCATAGCCAGATCGAGCAGATTCTGCGACGCCTGAACAGAGCCCTCGAAGGCAAGGGCATATCCATTTCTATTCCGAGCCAACGCTTGGATTCTTTCGGCGTCGACATGGCGGAGCTGGTCGCGGGCGGCAAGCGCGGGGGACTTACCTTCGCCCCCGAAGCAGGTACGCAGCGTCTGCGCGACGTGATCAACAAGGGCGTCACCGAAGACGATTTGTTCGGTGCGATCGATGCGGCCTTTGCCGCAGGTTGGCGCCGATGCAAGCTCTATTTCATGATCGGTCTTCCCACGGAGACCGACGATGACATCAAGGGCATCGCGAGCCTTGCCCAGCGCGCATACGACCGCGCCAAGAAGGCCGTGCCCGAAAACCAGCGTGGCAACGTACGTGTCAGCATTTCCTGCGCGCTTTTCGTTCCGAAGGCGCAAACCCCCTTCCAGTGGGACGGCCAGATATCGCCCGAGGAGGCGAAACGTCGCATTGACCTGCTTCGTCGCTCGGTGAAATACCGGGCTGTGGATGTGCATTGGCACGAGCCGGATGTCTCTTTGGTAGAGGCCATGATGAGCCGCGGCGGCCGAGAGGTGGCCGATGTGGTGGAGACGGCATGGCGAGCGGGCGCCCGTTTCGACGCGTGGACCGAGCTGTTCTCTCTCGACGGATGGAAGGCCGCGTGCGAAGCGTGCGGCGTGAGCATGGAGGGAATCGCCCAGGCCACCTACGATACGGACTACATTCCGCCATGGTCGCATCTTTCGGCAGGCCTGTTCGTGAAATTCCTGCAGCGCGAACGCCGTTTTGCACAGCAGGAGAAGACCACGCCCGACTGCACGTATGACACCTGTTCCGCGTGCGGCGTGTGCATGGGTTTGAATACCGCCATTCAGACGCAGGAGGTTCGCCATGGCTGATTTTCGATTGCGCGTGACGTATGCGATGTCGGGTCGTCTGGTCATGCTGTCGCATCTTGAAGTCGCGCGTGCCCTCGAACGCGCGGTGCGTCGCGCCAACCTTCCCTATGCGGTCAGTCAGGGGTTCTCGCCCCATATGAAGCAGGCTTTCGGCGCGGCGTTGCCCGTGGGCGTTGGCGGCACCGAGGAGATATTCGACGTGCAGCTTACCGAATACGTCGCGCCCGACAAGGCGCTCGATCGGCTGCGTGCCGCAAGCGCCGCCGACCTGATGCCTTATAAGGCATGCTATATCACCAAAGATGTTCCCGCAGCGAGTGTGGCGTATCCGTTTTCGACCTATCGCGCGGTGTTGGCCTTCGATGACGAGGGTTTTGCCGAATCTGCAGATTCTTCCAGTTCCGCAGATTCGGCTCCTTCCGATTTCGGAGCGCTCGCTCAGCGCGTTGCCTCTCTTCGCGTGCCGGAGTCCATTACGGTCGTGCGAAAGAAGAAGGAGAAGGTCCTTGTTCCGTCGGACTTTCTCGTCGGCGCGATGCAGGCTCAAGGAGATGCTCTCGAGTTCACGCTCGAGGCGAAAAAGACCGGAAGCCTGCGTCCTGACGTTTTGCTCGAGGCGATGCTTGAGGGTACCGGCCTTCACGCCGTTTCGATCATGCGCATTCGCCAGAGGGAGAAGGCGGGGGAGTAGGACGTTTGTCTCTTGTTCTGGCCAGCGCGTCTTGACATGCCAGTGCATGGAAGAGATTTGTTGGTATTGCCTTTTCTTGCCAAGGCTGGTTTCGTTCGCTGGAGCAGGCATTGCCCGCTAACCAGCCTTGCCCCTCGAGCCGATTCTGCTCGCTGAAGCGGACTTCGTTCATCGAAGCCGACTCCGTTTTTCGAGTCGGCTCGGCTCCTTGGGGCGGATTCTGCCCTTAGAGTCATTTGCGCTCTCAAGCCGGCTCCGCTCCTCGAGCCAGCTCCGTCTGTCGAAGCCGGCTCCACCCTTCGAGTCAATTGCGTTCTCAAGCCGGCTCCGCTCTTCGAACCGGCCCCGTTCATCAAGACTTGCGCTGTTTGCTTTTGGCCTGCTCAGAGCATCTTCGGCGCATGTTTTGAAAAAAGTTGGAAAAAGTATTTGCATATTATTGCTGGAGCGGGTATTATATCCGAGCTGCCTGACGCAAGAGCGAAAGGCAAGGCAACGGGGTGTTAGCTCAGTTGGTTAGAGCGCCGGCCTGTCACGTCGGAGGTCGCGAGTTCGAGTCTCGTACATCCCGCCATCTTGATAAACCGTGCCGTTTCGGGCACTGCATATTGGGGTGTTAGCTCAGTTGGTTAGAGCGCCGGCCTGTCACGTCGGAGGTCGCGAGTTCGAGTCTCGTACATCCCGCCATCTTGATAAACCGTGCCGTTTCGGGCACTGCATATTGGGGTGTTAGCTCAGTTGGTTAGAGCGCCGGCCTGTCACGTCGGAGGTCGCGAGTTCGAGTCTCGTACATCCCGCCATCAAACAAGCAAGACCACCGCACGGTGGTCTTTTTGTTATGTCGCGGGTCTTCGATTCATCATGTGCAAGGACCAAGGCTGCAGCAAGGACCAAGGCTGCAGCAAGGACCAAAATCACGTCCAAGTTTTCGCAGACTTGTTAGGCGCAGTATGCTAACAGGCTGTTGGCGCCTTGAAATGCGCGGTAAACCCCATGTCCTTCCTGAGACATCGTGTTGCTTATGCGATTGGGGCGGTCTCCTGGTCAAAAAGGGTGAATAGGGAGAAAGAAAAACGCACTTGTCCGTCTTCGTGGTCAAAAACGAAGGGTTTGGCGAAAAAACAGGTCGAGAAAACGGGTTTTTCGGGGGCGTGAAGCTCCGAATCCGCCTTTTTATTGCCGTATTCGTCGGTAAACGGCTTAATATTAGAGGCAAAAGGTGTAGCTATTTCTCCCAATCGATATTTTTTGACCACAGGAGACTGCGTCCGCCCCGAAGTTTCTCCCAATGCGGTCCATATGACCACCGTCTCCCGGTTATTGACGTCGTCCGCTTTCGATTCGATTGATAGGCGTGCAGGTCGCCAACGTCTGCTCGCATTTCGAACCGACGGATACGGCGCGTACCGCGTTAGGCACGCTCGTCGGCATGCGCGGTCTCGATCGCACGGGCGTTCTGTGCGTTTTTGCTGTGCGTTGCGCCCTTTCCTCTAAGTCATTAAGTGTCTTAACTATTATCGACGAACGAATCGGATACGCGGGGCCGTCGATGGAAGAGGCAGTGCGGCGGGGCGTTTCAGTTGGGAGATTGCTGATGAATCGGAATTCCTACGACGAGTTGCGGGTGGAGCTTTACGAGCTCATGGACCGCTTGAAGAAGGAACGCTATATTCCCGCGGAGACGCTGTGCGGGCTTACATTTTGCGAGATGCAGGTTCTCAGATGGGTCTACATGGCCAACCAGCGCAACGAGGACGCGAAGCCGTCCGACATGGCGCGTCATTTTCGCATCACGCCCTCTGCCGTGTCTCAGTCCATAAAAAAGCTCGAGTCGCGCGGGTATGTGGCGCGCACGCGTTCGGACGCTGACAGCAGGGTCGTTCGCCTCGCGTTGACCGACGACGGGCTCGATGTCGCCGAGCGCATCCAGGAGAAGCATATCGCCTTCATGAACGATCTCTTCGAATACGTGGGCGTGGACAATATCGAGCAGCTGACGAAAACGCTTCGCCTCATGCTCGAGTTCCTCGAGCAGAATCCATCGCTGAAACGATGCGACCGCAAAGAAGGAGACTCATGCGCATAATCCGCTACCTCAAAGGCCATATCGGAGCGCTCGTCCTTATCATCGCGCTTCTCGTTGTTCAGGCGTTTGCCGACCTCTCGCTTCCGCGCTACACCTCTGACTTGGTGGACGTGGGCATTCAACAGGGAGGAATTGACCGTCCGTCTCCGTCCGAGTTCACTGCGGACACGTTCGAAGCCGTTTGCATGCTTGCTTCGCCTGACGAAGAAGACGTCATACGTTCTTCCTACGACGAGGTGTCGGACGGCTCATACGCTATCAACGAGAAGGGGCTGGACAATCGGGACGAGCTTGACGAGACTTTGGCCAAGCCGTTTGCGGAGGTGCATTTCGCACGAAGCGAAAGCGCGCAACAACGCGACGGATCCGCCGAGGGCGAAGATGCATCCGTCGGCGAGCAGCGCGTCTCGGATGCGCAAGGCGAGGGTCCTTACGATTTCGACGCCTTGCTTGACGCATACAGGGCAAATGCCGTTTCCAAGGAAGAAGTCTCGGCTCTCGTTGCTCAGGCCGAATCGGCTCTTGCGGGCATTGACGACTCCATCATTGAGCAGCAGGCCATCGCGGCCGCGATGGCGGAATACGAAAAGCTTGGCTACGACATGGGGTCTTTGCAGATGTCGTATCTGTTCTCGATCGGGGCGAAGATGCTCGGCGTGGCGGCTGTCATGATGCTCGCCTCCATCGCGGTGGGGTTTCTCGCCTCGCGTACGGCGGCGAAGGTTGCTCGCGGGCTGAGGGAGCGTCTGTTCTCTCGGGTTCTCGCCTTTTCGGACGCGGAGGTTCAGGCGTTTTCCGCCGCATCCCTCATTACGCGAGGAACCAACGACATCCAGCAGATACAGATGGTTCTTGTGGTCTTGCTGCGCATGGTCCTCTATGCGCCCATCCTCGCCGTGGGCGGCATGTTCATGGTGTCGAGCACAAATTTCTCCATGAGCTGGATCATAGCTTTGGCCGTGGCCGCCATTTTCGTGGTCATATTCATTCTCATGGCGGTCGCCATGCCGAAGTTCAAGATCATGCAGAAACTCATCGACCGGGTGAACCTTGTGTCGCGCGAGATGCTCAACGGCATCTCCGTCATCCGTGCGTTTGGAAGGCAGTCGTTCGAGGAAGACCGTTTTGACGAGGCGAACGTCGCGTTGATGAAGACCCAGCTGTTCACGAACAGGGCCATGACGTTCATGATGCCCACGATGATGCTGGTCATGAATGCCGTCTCGGTTCTGATCATGTGGGTAGGCGGATCCTACATCGACAGTGGCGCCATCCAGACGGGCGACATGATCGCGTTCATCACGTACTCTATGGTTATCATCATGTCGTTTTTGATGATGGGGATGGTCTCGGTCATGCTTCCCCGCGCCGACGTGGCCGCCCAGCGCGTGAACGAAGTTCTCGAAACGCCCGTTTCGATCGGCGACCCCGACGATGCCGTTGCGGCGAAGCCGGCCGAATCCGAAGGAGCGCGGATTGAGTTTCGCGACGTCACGTTCGCCTACGACAAAGGCAGCGAGCCCGTGCTGAAGAACGTGAGCTTCGTGGCCGAGCCAGGGAAGACGACGGCGATCATAGGCTCGACGGGGTCAGGCAAGTCCACAGTCATCAAGCTCATCGAGCGCTTTTACGACGTGACGTCGGGCGCTGTCCTGCTAGACGGCGTGGACGTGCGCCGTTTCGCGCAGCGCGACCTGCGAGCGCAGCTCGGCTACGTGCCGCAGAAGGCGTTTCTTTTCTCCGGAACCGTCCGGAGCAATGTCGCCTACGCCGACGAATCCATGGATGCGGAGCAGGTCGCCTTGGCGTGCGATATCGCCCAGGCGAGCGAGTTCGTGGAAAGCCGCCCCGAAGGGCTCGAGGCGGAGGTTTCCCAAGGAGGGTCGAACGTGTCGGGCGGTCAGAGGCAGCGTCTCTCCATTGCCCGTGCGCTTGCCTGCGATGCCCGCGTACTCCTCTTCGACGACAGCTTTTCGGCGCTCGACTATAAGACGGATGCCCGCTTGAGGGAAGGTTTGGCCAAGCATCTTGGGTCAAAGACCGTAATCATTGTGGCGCAGCGCATCGCTACGGTGCTTTCGGCCGACCGCATCGTGGTGCTCGAAAACGGCTGCATGGTTGGATGCGGCACCCACGAAGAGCTCATGGCATCGTGCGAAACCTATCAAGAGATCGCCCTGTCGCAGCTTTCGGAGGAAGAACTGAAAGGAGGGGATTCGCGATGAGCGACAATACTCGGGCGCAACGCATGGGAGGGCCTCGCGGCGGACACGGGCACGGCCATCACGGCATGATGCCGGAGGAGAAGGCCGCCGACTTCAAGGGCTCCATGCTCAAACTGATCAAGCTCATGGGAGGTTCCAAGGCGGCCATCGCCGTCGTATTCGCCTTCGCTATCGGCTCCACCGTCTTCAATATCGTGGGTCCCAAGGTGCTTTCTACGGCCACCACCGAGCTTTACGAGGGCATCTCCGCGAAGATCGCCGGCACAGGCGGCATAGACTTCAACGCCGTTGGGACCATCCTTCTCACCACCCTCGCGCTCTACGGCGTGTCGGCGCTGTGCTCTTTTGTACAGGGTTGGACGATGACGAGCGTCTCCCAGAAAACCTGCTACACGCTTCGGCGCCGTATTGCGGAGAAAATCTCCCGCATGCCTATGGGGTATTTCGAGAAAACGAGCACGGGCGACGTTCTCTCGCGCATCACGAACGACGTCGATATGCTCGGGCAGAGCCTGAACCAGGGCATCACGCAGCTCATCACGAGCGCGACGACCATCGTGGGCGTTTTGGTCATGATGCTTTCGATCAACGTGCCCATGACGCTCATCGCCTTGACGGTCATTCCCGTTTCGGGCGTGCTGGTCAAGGCGGTGGTAAGCCGTAGTCAGAAATACTTCAGGGCTCAGCAGAAAAACCTCGGAATGATCAACGCCCAGGTGGAGGAGACGTTTTCGGGACACGCCGTCGTTCGGGCGTTCAATCGGGAAGACGTCGCCCTCGAGCGCTTTAAGGAGACGAACGACCGCCTGTACGAATCCGCGTGGAAATCGCAGTTTCTTTCGGGAATGATGATGCCCGCGATGAACTTCGTGAGCAATTTGGGATACGTGGCGGTGGCCATCGCCGGCGCCGCCTTCGCCATGCGCGGTGTTATCACCGTGGGCGATATCCAGGCGTTCATCCAATACGTGAAGAACTTCACCCAGCCTATCACGCAGCTTGCCCAGGTATCGAACGTGCTGCAGCAGATGGCGGCATCGGCGGAGCGCGTCTTCGAATTCCTCGACGCCCCCGAGGTGGAAGACGGAAAGGCCACGGAAAGCCTCGCCCATGTCGAGGGAAACGTCACATTCGACCATGTGGGATTTGGCTATGATGCCGACGTCCGCATCATCCGCGATTTCTCCGCCGAAGTGAAAAGCGGTCAGACGGTGGCGCTTGTCGGGCCTACCGGTGCCGGCAAGACGACCATGGTCAAGCTCCTCATGCGTTTCTACGATGTCGACGAAGGGGCCATCCGCATCGACGGCCGCGACATTCGCGACTGCAATCGCGAAGAGCTCCGAAGGCAGTTCGGCATGGTTTTGCAGGATGCATGGCTTTTCAGCGGAACCATCAGGGAGAACATTCGCTACGGCAGGCTCGATGCGACCGATGAGGAAGTTGAGCAGGCGGCGCGCGCGGCCTTTGCCGACCATTTCATCCGCACGCTCCCGGGCGGCTACGACATGGTCATCAACGAGGACGCGAGCAATGTGAGCCAAGGCCAGAGACAGCTGATCACCATCGCCCGCGCGATTCTAGCCGACAGGAAGATGCTCATACTCGACGAGGCGACAAGCTCCGTGGACACGCGAACGGAAAAACGCATCCAGATGGCCATGGACAACCTCATGTGCGGGCGGACCTCATTCGTCATAGCGCACCGCCTGTCCACCATTCGCAATGCGGACTTGATTTTGGTTATGCACGAAGGCGATATTGTGGAGCAAGGCACCCACGAGGAGCTTCTCGCTCTTGGCGGCTTCTATGCAGACCTGTATAATTCCCAATTTGCGCACGATAACGCCGATTACGCAAGGGGATAGGGGGCTGGCGAGCCATGTCCGAGCAAGCCAAGCATAAGATTGCGGCTTTTGATTTCGATGGAACATCGATCAGGGGAAACTCACCGGTCATTCTTGTCCGCTTCCTGCGCAGCCAGGGCATGCTTCGCAAACGCGTCATCTCGAAGGTCCTTGCGTGGGCGGCGGCATACAAGCTTCGTCTTCCCCAAAGCGAAGCATGGGTGCGCGGACTCGTGTTCACGGCCTTCGAGGGTCAATCTCGGGAGAGCGTAGACGCGTTCCTCTCCGATTTCTACGATAGGGAAATCGAGGCGCAGGGTCGTTTCCGCCCCCAGGCCGACGAGGTCATGAACCGTCTGCGCGAAGAAGGCGTGGAGGTGTTGATCGTGTCGGCGACGTTCGGGCCGATTGTCCGTCGCGCCTTGGATTTCCACCCGATCGATGGCTGTCTGTGCACCGAGATGCGCGTTGACGCCCAAGGGAGGTATACCACGCGCGTCGAAGGGTCGTGCATAGAGGGCGATGAGAAGGTCCGTGCGATCCGCTCGTACGCGGACGCTCGCTACGGCAAGGGAAATTGGGAGCTTGTCGAGGCCTACGGCGATCATCATTCCGATTCGCCTATGCTCAAAGCGGCGCGCCGCGGTTTCGCGGTGTGTCCTGACAATCCCTTGGCCAGGGAAGCGCGCCGGCGCGAGTGGACCGTTCTCGACTGGAACCGCTTCGAGGAAAAATGACGCTGCGTCTTGCGAATTCGTCTTCCGTTTTCGCTCGGCGAAGTTTTCCTGTGGAGAAATAACGCGACTGGGTGCCAAATGCCCGTTGCCGTTTGCGCGCTCGGCGAGCTCTGGGTACACTTCAAGTGAAAAATGATACCGTCCGCCAGACATTTGGCCGTTTCCCGGCGTCTGGGGCGGGCAATGCTGCGAAGGAACGCAAAGGAGGTGGGCGTATGCTCGGACCAAACGACAACGAAGCGAACATCGCCGACCAATATCATGAAGGGGATTCCCCTCGGCACAATCACGACGGTTATATGAAGGCGGCGCGCGAGGCGTACACGTCGGGCGATCGCGTGCTCGCGATGCATCTGTATCTTTCCGCCTATGAAGAGGCATGCGGGAAAAGCCCCTTGCCCGATATGGAGGCGGTTTCGGCCCTTAAAGAGGCCTGGCGCGTTGCCTCGGAGCTGAGGGAGCGTTCCATCGCCGAATACATCTTCGACAAGCTCGAGGCGCATCTGTCTTCCGAAGAGGTCGAATCATGCGCTCGTGACCTTCAGAGCATGGCGCTTGACAAGCTTTCTGAGCTTGGAATATCGCGCGCCGATCTCGAGGGCATGGCCGATATGATCTCCGAAGAAATAGGGGCGACCGCCCATATCTCAGGCATCACCCCCATTGCCACGTCCGTCCGCGTGCATCCAGGGCCCGGCCCTGCCGACGCCTTGCGTCTCGATGCGTCGCACGACGGTGCCCCCTCGCACGCTCAGCAGGCTGCCGTGCAGGACGAGGCTTCAGATTCGCCGGTCCACTCCGACGATGCCGCGCAGCCGCCGTTTTCGGAATCTTCTTCCGCAAGCCCCGCATCTGTTTCGCCCGATGCGGCTTCATCCGCGGGCACATCGGCCGGCGAGCGTTCGGGCGAAGAGCCCCCTCGCCTGAAGTCCGCCTATCCGCTTCTTTTCGACGACTTGGTCGGCTTCGATGCGGTCATAGACGACATGCGCGCATTCGGCATCGGCGTGAAGCAGGACGAAGAGTACCGTTTGCTCGTCGACACGCTGCGAGAGCGACACGGCATAGACGGTCTTTCGGCCGCGGGAAGCATCGTTTTTCGCACGTCTTCGCGCGAGGATGCGAGCATGTTCATGGCGGCTGTCGCGGGCGAATTGGGCCTTCCCGTCCTGCGCGTCCAGATGCAGCCGGGTCCTCAGGGCATGCCGGTATTGTGCGTTACCACCGCCGCCGATCGCCCCATGCGCATGGGGCCGAATAAGCTCTCTCTCGATGCACCGAGCGTTCTCATCCTTGAGGATTACGACCTTTGGGGCGCTCCTCTGATGGAAGCCGCTTCCGCGGTCGAAGGTGAGAACATCATGCTCGCGAGCATGTCGCGTGCGGCGCGTGAAGCGTTTACCCTGATAGCATCGGCTGTCGGCAATCCGGATATCTACGTGCTTGCCTCCATGTCGGGAGATTCTTCCGATCAGGGATTTCTCTATGACCTCATGGAGCCTATGAACATTGTGGACATCTATCTTCCCGACGAACTCGAGCGTCGCCAGATCTGGAATGCCATTGCCCACGACCATCCCTCGGTGCGCGAGCTCGACCTTTCCCGCCTCACGCGCTTTTCTCGCAATCTCTCCCGCTTCGACATCGTCGCGGCCGGGCGAGAGGCGGTCGAGGATGCGTACCGTCAGAGCTTGAAGGCGCGTCGTTACGTCTCCGTGTCCCAAAGCATGATGTTCGAGCACGTCGCCAACTTCCAGCCGCTCGAGTCGGAGGAGTATCGTTTCCTCGAGGAGGCAGTTGTCACGGACTTCAAGAGCGGTCTCGACGACCTTCTGGAAGATATGTTCGAACGTGACAGCACGCAAGAGCCGCTGGAGGAAGGAAACGAGGCTTAGCATGGAACTTACCCGCCGAACAGACTATGCCTGCCGCATTATCCGCGCGGCGTATGAGAGCAAAGACGAGTACGTTTCCGTCTCCGAAGTGGCGGAAAAGGAGAACATACCGTACGCATTTGCTCGCAGCATCCAGCATGACCTCGTTCATGCGGGCTTGCTTAAGACGGTGCGAGGGGCAAAGGGAGGCCTGACGCTTGCCTGCAACCCGTCCAACACCACGCTTTTGGAAGTGCTCGAGGCGGTGCAGGGTCCCATCCATATGTCTCCCTGCGCCGTTGATCCGGGGTTCTGCGAACGCTGTGGCGAATGCGAATTCCGCGGCGTTTGGAAGCGCGCGGATTCCATCATGCGTGAATATTTCGACGGCATCACGCTTGAAAAGCTCTTTGAAGGCGATGGGGCCGTTGGCTAGCGCGAGAAGCGAAGTCGCCGCAGGTTCCGAAAACGGCTCCCAGCCTCGCGAGACCGAAGCCGCCGGCGTATCCGATGAGGCCATTGCCGCTTTCGTCGGACGCGTCCGCGAAGAGGGGGCGCGCTTGTATAGGGATCTGCCTTGGCGCAACACACGCGATCCATATGCCATCTGGATTTCCGAGGTGATGCTCCAACAGACGCAGGTCGCGCGCGTTTTGACGCGCTGGGAGCGATTTATGAAGCGCTTTCCTTCCGTCGATGCCCTTTCGGCCGCCGCCGTGGCCGATGTGGTGGATGAATGGCAGGGCATGGGGTACAACCGCCGCGCTCTCGCTTTGAAGCGGGCGGCCGATATCTGCTCGGCCGAATACGGCGGAGCGCTTCCGACGGGTGTCGAGGCGTTGCGCGCCCTGCCGGGGATAGGCGATGCCACGGCGGCCGGGATCACGGCGTTTTCCGCCGATGTTCCTTGCGTTTATATAGAGACGAACGTGCGCGCCGTGTTCATCCACGAGTTTTTCCCAGAAGCGGAGCGCGTGACCGACAAGGAGCTTCGCCCCCTGGTCGGGCGGGCGTGCCCCGACGAGGACGTCCGCGGGTGGTACTATGCGCTGCTCGATGTGGGCGCCCACCTGAAGAAGACCCATGCGAATCCTTCGCGTAAAGCGGCGGTATATACGCGGCAGAGCGCATTCGAGGGATCGCGCCGGCAGAAACGCGCCTGGGTCCTGCGCGAGGTTATGGCCCGCCCCGGTCTTTCAACGGCTGAGATTCATCGCTCGCTTAACGCCGCCGAGCTTGCCGCAGGAAGAGATCGCGTGTCGGGCGAGGAGCTCGATTCTATTCTGGCGGCGCTTTCCAAAGAGGGATTTTTCTCTTTTGCAGACGGCGGATGGAGGGCTTGACGCCTGCGCTTGCTTTCTGCGGCAGCACTTCGACGCGTTGGTGCTTTTCGTCTTTTGTTTGCGAGCGGTTTTGCGAACCTCTGCCTTTTGCCTGCGATGCGTGCTTTATGTATCGTTTTTCAGTCTGACGCCCATTTGCTCCGAGAGGGTCTATGCTGAATGGAATATTCGTCGCAAAGGGCGGCGAACGGCCGTGTCTCCGCTGCGGCAAAGCGATGTTTTGTCTTGCGGGGACGGCTACGTATTCGGGGCATCCCGAAGAAAGGGGGAGACATGGATCTCAAGGGAACTCAGACCGAGAAGAATCTGATGGCTGCGTTTGCGGGGGAGTCTCAGGCCCATACGAAATACCTGTATTACGCATCGCAGGCGAAAAAGGACGGCTACGTTCAGATTCAGAACATCTTCGCTGAAACGGCGAAGAACGAGTCCGAGCATGCCAAGCTGTGGTTCAAGGCTTTGCACGGCGGCTCCATTCCCACGACGCTCGATAATCTCGCTGATGCGGCGGCGGGCGAAAACTACGAATGGACCGACATGTACGCGGAATTCGCCAAGACGGCCCGCGACGAAGGCTTCGACGAGCTTGCCCGTCTTTTCGAAGGCGTCGCCAACGTCGAGAAGGAGCACGAGGCTCGCTATCGCAAGCTGATCGAGCGTATCAATGCCGGGGAGGTTTTCAAGCGCGGCGAAATCCACGCATGGAAATGCAACAACTGCGGGCATATCCACATTGGCGCCGAAGCTCCCGAAGTCTGCCCGGTCTGCAATCATCCGCGCGCGCATTTCGAAATCCGCGCGGAAAACTACTAGGAGGCCGCTGGGCGCAAGACGAGCGTCTGCAATCCGGGAATTGATTCAGTGCTGCGCGCCGCATGCGTTTTGCACCTTACTTGAAAATGGGCCGGTTTCGGCCCATTTTTGCATGAATGCCTCATCTATGCATTTTTGTGTATCGCCTTTTTTAGGGTACATCGCATTATTTCGAGAGTATTTATCAATTACACGCTTCCTATATGTAATGCTTATTGCATTAAAAGCCCAGGTGATAAGTTATTCTACCTGGCAAGTGTTACGAATCTAACATCAAATAATACAGAGTTGCTACCCATGATAGTATTCGTAACATTTTTCCGCCATTATTCGGCATTTTTGCATAAATATTGATTTTTGCTGCTAGATGAGCATCAATTCTAGGATAATGCGACACGTCGGTATTTCGGAAAGCATCTATAGGAGGTGTATGTATGGACAACAAGGCCACTGTCCCAGAGTTTCAGGGCATGCTCGAATCGCGCGGAGTTTCGCGTCGTAGCTTCATGAAACTGTGTGGCACGCTCGCGGTCATGGTCGGCTTGGGTGAAGCCGCCGCCCCCCGCGTTGCTCAGGCTCTTGAGGAGTCCGTCATCGGAGCAAGCCAGGGCGACCTGTATCCGGTCATCTGGATCGAGGGCGCATCCTGCACTGGTTGCACGGAGGCTTTTGCTCAGATTGACGCTCCCGATCCGGCCAGCATCGTGCTCGAGATGATTTCGCTGAACTACAGCGAAACGCTGAGCGCCGCTGCCGGCTGGTCCATGGAGGAGGCCAAGGAGCAGACCATCGCAGCGGGGAACTACATCCTCATCTACGAGGGCGCTGTTCTCAACGGCTGGGACGGCAATGCGCTTCGCATTGCCGGCAAGACGGGCAATGAGCATCTAATCGAGGCGGCCGAGAAGGCAAACGCGGTCGTCGCCCTCGGCTCTTGCGCAGTCAATGGCGGCTGGATGGCGGCTCATCCCAACCCCTCGAACGCTCAGGGCGTCCAGCAGTTTTTGAAGGCGCAGGGCATCGAGACCCCGGTCATCAATATTCCCGGCTGCCCCCCGAACCCCGAATGGCTGTGCGCCATTCTCGTCGAGGTTCTTCTGCTCAACAAGCTCCCCGAGCTCAATGCAGAAAACAAGCCCGCTCAGATTTTCGGTCAGACCGTCCATGACAACTGCCAGCGCCGCGGCCACTTTGAAAACGGCGAGTTCGTCTATCAGTTCGGTTCTCCCGAAGAAGCCAAGGGCTACTGCCTCTATCCTCTGGGCTGCCGCGGTCCTCAGACCAAGGCGAACTGTGGCGTCGTGCGTTACAACCATCGTCGCAGCTGGTGCATCGAAGCAGGCGCTCCCTGCATCGGTTGCTGTGAGGCGAACCCCGAGAACCCCGGCCAGAACTGGGTCGAGGTCAACGCTCCGTTCCTCAAGCGTCATCGCGACCTGCGCATTGGCGACTTCATGGTCCAGCCCGGCACCATCGCCTTGGGCCTGACCGGCATCGTCGCCGCAGCGCTTGTAGTCCATGGCTTCGGCATGAAGGCCGCCGGCCGCGTTCCTCAGGGCGCAGAGTTCGAGAAGGTTCGCGCATGGGATGCCAAGCATCCTGACAAGTCCATCGGCGTCTATTCCAAGGAAGACCTCGACGCCGCTAGCAAGAAGAAGGGAGGCAACCAGTAATGGCACGTTCTATCATCGACCCGATTACCCGCATCGAAGGCCACTTGCGCGCTGAGATGGAAGTCACCGACGGCGTCGTCACCGATGCGTGGGTTTCCGGCGGTTGCTTCCGCGGCATGGAGCTTGTCGTCCGCGATCGCACCCCCGAAGATGCGGCGTTCATCGTGCAGCGCATTTGCGGCGTGTGCCCTGTCTCGCACATGCATGCATCCTCTATCGCTGCGGAGAAGGCTTACGGAATTTCTATTCCGAACAACGCCCGTATCATCCGCAACCTCATCGAGGGTTCCCAGTTCCTGCATAGCCACATTCTGTGGTTCTACAATTTGGCAGGCCTTGACTACGTCAATCCGCTCAATGCGCTTTCCGCAGACCCCGTTGCGGCTTATGACCTTGCAACGGAGCTCGGAACCCCTTCCGCGGATTTCGTCGGCTTGCAAGATCGTCTGAAGAAGTTCGCCGAAAACGGCCAGCTTTCCATCTTCAGCGGCAACTGGTTCGACACGGGCGAGTACAATCTCACCCCCGAAGCGGACCTCATCCTGACCGCCCATTATCTTGAGGCGCTTCAGATGCAGGCCAAGGCATCGGAAATCGCCGGCCTTCTGGGCGGCAAGATGCCTCACATCATGACCATCATCCCGGGCGGCACGGCGTTCGTTCCCACGGCGGAGAAGCTCGACGACCTCAAGGGTCTTGTCGACGAGCTCTACACCTGGGTCGCTAACACCATGATCCCCGACACGCTTGCCGTCGCCAAGTTCTATCCCGAGGCGACCACGTTCGGCAAGGGCTGCGGCCGCTATGGCGCATGGGGCGTTTTCGAGCGTCCGTCCATGGAGATGAACGATCGCTACCTGCCTGCTGGTGTCCTCGACGATCAGCTCAACCTCTCCGACGTCGACGAGTCCAAGATTACCGAGTACGTCGGTCATTCCTGGTACGAGGGCGACGCCGACCTGCCTCCGTTCGAGCAGGGCGTCAAGCCTGCATTTACGGAGTACAACGTTGACGACCGCTACACGTGGAACAAGTGCCCGCGCTATGATGGCAAGCCGCTTGAGACCGGCGGTTTCGCACGCTTGCTCGTAGCCTACAAGCGCAACGTTCCCTTCGTCGTGGAGCACATCGACAGCATGCTCGTTGCTCTGGGCGCTCAGAAGGGCGACCTGTCCGCGCTGCAGAACACGCTCGGACGTACTGGTGCTCGCCAGATCGAGACCCTTTACGTGGCAACTCTCATGAAGGAATGGGTCAACGAGCTTTGCGAGGCCGTTCAGGGCGGCGACAGCTCCTACTTCGAGTCTCCTTCCCGCATCGACGGCGAAGGCACCGGCTTCTGGGAGGCTCCGCGCGGTGCTTTGTATCACTCCGAGAAGGTCAAGGACGGCAAGATCACCGATTACCAGATCATTATTCCGTCTACCTGGAACCTTGCTCCGCACGATCCCGATGGAAACTACGGCCCGATGGAGCAGGCGCTCATCGGCGTTCCCGTGGCGGATATCGAAAAGCCCATCAACGCTCTGCGCACCGTTCACAGCTTCGACCCCTGCACCGCTTGCGCCGTGCACATCGTCGAGCCGAAGACCGGCAAGAGCTTCGAGACCGTCACCAGCCCTTGGGGGGTGAAGTAAGATGGCCCATCTCGCACATTATCGCGAAGCGCATCCGCTGCCGTTCCGCATTACGCACTGGGTGAACCTGATTTCGATGATTCTTCTTATCGTGACGGGCTTCTGCATCCACTTCCCGTTCTGGCCTGAGTTCATGGGCATCGCCCGCGGCGTGCACATCTTCTTCGGTTTCGTGATCTTCATCAACGTGATCGTTCGTATCGTGCTGGCGTTCTTCGTGAAGTCTGCGCCTACGGGCGGCACCCGCGAGGTCGTAACCGACTTCAAGACCTGGTTGCCCCAGGCCGACAACAAACACCAGCTCGGTGCTTGGATCAAGTACTACCTGTTCTTCAAGAAGGACCATCCGCTGGCTGCAAAGCTCGGCGTTCCCCAGAAGATCAGCTACCTGCTTGTTCCCGTCCTGCTGATTTTCATGTTCTTCACGGGTCTTTGCCTGTGGTCTCCCACGGCAAACCTGCCTTTCTTCGCCGACATGATCAACCTCATGGGCGGAGCAATGAGCGTGCGCATCATCCACTACTTCATGATGTTCGTGTTCATCCTGTTCTCCATGCTGCACATCTACCTGGCGAACATCGAGGGCCTTGCTCCCACGAAGCTCATGTTCTTCGGCACCGAGCATGGCGGCTTGGTCTATGACCCCGAGAAGCACACCATCGTCGGCGAGGACAAACTCGACCACTAAGGTGCGCTTGCATATCGGCTCCTGCCTTTGTTTGCAGGCCGCTGATTAATAAAAGAGGATGGCGGTTTCGGCCGCCATCCTCTTTTTGGTTCCACCAGACGCAAGTGCGCAGGTGTCTTGTTCTGTGCAGTATGTTCTCTGTCGGTCGGACCTACGGGGCTGCGCTGTCCTTAGATTGTATGCGGACGAGTTGCGAGCAATTGGAGCAAGGCGGATATGCCGCGATGGCGCGGTTTGTAGCGCTTGCCGCGCATGAACAGGCAGCGCGCATGCATGCCCTCTAAACCTGCCGGCTCTATGGCAAGCAGATCTTTGTCGGTGGCGAAGAAGTTCGCTTTATAGCCTACACGCAGCAAGCCTATGTTTTCTCCGAGCATCTTTCCTCCGTTGACGGTGTAGGTTGCCAACGCCTCAAAGGCAGAAAGAGACTGCTCTTCGATGTAGAACTCTCTCATACCGCGCATCTGTAAAAACGGGTCGACAGTCTGCACTGGTGCGTCGCTTGAGCCGCACAGCACCACGCCCGCATCGGCAAAGTCGTGCAGGGGAATCTGCTGGTTGATCATATCTTTGTCGAGCATTCGCTCGTAGCTGCGCATGAAACGCTTATCCATCCAGGAGTATCCTGGCTGGATGGTGACTGAGGGTTTGAGTTCGTAAATGCGTTCGAGCGTGTCGGGTGCAGGAAACTCGCAATGGTCGATGCGGTAGCGCATGCAATTGGGCATGGCGTCGTCTGATGTGCGCTCTAGCTGGCGGCCAGCCTTTTCAAAGGCGCTTGTAAGCTGGCGAATGGCGGTTTCTCCGATGGCGTGCGCGCTTACGGCGAAGCCGCGCGATACGAGGTCGGCAATCTTGCTGTCGATGAATTCGTCGGTGAAATACGTCGGAGCTTGGATGCCGTTTTCGTACGGTCGGTCAAAGGCCGCGCTTTGCGAGCCTATGGCGCCGTCGAGCTCCCATTTCATACATCCGCCGATACGTTTGCGTTGCATGCGTGGAAGAACGCGAGCGAGCTTTTTCTCATCCATGTACTGGGGAAACAGTCGTACGTCAAGAGCAAAACGCTGGGCTAAAAACGCCATAAGTTCCACGAGGACGTCGCGCTCGGAGTCGTCGGTGCCGTCCATGGCGCATACGGTACCAATGCCGAAATGCGCGCAGGTGTCACAGAAATCAGCAATGCCGTCTCCGAGCAAACGCGGGCCGACGGCTGAGCTGACCACGTTTGTGATTTTGCCCAGGTTGGCATCGTGTGCGGGGCCTGCCAAGATGCCGTCAGGCGCTTCGTCGGCAAGGCCTATCTCGTCAAGCAAAGCGGTTGAAAAAGCTCCCGAATGTCCGTCGATATTCATAACCCAGCAGCGCCCGTTGTTCGTCCATTCGTCGAGTTCGAACCGGTTGGGCAGGCGCCCTTCGTCCATAGAGAGCGCTATGTAGTTGCTGCATACCATAAGGTCGCCTGGCTTGGTGCGCGCTGCATGCTCTCGGATCTTTCGTTCTACGCCGGCAAGGTTGTGCGGTTCGATCCGGCCGTTTTCTACAGTGCAGAGTTGTGCGCTGATGCCGGAGAGCGCTACGGCTTCGAGCAAGTGCAGGTGGGCGTCGATCAATGCCGGGTAGACATGCGCGCCTTGCAGGTCAACGATCCGAGCATCCTGCGCATGCGAATCGTCTGCAGAAAGGTCGAAGGCTGCAATGACGCCGTCTTCGACCAACATGGAGCAGTGCGTGTCTTCTGCGCTTTCCATGGTATGAAACGTTGCATTGGTGAAAAGCGTCTTCACGGTGTCTTTCCTCCTGGCGTGATGGCAAATGTGTTTCTTTTCGTGTCGGAGCAAATCGGGTGCAGCTGTCGTGTGATGGGGTGCACCCTTTAAGCGCGCTTCCTTGAGGAAAAGCGTCCGTTCGCGTTTGTCGGGGCGGACGCTTCGTGCGCTAGATGCTGATCATGCTTCCTACCGCCATCAGAATGAAGGCCAGGAACACGACGATCTGCAGCGGAGTGCTACCGAGGGCTTTCGGCAGGAGAAGCTGTCCGTTTTCTCGGCGGCAGCGTCGATAGGCGGCGGGTACCATGAATGCGATTCCGAGCGCAATGAGTCCGCCTGCCGTGCGCATGAGCTCCAAGAAACTGCCCAGATTCAATAGCACCAAAACCAGCGAAGGCAGGGTGGCGATCAGCCAGCAGATGCGGCGGTTCCATTTCGTCTGTTCCTCGATGATGTCGGAAAGCGCCAGTGAAATGGACCAGTATGTGGTAAGCATGGCCAAAAGCGTGAAGACCGAACCGAGGATTTGGGCCCAAAGGCCGATGCCTTCCGACCAGCCGATCATGGCGAGTTGCGTTACGTGAGTGGAGCTTGCCAGCGAGCATACGGCTATGACGATGATGAACATAAGGTTCAAGCCCAGTCCTATAAGCACGGCGTTGCGCACTTTGACGGGGTCGCGGTCAAGGCCTTCTACTGCTTGCGGAATGCTGAAGAACGCGATGAAAGACATCATGGCCATGCCGAAAAACGCCAAGAGCTCGGAGAAGCTTCCTACAGCGTAGTAGATGGCGTTGTCCAGGTGGAACATGCTTCCTGCGGCCAGAATGACGATGATGCCGATAATGATGTCGATCGAGATGGCCTCGCTGATGCCGAGGACTTTCAGCCCGAAAAAGACCACGGCGGCGGCAATGGCGTAAAAGACTACCTTGGCGGCTAGGGGCGGCAATCCCGCAGAGGCAAGAATCTCCGCACCGCCTGCCACATAAGCAGCCAGATTGAAGACAAGGACAAGCGTCACCAGCACGAACATGCCCATAGTGAGCGCCTTGCCAAAGCGTCCTCGGAACAAGTAGTGCTGGAAAATGCCGACAATCTGGGTGCCTTTGCCAACGCCCATGGTGAGTTCGGCAAGCATCATGTGCATGCAATAGCTGAAGAAGAAGGCGAGCAGCAATATTGCCAGAGCGGATACAGTGCCCGCGCGTGTGATGAGATACGGTAGCGTCATGATGCCGCTTCCGACGCCGTAGCCCGTGATGATGCAGGCCGCTTGCCAGGTGGTGAGTTTCTTGCCCATCGATTGTGCCTTCTATCGAGATTGCGACGGTTGTCTTGCCTTGGTAGGAAGCGCTCCGTCGGCGCCTGTTTTCGGCGCACGGGGCGCAATGATACACCACTTCGGTTCCGTTTTCGGCATCTGTCGAGCAGAAGCCGTTTCGCATCATTTTGGGTCGAGGCGTATATCTTCGCGGCGGACGTAGGGGTTCCAAGCGAACAAGGGTTTCGTTGCTGTTTTGCGCATTGTACGGTGAAGCAGCGCAACGAAGCGAAGTTTTGATACGCTACGATTCCGTTCAAATCAGATACGTCATCGGAGCATTTCTTATGAGCACTCGAGTCAACCATGCCATTCTGCACGTTTTCGACTTCAATTCCTGCGTGAACGTGTTTTCCGAAGAAGAGCTCGACTTATCCCGGCGGCAGACGAAGACCTACGTGGCGACGCATGCGCGCCGCGCGCTGGGCAACATCGACAACAAGCATGGGGAGTTCGCGTCCACGAGTCTGTTTGCTGAAGAGATGCGCGCCTACAAGCGCGGCCTGAAAAGCTTCACGGAGCTTTCAATCCAAATTGCCGAGTTCATGGCCGAGGAACTATCGCATCAGGACAAGCCCGTCTCCACCGATTTGCTGGTGGTGGATTTCGAGGAAGACGCTGACGTGGCAAGCGTGCAGGCCGCCGTTGCCGCCGAAGTCGCGCGGGAGAGCGACGCCGATGCCGACGATGTGGAAAAAGATGCCATCGACGAGGCGTTTTCCGCCGCTGCCAAGCGCTATTTCGCGCTACTGCTGCTCGAGAGCAAGCAGGCCTATATGCACGAGGTGGGTCACGGCGACGGGGGAGCGCCGCGCGGCGAGATCGCGCGCCATTACGCCATCCTGCCGAACCCGTCTCAGAAAGTGGCATCGTATGCGGTCATCGACATGGAGACGCTGTCCGTTCTCTTCTGTGACAAGCCCCGCTCTATCGCGGGCGAGGAGCGCATGCTCATACCCGAGGGTCTTCTTCAGTGTTCCGTGGAAGCTTCGAGCAAAGAGGTCATTGAGACCGTGGCGCGCATCGTGGAGGAAGTGGCCGATGAATTCGGGGCGAACGCTGCTGTGGCGCTTTCGAAGGCGAAGGCCTACGTGAGCGAGAAGGCGGACGAAGAGGAATTTCTGGCGCCGTGGGAGGTGGGCGCCGAGGTGTTCGAGGACGAGCCATTGCAGCGTCGTTTCGAAGAAGCCGTGGCCGAGGAGAACCTTCCCGATCGCGTGCCCGTGGAGAAGAAGGTGGCTCAGCGCGTGGCGAAGAATCACAAGATCCGTACCGATACGGGCATTGAAATCACGTTTCCCTCCGAGTTCGCCCACAACTCCGATTTCATAGAATTCGTCAGCACCCCGAATGGCCTGATCCGAATCGAGCTGAAGAATATCGGCAGCATAGAGAACAGGTAGTGGGGCAAAGAAGAGGGCGGCGGCGCGTTTGTTTTACAAGGCCGCGCTTGCGTTAGCTGCTATCATGGTTTCGAATGCACTGCGCCTTCTTTTTGTCTGAAATATCCTTACCGAACGCAGCGCCGCCTTTGCACGCTGCGCTGCTTTATCGAAAGGGGAAGTAAACATTGGCCGAATTCATCTACACCATGTATCAAGCTCGCAAAGCTCATGGCGATAAGGTCATCTTGGACGACGTGTCCCTGTCGTTTTATCCCGGTGCCAAGATCGGCGTCGTAGGTCCCAACGGCATGGGCAAGTCAACGCTGCTTAAAATCATGGCCGGTCTCGAGGAGGTCTCGAACGGCGAGGCCCGTCTTACCCCGGGATACACGGTCGGCATCCTGCAGCAGGAGCCTCCTCTCGACGAGGAGAAGACCGTTCTGGAAAATGTCCAGATGGCTTTCGGGGACGTTCTTGCGAAGATCGAGCGCTTCAACCAGGTCAGCGCCGAGATGGCCGACCCCGATGCCGATTTCGACGCGCTCATGGACGAGATGGGCAAGCTGCAAGACGAAATCGATGCGGCGAACGGCTGGGATCTTGACAGCCAGCTTTCCCAGGCCATGGATGCATTGCAATGCCCCGATTCCGACATGCCCGTGAAGGTGCTCTCCGGCGGCGAGCGTCGCCGTGTGGCGCTGTGCCGCCTGCTCCTCGAGGCGCCCGACCTGCTGCTGCTCGACGAGCCCACTAACCACCTGGATGCCGAATCCGTCTTGTGGCTCGAGCAGTTCCTCAAGCGCTACCAAGGCGCGGTCCTTGCCGTCACGCACGATCGTTATTTCCTTGATAACGTGGCAGAATGGATCTGCGAGGTCGACCGCGGTCATCTGTATCCCTACAAGGGCAACTACTCGACGTACCTCGAGACGAAAGCGGCCCGTATGGCCGCCCAGGGCCAGCGCGACGCCAAGCTCGCGAAGCGCATGCAGGCGGAGCTCGAATGGGTGCGCAGTTCCCCGAAGGCCCGTCAGGCGAAGAACAAGGCTCGTCTGGAAAACTACGACCGCATGGCGGCCGAGGCTGCCCAGTCCAAAAACGTCGATTTCACCGAGATCCATATCCCGGTCGGCCCTCGTCTGGGAGCAGAGGTGCTCAACGTCGAGCATCTGCACAAGGAATTCGACGGTCGCGTCTTGATCGACGACCTTTCCTTCAGCCTGCCCCGTAACGGCATCGTGGGCGTGATCGGCCCCAACGGCGTGGGAAAGTCAACCCTGTTCAAGATGATCGTCGGCAAGGAGCAGCCGAGCTCGGGCGAACTTAGGCTGGGCGAAACCGTGAAGGTCTCCTATGTCGACCAGAACCGAGAGGGCATCGACCCGGATAAAAAGCTCTGGGAGGTCGTTTCCGACGGGCTCGATTACATGCAGGTGGGCGAAACCGAGGTTCCGAGCCGTGCGTACGTTTCTGCGTTCGGTTTCAAAGGCTCCGACCAGCAGAAGCCCGCGGGCGTGCTTTCCGGCGGCGAGCGCAACAGGCTCAACCTCGCGCTTACGCTGAAGCAGGGCGGCAACCTGCTGCTGCTCGACGAGCCCACTAACGACCTCGACGTCGAAACGCTCGAAAGCCTCGAAGAGGCCCTCATGGAATTCCCGGGCTGCGCCGTGGTCACGAGTCACGACCGCATGTTCCTCGACCGCATCGCCACCCATATCCTCGCATGGGAGGGCACCGACGAAAACCCGGGCGCCTGGTTCTGGTTCGAAGGAAACTTCGACAGCTACCAGAAGAACCGCGTCGAGCGATTGGGCGAAGAGGCGGCGAAGCCCCATCGCATCCATCGCAAGTTGACGCGCGACTAGGGGCCGTCAAGGCGATCTGAGGCGGATGACGCGGCATTCGCATCGTTTTCCGCCCGCTCTGCGGCGCTTCGGGTCATGCGGCCCGGCTCGCGGCGCGATACGCGCATCGTCTGCGCGACCTATATCGAAAAGGAGGCAGGGCTTCCTTCTGTTTTCAAAGCGGCGGCGCGGTCCGTCGCTTTGCTGTGGGAAAGGCTTTTCGTGGAACAAGAGAAAAAGGGCAATGTCGCGGCATTGCTGCCTATTGGGGTCTTTTTGCTGCTGTACCTCGGGTTGGGAATCGTTTTCGAATACGTTATGGGCATCTCCATGGGGTTTTACAACATTCCCATCGTCGTCGTATTCCTGATCGCACTGCTTGTCGCGTGCCTGCAGAATCGCGCGCTGTCGTTCGATGACAAGCTTGCGGTCATGGGGAGGGGAATCGGGGATAAGACCATCGTCACCATGGTCCTCATCTTCATGGCGGCGGGTATTTTCGTCGGCGTCGTGGGGCGCGACAGCGCGGAGAGCGTGGCATATCTTCTGCTGTCGGTGATTCCCGCCGAATACGCCGTCGCCGTGCTGTTCGTCGTGAGCTGCTTCGTGTCGGTCGCCATGGGAACATCGGTCGGAACCATCACGCTCATCACGCCTATCGCCGTCGCCGTCTCGTCGGCGTCGGGCTTCGACATGCCCCTATGCATCGCGAGCGTCATGGGCGGCGCGATGTTCGGCGACAACCTTTCGTTCATATCCGACACTACCATTGCGGCGTGCCAGGGGCAGGGCTGCAAGATGCAGGACAAGTTCCGCGAGAACTTCAAGATTGCCCTTCCTGCCGCGCTCGTCACGCTGATCTTGATTTTGGTGCTTTCCATGGGGGCGGACCTTAACGGGAGCATATCCCACGATTACGACCTTATTCAGCTCATTCCCTACGTTATCGTGCTTGTCGGGGGAATCGTGGGCATCAACGTGTTCGTCGTTTTGCTTCTCGGCATCGTCTCGGGTTCGATCATCATGATCGCCACGGGGGCGACGCCCGCAACCGACCTTCTGGCCAATATGGGATCGGGCGCGGCCGGGATGTTCGAAACCACTATGGTCGCCGTGTTGGTGAGCGCCATCTGCGCTCTCATCCGAGAGCATGGCGGCTTCGTCGCCCTGCTCAACGGCATCAAGAGTTTGTTTAAATCCCGCAAAGGGGGCATGCTCGGCATGGGCCTGCTTGTTGGAGCCATGGATATCGCCACAGCGAACAACACCGTTGCCATCGTCATGGCCAATCCTATCGCTTCGCAGATGGCCCGAACCTACGATATTTCTAGGCGCAAGACGGCTTCGCTGCTCGATACCTTCTCGTGCGTGTTTCAGGGAGTGATTCCCTACGGAGCTCAGATGCTGGTAGCCATTTCCGCCGCAGCGGAGCTTGGATTTTCCGTCTCGGCGTTTCAAATCATGCCGCTTCTGTTCTATCCGTTCCTTCTTCTTGCCAGCTCGCTGGTGTTCATCTTCCTCGTTCCCGACACGAGAGGGTTTGACGCCGACGGCGAACGCGAATGATGAAACGTGTCAAATGGACGCAAAAGTGTCAAATGGACGCAGGCTTCTACCAAAGGGGCCTGCGTCTTTGCTAGAATGACGCCCATGCATGACGACACTCGCATAACACTCACCATTCCCGACCATATCGATGCGGCGATGATCGTCGGTCCTCAAGACTGCGTGCTGCATACGATACAGAAGGCGTTTGCCGCGCGGATCACCGTGCGCGGCAATCTCGTCATGCTCTCGGGCGACTCGCTCGAGGTCCAAAGCCTGACCGCCCTTTTCGGAGACCTCATAAAGATGGCCGCTTCGGGCGCTGCTCCTACGGTGGAAGACGCTGAACGCGCGGTCGAGCTTCTTCGGCAGGGGGAGTTCGCTCCTTCTCTTCTGCGCGAGGATATTCTGCTTACGTATCGAGGGCGCGCCATACGTCCGAAAACGGCGGGGCAGAAGCACTACGTCGACGCCATTCGTTCCCATACGGTGACGTTTGGCATCGGTCCCGCGGGCACGGGGAAAACCTATCTGGCCATGGCGATGGCCGTGGCGGCGCTCAAGCGCAAAGACGTCAACCGCATCATCCTCACGCGCCCCGTGGTGGAAGCGGGGGAGAACCTTGGCTTTTTGCCTGGCACGCTCACCGAGAAGGTCGATCCCTACATCAGGCCGCTCTACGACGCCCTTTTCGACATGACCGACATGGAGCGGGCGCGCGAGCTCATCGAAGGCGGCGTGATAGAGATCGCGCCGTTGGCGTTCATGCGCGGCCGCACCTTCAACGACAGCTTCATTATCTTGGACGAAGCTCAGAACACGACCCCCGAGCAGATGAAGATGTTCCTCACCCGTCTCGGCTTCAATTCCAAGATGGTAATCACGGGGGACATCACCCAGCTCGACCTGCCGCGCGGGCTTTCGGGTCTGAAAAGCGTCCAGCGCGTTCTCGACGACGTTGAGGACATCGCGTTTTGCACCCTTACCGGCCGCGATGTCGTCAGGCATTCTCTTGTCGCCCGAATCGTGGAAGCCTACGAGCGCGCCGCCGCGCATGACCGCAGTCGGGAAAAGCGCGCGGACTGCTCCGATGAAGACGGGGAGGGCGAGGGATAGCGCCGCGTCTTTCGCCCGATGCAGCATCGGGCGAGCGCCTCTGATGTAAGACTCGGCTTCGTGCCGCTGATCATAGAAACGGAGATTCATTTCATGGCTAATTCTTTCAAAAGCGGTTTCGTGACGCTTGTCGGTCGACCGAATGCCGGCAAATCCACGCTGATTAACGCGGTTGTTGGCCACAAGGTGGCCATCACCTCCAACACGGCGCAGACGACCCGCCATCGCTTCCGCGCCATTGTCACGCGCGAAGACATGCAGATGACCATGGTCGACACCCCAGGCCTGCACAAGCCCCACGACGCGTTGGGCGAAGAACTCAACACCAGCGCCATCATGGCCATGGAAGACGTCGACGTCATCGCGTTTTTGGTCGATGCGAGCAAGCCGATCGGCCGCGGCGACGAATGGGTCGCGGCTCAGGTGCGCGCCGTGCGTCATGCGCGCAAGATTCTCGTCATAACCAAGGCGGACCTGGTTGATAAAGACGTCATCATCTCCCAGCTCGAGGCTGCGCGCGCGCTGGGGCGTTGGGACGATGAGGTCGTGCTCTCCTCGAAGTCGGGCTTCAACGTCGACGGCTTCGAGCATGCCGTTTCCCGCTGGCTTCCCGAGGGTCCGAAATGGTTCCCCGACGACATGGACACCGACCAGCCTTTCGAAGTCCTTGTTGCCGAGTTCATTCGCGAGAAGATCCTTCGCAGCTTCCGCGACGAAGTGCCGCATTCCATCGGCGTTATCGCCGATCAGATCGAGTACGAACGTCGCAAGGACATGTATAAAATCTACGCGGTGGTCTACGTCGAGCGCGATTCCCAGAAAGGCATCATCATCGGCAAGGGCGGAAGCGCTATCAAACAGATCGGCATAGAGGCCCGCCAGGACCTCGAACAGTTGCTGGGGTGCAAGGTGTTTCTCGACCTGCAGGTCAAGGTCAAGAAGAACTGGCGTCGCGACCTGAACCAGATTCGCCGCTTCGGATACGGGGAGGGCATCTAGCCATGGCCAAGTTCTGCACGTGGTGCGGCGCTCCCTTGGAGCCCGGCGCGCGCTTTTGCGGCGAATGCGGCGGGCGGATTCTCGAGACCGTCACCGTCGACGGCTCGAAGGCGGTGGAAGCATCGGACGCCCTGCGCGGTTTCGGCATCGTGGACGGCAAAGAGCTGCCTGCGGATGCCACTCTTCGTCTCGACCGGGATTCGGTGGTCGTTCCCACGGATAACGAGCAGAAACGCTTTTCCCTCGACAGCGCGAAGAAGAGACGCAATGTTGCATTCATCGTCATCGGAATCATCATCGCGGTCCTTCTGGTCGTGGTTGTAGTCTTGGGCACGATGTATCTGAACGGCAAGCAGTCGGGATCGAGCGAGCCTTTGCAGGTTGCCAGCACGGACCAATCCTCGGGCGAGAATACCGAGCAGGCTCCTCAGCCGTCTTCTACTTCGGAATCGGAGCAGGCGACGATCGACGATAAAGTTTCGAGCGAGCTGACCGAAGAGCAGGCGTATGACTTTCTTTCCGAGGCATACGAGAAGCTCGATACCTACGACGAGCGCATAGGTACATGCGTCGAGGACTTCAACGCCGACTTCCTGGTGAGCTCTATGGACACGCGCAATGCCTCGAAGGAGTTCGCCGACAAGGTTCTGAGCGATCTTACGAGCGACCTTGCAAGCCTGGAGTCGGCGAAGATACCATCGGGATCGTCGTATGTCGAACAGGCGGAGAAGGTGATGGAGCTTTACGAGTGTCAGATCGGCCGTGTATCGGCGCTTACCAACGCCTGGGCGCTCGATGTGACCTTCGAGACACCCTCTGAGCACAAGGCCGAGATTCTGGCCAAATACACCGAAGGCGATGCGAAGACGTATCTGTCCCGCTACGACGAGCTCTACTCCCAGGCTGAGCCTACGCAGGCTTCCTAGGCGGCGCGCTTTCGTGTGCTTTGGCGTGGTTGTGCCTTTTCGCTTGACAGCTCGAAGCAATCCACTATGATAAAGCGCTATGAGTTTCGAATTCGTACATACCATGACCAACATGATGATGCACATGCTCAAGCCTGGGCTTGTTGGCGTGTGCGCCGACGCTCAGGCTTGAGCTTCCGGGCGGCCTAGCCGCATTCATCTGTCACGAAACGTATATATGTACGAGGAATCATGATTAATCTTACCAATTTGTCCAAGACGTACTTCGGGCGCTTCGGTTCGCACGAGGCGTTGCGCGATGTGAATCTCCATGTCGAGCGCGGCGATGTATTCGGTATCATCGGGCAGTCTGGCGCCGGCAAATCGACGCTGGTGCGTTGCATCAACCTGCTCGAGCGTCCGACCGAAGGCTCCGTGATTATAGACGGCAAGGACGTCACGGCCTATCGAGGGAAAGAGCTTTCCCAACTTCGCGAGTCGATCGGCATGATCTTCCAGAACTTCAGTCTGTTCCAGCAGCGAACGGTGTTGCGCAATGTGACATTTCCGCTCGAGCTGCGTCGGGAGGATAAGACAGCCGCTGAAAAACGCGCGCTCGAGCTGCTCGAGCTTGTTGGCCTTGCCGACAAGGCTGCCAGCTACCCGAGCCAGCTCTCGGGAGGGCAGCAGCAGCGCGTGGCCATCGCGCGCGCCTTGGCCAACAATCCCGAAATCATGCTCTGCGACGAAGCAACGAGCGCGCTCGACACCATGACAACGCATGCGATTCTCGACCTGCTTCGCGATATCAACAAGGAGCTCGGAGTCACGATGGTCGTGATCACGCACTCCCTTTCCGTTGCCAAGCAGATCTGCAACAAGGTCGCCGTTATCGAGGGGGGCGCCATTGCCGAGGTGGGAGCGACCGATGAGGTGTTCGGCAATCCCCAAAGCGACGCCACGCGTCGTCTTATCGCGGCCGACTCCGGCCTGTCCGTCGAGGAATTCGAGGCAGCGCGCGCTGCAACTTCTAAGGAGGCGTAAGCCATGGAGGCCATCACGTCTTTCGTCGACCAGTACGGCGCTCTTATGGCGCAAGGCACGTGGGACACCGTTGTCATGACCGTTCTTTCTACGGCGTTCGCCTACGTTATAGGCATTCCCCTGGGCGTTTTGCTGATTCTTACCGCTCCTGGCGGTCTTCATCCCCACCGCGTCTTCAACAGCGTTCTGGGCTGGCTGGTCAATATCGGCCGCTCCATCCCGTTCATCATCCTGATCGTCTTCATGATTCCCATGACGCGCGCTATCGTCGGTACTTCTCTCGGCGTTGCTGCTGCTATCGTTCCTCTGACGGTCGCGGCCGCTCCGTTCGTCGCTCGCATGGTCGAGCAGAGCCTTGCCGAAATCGACGGAGGTCTGGTGGAGGCCGCTCAGAGCTTCGGGGCGTCTACATGGCAGATCATCCGCAAGGTCTTTTTGGTCGAGAGCCTGCCGTCTTTGATTCGCGGCCTCTCTATTACCTTCATCACCTTGTTCGGCTTCGTTGCCATGGCGGGCACCGTCGGCGCGGGCGGCATCGGCGACATCGCCATTCGCTACGGCTACCAGCGCTATCAAGACGACGTCATGGTGGTTGCGATCGTGCTCTGCATCGTGGTCGTCCAGCTCGCTCAGAGCCTGGCGAATGTGATCGCTCGCAAAATCGACCACCGTTCGCGTTAATGATTCGCTTCTTGTAGCATTTCTGATGCGGCAAGGGGCGCAAGCCAGTTAGCATGGCCGTGATACGAATCGAAACTCGGCAGATTCGGTTGTACCGATACAGAACCAGACGTCCGCATCCGAAGGATTCGACGTCGCGCTTCACAGGAAGGTTTAGCTATGAAATTCAAAAAAGTTGCGGCCGTATGCGCTAGCGCCGTTGCGGCCTGCGGTCTTGCCGTTGCCTTGGTGGGCTGCGGCGGCGGCGCCGCGAAGCAGGTCGCCGTTCCCTCCGACGCCACCAACGAGGCTCGCGCTCTGCTTTTGCTGCAGGACCAGGGCATCATCAAGCTTGCCGACGGCGTCGGCCTGAACGCCACCAAAAACGATATCACGGAGAACCCGTACAACATCGAAATCGTCGAGGCCGAGGCGGCAAGCCTTCCGCGCATGCTGGCCGACGTCGACATGGCCGTTATCAACGGCAATTACGCTATCAGCGCCGACATCGATCCTGCCACTGCGCTTGCTTCCGAGGACTCCGCTTCTGAAGCTGCGGTCGAATACGGCAACGTCGTCGCCGTGCGCTCCGGCGAAGAGGAGTCCCCGAAGACCGAAGCTCTCCTGGCGGCTCTTGAGAGCGACACGGTGAAAGACTTCATCGACGCTACTTACAATGGCGCAGTTGTCGCTACGTTCGAATCCGGTGAAGCTGGCGAGATTCCTCAGGCAGAAGGCGACGACACCACCATCACGGTGGGTGCTTCTCCTGCTCCTCATGCAGAGATCCTCAACCAGGTTAAAGATCTTTTGGCCGAGAAGGGTTGGACGCTCGAAATCACCGAGTTCACCGACTATGTGCAGCCTAATGTTGCCTTGTCCGAGGGCGATCTTGATGCCAACTACTTCCAGCACCAGCCGTATCTCGACGATTACAACGCCCAGAACGGTACCGACCTTGTCGGCGTAGCGAAGATTCATTTTGAGCCTCTGTGCCTCTATCCCGGCAAAACCGCCAGTGTTGACGATTTGAAGGCGTAGCGAATACTGCAAGCCAATTCGTGGTTTGCCTCACTAGATGCTCAAAAGAACGGTCCCGAAGCTTCGGGACCGTTCTTTTGTTTCAGCATTGATTTTCGAATCATTTGCGCACGGTTCTCAGCGCGGTTCGCACCGCATGCAATGCCAGGACTCCTGCGATTACGGCTAATATCGCCAACGAGGTTCCGATATCGCCCGTTTGCGCGAACTGCTTTTCCAAGGATCCGTGCTTTGCCGCTTCGTCGGATTTTGCATCGCTCGTATCGGGGTCTGTGCCTTGACTTTGGCCTTCATCGACGCTTGGAGGTGTCGAGGGGTCTTGGGGGATTTCGGAATCGGTTTTCGGTGTATCGATCGGTTCGGTGAGTACGTAATGAATCAAGGGGCCCTCGATGGGGTTGCTCTCGTCTCCAAGGGGCGAACCGGCGCCGTTCATGGTGTTCGTGATGCTTCTTCCGATGTCGATCCAACTTCCGTCCGAGGTCCACGATCCTATTGCGGTCGTTGCCGCGATAAGCGACTCTTTGCTTCGAGCGTTTCGGAATCGTAGAAGACGGTCTTGGCGAGTCCTTGGGTGCCCTGCGCCGTTCCTATGGATATGGACGAGCGGACGGCGACGCATCCATTGCGCCCGATCGAGACGCCGCTGTTCGACGAGTTGTCCAAGGGCAGCTGCACTTCGGCGCGTTTCGTCGCATCGTTGCCGAAGGAGATGAGCAGCTCCGAGCCTGAGGACGACTCCTCATCTTGAAGTATGTCCGAAAACACCATCGCATAGCCATCCGATGATTCGGCGGCCGACAGCAGCACGCGTTGCATGTTGATGTAAAACACCGTGTCCGCGTATTCTTCGGGGCGCATATCCTCGGGGAAGGGATTTTCGAAATCTTCGGTTCCTACCGAGGCGATATGTCGGGCGAGATCGTCGAAGGAAAAAGCCGCGATGCTTTCTGTTTCGACCGCGTATCCTTCGCGAGAGATCTGGGAGAAGAGCAGGTGGTTCTGGGTTGCGATAAATTCGGCGGACGACGTCCAGGCATGCTTTGCCGAGACCGACCCGTCTTCGTTTTGGCTCAGCAGAGATAGGGTTGTTCCGCCGACGGGATTGTCTCCGTAATGCCTTGAGGCAACTACGATTTCGGAGCCGCGTGCGCCGAAGGCCCAGAAGTCCATGCCTGACAGGTTGATTTTCGACGTGACGGCTTTCGCTTCGAGGTCGATCCATAGCCCGGTCGTGCTTGGGTAGCCTGCCGACCTCGCGACGACGAACATGTGGTTGTTTTCGAGGGGGAGCGCTTTCACCACCTCATCCATGCCTCCTTCGGATACCGGGATGCTCGTGCTCGACGAGAGGTGGCCTGGGTTGTTCTGGTCGATGGTATGGACGGTCAGCTTGTCGCCGCCGGCTTGCACGAAGCGCAGGTTTCCATCGGGGCAGGACAGAACGCCGCTTACGGAAGGGGTCGTGCTTTCGTAGGCGGTATTAGCATACAGGTCGGCGGAGGCGATTTTTGCCATGGACGAATCGGCCTGAAGCGGGATACGTACCTCAGGCGATAGCAGCGTTTCGCCTCCCGTCTTTCCCAGGACGAACATTCCCGCGGGATAGACCAGTTCGCAACGCGAGGAAGGCGACAGCGCCTCGGGATCGAGAAGGCATTCGGTGGATACGGTGTCGCCCTTCACCGTGGTGAAGGGAAGCATGTAGGTGGAGCCGTCTATGACGAGCTGCGCTTGCTGCATCTCTTCCGTTGCTTTGAGAATGGGCGTAGAGGCGCGCAACGTAAGCACGGAGGCGTTCGAGAAGGATTCGAAGGTCGGCGTGAGCGCGAGTTCTCCAGAGATTTCGGGTTTCGAATCGTCGGAATAAGACACGCTTATCGTTCCCGTTTCTCCCCCTGTGTCTTTCGCGGCAATCGTCAAGCCGGTGAATCCGATACTCGCGTTTTCGAAGAAGTTGGTGGAAGGGTATCCCTGAGGAGTTATCGCCGATTCCTCGAAAAGCATGCATCCGTATGTATTCTCTCCGACGGCGCTGGGCGCATAATCGATGCCGCCTGTCGTATGGGCTTTGTCCATATCGGGGTCAACCAGCTCGATGAGTTGGCTGTGAACTGTTCCGTACAGGTTGCTGTTCGCATAATCCGATCCGTCGTCGGTGAGTTCTCCTCTGACGCGAAACACGCGGAATCCCGACGGAAGCTCGTGTTCTGCCAGGGCCGCATCAAGGTAGCGAACGCTTTGATTGCCGGCGTAGCGGTCGTATTCGACGAGGTAGAGGGAGGAGAACATGCCCGTATCCTGATTGGACACCACGACGATGCCCTCCGTTTCGGACGCGTCGTCGTCCGCGTATGCCCCGAGGGTCGCATCCACTGAAGGGGTGTCACCGTCTACGGCGTCGTGATGCTCTAACACTTCGCCGTTTCTTGTCACGGATATGCCGTCTTCGTTCGCGACGATGCGGGTGATTTTTTCTTCGGGCAGCCATCCGACGAGCCATTTCGAGTATCCGTTATGGTCGCCCATGTTCTGCATCATCATGTCGAAGGTCAGGATGCCGGAGTGATCGGAACCTTGTCCCGTCTGGCTTCGCGCGCTGTAATAGTCGGGCAGTCCGAGCACGTGGCCTGTTTCGTGAATAATGGTGCGGGCGGCTCAGGAGTTGCTGGAGTTTTCTGCCAGCAGGACCATGTTCCAAAGGCGGACGGAGCCGTCCTCGTAAAGCGTCGGGTCGCTCGCTGTGCTTTCGTTGCTCCACCAGACAGACCCCCATCCCGTATCGGGGCCCGCGAAGTGGACGTAGACGGCATCGAGCTTGCCGTCCTCGTTGGCGTCGAATCGGGATAGGTCTTCGCTCTCGTCAAGCGCTGCGAGCGCTTCGGCCACGAAGGACTCGGGGTTGTTCGTGTAGTAATCACGTTCGTATTTGGCGGCGTAGTCAAACGTCTCGCCCGTAAGGGAAAGCTTTCCATATGAAGCCCGGTAATAATAGGCGCTGAGGCTTTCATAGGGGAAAGGGGAGGTTCCGGCGGGGGCGGCTCCGTTTTGCGTTTTAGGTCCGATGATGGATTGGAGCGCGTCAAGCGTGTCGTTTTCTTCGAATTGGTGGTCGGGAAACGTTATCCTCAGCCCGAGCACGTGTGCGGCGCCAACGGAGGCCATGCCGCTTGACCAGTTTGAGGGAACCGCGTATGCGCCGATGCCTTGGGCGGCTCGCTCACGTTCCACGGCCTGGCTGATGAGTCCCTCGGAAGGCCGGTCGTTGCGAAGGCTTTCCTGATATGCAATGCGGGCCTCGAGCGTTCCGTCGGCTTCATAGGCGGCGCGCTGTTCGTCGGTCAGCATGCAAGGAGATCCGTTGGTTTCGGCCCCTAGCGCAGGGCGTCCCCAGGGAAGGAGAAGCGCGGCGGCGCAGATAAGGATGAGCAGGGCGCAGAGGCGGATGAATCGGTGTGCAGACGCGGTGGTCATGGCGTCCTCTTTCTCTTTATGGCGGTCTAGGAGGCATACTATATGAGCGGTTGCGCTCGGGACGTTCGGAATGCGATTTTGCCTCATCGCATGCGGGACGAATCTGCGAGAAACGGTTCCTCTCGAAAAGTGCTTTAAGAATTTGAAAAATAATGCTTGCCAACAAGAAGAGATGCGAGTAATATATCGATTCGCGCTTGAGTCGACGGTATTTGGAGACGAAAGCGAAATACAATGGGCGTTTGGCTCAGGGGGAGAGCACTTCCTTCACACGGAAGGGGTCACAAGTTCAAATCTTGTAACGCCCACCATTGTATTCCTCGGTAGCTCAACGGCAGAGCACTCGGCTGTTAACCGATAGGTTGTAGGTTCGAATCCTACCCGGGGAGCCATAGAATACTAAAGGGCCCGCATTGCGGGCTCTTTTTCGTATGCTTCTGTTTCCCAGGCACGAACAGTTCGCTCGTAAACGAAGCGTGCATTTGGCGCGGTCATTCGCTTCGCGAGAAATAGTCGATATTTTCCCTTGCCATGCAAAAGCGCATCGGGTAATATGCATTCCTGCGCGTTGCGAAAGCAAGCGAACATTCCTCGGTAGCTCAACGGCAGAGCACTCGGCTGTTAACCGATAGGTTGTAGGTTCGAATCCTACCCGGGGAGCCATTCAGATTTTGTACGAACCCGCGGGGAATCCTTGCGGGTTTGTTCTTTTTCATAGGTTCGTTTCTTTATTTCTTCAAGCATGGCCGAGGCTGGTATACTTTCGCCAGCTATATCGTTTCTTGCTATACAGCATGGTGTTTTGCAGAGGGTGACAGAAGTGGTCGGAAAGAAGAGCGATTTTCAACCGTCTTTCGAAAAGGGGCGTCGGCCCAATCCGCAGGGTCCGCAAAGCATCCCGCCCCAGCGCGGCTCCCATGTTGCGCCTTCGCAGGCTCGCGGCGGCGGTCGCCATGCCGCCGGTAGCTTTCCCGAATCCACGGTTGTTATGCCTCGCGTCGAGCAAGGATCGTTTTCTTCGTTCAATCCCGCTTCTCCCTCGTCCGCGCCGCAGGGGGCGTTCAAAGGCGCTGGTGCCGCCGCTCCTTCTATGCCGGGAAAAAGCTCGAAAAAGAAGACGCTTTTCATCGCGCTTGGTGCAGTAGTCGCTCTTCTTGCAACCGTCTATATTATCGGCGCCGTCGTCTTTATGGGTCGCTTCTATCCCAACACCACCATGGGCAGCATCGACCTTTCCATGAAGACCGCCGAAGAGGCGGCCTCCCTGCTTTCGAGCGCCGAGGAGAATTACGTGCTTCGCGTTCAGGGGCAGGGGCTTGATTTCAGCATCTCCTCTGAAGACGCCGGGTTGGGCGTCGATGCAAGGGCCATAGTCGATTCTGCTCTTTCGGATACCAATCCCTGGTTGTGGCCCGTAAGCATTCTTCTTGGGCACGATGCAGGAAGCCATCTTATGGCCACAAGCGATGACGAGGCTCTTGTTGCCTATGTCCGCACGCAGGTCGACGCCTTCAACGAATCAGCCACTCCCTCCGAGGACGCATGCGTCTCCTTCGATTCCGACTCCAGCCAATACGTCGTCGAGCAGGAAGTCTACGGAGACCAGGTTTCCGCGGACGCGGTCGTCGAGCAGATCTCCCAGGCCATGGTCTCCATGGCCGATACCCTCGATTTGGGCGAAGATGTCCTTATCGTTCCCACGGTCCTGTCTGACGACGCACGTCTTTCCTCGGCCGCCGAGAAGGCCAATGCCATGATCGGCTGCGATGTAATCTTGAAGGACTCCATGAACGGTACGGTTATGTCGGAGGTCACGGGTTCCGACGTTTCTGCCTGGATCTACTTCGACGAAAACCTCGAACCCGCCCTTGACGAGTCCGCTATGAACGCATGGGTCCAAGAGGTTGCCGCCTCCTTCAACACCGTGGGAACCACCAGGACCTATACGCGTCCCGATGGAAAGACGGTGACGGCTGAAGGCGGAGACTACGGCTGGGCTGTCGATGCCGATTCTTTGACAGCCTCCCTCAAAGACGCCGTTCTCAATGCCACGGTGGGCGAAATCACGGTGCCGTGCTCTTCTACTGGCAACGGCTATACGAAGGCCGGCCAGGATTGGGGGGCGTATTGCGACATCGATCTCACGGAGCAGCATGCGTATTACTACGATGCTTCGGGAAATCTGCTGTGGGATGCCCCTATCGTCTCGGGGAAGCCGAACGGAGAAGACGATACCCCTACGGGCGTGTATTATCTGAAGAACCTGCAGCAAAACGTTTCTTTGAGAGGTTCGATTGACCCTGCGACGAACGAACCCGAATGGGATTCTCCCGTTGATTATTGGATGCCGTTCGTGGGGAACATGGTGGGCCTCCACGATGCTTCATGGCAGCCGTCTTCCGTTTTCGGCAACGCCGAGGCCTATAAAACCTACGGAAGCCACGGATGCGTCAACCTGTCGTCTGATTCGGCGGCGTCTCTTTTCGGCATCATCCAGATTGGCGATGCCGTCATTGTGCACTGGTAGCATTCCGCTCCATTGCTTATTCGCGCGCCGTGCGGCTTATGTTCGCTACGGCGCGTTCGCTTGTCTTGAATTCGTCGCTTTCTTGCAACGAACGGGCATCTGCGCGAAACGTGCGGGACGAGGCTTCGTCTTGCGTCCTGTCGGATGGGGCATTGTCTTTCGCGTGCGGCCGGCTGCAACGTAGCGACTTTTACTGATTGGGTGATTGCAAGCATGATTATGCAGATCGAACATGTTTCTAAAAGCTTCGGCGGACGCGTTCTGTTCTCGGACGCGAGCTTTCGCCTCGAGGCGCACGACCGCCTTGCCCTCGTAGGCCCTAACGGTGCCGGCAAAACCACGTTGCTCAATATCATCATGGGCGTAGAAGACGCCGACGAGGGGTCGATCGTCTTCGCCCGGGGCGCCCAAGCGGGCTATCTCGAGCAGGAGGCCATCGAGATGGAGGAGCGCTCCATCTTCGAGGAGGTCATTTCAAGCCAGTCGGAGGTGCTCGAGGCTGAGCGCAGGCTCCAGATGCTCGAAGAGGGGCTCGGAAGCGATCCTACACCTGAGCAGCTGAAGGCGTGCGGGCGCGCCCGCGACGCCTATGAGGCCCTTGGCGGCTACGTCTTGGAGTCCCAGGTGCGCAGCGTCATGTTCGGCCTTGGGTTCAAAGAAGAGGACATGGCGCGCGCCACGAGCGAATTCTCCGGCGGATGGCAAATGCGCGTCGCCCTTGCTAAGCTGCTCATACGCAAGCCCGACCTTCTGCTTCTCGACGAGCCCACCAACCACCTCGATCTCGAGAGCGTGAAGTGGCTCGAGGGCTTTTTGCGCGGCTATGACGGCGCCGTCGTCGTAGTGTCTCACGACCGCGCCTTCATGGACAATATGGTCGACCGCGTCGCAGAAATCGACGCCGGCCATCTACAGCTCTATAAGGGCAACTACTCGGCTTATCTTCGCCAGCGCGAGGAAAATATCGTGCGTTTGCGCCAAGAGGCGGAGAAGCAGAAAGAAGAAATCGCCCATATGCAGGCGTTCATCGAGAAATTCCGCTATAAGCCAACGAAGGCGAAACAGGTTCAGGACCGCGTGAAGAAGCTTGAGAAAATCAAGCTCATCGAGGTGCCGCAGGAGAAGAAGACCGTTCATTTCAACTTCGTCCAGCCTCCGCGTACGGGCGACATGGTGGTAAGGCTCAAGGGTGTGACGAAGCATTTCGGCGACAAGCGCGTCTACGACGGCCTCGACCTCTCCATGTACCGTGGGGAGAAGATAGCGCTCGTGGGCCCCAACGGTGCCGGCAAGTCAACGCTGCTCAAAATGGTTGCGGGGGCGCTTTGCCCCGACGAGGGAAGCATCGAATACGGCGTGCATGTCACCAAGACCTATTTCGCCCAGCATCAGCTCGAAGAACTCTATGCCGGCAATACGGTTTTCGAAGAACTCGACCGCGTTGCTCCTGGCTGGACGATAAGCCAGGTGAGGAACCTACTCGGTGCGTTTCTCTTCCAAGGTGATGCAGTCGAGAAGAAGGTAGGCGTTCTCTCCGGCGGCGAGAAGTGTCGTCTCGCCCTGGCCAAGATGCTCGTCGCGCCGGCTCCTCTGCTGTGCCTCGACGAGCCTACCAACCACCTGGACATAGCAAGCGCCGACATCCTCGAGCAGGCTCTCAACGCCTTCGAGGGAACCATTCTCCTGATCACGCACGACCGACACCTCATTCGAAACGTTGCGAACAGGATCATCGAGGTCGTTCCTGGCAAAATTACGGTGTATGACGGAGACTACGATTACTATCTTTTCAAGTCCGGGCAGCTTGAGCAGGGCGGAGACCTCTCGGCCTCTTCGATCGACGATTTTCTCGACCAGCCCGAAGGGGATGTGCGATCGCGCGCCAAGCGCGGCCAGGCCCGTGCGAAAAAGAAGGCGAAGGCCTCCGGAAAGCCCGCCCAGCCGGCTGCCGCTGCTGCATCTTCGGCGGAGCTGACAGCGCCGAGAGCGAGTGCTCCGAAAAGCAAAGAGCAGAAGCGTCGCGAGGCGGAGGCGCGCAACAGGGCCTATGCGGCGCTTAAGAACCACCGCAAGCGCATCGCCGAACTCGACGCGCAGATGGAGCGCGATAACGCCCGCATGAAGGAGCTTTTGGACTTGATGGCCAACCCCGATTTCTACATCAACGAAGACGCCTCGAGCGATGCGGTGGCGGAGCATGCGCTTCTGAAGAAGAGAATCTCCCAGGCCGAGGAGGAATGGTTCGAGCTGACCGAAGAACTTGAGGCCGAAATGGAGCGTCAGAGCCAGATGTAGTTTCGCGCACGCGCTGCGGCTATGGACAAGACGCGCTTTGGACAGAATGCTCTCTCGTATACGGAAAGGACCGATGCAGCCCCATGACGGAACCGCTCAACATCGTGCTTGTCGAACCCGAAATTCCACAGAATACGGGCAATATCGCACGAACGTGCGCATGCTTAGGCGCCCGTCTGCACCTGGTCGAGCCCATGGGGTTTCGTCTCACGGAGCGCAACATCAAGCGCGCCGGATGCGACTATTGGGACAAGGTTGAAATCGTTCGCTGGCCGTGCTCGAGCGCGTTTTTCGACGCTCACGCGCATGACGAGCTGCATCTTTTTACAGGCCATGCGCAGACGTCATATACCGACGTGTCGTATGCGCCGGGCGCGTATCTTGTCTTCGGGAGAGAGAGCAGGGGGCTTGACGAAGAAATCATCGCACGGTACGAATCTTCGTGCGTGCGCATTCCGATGCGCGACGGTCTCAGGAGCCTCAATTTGAGCAACGCTGTTGCCATCGGGGCCTTCGAAGCCTCTCGTCAGCTGGGATTCCCCGGCTTGCTCTAGCATGTTTTCCGTATATGGCCGCCGCGCGCCGCGCGCGGTCGAATAAGCCGCCGAACCGCCGGCGGCAGATGGGTAATTGATTCTATGATTTCGCTTCCTTATATCATCTGCTCCGTTTTGAGCTTCGTTCCCGCAATCGTCTTTCACGAGGTTGCCCATGGCTTTGCAGCCTCCAAACTCGGGGACCCTACGGCGAAGAACCGTGGCAGGCTGAGCTTGAATCCCCTGAAGCACGTCGACCCGTTCGGGACGGTCCTCATGCCGTTGCTGCTGCTTTCTCTCGGTGGGCCCGTTTTCGGATACGCGAAGCCGGTTCCGTATAACCCGATGTATTTCAAGGATAGGCGCAAAGGGGAGGCCATCGTCGGCCTTGCCGGGCCGTGTGCCAATCTTGTCCTTGCCGTGGCTGCAGGCGTCGTGGCCTGGCTTTTGTACCCCGCAGCGCCCACGCTCGCTGCGGAAAGCCAGGCGTTCTTTTATTTCTACGCGCTGTTTTTGCCGATGTTTTCCCTGGTGAACCTATATCTGATGTTCTTCAACCTGATACCTATCCCGCCGCTTGACGGCTCGAGCATCATCGCGTTGTTCCTGTCCGACAAGCAGCTTTTGAAGTATTATCGAATCCAGCAGTATGCGCTTCCCGTTTTCATGGTGGTTGTCGTTTTGGTGCCGTACATCTTCCATTTCAACCCCATCGGCATATACCTTGATTTCACGGCGGGCAATCTTGCACAGCTGCTCTTTCCGTTCCGTTTCTAGGGTGACGCATGTCGTATCGCGTTCGCATAGATAGCTTCGAGGGGCCTTTCGACCTTCTGCTCTATCTGGTAAGTCGTCAAAGGGTGGATATCGGCTCCATTTCGGTGGCGCAGATCGTCGACCAGTACATCGCCTACGTCGACCGCATGGAAAAGCTCGATTTAGACGTCGCGAGCGATTTTCTGCTCGTGGCCTCGACGCTGCTCGAAATCAAGGCGTCTTCGCTTATCCCTCAGGAGCAAGACGAAATGCAAGATGAGCTCGACGAGCTCTCTCCCAGCGAGGCGCGCGATATACTCATCGAACGCCTCATCAGGTACAAACAGTTCAAGAACGCATCTGCCTCCCTCGGCGCCCGTTTCGAGCTTGAAGGCAGGATGCATCCTCGCATGGCGGGCCCCGATAAAGAGTTCCTTGGCCTGATGCCGGATTATCTCGAGCACGTCTCCCTCGATTCGCTCGGCCTGCTCGCCGCCGAGGCCATAGCGCGCCGCGACGTTTTTCTTCTCGAAAGCGAGCATATAGCGGCGAAGCCCATCCCCGTCGAAACGCACGTGCGGGCCATTCACAGGCGCATCAGCGCCTGCAAGCATATGATGTTCAGCGAGCTTCTCGAGGGCGCGCCCACGCTTCCGGTGCGCGTGGTGAGCTTTCTCGCGGTGCTTGAGCTCTATAAGCGGACGATGGTTACGCTCGAGCAGGAGGAGCCGTTTTCCGATATAGCCATTGACTTTGTGGAAGGCAGCGGAGAGCTTGTCTTCGACGAGGAAGACGAAAAGGAGTGGTCATGACCTTTGGGGGCTTGCCCGATTCTCATATCCCCGCCGCAATAGAGGCGTTGCTTTTCGTGAGCGACGAACCCGTCGGTGCGTTGGTGCTCGCCGACATGCTCGAGGTTGATGTGGAAACCGTCCAGAAGGCCCTCGACGTTTTGCGGGAGAGGCTTTCGGACGAAGAATCGGGCGTGCAGCTGAGAGAGGTGGCGGGCGGCTGGCGTTTGTATACGCACCCCCGATATCACGCCCTTATCGAAAAGTACGTCATATCGTGGGATACGAGGCGCCTTTCCCAGGCTGCGCTTGAAACGCTCGCCGTCATTGCCTATTGCCAGCCCATCACGCGCGCGGGCATTGCGTCGGTGCGTGGGGTGAACTCCGACAGCCCTGTCAACTCCTTGGTAGAGAAGGGTCTTGTGCGGGAGGCGGGCAAGGACTCCTCAAGCCCCGGACAGCCCATGCTGTATGCCACGACGCGTTCTTTTCTCGAGAAGTTCGGCCTCGCCTCGGTTCGTGACCTGCCCGATATCGACCAGTTCGCTCCCGACGAAGAGAGTCGCGAACTCATCCGCGAACGGCTGGGCGTCACCCGTTCGCAGGCTCACGAGGCCGAGTCCCTTTTCGACGAGGACGAGCTATCGCTTAATCTGGATTTTCAGGGCGAGCAAGATAAGGGGTCCATGTTCAGTTGCGAATCAGCAAAGGCAATGGAGGAATGATGACGGAAATGTTGCATAAAGAAGAGGAGCGCATCGTTCCCATGCGCCTGCAGAAGTTTCTTGCACGTTCCGGCGTCGCGAGCCGCAGGGGAAGCGAAGACCTCATGACGGCGGGAAGGGTGCGTGTGAACGGGGAGGTTGTTCGCGAGCTCGGAAGCAAGGTCGATCCTTTGGTCGACGTGGTGACGGTTGACGGCAAGACGGTGCGCCTTTCCGACGAGCCCGTCACGCTGATGCTGCATAAGCCGGCGGGGTATCTCACCACGATGTCCGATCCTTTCGACCGGCCGACGGTTGCCGACCTCGTTCCGTGCGACCGCTATCCCGGTCTGTTTCCGATCGGAAGGCTTGACTTCGACACAACGGGGATTCTTTTGTTCTCGACCGACGGCGAGCTTGGCAACGGTCTTCTGCATCCGCGCAAGCACGTCGATAAGACGTATGAAGCCCATGTGGACGGCGTCGTCCGCGAAGCCGAGATTGCGGCTTTGCGCGAAGGAGTCCTTCTCGATGACGGGATGACCCTTCCCGCAGAGGTCGACCTCGTCGATTCGGACGGCTCTACAAGCAATGTTCGCATAACCATCCACGAAGGCCGGAAGCGACAGGTTCGCCGCATGTGCAGCTTCGTCGGACACCCCGTCTTGTCTCTTCATCGTTGCAAGTTCGGTCCGCTTTGCCTTGACGGGCTGCCCGAGGGCGCATGGCGCCTGCTTGACGAAGGGCAGGTTGCTTCGCTTCGACGCGCGGCGGGGTGCTAGAGAGTGCTAGAATCCCCCTAATGCTTGTTTTTTCGCATGGACGACTAAGGTGAGGAGCGATCATGGACACGCACGGCAATTCGATCACCATTGCTGCTCTCGAGGGGCCTTTGATGGGAAGCGTGCGCGTCCCCGGCGACAAGAGCATCTCCCATCGCGCCGTTCTTTTCTCGGCGATGGCGCAGGGCACGTCTCGGTTGTCGGGGGTTCTCGACTCGGACGATGTGCGTTCCTCCGTTCGCGCCGTGCAGCAGCTCGGCGCTTCCGTCAACCTTGAGAAAATGGCGGACGGAAGCCTTGCGGGCGGCATTACGGGGTGGGGGCCGGCGGGCCCAAAGCAGCCCGATGCTCCCATCGACTGCGGCAACTCGGGAACGACTTCCCGACTCCTCATGGGCATTCTCGCCCCCTGGGAATGCAAGGTGACGCTTACGGGGGACGACTCCCTGCAGCGCCGGCCTATGCGTCGCGTCACGACCCCGCTTGTTCGCATGGGCGCCCGTTTCTATCCCGAGGATAAAGACACCCTGCCTCTCGAGGTTTGCGGAACGAAGGGCCTCAGAGGCATCGAATACGATTCTCCGGTTGCATCGGCCCAGGTCAAAACTGCTGTGCTTCTTGCGGGTGTTTTCGCGCAGGGAACAACCGTCGTCACCGAGCCCTCTCCGTCTCGAAACCATACCGAGCTCATGCTTCCGCTGTACGGCGTGAGCACGACCGCGGCTTCGGGCATGGGCAGCGTCGAGGGTCCCGCTGCCATGCATGCGTGCGAGATCGATGTCCCGGGAGACCCTTCTTCTGCGGCGTTTCTCGCCTGCGCCGCGGCCTTGGTTCCCGGCAGCGCCATCCAGATCGAGAACGTCTCCCTCAATCCCGCCCGAATAGGGTTTTTGCGCACGTTGGAGCAGATGGGCGTGGATGCGTCGCGCCGAAGCGTCGGTTCTGCCGGCAAAGAACTCTCGGGTATCATTTCGGTCCAATACTGCGAGAAGCTTCACGGGTGTGAAGTCCCGGCGGAAAAGATCGCTTCGCTCGTCGACGAAGTCCCCGTCCTTTCTCTCGTCGCCGCCCATGCGCGCGGCGTTACGGTTTTTCGCGGCGTAGAAGAGCTGCGTCTCAAAGAGACCGACCGTGTTGCCGGCATCATCGAGGGACTCTCCCTCCTCGACGTCAACGCGTGGATGGATGGAAACGACCTGTATATCGAAGGCAACCCCGACCTGAAAGTCCCCGAGGGCATTGTGTTCGACTCCAAGGGAGACCATCGTTTTGCCATGACATGGGCTCTTGCGGGCCTTGTTGGCGGAGGGGCGCCTGTGCAGGTTCGCGGCTTCGAGAGCGTGTCGGTGAGCTATCCTGGTTTTATGGAGGATATTCGTTCTCTAGTTCGCGTTTCCTAGCAAGAGCTGGTATGTATAATCGTCACGTGCGCTCAGGCGGCATTGCCGCCTGAGCTCGCATGCTGTTTTTGTCAAGAAAGGCATTTCATGATTATTGCTATCGACGGCCCTTCCGGCGCCGGCAAGTCCACCGTTGCGAAGGCGGTTGCGACCAAGCTGGGGTTCAACTGCCTGGACACGGGTGCTATGTATCGTTCCGTCGCCTGGTACGCCCTCGAGCATGGGATTTCGCTCGATGATGCTTCGTCTCTCGGGGATATCGCCGCAAACAGGCCCATCTCGTTCGGCCACTGCGAAGGAGACCCTGTTCCGAGACGCGTCTTTATCGACGGGGAAGAAGTCACCGACGTCATTCGCACCGCTGACGTGGATAGGTCGGTCAGCACGGTTTCCGCGCATCCTTGCGTTCGCGAGGCCCTTCTCGAGCAGCAGCGCAGAATTGCTTCCGAGGGGAACTACGTCATCGAAGGGCGCGATATCGGAACGGTTGTTTTTCCCAACGCCGAGCTTAAGGTGTTTTTGACGGCCAGCAACGAGGAGCGGGCTCGTCGTCGCGTGCTTCAAAACGAACAGCGCGGCGTAGGGTCGGTTGATTTCGAAGAGGTTCTCGCGGACATCCTCCGACGGGACGAGCTTGATTCGAGCCGTCAGAATGCGCCGCTTGTCGCCGCTGAGGATGCATTGCTTCTCGATTCGACCGGCCGCGATATAGCGGATGTGATCGAAGAGATATGCGAGCGCGGCGCACGCGCGTGCGAAGCATAGGAACAGATATGATTTCGTACAAAGACCTGTGGGATATGCCCATGACGGCTGAAAGCGCCGCTCGTCAGGAATCAGGCGCAAAGCCTATCCCTCATGCCGTCGGTAATGTCATCTACGCCGTATTGGGCTCGATATTCAAAGTGGCCTTTCGCTACAAAGTGGTGGGTATCGATCACCTCAGGAGCTTTTCCGACGGCAGGGGCTGTGTGGTTGCCGGGAATCACGTGTCGTATCTCGACCCGGTTTTTCTGTGGCTTGCCGCCCGCCCTTCGCAGTGGATTCGTTTTATGGCCCGCGACAATATGTTCCAGAACGCCAAAGGCCTTGCGGGGCAGGTTATCGGTCGCGTGGGTGCTTTTCCCGTAAAACGCTCGAGCGCAGACCGCTCCGCCATCAAGCGGGCGGCGTCTATGCTCAAGCGAGGCGAGCTCGTTGGCATTTTCCCCGAGGGAACGCGCAGAGGGCGCGGTTCGGCCGTGCCCGAGCTTCACAGCGGCGTGGCTTTCATCGCGCGTATGGGCAAAGCCGCCATCGTCCCTTCGAGCGTTCGCAGGGTGGATGAGATAAAGCCGAAGGGGAGCACGTTTGTGCGTTTCCCCCGCATTACGGTGGCATTCGGCGAGCCGGTGTACCTGGAAGATTTCGATTTTCTTCCCAAAGAAGACAGGCTCGACGCAGCATCGTGGTATGTCATGAGGGAGTGTTACGCGCTTTCTCGCGATGTGGCGCGAGAAGACGTAGATATGAACGAGTTGTTCCCGAATTCGCGAGATTTTTCGCACGAGCTCGAAGGGCGCGTGCTTTCCAGGAAGGAGCGCTAGCCGATGAAGGTCATTCGCGCCAAGCATGCCGGCGTTTGCTACGGCGTCGAGCGTGCTCTCGACATGGCGGTTGCCGCCATGATGGACGAAGACAACACCTATACGCTGGGGCCTTTGATTCATAATCCCAAAGTGGTTGAAGAGCTTCGCGAGCGTGGAGTCGAAGTTGCGGAAAGCGTCGACGACCTCGAAGAGGGCATCGTCGTCATCCGAAGCCACGGCGTCGAGCCCCAGGTTCTTTCGGCCTTGCGCGAAAAAGGCCTGACGGTAATCGATGCCACGTGTCCGCATGTGGCGAAAGCCCAGCGTTCTGCCGGCGAGCTGCGTAACGCGGGCGGTACGGTCATCGTCATCGGCCGCTCGGAGCACCCCGAAGTCAAGGGTTTGTGCGGCCATGCCGGGCCTCGTGCCGTCGTGGTGGCCGATGCCAGCGAGCTTCCCGACACGCTTGAAGAGCCGGTCGGCATCGTCGTCCAGACCACCGAAAGCAAAGAAAAGCTCGATGCCGTGGTGGAGGCTGTCAGGGCCCGAGGGTTCGAGCCCGAGGTGAAAAACACCATCTGCTTCGCAACGCGCCAGCGTCAGAATTCCGCGGCGGCCCTTGCCGAAGAGGTTGATGCCATTGTCGTGATCGGGGGGAAGAACTCCTCTAATACCACGCATCTGTTCAACATATGCAAGGCTCATTGCGACAGGTCTTTCTTCGTCGAATCGGCCGAAGAGCTTGATTCCTCGCTGTTCGAAGGGTGCGAAACTGTCGGAGTGACCGCCGGTGCGTCCACTCCCGACGACCAGATTCAGGCGGTTGTCGAATATCTGGAAACCTTGTAGAGCCCGCCAGCGGCGTTGTTCTCCTGGTATTATTACAGGGTTCACAAGCGTTGCATGTCGCACCACGGCAATGCGGAAGAATCAGGAGCGAATACACTATGACCGAAACAAGCTCTCAATTGCACGGCTGGACCCGCCGCAATTTTCTCAAAGCGGCCGGGGCTGCAGGCGCAATGATGCTGTTCCCTTGGCTTGCCTATGCGGCCGAGTCCGATGAACTCGATGCGAAGGCCGACGACCTGGAGGCTTCCGCCGCTGAAAAGCAGGCTCAGGCCGACGAGCTTGCTGCCAAACTTGAAACGCTGCAGACCCAGTTCAACGACGCTCTCGTCCGCTACAACACGGCGAACGACGCCCACGACGCGGCCGTTGCCGCAATGGAGGAGGCGCAGGTTCGCATCGATGAGGCAACCCAGCGCATCGCCGAATTGCAGGTTCAACTCGGCAACCGCGCCGCCGCCATCTACCGCGAAGGCGAACCCACCTTCGTCGACGTTCTGTTCGGCTCCAAGTCGTTCGACGACTTTGTGACGAACTGGGACGCCATGGAGAAGATCGGCCAGCAGGACGCAAAACTCGTCCAGGAAAGCAAAGATGCGAAGGCAGAGGCAGAAGCCGCCAAGGAAGAGTATTCCAGGCAGGAGCAGATCGCTGCCGAGGAGCTGGAGAACGCTCGCGTAGCCAAAGAAGAGCTCGAAACCGCCCAGGCGTCTTTGCAGGCTGAATATGACCAGATGAACGATGATATCGCTGCTATTCATGCTGAAATCGAGCAGGTTCGTATGGATGCAGATGCGGCTCGTGAAAAAGAAGAGGCTGCGAAAAAGGCTGCCGAACAGGCGCTTGCAAGCCAAATGGCGTCTTCTTCCGGGTCTTCCTCGGGGTCTTCGGGTGGTTCCACCTCAAGCACTCCTTCTACAAGCGTCTCTGGATGGGTCAATCCTGCTCCTGGAAAGTACATCACCAGCGGCTTCGGCTGGCGCGCCTCGATCGGCGACTATCATCAGGGCGTGGATTTGAGCTGCAAATATGAACCTGTGTATTGCATGGCGGACGGAACCGTCACTACATCCGGATGGTTCGGCACGGGCGGTCAGGCCGTCACCGTCAACCACGGCAACGGCATCGTCTCGTGGTATCTCCACGGAAGCCAGCTGCTTGTCAGCGTGGGGCAGAAGGTCTCCGCGGGCCAGCAGATTATGGTTTCCGGCAACACCGGATTTTCCACGGGCGCTCACCTGCACTTCCAGATCAACGTCAATTCCCCGAATGGCGTGACGGGGACCGCTGTTAATCCCACGGCATACTTCGGCTGGTAGGCTGGTACATACATGCAGTTCAAGGCGGCCCGTCGGGGCCGTCTTTTCTATGGCGCCGCGGTGCCGATAAGGAGGACCATGACACCGAAACCGATTCATGAATATCCTGGCGACCCCGCTCGTCCTGTCGCATGCATCCTCGAGGTCGAAGAGGGCTCTCCCGCCGACGATGCGGGCTTTACGCCCGGATGCCTCATCACCGAGGTGAACGGCCATATTCTTCGCGACGTCTTGGATTGGCAATGGTATTCCGCAGAAGACGAGGTGGAGCTTTCCTACGTCGACACCGAAGGCGACAGCGGCACGGTCGTGCTCGAGCGCGAAGAGGGAGAGAGCTGGGGAATCACTTTCGACGGAGCCGTCTTCGATGGCATCCGCACCTGTCGAAATGCCTGCGTGTTCTGCTTCATGCGCCAGCTTCCGGAGGATGCTCGCGGATCGCTGGTTCTGCGCGACGACGATTGGCGTCTGAGCTTTCTCCAGGGCAATTTCGTCACGCTCACGAATCTCAGCGACGAGGATGCGCAGACCATCATCGAGAGGAACATCTCGCCTCTGCGCGTGTCGTTGCACGCGTCGGATCCCGATGTCCGCAGGAAGATGATCGGCAAGCATGCGCCTCATGGCGTCGCCATGCTCGAGCGTTTGCTCGAAGGAGGGGTTCGCGTGCATGCGCAGATCGTCTTATGCCCCGGAATCAACGACGGCAACGAGCTGAAGAAGACGCTCGCTTGGGCGTATATGCATCCCGGGATAGAGAACGTGGGCATTGTTCCGCTCGGCTTCACAAAGCATCAGGCCCGTTTCGACAGGAGCTACAATGAGCCCGAAGACGCCCTGGCAGTAGTGGAGGCCGTCGAGCCGTTCCAGCGCTACGCGCTCGCCGAGCGCGGCTATCCGTGGGTATATCTGGCCGACGAGTTCTACTGCAACGCTTATCCTGGAGACGTTTTGCGCCATCTTCCTCCAGCGAGCCACTACGGCGATTTCTCTATGTTCGAAGACGGCATCGGTATCGTTCGCTCGCAGGTGATGGAGTGGCAGGACTGTTCCGATGAGATAGAGCATCTTGCCCGGGTTCTCGACGAAGAAGATGCGCGCGTGTATTACGTGCTCGGCGAAGCCCAGAGAGACTGCATGGCGGCTCTTTTCGACGAAAGCCCCCTGAAGGGCAGGCTGGTTGCCCTGTTGGTTCGAAACGAGCATTTCGGAGGCAACGTCGATGTGACCGGCCTTTTGTGCGGCGGCGATGTGGCGCGCGCGATCCGAGGGGTTTCCGCGCACGACTTCGTCGTGCTTCCCAGGATTATGTTCAACGCCGACGGCTACACGCTTGATGATATGACGGTGGATGATATTCGCGACACCGCGGGCATTCCCGTTACCGTGGTATCCTGTAGCGTGCCTGAGTATTTGAAAGAGATAGAAGAGCTCGTGGCGGGCTAGGCCGCGTTGCCGAGTTTTTCATCGTGTTCGAAAAAACGATAGAAGAGATATAGAGGAATCAACCATGGCTTTACCTATTGTCGCCGTAGTCGGCCGACCGAATGTGGGCAAATCCACGTTCGTCAACCGCATCGCGGGTGCGCAGGACGCAATCGTGCACGAAATGCGCGGCGTAACGCGCGACCGCTCCTACCATGAGGCGGATTGGAATGGCGTTCACTTCACGCTGATCGATACGGGCGGTATCGAAATGGGCAACGAGGACGCTTTCCAGAAGTCCATCCGCGACCAGGCCATCATGGCGACCGAGGAAGCGGACGCCATCGTGTTTCTGGTCGATGGAAAAACCGGATCGTCTCCCGATGACTTGGAGGTCGCTCGCATCCTGAAGCGCAGCGGCAAGCCCGTTATGCTCGCCGTCAACAAGATGGACGCTCCTGGTAAAGAAGACGGGATTTGGGAGTTTTACAGCCTGGGTCTTGGTGACCCGTGGCCCATTTCGTCGGTGCATGGGCATGGGACGGGCGACCTTCTCGACGAGATTGTCAGCCATATCAAAGATATCGAGGTGGAGGAGGAAGAGGAGGTCGACTCCATCAACGTCGCCATCATCGGTCGTCCCAATGCGGGGAAGAGCTCGTTGACCAATAGGCTCATCGGTCGCGACAGGACCATCGTAAGCGACGTTGCGGGTACGACTCGCGATGCCGTCGACACGGTGGTCGAACACGACGGTAAGCTCTACACCATCGTCGATACGGCGGGTCTGCGCAAGAGGACCAAAATCGACGAAGACGTCGAGTATTACAGCTTCGTTCGCGCCATGCGCGCTATCGACCGCGCCGATGTGGCCATACTTGTGATCGATGCGACGCTCGGTTTGACCGACCAAGACCAGCGTGTTGCCGGCTTCGCGGCCGAGCGCGGCTGCGCCATGGTGGTGCTCATGAACAAACGAGACATCGTCGAAAGCGGCGAGGCGCTTGACGAGCTGCGCGAGACGATCAACGACCGTCTGGTGTTCGTTAACTATGCACCGGTCATCAGCATCTCCGCGCTGACCGGCAAAGGCGTTCTGCGCATCTGGGACGCCGTTGATACGGTCTATGAGAACTTCTCGAGCCAGGTTTCCACGAGCAAGCTCAACGCGTGGCTGCAAGGCATTCGCGAATTCGGGCATACGGTATCCAAGGGCAAGAAGGTCCTGAAGATGAAATACGTCACCCAGACGTGCACCTGCCCTCCCGAGTTTACGTTCTTCTGCAATCACCCCGAGCTCATCAACGACAATTACGAGCGATTCCTGGAAAATCGTCTGCGCCAGTCGTTCGATCTGACGGGAACCCCCGTTCGTTTCAAGTTCAAGAGGAAGGACTAACCCGCGGTGCTGTACGTTGCGGTCGCTTTAGGAGTCTTTGCGGTTGCGTTTTTGCTCGGATCGATTCCTTGGGGCGTCATCATATCCAAAGCGGTCTATCACACCGACATCCGCGAGCATGGCTCGGGAAACATCGGAACGACCAACGCCATGCGCACCATGGGCAAAGCGGGCGGCGTAGCCGTTTTCCTGCTCGATTTCGGAAAAGGCCTGGCGTCCGGCGCCTTGGCCATGGCGGCGGCGAATTTGCTGCTTCCCAACGCGGGCCTTGCGGCCGATGCCCTGGTAAGTCGCAACCTCTTGCTCGCCATTTCCGCCATGGGCTGCACCTGGGGGCATATCTTCAGCCCGTGGCTCGGTTTCCACGGCGGGAAGGGAATCGCGGTGGCCATCGGCGCACTGTGCTTTACCTTCGGTCCTGTGGGAGCGGTCGTGGAGGTCTTTGTCATCTTTGCCCCGCTTGTTCTTATCACGCGCTACGTTTCGGTGGGCTCCATCGCCTCGGCTGCGCTCTGCCCGGTCATCGCGGCGGTGCTGTTCTGGGGCGAATGGCCTGTCATCGCGATTTATGCGTTGACAGGGGGCACGGTGGTGTGGGCTCATCGTGCCAACATCGCGCGCTTGGCGGCCGGCACCGAGTCTCGCATCGGCTCCAAGAAGAAAAAGGCCGATCAGGGCGTAGAATAGATTTGTCCCGAAGGTTTCGAAGGCGTGTTTTGTAATTGCGATGCGCACAGGTTTCAGGTGTAAAGCGGCGGCATGAAGATGCCGCCGTTACCGTATAGGAGGAGGAAGCGATGAAGGTTTCGGTCATTGGCGCGGGATCGTGGGGCACGGCGCTTGCGCACCTGCTCGGCACGGCAGGCAACGATGTGATGCTTTGGGCGCGCAAGCCTGAAGTGTGCGAAGGCATCAACGCGCTGCATCGCAACCCTCGCTATCTCGTGGATTCGTCTGTCAGCGAGCGCGTGCGTGCTTCGAACGATTACGAAACGGTTCTTCGCGGCTCTCAGGCCGTGGTCATTGTGACGCCGTCGTCCATCATGCGCGACGTCGCATGCGACATACGCCCGTTCGTGAGCGAGGATACGCCGATTATCATCTGCTCGAAGGGCGTCGAGGCCGGCACCGGTCTTCTTCCCGTCCAGGTGTTCGAGCAGGAGCTCGGCAATGCGTCGCGCCTCGCCGCGCTTACGGGGCCGAATCATGCCGAGGAAGTCATCAGGGGCATTGCTTCGGGCACGGTCATCGCGTCTTCCCATCGCGATACGGCGCTGTTCTTCCAGCGGCTTTTCGCAACCGACACCTTTCGCACGTATGTAAGCGACGATGTTGTGGGCGCCGAGATATGCGCCGCCTTCAAGAACGTCATCGCCATCGCCGTAGGCGCCTCGTACGGCATCGGACTGGGGGACAACACCGCCGCTTTGATCATGACGCGCGGTCTTGCCGAGATGAGCCGCCTTGTCGAAGCGTGCGGCGGCACGGCTATGACGTGTTTGGGACTGGCCGGCGTGGGAGACCTTATAGCCACCTGTACAAGCGAGCATTCGCGCAATCGCACGTTCGGATATCGTTTGGCCACGGGAACGACGCTTGAGCAATACCGCGAGGAGACCCATATGGTCGTCGAGGGGGCGCTTGCCTGCAAGACGATCGACTTCCTTGCGAAGGCCCATCAAGTCGAGCTTCCCATCACCGAGATGGTTCGTTCCGTTTTATGGGAACAGGCCGATTTCCACGAAGCGGCGGATGCTCTTTTCGAACGGTCCTTGAAGCCCGAGTTTTACTAGTTGTGTTTATAAACTGGGAAAACGTATTTTCATATCCAGAATTATCCTAATCGGCGCCGCTTTTGCAATTCACGGTGCGAAGATAGCGCTGTACGCGTCCGCGAACGCCGATGGGTCTTTCGGCCGTTGTTGCGAAAAAAGACCGAGGAGGTTTCATGGTGACAATCGACGATGCACGATCGCTACCTTTCGCGCTGCGCCGCGATGTCGAGGCTCAGCGACGGCTCTATGCCGTGCTTTCGTCGCCGAAACGGATGTTTTATGTTCATGGCATCGTCGTGCTGTGGGACCTGCATTGCGCCAAACGGTGGATCACCAAGGAAGATTTCATAGAAACGCTTGCAACGCGCTTCGAGAACTACCTGATAGAAGGCAATCTTGGAGTTCGCGACGAATTTCTCGACAAGAATTTCTCGATTGAAGAAGAGGATTGCGCTGACGAGGAGGATCCTTTTCTGCAGGCGCGCATCGTGTTTCGAAGGTTGCATGAGACGGGCTGGTTCGAGCTTTTTAAAGACGCCGTCGAAGGCAGCCTTCGAACCACGCTGGTCGTCGGAGAGCAGGCCAGTCGTCTCGCGGAGTTCGTGGCTGCGGAGCAGCGCCATGCTCACGTCGACTCCACATCGTGCGTGCTCAATGTGCGGGTCGGGCTTGAGCATGCGCAAGGTGCGTTGAACCAGATGAGGTCCGGCTCTCGCGGGCTGGATGACGCTGTGCTGCGAAGCGTTGTAGGGCGCGAGTTGTGCGAAGCGCTGAAAAACGCCCAGGAGCGTTCCGCCGTGCTCAATGCCCGAATCAGGCGGACGTGTCACGAGTTCAAGCTTACTTCTATGAGGATCGCAGGCTGTCGTACCCAGTACGACCTGCAGCTTGTCATGGACGATTACGAACAGGGCCTTTTCGACTCGATCATGCAACCGCTGCGCATCGAGGACGGCTTCGACCGCAATGGGGACGCCATCGTGCGTATGCTCGACGCCTGGAGCGTTGATTCCGAGCTGTTGTCGCTTGTGCACGAGACGTCGCGCCTGCCGGGCATGCCCGAGGGGCTTTCGAGGCCGTTCGAATTCATCCAGGATGTGCGCTACGCCTATGCGGTCAGGGTCAGGGACGCATGGGAATACGCGCTTTCCCTCGAAAAGCGCATCACGTCCGAGATGTCGAAGAAGCACCGTATGCTTTTGGGCGGCACGTCGACGATGGCGGCGGCTTACGAACGGGCGATCATGCATATTGCGCAAAGCGACGACGCTCTTGCGGCTTGTGCGCTCGAAGCCATGCAGGACGTGCTCTTCCTTCCCGGCAAGGGGCCTTTCGACGATTCGTGCCTCTCGACGTTTAGGGCGTACGACGATGCGGAGAAGATGAATCGTGTCCGCATTGCCGATCGGGGCGATATGGCCACGGTCTGCCGCGCCGACGCCGTTGCGGAAAGCGCGTTGACGCGCGCGGGGAAGAAGATGCAGCGCATGATTGCGCGTCAGGGCTCGCTGGACGGTTCTTCGTTGCCGCTTTCGAGCCGCGCCGACCGCGTCGAGCAGATGCTGTACGTGCTTGCTGCCGATTCGAAGGATTCGACCTATGTCGTGCCTCGAATCGACGATGAAGATCGCGTGGTGTCGGACGGGCAGAACATCGCGCGCGTTCGATTCGTGGAAAGGGCTTCAAGATGAAGCGGTTCTATCAAATGGAGACGGAAAAGAAGGTCAAGACCGTCTGCGCCATGCTCATTGCGCATCGGTACCTGTGCAAGATGAAGTGGGTTTCGCAAGAAGGGCAGCGGACGAAAGACATTGCGCCGGAGTTCATGTTTTGCAAAGACCACGAAGACGAAGTGCGCGACCGTCTTGACGCCGTGGGGTACAACCTCGATTTGGATCCGCAGGGTAATTTTTACATCTGTGCGCCTCAAGACGACGTGGATGTTCGCTACGAGCGTCTTGACCGTACCGAAACTCTGTTTTTATTCGGCCTGGCCGTGACGTATGAGAACAAGCGCTCCGAAATGGGTCGTTTCGCAACGGTCGATTCCGATATGAACGAGCTTCTGAGTCTTTTGTGCGTAACGTATCGAGCGTTCGAAAAGGAGCCTTCGGTTTCCGAGGTCAGGCGGATCATGTCCCGGTTCGAGCGTGCAGGCGTTATTACGCGCAAGCGCGGCCGTTGGTCCGATTTCGACGTGGAATTCGCGATCCAGCCCGCAATTGCGCACGTCGCCGACCGCGCGACGATCGATGCGTACGAAAAGCGGTATGCTGCGGCGATCGATGCCGCAGTAATCGATGCGATGGACGATGATGCGGGAGATGACGATGACGAATAAGGGCATGCGGACGGGCATTTACGCGAGAAAGCTTCTCGTGGTGAATTGGTCGCTTCATCAGATGAAGCTGTATGAGCCGTTCAGCATCGACGGATCGGTGTTCGCCGGCGCGAACGGCTCGGGGAAATCGACGGCGTTCGATGCGTTTCTCACCGTGTTGCTGGGCAGCACCAGGCGTTCGAATTACAATCAGGCATCGAAGTCGCACAGCGCCGATACGCGCAACTTCGCCGAATACGTGGTAGGCAGGCGCAAGGGCTCCTCGCAGAAGGGCGTGCGCGAAGGGATGGATTTCACGACCCACATCGTCGCCGTATTCTGGGACTCCTTACGCGCGTCGGAGGTCACTTTCGGCATGTGCTGCGATTATCGAAGCCGCATAGGCGCGCATGCCTTGGTGCCGAATTACTATTTCTACGAGGGCGGGCTTCCTGAAAATCGCCTGGTGGAAGACGGCGAGGCGCTCAGCGTGCGCGATACCAAGATTTATCTGAAGCACCTTGAAGACCAGGGCGTCATTTCGAATGTGCATTTGTGCGAATCGAGCTCCGAATACAATAAGGGCTTTCTCGCCCGCATGGGGTTTAGCGATCCCGGGTATTTCGGCGCATTGAAAAACCTCGTAGCCATTGGCAAGGACACGCGCATCGAAGACTTCATTTATCGCTATCTATGCGACGGCCGCAGCGTGACGACCGCCGACGACATGAACAGCAACATCGACAGCTGGCAACAATGCCGCGAAGACCTCGATCGTGCGATCGAACGCCAAAGCGCTATCGGCCAGGAGCGAGAGCGTTACGCCGCATGGCGCGCATCCGAAGACGAGCGCGACATTTTCATGCGCGCCCGCATTCTGAGGCAGCGAGCAGACCTCGCCGACGAAATCGAGTCTTTGCGTAAAGAGGAAGAGGATATCGAGGCGGAGCGTTCGCGGCTCAATGCGCGCATCGCGGCTTTGGAAGCGCATGCGGACAGCATGGACAGCGAACGGCAGGCGAAGTGGGATTTGGTCAAAAACGACGATGTCCAGCGCGAACGCAGTCGCCTTGCGAAGGATATCGAGCGCATCGATGGCGAGGTCGAACGCTACGAACAGCGTTTTCGCGACGACTTTCGCATGCTCTCTGAGAACCTGGCGGTTCTGCACGAGGCGCGCCGATCGCCCGGTTTCGCGGAGCTGTCTTGTTCCGATACGGTACAGCGTTTGACATCCACCTTGGAGGACGTCATCGAGCGCGGTATGGGAGTGCTCGGCGAGGGCCCCGATGCGTTCGGCTACCTTGTCGATCTTGCCACCGAAGCGTATCAGGAGGCGCAGCGCGAGGAATTTGTGGCGCTCGACGAGCATCGAGAGGCGTCGGGCCGCCAGCTTGAAGCGATGCGAAGGAAGAAGGCCGCCGAAGCGGGGGAGGCAGTGCGCGACGCCGATGCCGACGCGCTGATCGCGTACTTGCGCGAAGAGGCGGGAATAGAGGCGACGTGTCTGTGCGATGCCATCGATATCGCCCCCGGCGAACAGGGGTGGCGTGCTGCCGTCGAGGGCATGCTCGGGCGCAGGCGGTCCGACCTTTTGGTGGCGCCCGATTCGTTCGCGCGGGCGTTTCGCGCATACGGCTCGTATCGCGGCCGCAAAACCGTGCGGCTCATCGATACGCCGGGTATCTTGAAACATGGGGAGAAGACGAAGCGTGTCGAAGGGTCTCTCGCGGCCAAGACAGTGGCGTCCGAAGGCCGCTTCGCGAAGGTTGCCACGGCGTATACCGACTGGGCGCTCGGCGATATAGCCTGCTGTGCCGACAGAGAAGGCCTACTTGCATTCATCAGGGAAAATCCTGGGAAATCGGCCGTCACGGCGAACGGGGATTGCTACCGCGGATTTGCCGTGTACGCGCTTGCCGGCCGCGATCGTCTTCGCTTCATGATCGGATCGTCTGCGCAGGAGGCGCGTCGCATCGAGGATATTCACGACGCTGAGAAGGTCATCGCGGACAACGAGAGGCTTGCGGCCGCTTTGTCGGCCCGGCAGGAGCTGTTGCGCTCCATCAAAACGGCTTGTCCCGATAAGGAGTCGCGTTTTGCACGCGGGATTGCTTCGATGGCGGAGGATTATGACAAGCTGGTTTCTGGCAGAGCGGAAGCGGAAGGCATGCGTGCGGCGCTTGCCGCCTCAGGGTCGGCCGAGTCCGCCTCCATCATGGAATCCGTGCGCGCCCTGAAAAACGAAATTGAATCCGTGCGCGCCGAATCCGCGCAATGCCAGCGTTCGCTCGGCGATGCCGACCGTCGCGCGAAGAACGCGGCGGCGCGCCGTGAGCAATGCGAGGCCGACCTCGCGAAGGTCGAAGCGGCGAATGTCGCTTTGGAAGAGGAGCACCTCGAAGAGGCTGCTTGTCGGGAATGCGCGGCCAATTCGCTCAAAGACCTCGAAGAGCGCTCGCGTGCCAAGGCTTCGGCAAGCAGGGAATGCTGGAATGCGCTCGTGGCGTTTCGCCGCGAGCGTTCGTCCGCTGTTTCGTCGGAGCAGATCGACGAAACGGACCGCGGCAACGAGGCGTGGGATCGCGAATGGTGCGCGCTCGAGACGAGCGTCATACCTGAGCGCAGGGCGCTTTTTGAGCGCATGGAGGCCGAGACCAAGGAAGGCTTCACGACGGCGATCGTGGGCGCACTGCGAAACGGCATCGTCGATGTGAGGAGGACGATTCGCGAAACGAACGCCTACTTGTCCGAGTGTCCGTTCGGCGATATCAGGTATCGCTTCGACTGCTCGAAAAACATCGATTATGCGCCGTATTACGACATGATCATGGATCCCGATTTCGACAACGCGCTCGGCGGCCTGTGGGACGACGAGTTCCATGCCAAGCACGGGGCGGTGATTGACAGCTTCTTCGACACGATCAGAGACAGCCGCTGTGCCGAGACCGAGCAGCAGCGCAGCGAGGCGCTTGCCCGCAAACGGGCGCTGCTCGACTACAAAAGCTATCTGAGCTTCGACATGAAAGAGGTGCGTCCCGACGGGAGCGAAGTGTCGTTGAAGGCGGGTTTGGGCGGCAGCTCGGGCGGCGAGCAGATGCTGCCGTTTTACGTGGTGCTTTTCGCCTCCATGGCGCATCGCTGCCGCACGAAGAAGAAGGGGCTTGACGGCAACACGCTGCGTACGGTGCTAATCGACGAAGCGTTCGAGGTGGTCGATAGCGAACGTACCGTCCAGGCTATCGAGTTGATGCAGCGTCTTGGGTTGCAGCCGATTCTGGCCACGCCGAATGAGCGTGTAGGAACTTTCGCGTCCATGACGGGAAGCGGCTTCATCCATCGAAATCTGGGCGGCGCGTTCGAGGTGTCGCGCTGGTATGATGAGGGGATGGAGGGGCTCGAATAAGATGCGGACGGCGGATCGCATGCGAGGCTCGATCGCCCGAGGCGCATCGGGAAGGGCCGCGGCTCCATGCCTCGGATTCACCGACCGGCGCTTCCGCCGCCGCGCGATTGGCTTTCGATCTTGCCGTTTTCAGCCCATGGAAATTATTTTTAAAAAAGTTTTCGAAAACGCTTGCCATGCCTGAGAGTTAGGCGTAATATACCGTTTTGCGTTTGAGGGAAACAAAGAAACGAAACAGCGAGAACGCAACGGGTTGTGGCGCAGTTTGGTAGCGCACTTGACTGGGGGTCAAGGGGTCGCAGGTTCAAATCCTGTCAACCCGACCAGCTAAATCAGCAGGTCAGAGGAGTAATCTTCTGGCCTGTTTTTTTGTGCTTTCGAGTCGCATGCGTCGGCACGCGACTAAAGAATGCTTACGCCGCCATCGTCGAACCATCCCGAAGGCCATGCCGCGGCGTTTTTGTCCATGCGAGGCTTAACGGACAAAACGTGTACCCCCGGCTACCAATCCGACCCTTTCCATTCCCTGGCGTGGAATTCCTCCCATGTCACCGCCGCGCCCCATCTCTGGACGGCCTCGTCGTTGCGGCGCATGCCGTCCGCCTTCGCGCACATGCCCGCTATGGATTCGTCGGTGGGCATCTCGGCCATGATTCTCGCCGCCGGCATCGGGCTCTCGGTGTGCATGTAGAGCCACCACGACATCGCCTTGGCCCTGTGGTCGATAGCCATGCCCCTGTGCCTGCGGAGCAGCTCTCTCAGCCTGGAGTTCATCCCCTCGATGCGGTTGTTGGTCGACGGAACGGCCCCGTCCTTCGCCAGCTCGGGGTCGAGGAACGTGAACAGGCAGCCCGAGCGGCACAGCCGCTCGAGGGTCCGCCTCGCCCTCCTGAGGCGCTGGTGCTTGAACTGGGACCTGCCGTCGACGACGGCCTTCTCGCCGAGGAACGCGTCCCATTCGGAGCACCATCTCGCGAACGAGGCGAGCCAGCGGGCCGCGTCGTCCGCGTCCTCGACCTTCAGCAGCTCCTTCGCGATGGAGTACAGCTCGGCTCCCGCCTGGAGGTTCGGCCTGGCCGTCGTGCACTGATGTGGCTGATGTGGCTATACTGTTTTGGACGGTTTCATGAGGGACGGAGGGCCCTTTGCGGAAGGAGGCTCCGATGCGCGACCCGAAGCACCCGAGGAAGTTCACCGAGGAGTTCAAGCGCCAGATCGTGGCGCTCTACGACGGCGGGAAGCCCGCCGCCGAGATCATGCGCGAGTACGATCTCGGCAGGTCGACGTTCCGGCGCTGGGTGAAGCTCGTCCACGAGACCGGCTCCACCCGCGCGGCGGACAACCGCACGCCCGAGGAGTCGAGGCTGCTCGAGCTCGAGCGCGAGAACGCGCGGCTGCGGATGGAGGTCGATGTTTTAAAACAAGCGGCGCTGATATTCGCACGAAAGTGACAGTGATAGCGGCCAACGCCCGCCGCTACCCGGTATCGGCGCAGTGCAGGATCCTGGGCGTCCCGCGCTCGACCTACTACCACATGCTCGCGCACCCGCCGCGCCCGAAGGCCCCCGACCCGATCGAGCCGGACGTGGTCGGCGCCTTCGAGGCGTCCCGCGGCGGATACGGGGCGAGGAGGCTGAAGATCGTCCTCGCGAGGTCGGGAGTCGTCGCCTCGAGGCGCAGGATATGCCGCATCATGAGGGAGAACGGCCTGGCGAGCGCGTACTCGGGACGCGCCCCGCGGGGAGGCCGCGGGCCCGCGCAGCCGCCTTCCGCGGGGAATGTGCTGGCGAGGAGGTTCGACGGCCACCCCCCGCGCACCCACCTGGCGGCCGACCTCACCTACGTCCGCGCCGGCGGCTCGTGGTGCTACGTCTGCCTCCTGGTCGACCTGTGCAACCGCGAGATAGTCGGCAGCTCGTGCGGGCGGCGCAAGGACGCGCGCCTGGTCAAGGCGGCGTTCTCGAACGTGGACTTCCCGCTAGACGAAGTCGAGATGTTCCACAGCGACGGAGGGTCGGAGTTCTGCAACGCGGAGATCGACGCGCTGCTCTCGGCCTTCGGCATCGAGAGGTCGGTCTCGCGCCCCGGCAACCCCCACGACAACGCAGTGGTCGAGTCGACGAACAGGGTGCTCAAGCGAGAGCTGGTGCGGGGGCGCCCCTTCGCCTCGGAGGAGCATCTGAGGACCGAGCTGTTCGACTGGGTAAACTGGTACAACAACTGCAGGCTGCACTCGACGCTGGGCTACATGACCCCGGTCGGGTTCAGGGAGGCGGGCCTGAGTCTCTGACCGGATCGCCCAAAAAGATGTTGCCACATCAGCCACATCAGCCACATCAGCCACATCAGCCACATCAGCCACATCAGTGGCCTTTCATTTTGCCCCCGCACACGGGGCATGACATCCTACCCATGCGGGAATTGAGCCACGGGGCGGGATTTTCCGCCGCCGACCTGCGGCGTCAAGGGGAATCGGGGCACACGTTCTGTCCGCGTGCGGAGTTCGGTGCCGTCAACTCCGAAAGGGCGATCGGCTGGCCTGTTCAGGCGAAACGACGCGATTTGGGGTACACGTTTTGTCCGCTATGCCAAAAGATCGCCTTGACCCGATGGGGCAAAGAAAGGCCGCGGTGGTGGCGCAGCATGTCTCTAAGGCGGGCGTTCACGCTCTCGACGGCGTTGTTGGTGGAAGGCCACGCGCCGCCATGCTCTCGGCCCATTTCGACAAAGGCGAACAGCGTGCCGTCTCTGACAAGCTTGTTGAGGATGCGCCTGGCCTTGCGCAGGCGCTCGTGCGTGTAGGCCTTCTTGCCGTCTTTGAGCGTGAACTCCCTGAGGAAGGACCCCATCTTGTGCACCATGCACTGTATTCCAAAAGCCATGCGGTGGCGGCTTCGGCGTCTTTGGCCTCCGAGAGCTTGTTGGCGATGCCTAAAAGCTCGATTCCGGCTTCCAGCCTGGGCCTTGGCGTCGTGCATCGCTTCACCTGGTTGGCTACGTGGAACGTGCGGCGCTGAACGCGGGTTGTCGGCCAGATGGCTTTCGCCGCTTTGGAAAAGCCGGAAGAGCCGTCGGTGACGACCATCTTGGGAGGCGGGATCCTGAGCATGGGCGCCGCCCATGCCGACGCCGACTCTGTTCGGGCGAGATGCCATCCGATCACGCATCCGTCAGCGACCGCTATGAGCACGACCGCCTTCCTGCGCAGCCAGATGCCATCCAAATGCACCACGTCATGGACCTCTCCGGTGAAAGGCGCTATAGGCCAAAGCCTCCATGCCCAAGAGGTCTTGCGCCAAAACGTCGCTCTGCTCGTCGGAAGGTCGGCCACCGCGTCTTTGGAAAACAGCCATCGCAGAAACGTTTCTAGCGTCTTGGCTCTGCGGTCTATTCTGCGCACGCTCGAGGCTCCGCACTTCGGGCAGCGCCAACGCCTCGTTCCCGCCTTCGTCGTTCCGTTGCCCTTCATCTTGGAGTTGCAGACCGGGCATTTTGGATTATTCACACCTGTATCCTGTCTTTCGGCAACTTTTCGTTGGAAAAAGCTTGCCTGAACAGGCGCGTCAAGGGGAAATCAGACACGCTTTCTGAAACACCAGGGAGTCGGTTGAAGACAACTTCAGAGGGCAGTTCATAACAGGTGAGCAGGCATTATTGGGTCATTTTGGCCACACTTTCTGAAACATAACCCTCGAAATCCTGGTATTTTGCGGATCGTCGTGCGACAATGGCACGGTAAGTGAGGGAGATCGAAGGCAGGGCGCATGACATTCAGCGAACTCATAGCGGTCTATTTGTTCCTCGGCGGCACGGCTGCCGGGGCGTATGCCGTGCTGGCTTCGCTGGATACCTGCGAAGCCGTTCGAGCGCGCTATGGCAATGCGGGCGGCGGTCGCCGCACCGAAGGACGTCTGTGCGAATCCTCGTATCGGCGAATGCAACGCATCGTGTACGGGGCGTCGCTCGCTATGATGGCGGTCGGCGTGCTGTGCCTGATAGCGGACCTCGGAAGGCCGGACGCCTTCTACTATTTGATGATCTATCCGACGGGCAGCCTGGTCTCTATCGGCGCGTTGGCGCTGTCGTTGCTGATTGGATGCCTGGTCGCGGGTTTTTGCGATGCGGCGTTTACATTGGGCGAACGGGCAGGGAGCGCATTGCTTGCGGCGAAGGCGGCGGGCGTCCCCGTCGCCTTCGCCGTCATGACCTATACGGGCATGCTGCTTGAAAGCGCGGTGGCCGTAAAGCTCTGGCAGACGCCATGGCTCCCCGTGCTTTTCATGCTGTCGGCGCTTTCGTGCGGATGCGTCGTTGTGCTGCTTGGCATGTGCCTGTGCGAGGATCGGCGGGCGGTGACGCGATGGGAATCACGGCTCGTCCGCTTCGATTTCCTCGTCGTGCTGCTCGAGACCGCCGTCGCGGCGCTGTTGTTCGCGGATCTGGCGAGGGTCGCAGACGCTTCGACGCTGCACGAGGTGCTAGCGGGCGAGCATGCGTCTATGTTTTGGCTCGGGTTCGTTTCGTGTTCCCTGCTTCTTCCCTTGAGCGCCGAAGCGTTCTCCATGGCTGGAAGAAGAAGATTGCGTCCGTCTTCGCTGGCGCTTGTTTCTGCGTGCGTGCTGGCGGGCGGTTTGTGTTTGAGGATAGTTATGGTGGCTGCCGGCGTGCAGCCTGTTGTGTGAGCGAGATAGACGACGCGTGAAGGCGACAAAGGAAACACCGATATTCGAATTCGACGAGAGCAGCGACTTGCCGCTGTGGGTTCAGCTGCGCAACAGGATGGCCTATCTCATAACGTCGGGTTTTTACAAGCCGGGCGACAAATTGCCTACGGTCAGGAAGTATGCTGCGGACCTGCGCATTGCCTACAATACGGTAAGCAAGGCCTACATGGGGCTCGAGCGGGACGGCTTCGTGACGACCGTGCGGGGCAGCGGCGTGTTCGTGAGCGATTCCGAGAAAGTCCGAGAAGGGGACGGCCGGACTGCCGCCCTCGTCGACGACTTCGTGAAAAGCTGCTTGGAAGAAGGAATGGCTCTTGATGACATTCCCAGACTGGTGACCGCGTGCGTTCGAAGGATGGAGAGGGAGCATGAGAAGCAGAAATAGCGGCGGAGAGGCCGTGTCGGGGCAGAAGGATACGCATCGCAGGTCGGAAATGGAGTTCGGCGTCGCCGCCGACGCCTATCGTTCCGATCCCACGAAAAAGGCGACGCGCAACGGGGCGGTCATGGTAACCGTCGTGCTTACGGTCGTCGCGTTCGCTTCGGCCTTGGGCGCGTCCGCGGCCGTCGTCGGCAAATTGACCCTGACGGGAATTCTGCTGTCGGCGGCAATCGGGCTCGCTGCGTTGTCGTCGGTGCACGTGTGCATGGATTGGGAGCGCGTCGTCGTGATGCGGCTTGGGCGTTTCGACCGCCTTGCCGGCCCTGGCCTGTTCTTCACCGTTCCGCTGCTGGAGTTCTGCACGCTGCGCGTCGACCAGCGCATGAACGTGACGCCGTTCGGCGCCGAAGAAGCCCTGACGAGCGACTTGGTTCCCTTGGACGTCGATGCCGTTTTGTTCTGGGTGGTGTGGGATCCCGAAAAAGCCTGCATGGAGGTCGAGGACTATCATTTCGCCGTTGCGCTGTCGGCGCAAACCGCGCTGCGCGATGCGATCGGCCGCGCCTCGCTGTCGAACGTGGTAATGCGCAGGCACCAGCTTGATCAGGAGATTCGCGAAGCAGTCGAAGAGAAGGTGTCGAATTGGGGCATTTCCATCGTATCGGTCGAGGTGCGAGACCTGATCGTTCCGAAAGACCTGCAAGGGGTCATGTCGCTCGAGGCGCAGGCGGAATGCCGCAGGAGCGCGCGCATCACGCTCATGGAGGCCGAGCGTGATGTGTCCGAAATTCTCGACGAGGTCGCGCAAACGTACAGCCACGACGAGGTCGCGCTCGCATTGCGCAAGATGCACTTGACGTACGAAGGCATGCAGGACAACGGCGGTGGCACGCTGGTGGTGCCGAGCGCGTATAGCGAAGGCTTCAACGTGCGGGCGGACGAGGCGAAGGCGAAGTAGCGCGTCCGTGCGGCGCGCGGCGGGGCTTCGGTGCGGAACGCTCAAGCGAACGTGCTCCTTCTTTTCGCTCGTTTCGGCGTTCTGACGGGTAGGCTCTGCTGTCGATGATTATTCGCGAAATAGAATAATCGGATAATCAAATTGTCGTGCGACACTATTGATTGTCGCACGATAATTTTGCTATAGTCGCCGTTGGAGATTTCAGCTGATTTTCGACAAATGAAAGAGTCGTCTGATACGTGTCGATCGATTCGTCGAGACTGGCATCGCATCGGTCGGACGCAGGGCATGCAGACGAGACGTGCTCTGCGGGAGGTGCGCCTCGATACGAGGCGAATGAAAAAGGAGGAGGGGAACATGGGATTCGAGTCTCTGTTCGCATTCACCGTGCTAGGAGGCATGGCTGCAGGCGCGTATGTGTTCGAAACCTGTTTCGCGCGCACGCGTTCGGGCGACCGCCCGTGGCTCATGCCCTTGGTCGTCGTGGTGCTGTTTGCCGTTGGCATGCTCGCCGCTTCTACGCATGTGCAGAGCATTTCGCGCGCTATAGGTTCGCTGATCGACGGGACCGTAAACTTGGGGTCCGGCATGGTGCGCGAGGTCGTCGTATCGGGCATTTTCTTCGTGCTGGCGCTTGCCGACGCGGGCTTTGCGTTCGCGAAGAAGGACAGCCCGTTCGCCCTGCGCGCGGTTACGGCCGTCGCCGCCGCGGCATGCATGGTACTGATGGGCACCGCGTACATCGACGTGCTCGGCAATCCGGTGTGGACGAACGCCCCGGCTACCGTGCTGAGCTTCGTCGCCGGCGACTTGGCCATGGGCTTGGGTTTGTGCTCTGCGCTCGGCGTCGCAGATCTTTCCGAAAAACGCATCGCCTGCGTCATGGTCGCCGTCGATGTGATGCTCGCTATCGGTTTGGCTCTTGAAATCGCTGCATTCGTTGCTGCCGGCGTAAGCCCGGCCATGCAGGTCGCGGGTTTGGCCATCGCTCCGGTCGCGGGCGCCGCGCTCACGCTGTGCGCTTCCAAATTCGCAAACAAACAAGCGCTTGCCATTGCCGTATGCGCTGTTTTGATTATCGGCGTCGCTGTCGCCCGTTACGCGTTTTACGCGACGTGCGCGCTGTAGGGAATCAAAGGGGGATATAACCGTGAATTCCAACAACATTTCCCGTCGCGGCTTCCTGGGCGCATCCGTCGCCGTCATGGCGGGGGCGGCCGGCCTGACCGCTGCTGGCTGTTCGGCGGAATCGAGCCTCGAGGCTGCAGGCAAGCATGAATTGCCTGTCGATCCGGCTAAGGGCGGAGAGTGGATTTCCGCGGCGTGCTGGCACAATTGCGGTGGCCGCTGCATGAACAAGGTCATGGTCAAGGACGGCGCCGTTGTTCGCCAGAAGACCGATGACACGCACGAGGATTCCATCGAGTATCCGCAGCAGCGCGGTTGCGTGCGCGGCAAAACCCAGCAGCAGCAGTGCTTCGGCGCCGACCGTATTCTTCATCCGCTCAAGCGCAAGGGCTGGCAGCCTGGCGGTGGCGAGAAGTCCAACGGCCAGATGCGTGGCAAGGACGAGTGGGAAGTCATCAGCTGGGACGAAGCTATTAAACTTGCATCCGAGGAAATCAAGCGCATTTCCGACGAGTACGGCCCCACGGGTTTTTATTGCAAGGCGAACAACACCACGCTCAATGTCCTTTCCGGTTACGTGCGCGGATGGGATACCACGTCGCATGGCACGTATACGCTTGACGTGACGAAGATGGGTCTTCCGACTACGGACTGCGGTACGGGTGATGCGGATACGGCAAACGATCGCTTTGACCTTGAAAACGCCGAGTACATTATCATGTGGTCGTCCAATCCTGCTTGGTCTGCCGCCGGTACGCCTATCAACTATTGGATGGCTGCGCGCGACAAGGGCACCAAGTTCGTATCCATCGACCCGCTGTACAACGCGTCCGCCCAGATGCTTGATGCTGAGTGGGTTCCCGTTCGTACCGGCACGGACATGGCGCTTATGTTCGCTATTGCCTATGAAATGCTTCGCCTTGACGAGGAAAAGGGAGGCATCATCGATTGGGACTTCATCCATAAGTACACGGTTGGTTTCGACTCCGAGAGCATGCCTGAGGATAAGACCATCGATGAGAACCTTAAGGACTACATCCTTGGCGAGTACGACGGCACGCCTAAGACGCCGGAATGGGCAGAGCCGATCTGCGGCGTGAAGCCTGAGCAGGTCACCGAGCTGGCTCAGATTATGGCAAAGAGCAACAAGGTCATGATTCTGCACAACTATGGTATGGCTCGCTGCAACGGTGCCGAAATGCTGCCGCAGCTGTTGATCGCCTTGGGCGCCATGGGCGGTCATATGGGCAAGTCCGGTCATGCAACGGCTAGCGCATATCACGCAAACGCCGGCAATGGCGGTGCTCGACTGATTTCCGCCGGTGCCGCAAAGATGCCGAAGACGACCAATCCGGTTACCACGGGCGTTCGCCAGCCTCAGATGTACGAGATCATCAAGAATGGCGGCGGCCACACGCAGGACGTTTCCAATGCGTACGGCTCCTTCCACAAGCCCAATCCTACGGAGCTTGGTCCCATCAAGTGCATCTATCATATGACCGATGCCGTCCTGCAGACGTCTTTGAACCAGAAAGAGGGCATTGAGGCTCACCGCGCGGTTGACTTCGTGTTGACGTTGGCGCAGTTCATGACCACGAACGCTCGCTATTCCGACATCATTTTGCCGGTTACGACCGAGTGGGAGCGTTGCGGCGGTTTCGGCGACTACAACAACCGTGAATACCTGCCGTTCTACACTCGCGTGACGCAGCCGCTTGGCGAGGCGAAGACCGACCAGGAAATCGGCGAGCTGCTGATTGCGGGCGTCGGCAAGGATCCCAAGCTTGCTTATGGCAAGACCGAGGATCAGCAGCTGTACGAGAAGATTGCCGGCTGCAAGGTCATGGGCGATGACGGCAAAATGAAGACGTTGGTCACGCTGACGGCTGATGACATCAAAAGCCTCAACGCCGAAGGCACGCCGCAGGAAGGCATCATCACGTTGAAGGAGTTGAAGGAAAACGGCGGTTATCAGTTCCCGCGCAAGCGCGGTGACAAGCACGGCCACATCGGCTACCAGAAGTTCGTCGATGATCCTGAGGCAAACCCGTTGAAGAGCAAGTCGGGCAAGCTGGAGATTTACTGCCAGGCTCGCTACGACCTGATGGCGTCGTTCGGCTTCCCTGGAATCGAACAGTACAAGCCGTACCCGACCTATGTCGTTCCGTGCACGGGCTACGAGTCCACGTTCAAGGACGGTAAAATCGGCGGCGAAAAGGGCGAGTATCCGTTCCTGATGTTCAACCCGCACTACCTGCGTCGTTCGCATACCGTGTTCGACAACTGCCCGTGGCTGCGCGAGGCGTGGGCAAACCCGGTGTTCCTGGCTCGTAGCGATGCGGAGAGCCTGGGCATCAAAGACGGCGACACGGTGCTGCTGAGCTCGCCGTATGGCAAGGGCCTGCGCAACGCTGCCGTTATGGACGTGTTGATGCCCGGCATGGTCGGCGTGCCCCATGGCGCATGGGTTGACGTCGATGAAGAGACCGGCATCGATATGGCTGGCTCCGACAACTATCTGATTGGTAGCGAGTACAGTGGCATGGGCGTGTCTGGTTACAACAACCAGATCTGCAATGTCGAGAAGTACACCGGCGCTCCGCTTGGCCGCGACTGCGACAAGCCGGCTCGCTGGAGTGCAAACTAGAGCTGCGGAAGAGGAGAGTGAATCATGAGCGTTGGATTCTATTTGGACCAAAGCCGCTGCACTGGTTGCCGCGCTTGTCAGGTTGTGTGCAAGGACAAGAACCGTCTTGAGGTTGGCACGCTGTATCGCGAGGCGCATTCTTACACGGTTGGCGAGTTCCCGAAGGTGCAGGGCTTTAGCTACACGTTTAGCTGCAATCACTGCGAGGACCCTGTTTGCCTGAAGAATTGCCCGACGGGCGCCATTTACAAGGCTGCCGACGGCACGGTGATTCAGGATCAGAGCAAGTGCATCGGCTGTCGCATGTGTGTGATGAGCTGCCCGTATGGCCAGCCGAAGTATTTCCCGGAAAAGGGTGTTTCCGGTAAGTGCGACGGCTGCTATGGCCTGCGTCAAGAGGGCTCCCAGCCTGCTTGCGTGGCTGGCTGCCCGAACCGTGCGCTTGATTTTGGCGACATGGATGAGCTGCGCGCGAAGTATGGTAGCGACCTGGACAACGGTAGCATCGTGGTGCTGCCCTCGCCCGAGGAAACGCATCCGAACGTGCTCATCAAAGCCAAGGATTGCGCGTTTGCTCAGGGAGCCCGCGAATTGACCTGGTAGTTTGTCGTTTCTCCGTCGCATCGCAGATTCCATGCGATGCGACGGTTTTTTCAGCAGCGCGCCGCGTGCCGCATGCGGCGGCGAAAAAAAGGGGGGGCGGAATGGAAACCAGAGAGCAGGAAAGGCGCATCGCCATGATGCTGGCGCGCCGCGCGTATCTGTGCGGCATGTTCCATGCAGTGTTCGGCGGAGGCACGGACAGGGCGTCTGCCGACCGGCTGTTCGGCACCGTCGCACAGGACGCCCTGGCATGGCTCGACGACCGGGTCCGTGCTGATGGGGCGCTTGCGAGCAGGCGCATCGGCGCTTCCGAGCGCACGCTTGGCGAATGCGCTGAGGACGCGGTTTCGTGCATCGGGCGGCATGCGGATCCCGGCGCCGCGGCGGACGCCGCGCAGGCGATGCGGGACGACTATCCGAAGCTGTTCCAGGTTCCCGGCGCCGCATACGTGCGCCCCTGGGAGTCTCCGTACGTCAATGCGGACGGCATGCTGTTTCGGGCCAGCACGCTTGATGTGCGCTCTTATTACCATCGGGCCGGATTTAGGCTGAAGGCCGAAAAACGCTTTCCCGACGACCATATCGCGGCGATGATGGATTACATGGCGCGGATGTGCCGGCGCGCATACGAGGAATTCGCCGACGGCGACGATGCAGGAATGAAGGAGACGCTGCGCGTTCAGGCTGGTTTCATGCAAAAGCACATGTTGACGTGGGTCGATGCGTTTGCCGACAAGGTGATTCGAAACGACGAGCGTGCATACTACGGCGCGTTCGCGGGCGCGATGGCGGCGTTCGCCCATATCGACGAGGCGTGTGTTCGCGAGGCAGCGGAATCGCTCGCGGGGCAGCGGAAGGCCTAGGAGGAGCGGTGGATATTCGCGAGTACGCGAAGGCATTCGATCGGGTCGAGCGCGATTACGAGGATGCGGTTGCGGAGTACGGAATTCCCTTCGAGGCGACGGAATCGTGTCCGCGCGCACGCCGCGCTCGAACGGCGGCGGCGTGCGGATGCCGATGCGAGAACGGCGGTGCCTCGCTGTGGAGGGGGTGGATCTCGCCTGCGTGCCTGGCCTGTCGCACGGGCGAGCGCGCCGCTACGTTCTTCGTCGATTTGCGCTGCACGCGAAGCTGCTATTTCTGCTTCAATCCGAATCAGGACGATTACGAGTACTTTTCGTCGCATAGCCGGGACATCGCAGGAGAATTGGAGCAAGCCGCCGCGGCGGGCGCGCGCTTCGGCCATTTGGCGATAACGGGCGGCGAGCCGCTGCTGCACAAGGAGCAGGTGCTTGCGTTCGTGGGCCGTGCGAAAGCGCTGTATCCGGGCGTGCATGTGCGCCTGTATACGTGCGGCGACTTGCTGGATGACGCCTGTTTGGCCGCGTTGGCCCGGTCGGGGCTCGACGAGATACGCTTCAGCATCAAGCCCGAAGATGTTTCGCGCGCCGATGCGCCGGTGTTCGGCTGCATGGCGGCTGCGGTGGAGGCGCTGCCCGACGTGATGGTCGAGATGCCGGTGATACCCGGCACGCTTTCCGAGATGAAGAATCTGCTCGTTCGGCTGGACGCCATGGGCGTGCGCGGAGTGAACCTGCTGGAGTTCTGCTTTCCTCTGTGCAACGCGGAGGCGTTCCGCGAACGCGGCTTCGAACTGCGCAAGCACCCGTTCGATTACCTGTACGACTATTGGTATGGAGGCGGCGTGCCCGTTGCCGGCAGCGAAGCCGAGGCGTTGGCGCTGCTGGAGCACGCCGCGCGCGATGAACTGCGACTGGGCGTGCATTACTGCAGCTCGGATAACAAGAACACAGGTCAGATATACCAACAGAACAAGGTGTTCATCTGCGACGATGCCGTGCATTCGCGATATGCGTGGTTTTCGGCCGATGCGGGCGACCGTTTGCTGAAGTGCGCCAAGGCGTTCGGGCCCGATGTGCGGCCCGTGCTTGAATGGGCGCAGAGCGAGGGCGTTTCGTGCAGTGTCGACGAGGGCGTTCCGAGCATCGCGTTTCCGCTAGCCATGGCGGCGGCGGCGCGCGAGGCATGTCCCGGCGCGGCGTTGGCCGAAAGCGCTAACGTGTTCGAGCGGCGCGAGGCCGGCGAGCTGTATTTGCGCGAAATCGGCGTGCGGGAACTGCGGACGGACCGCGAGGCGGCTTCGATCGCGCGGATAGAGGCGTAGAATACGACCGAAGAAGCCTCTACGTTCGTTTTCCGCGAAAGGCCGCCTCGGCCGAATCGTTCGATTGCGAGACGGATCAGGCTGCGTCGAGAGGGGGATTGACGTTGGAGAGGAAGCCTGTAGACGAATACCTTGCTACGGGACCCGTCGAAGAGTCCAGTTTCCGCAGCGTGATTCTTTTCGGGCGCAATACCGCATCCTATAAATTCGCCCTTGCTAAAGCGCTTTTCGACCTGGCGGGTCAGAATAGGGATTCCGTGACGCTCAACCAGCTCGCCGTTCCTTACACGAAGCATCTTGTCGAGCATGCGGGAAGCAATCCTCGACAGACGACCAGCCGTTCAAGCAGGTTCATGGACGCCTGCGTGGGCTACGCGAAAGGCTCGGAGATATACGATCGGCTTATTTCCGCGGTCGTCGATCTTGGTTTCGACAACGTTCTCGATGCCTTCCACACGGTAGGCAAAGGGGATGTGCCGGTAAGATTTTCGAAAAGGATTTTTCGAGGGGATCGAAACGTCTCGTCCTTACCGACGAGATCTTCGAACTGGCGAATTCGCCCGAGGCGGCCAGCATCCTTCAAGAAATCGAATCGCGATGGTGCCTCGTCGAGACCGCCTGGGAGACCGGCGTCAGCCCTGGCCTTCTTTCCTATGATGGAGAGACCCGGCGGATCATGTTTGATGGCGGTTTGCGCAGAAGGAACGTTACGTCGGCGCGCGTCGCGTTGAACGGTTATCAGAAGGGCCGCTGCTTTTACTGTTTCGGTTCGATTGCCGCAATGGGACGGAAGACGGATGAAGCCCCGAAGCTTGTTTTCAGCGACGAGCCGCCCCGTGTAGAATACGCGTTCGTGTCGCTCGAGGCAGAGGGACCCGATCGCGCGCCTTGCGACGTGGATCATTTCTTTCCGCACGTCCTTTCGGGAGAAATGACGGGCGTCGATCTTGACGGGGGTCTGGAATCTCGTTCTCGCATGCAAGGATTGCAACCGTGGCCCGTCTGGGAAGTTCGCGAGCATCCCGGACGCGAAGTATCTCGAGCGTCTGTATCGCAGGAGCTCACGTTCACGAATCGCTCGTCGTCGGCGTTCTCGGCAAGCCACTTGGCCGCGTTGGTCTCCATGCGCTCGCGGACTGCGGGGATGTTCTCCTCCGGCATTCCCTTGTCGGCGCCGCTGCGAGCGTTGACGTCGATGAACACGACCGCCTCGTCCTCGAGTGCCACCAGGTCGATGGCGCCGCCGTCCTCGGACTTCCACTCGGCGTTCATCACCTCCATGCCTCGACGCTCGACGAACCTCTCGGCTGCCTTGATGGCGCGTTCCTGCAAATTAGTCATTTCGACTCCTTTCAACTTGGCTTTAGCCCTTTGCCTAAGCCTTGTGGCACGAGGGCCGCAGGGGTTTCTCGGCAAGCGCAAGGGAGACAAGCGGAGGCGGTCTTGGTATCAGTATCTCCCGATGTCAGTTTTTCGAAGAATTCGGCCGTCTCGGACTCTTCTTCACCGGGCTAATTGTTTGAAAAAGCGTCGCGCCCTTGCGCGGCTGCGGGTTCCATGCGGAACTAGCCTCTGCTTTTGCGAAAACGAAGCTCGAAATTGCAGATTGATTCGAAATTGATTCGGAAGGGGTCATTTTGCGCCCCACTGGGCGAAGACGATAGTTTCAGGTGGCTTTGCGCTGTTGCAGAAAGTCGCAGGGCGTCGCAGCGCGAGTCAAATAGTCAATCTGTCTACATAGCCATCCACCCCGCAGAATAAATCCGAATCAAAATCGCAGGTGAAAAGGCATAAAAGAAGCTCCGTAAATCGCTGATTTCGGAGCTTCGTCTCATCAACTATTCTTCAATTTGTCAGGTGGCTTGGCGCTTTCTGCAACATCCTGCAACACTCTGCGCCACCATGAATAAAATCTGGTGGCTTGCCGTTTGCCTGGGATTTTATTCCCACTCATTCATTGCGGAAGGCTTTTGGCATCTCGAATCCCTCATGACGTTGCTGCCGTCGATTGTTGCGGGGCTCGTTTGGTCCGACGTGTACAATAGGTACGTATCGGACGCCGCGTTTTCGTACGGAGGTAAATATGGCCCGCCCTTCTTCGAAAGTCGTCTTCATTGACGCGACCGTTCTCGACGGCACGAAGGGGATGGAGCCTCGTCCTCATACGACCGTCGTCGTCGAAGACGGAAAGATATCGGATGTCGCCTCGAACGGCGCCGCATCGCAGCCGGGCGACGCGCGCGTCATCGATCTGAACGGGGCCTATCTCATGCCTGGCCTCGTCAACATGCACGTTCATTTCTGCGGTTCCGGCAAGCCTGTTTCGGCGGGCGGAGCGGGGTCGCTCATGAAGATGCTCGACAACCCGCTCGGCCGCGCCGTTCTGCGCCGCATCGTAAAAGAGCATGCTCGGACCCAGCTGGCAAGCGGGGTGACCACGGTGCGCGGTGCGGGTGACCCTTTGTTCTCCGATATCGCCGTGCGCGACGATATCGAGAAGGGGCGTTATATCGGCCCGCGCATCGTCGCGCCCGGCACGGGCGTGACCGTTCCCGGCGGGCATGGCGCAGGCCTTTTCGCCCAGGTCGCCGAATCTCCCCGAGAGGCTGCCGAGCAGGTACGCGACCTTGCGGCGCGCGGGGCCGATGTCGTCAATCTTTTCATCACGGGCGGGGTCTTCGATGCCGTCGAGCCGGGGAGCCGGGCGTTCTCAGGATGCCGCTCGAGGTTGCGGAAGCGGCATGCAGGGCCGCCCACGATTCGGGCCTGCCCGTCATGGCGCACGTCGAGAGCACGGAGGGCGTGCGCGTCGCTTTGGAGTCGGGGGTCGACACCATCGAGCACGGCGCGCCTATGACGCCCGAAATCGTCGGGCTGTATCGCAGCGGCGTCGCGCAGCTGAAAGGGCGCAAGCCGTCTCTGACGTGCACGATTTCCCCCGCGCTTCCCTTCGCGCTGCTCGATCCTTCCAAGACGCATTCCACGGAGGTCCAGAAGCTCAACGGCGATATCGTGTGCGCAGGCATTGTCGAAGGCGCCCGCACGGCTCTTGAACAGGGCATACCGGTCGGCCTGGGCACCGATTCCAGCTGTCCCTACGTCACGCATTACGATATGTGGCGCGAGGTCGCGTATTTCGCGAAATACGCGGGCGTCGGCAATGCCTTCGCGTTGCATACCGCGACCAGGGTCAACGCCGAGCTGCTTGGGCTGGGCGATGTTGCGGGGCTTGTGGAGAAGGGGTACGACGCCGATATCGTCGTCACGGAAGGGGATCCGCTCGATGACCTTTCGGCCCTGCGGCGTCCTCTCTACGTCATGGCGCGCGGCGCGCTCGTCGAGGACCTCCGCGTCAAGCGCCTGGAGCGCATCGACGCGGAGCTCGATTGGATAATGGAGCAGCCGGCGCGCACGGGAGATTCGCCTTGCGGGAATGCGGTATCATGAATCATTACGGCTGCGAATCGGGTTTGCTGCATGCCGCGTTCTGCGGACCGGGCAAGGACGTCCTGCGAACGCCGCATCCGTTGGTTCGGGCAATGGGACGATTATCGGAAAAGGAGATAGCATGGAAGATTACAAGCGCGAGTTCATTGAATTCATGGTGGAAAGCAACGTGTTGAAGTTTGGCGACTTTACGCTTAAAAGCGGTCGTAAATCGCCGTTTTTCATGAATGCGGGTGCTTATGTGACCGGTGAGCAGCTCAAGCGTCTGGGCGAGTATTATGCTCGCGCCATCCATGATAATTTCGGTCTCGATTTTGACGTCGTGTTCGGCCCGGCTTACAAGGGCATCCCCTTGTCCGTTGTGACTGCGATTGCTCTTCACGAGCTTTATGGCAAAGAGGTTCGCTACTGCTCCGACCGCAAAGAAGTCAAGGACCACGGCGCTGACAAGGGCGGCATGCTTGGTTACGAGCTTCAGGACGGCGATCGCGTCATCATGGTTGAAGACGTCACCACGTCTGGAAAATCTATCGACGAAACCTATCCGAAACTGATGGATGCGGCAAACGTGGAAGTCAAGGGCCTTATCGTCAGCCTCAATCGCATGGAGGTTGGCAAAGGCGGCGTCGTGACCGCGCAGCAGGAGGTTCAGGAGAAATACGGTTTCCCGGTTGCTTCCATTGTCAGCATGGCGGAGGTGACCGAGCACCTGTACAATCGCGAATGCCAGGGCAAGGTTGTCATCGACGATGACCTCAAGGCTGCTATCGACGCGTATTACGAACAGTATGGTGTGAAATAGCACCTTCAGGGCAAAAAGCTGCTTGATTTCGAGGGTTGATGCGAATCGATATACGCACTGATTTTGCGCCGAAAAATCGAAAGGCACGGTAGTTTGCCGTGCCTTTCGCGAATTCTGAAGTCTTTTACGTGATTAACGCGTCATATCGCGCTTCGTTCGACCGGGTCGTTGGATGCGCTCGAATTTCTCCATGTCGCTTTCAGCCATGCCCTGGGTGGAGCTCATCCTTTTGGAATAGAGCTTTTCCGAAGAATCGTTCCAAATCTTTTCTGCCTCAACGGCCCACTCCCGAGCGAAAGGCCTGCATTTGTCGCACAGGTCGTGGGCTGATTCTTGGTGCTGCAGGTCGGTTGAGCGGGCGCCTGTATCCTTTACCATCTTTTCGAGGGCGTCGGGGTTTTCAAGCATGGGGCAGGGGCGCAATAGATTGTCATTAAACGGCTGCTCTCGATAGTAGGACATGAATATTGGCGACTTCAACGCTTCGAGGAGCGATACCTCGTGTATGTTTGCGTTTGAGTAATGGACGAATACGCAGGGTTCTACGTCGCCTGCGGCGTTGATGTGCATATATCTTCTTCCGCCTGCTATGCACCCGCCGACGAATTCGCCGTCATTTTGGAAATCGAGCGTGAAAAGAGGCTTTTTCTGGCGCATTTCCCGCACGAAATCGTACAGGTGTCGGCGCTGTTCCACGGAAGGCATGAGGTCTACGACGGCCTCGGTTCCGACGGGCATGTAGGTGAAAATCCAGCAGAAAAGAGCGCCCTGGTCAATCATCCAGTCGAAGTATTCCTCCGAAGCAACCGCATCGGCGTTTTGGGAGGTGTAGCAGGCCGAGATTCCGTAAGGGAGCCGGTGCTTTTTGAGCAGCGCCATGGCCTGCGCGATCTTATCGTAGGTGCCTTCGCCGCGGCGTGCGTCGGTGGTTTCCTTTGAGCCTTCGGCGCTTATCGCCGGGACGAAGTTCTTTACGCGAATCATATCCTGGCAGAATTTCTCGTCGATCAAAGTCGCGTTCGTGAAGCACAGAAACGCGCAATCAGGATGCTTCTCGCAAAGGGCGATAAGGTCCTTTTTCCGTACGAGCGGCTCGCCTCCCGTGTAGATATAAACGTGGACGCCGAGTTCTTTGCCCTGTTCTATGATTGAATCGATGTCGTCGAAGCTCAGATTGAGCTTGTGGCCGTATTCGGCCGCCCAGCACCCCGTGCAGCGAAGGTTGCAGGCGCTTGTCGGATCGAGAAGAATCGCCCAGGGGATGTTGCACTCGTGCCTGTTTCTGGCTTCTTCCTGCTTCGGCCAGGCAAGAAAGTTTGCCTCGACGAGAAACGTCTTTATCAAATCCGGCATGACTTCTTCGTTCATGTCGAGGATTTTCATGATGAGCTGATACCAGTTGTTCTTCTGCTCGAATGCCGAGCGAAACGCCTTTCGCTGCTCTGGGAAAAGCGATGCGGGCAGAAGCGGTTCGAGCATGTCCATGATGGTGTCGGTGCGTCCTTTCGGATCTTTCATGATGTAGTCGATAAGCTTGTCGAGCGCGATGCGCTTCACATTGTCGCTTGCGGTCATTGTAGCTGCCTCCCCCTGCTTTTCCGCCATATGGCTCGCTTGCCGATCTGCTTGATGATTCGGGCAATTATGGCGTTGTTTTATCTACAACTGTGGATTATATTCAGATACAGAACAGCAGCAATTGCCAAGAACTCCATCCTTGAGCATTAATCGCCATCCATGAACGAACCGAGGGGAAACGATATATGGATTATGTAGCGAATGCGAAACAGAAGAAGACCGATCGTCGCGTCATGAAAACGAAGCGCGCCTTGTTCGAGGCTTTCGACAGGATTGCCCAGGAGAAGGATTATGGGAAAATCACCATCAGCGAGCTTGCTCGCGAAGCGGACGTAGACCGCAAAACCTTCTATCTGCATTACTCTTCTATCGAGGATATGATCGACGACAGGGTGGGGGAGCTTGTCGGAGGGATTCTCGACGAAGTCGAGCTGGACATGCAGCGGCGATTGCAGGATTGCGAAAGCGAAGAGGGCTCCGAATCCGTGAAGCCGGACGCAAGGGTGTTTTTCGCCGGCGTGAACGGAGCGGTGAAAATATTCTTCCGTCGCTTGCGAGGCTTCTTGGCGGCGTGTCCGTCGACGTTGCCCTCGACAGAATCGGCAAGCCGCTCGCCGAGGAAATCAAACGCCGCGAAGCCATCTCGCTTTCCATGTCGGACGAGATGCTTCAAATACACGTCTCGGCTCTGGTCGGCTTCATTCTCGGTGCGTACGGGGCATGGTTCAAAGGAGGCATGGCGGTGCCGCTCGAGGATATCTTCGACATGTCAGGCCGGCTGATCGACGTATGCATACAGGAGATAGACCAGATTGGCGAAGGCCGCTAAGAGCCGAAACGCCGTCAGTCCTTCGTCAGCCGCACAATAACCCTATGAGGTCATCGCGTGATAATCCCGCAAGCGTCACGCCTTCGCTGCCCACGACCTTGTCGGCGAGCTCGTTTTTGGCCTCCTGAAGCTTGAGAATCCTCTCTTCGATGGTGCCGCGTGCAATGACCTTGTGCACGCTCACGACGCGCTTCTGTCCGATGCGGTGCGCTCGATCCGTCGCCTGGTTCTGCGTTGCCGCATTCCACCATGGGTCAGCGTGGATGACGACCGAAGCCCCGGTAAGGTTGAGCCCTGTTCCTCCCGCCTTCAGCGAGACCAAGAACACGGGCGTATCGTCTTGGTTGAATTGAGAGACCATGGCGATACGCTGCTTTTTCGGAGTGGCGCCTGTGATGGTGAAATAAGGTACATCCAGCGAGTCGAGCTTCTCCGCGATAAGCTCGAGAAAGCTTGTGAACTGGGAGAACACGAGCGTTTTCTGATTCTCATTGCGCGCTGACTCTATCAGGTCCGCTATGGCGGCTATCTTGGCTCCGGGCTCTTTGTAATCCTCCAGCAAAAGACGCGGGTCGCAGCAGATCTGCCGAAGGCGGGTGAGCTCCGCAAGGACTTCGACGGTCGCCGCCGGCTTGCTTTCGTCGCCATGCTTTCGTCGTGAGCGCTGAGCCGTCAAAGACTCCCTTAAGTGTTGCTCGTGGGCGTCATAGAGACGCCGCTGCTTGTCGGTCATCTGAATGAGAACGGCTGATTCCAGCTTGTCGGGAAGTTCTGGAAGGACTTCGCTTTTCACTCTTCTGAGCATGAAAGTGCCTACGATCTTCTGCAGGCGCTCGGCGGCGTTTTCGTCGCCTCCGATGATGTCGAGTTCGAATCGCTCCCTGAAACGCATGTACGACCCGAGAAATCCCGGCATGAGGAAATCGAAGATACTCCAGATTTCGCTGAGTCGGTTTTCCATGGGGGTTCCGGTAAGCGCGAAGCGATGCTTTGCGTGCACGCGCTTAACGGCGCGCGCGGTGAGCGTGCCGTGGTTTTTGATATATTGTGCCTCGTCGAGAACGTGGCAGAAAAACGTCGTGTCGAGGTAGTCCTCGATGTCTATGCGCATCAGGTCGTACGATGTGATGATGACGTCGATGCCTTTTTTGCGGCGCGCCGCAGCGCGTTCCCTTTTCGTTCCGACGATTGGCTCTACGCTAACCGAAGGAGCGAAGCGGGCGAACTCGTCCGCCCAATTGAACACGAGCGATGCAGGGCATACGATGAGCACGGGAGCGGTGCTTTTGATCTCGTCGATGCGCGAGAGGACAAACGAGATGAACTGGATGGATTTTCCAAGCCCCATCTCGTCGGCGAGTATTCCCGCGAATCCCATGTCTGCCAATGCGTTCATCCACGCGAATCCTTCGCGCTGATAGGGCCTCAGCGTCGCATGAAGCGATTCGGGCACACGATAGGCGGACGGATCGGTGGGATGGAACTGTTCGATGTAGCGCTCGAAGGCGCCGTCTTTGCGCGCGTCATGAAGCTCGTCGTCGAGATAGAACGCGCGATACGCCGGAAGCTCTACGGAGCCGCTTGCGAGCTGGTCGGCCGAGATGTCGAGATCTGTCGCGATGCGGTCGAGCTGCGCCAGGTCGAGCTCGGCGATGTCGAGAAAGACGTTGTTTCTCAGACGATGGTATTTCTTCTTCAGGCGGTAGCTGGCGAGCAGACTCGCAAGCTCTTCTTTGGGCAGGTCCGTTGCGGATACGTCCAGGTTGATGAGGTTTCCGGAAAGAGATACCCCCATGCTTACGGTGGGCTTTTTGTCCGATATCAGCAGGTCGAACGACGGCGTGGTGAACACGGCCGCTCGCTGTTTGAACTCCTTCAGCCCTTCGAAAAGAAGTCGCCCGACGCGGTCGGAATCGTTCATTTCAATATACGCCGAGAACCGCTCGAGACCGCGAGTGGCGCCGCTCCCGCTTGGCGCGTGATGCAGATACCGCTCAAGAAGGCTCGAGGTTTGCGCCTCAAGCGCATCGTCGGGCAGGGGAAGAGGCGCAGCGGGCTTTTCCCAAATCCATGCCCCTTCTCGCAGGATGCGCGTGAACGGGCCGTATGATACGCGAGCGTCGCATACGATTCTTTTCGGCGTCTTGTCGAAGTACAGCTCGACTGACCCGGGGATGGGTCGATAGGAGTCGAGCTCTTCAGGGGCGCTTACGTCGAGGTGCTCCTCTATGGCGGGCAGCGCCGCTGCGCAAAAAAGAGGAAGGTCGTCCTCGCAAATGTAGAGCAGGTCCGATTCGGTTTCGTAGACGGTTTTCAGGAAGGCGGCGCTTCGAGCGAAATCGTCGCTGCAATTGTAGAAGACGTCGTCATGCCAGACGTACATCCTGTTTCCACTGGTTATGAAGACGAGGTCGTCGTCGCGCTGTACGGAGAACCCGCCTTGCGGCTCCTTGACGAACCGGACGGTCAGCTCTGGATCTTCGTTGACGGTGTGCGCGAGGGTCTTCGAACGAATGCTGACGTCTGCTCCCTCGACGACGAAGGGACGTTCTTTCAGGGCATCGAGCAAATCGACGGTTTCGTAATCGGTCAGATGTATCGTGCGCGCGGGCATTTCCTGCGGCCGAGCCCCCCATGCGTGCGCGTATGAAGACCGCTTTCGCGAGGCAACGGCTCGGGCGATGAGCGAGCAGAGGGCTTTTCCCCTTGGGGTGAACGCGTCCATCGTGTGGACGAAGGCGAGGTTTTTTCCGTAAGAGTGATAGACCCCTTGCTCCATACGCTCGGCGAAATCCGCGATGTTTTTCATGACGTATGAGCCGTTCGGGCCGATGACCTTGAAATGCGCGGACCATGCGCGGTATCCGTAGACCAGGGTCGGTTCGATGTCGATTTCGTTGCAAAAGGAGGCTGAACGTGCAATGTCGCTTTGCTTGATGAATTCTGCGAGGCACGGGGTCGTTTCCGGTTTTCTATGCGATCTATATCCGCTAAAACGCTCGGGTTTCATGGAATAGGAAATCGCCAGCGCCATGCAGTGCTTGCACGGGGCATCGTATTGCATGGCGGCGGGGCAGGTGCAGGCGTAGTCTTTGATCAGACCTCTCGTCTCGTCGAGCGTGATCGAGGTTCGGTAGCTGTCGTTCCATCCGCGGCTTGATGCCACGAACGCCGAAAGGTGGGTTCCCGCCTGGTCGAAGCGACACTTCTTCGTGAGGATGCTTTGGCCGGATGCCGCGATAAGGCGTGCTCTCTGAAATGTTTTCGGGGGGCATTGCTCCTCGAGCTTCTGCTCAGAAACCATCGTGCTCCTTCCGACGAGATGGCAATCCTCGATATTAGAAGATGCGGCGTCTGTCGGCAAGAGCAAGCGGACGTCGCTCCTAGGCGCTTTGCGCCTCGCCTGCGCGCTCGGAAAGGCCTCGAAGTTCTTTGCACGAGGGTGCATGAGGGGCGCGAAGCTGCTCGAGCGCGACCGAGTCCACGTAGGAGTCGATCGCGGCATCGAGGCCTTGCCAGAAAGAGAATGTCGTGCAGGCGTCTTTGCGCGGACAGACCGTCTGCTGAGAGAGGCACGCTACGGGCGCTATGCTGCCTTCGACGCAGCGCAGGATATCGCCCGCCGAAATGTCGGATGCGCTGCGCGCAAGAAGATAGCCGCCCCGTTGCCCCCTCACGCTACGGAGAATGCCGTCGCGCGTAAGGGGGCGTACGAGCTGTTCGAGGTATTTCACCGGCATGTCCTCGCGGTTCGCGACTTCTTTGAGAGAGACCGGGCTGCCGTCTTCATGGTCGGCGATGTCAATCATGAGGCGCATCGCGTAGCGTCCTTTTGTCGAGATCATCATGGCGGCCTCCTTGGCAGTGCTTTGATGCCACAATGGTAGCATTTTGGCCGTAGGGAAATCGTCCCTTTCGGCGAGCGTCACGGGCCTTGCCGATCCGTGCCCTGCGAAGGCCGCTGTTTTGTCGATGGAACCCCGACCGCCGAGGGGCCGCTTTAGCTTTGCAGCGCGGCGAAGGCCTGGTCGAGGTCGGCGATAATGTCGTCGATGTGTTCGGTGCCAATGGAGAGCCGCACGGTCGAAGGCGTGATGGATGCTTGCTGCAGCTCGGATTCCGAAAGCTGGGAATGCGTGGTGCTTGCTGGGTGTATCACCAGGCTCTTCACGTCTGCCACGTTGGCGAGCAGGCTGAAGAGGCGCAGGTTGTCTATGAACTTCCAAGCGGCCTGCTGTCCTCCGCGGATCTCAAAGGTGAATATCGATGCGCCACCGTGCGGGAAAAGCCGACGGTATGTGTCGTGGTCGGGATGGTCCGGCAGGCTCGGATGGTTCACGCGCTCGACCTCGGGCCTTTGCGCGAGATATGCTGCTACCGCTTCGGCGTTTTCGACGTGGCGCTGCACGCGCAGGCTGAGCGTCTCGGTTCCTTGAAGAAGGAGGAATGCGTTAAAAGGGCTGATGCAGGCGCCGGTGTCGCGCAGGAGGATGGCACGCACGTAGGTCGCGAAGGCGGCGGACCCTGCAGCCTTCGCGAAAGATATTCCGTGATAGCTCGGATTGGGTTTCGTTATGGCCGGCCACGCGTCGCTTCGGGTCCAGTCGAAGGTGCCGCCGTCGACGATGACGCCGCCGAGGGCGGTGCCGTGGCCTCCGATGAACTTCGTGGCCGAGTGGACGACGATGTCGGCGCCGTGCTCTATCGGACGGAGCAGGTAAGGCGTGGCGAAGGTGTTGTCCACGACAAGGGGAACGCCGTGGCGGTGGGCGATCTGGGCGATTTCGTCGATGCGGGGGATATCGGAGTTGGGGTTGCCGAACGTTTCGATGTAGACCGCTTTGGTGTTCTCTCGCAAGGCCGACTCCACCGCGCCGAGATCGTGGATGTCGACGAATGTGGTTTCAACGCCGAATTGGTCGAGCGTGTGCGCAAGCAGGTTGTACGTGCCGCCGTATACGGTTTTCTGTGCGACGATATGCCCTCCTGCCTGGGCGAGCGCCTGGATGGTGTAGGCGATCGCCGCTGCGCCCGAAGCGAGGGCAAGCGCGGCGGTTCCTCCTTCGAGCGCGGCAATGCGTCGTTCGAAGACGTCCTGGGTGGAATTGGTGAGTCGGCCGTAGATGTTTCCCGCATCCGACAGGCCGAAGCGGGCGGCGGCGTGGGCGCAGTCGTCGAAGACGTAGGATGTGGTCTGGTAGATGGGCACGGCGCGAGAGCCCGTGGCGGGGTCCGGCTGTTCCTGGCCGACGTGAAGCTGAAGCGTTTCGAAACGGTATGTATCGCGTGGCGTGGCAGACATGGGGGTCCTTTCGTGTCCGTTTGGACGGTTGAGAGTTTGTTTTGGTCGAAAGGCTCCCGAGCGCGCGGCGAAAACGGCGTGCGTCGTATGGCTGCTACCTAGGAAGAAGACGTGTGCCGGCCGCTGGGAAAAGCGCTCGGGAGTACGGCATTCGCCCGCATTGGCGTAAAAAGACCGTATTGCAGAACGGATTCGCGTACGTCTTCATGCCTGCCTCCTTCTTCCTGTCGTCTTGTTCTCGGAATGCCGAGATAATACCGAAGAAAGCATATAAGATAGGTATGAATTAGTTTTTTCAGGAATTGTTAATGAACGAGAAACAGGGGGGGTGCATGTCGTATGCGAAAAAGCCCCGTCCTCTGCTGCGGCGCAAAGGGCGGGGCCTGGGCGGCTTTCGAGCTGGCTTATGTCGCTTCGAGGGCCATTAAAGCTGCGCGGGTCTGTTGCCGTTATGCGACGGCGTCATTTCCCGCATCTTCACGGCGGCTCATGGCCTTCACGAAGTCGCGCGTTCCGACGAAGACCTCGTGCGTGTAAGGATTGACGCCGAGCTTCTTGGCGCGATATGCGATGTAGGCAAGGGCGGCGATGTTTGCCAGGAGCGCGATGACGGAGACCGCGAGGTTGATATTCGGGTTGTTCACGGAGTTGACGGCGAAGATGCTGTCATTGGCGAACATGGGAACGACCTGGCAGAACATGCACCAGATGGCGAGCGTGTAAGCGCGGTTCTGAATCCAGCCTCCCTTGTTCCAGAGCGCGTTGGCTACCGTGGGGGCCAGAAGCAGCGCCAGGCCGCAGTACCAAGAGTGCGTAGGTAGGCAGTTGTAGGTGTAGCAGAAGTTCCACAGATCGTAGGCGATGATGAAGACCCATGTCATGTCGGGCCAGAGCATATCCTGCTTTTTCTTGGAGACGTAAATGCCCCACCAGCCGGTCATGCAGAAAATGTTCAGGATGCCGGCGATGCCGTTGAAGACGTTATGCCAGCCACCGTACAGGGTGACGCCTTCCGTGGAAACCCATGTGGTGCCGAAGGCTCGGACGGCGCTTTCGAAGTCAGACACCACGGCGATGAGGATGTTGATGGCAACGATCACGAAGGGGAAGGCTTTGAACCAGTGGCTCTTGCCGATTTTGCCCCAACGATACTTCAGCGCCATGAAGCCGATGCAGCCGATGGTTGCGGCGTAAAGCTTCGCGTAGTGGAACCAGCTGTTCATATCGGTGTAGGTGGGGTTGTCGAGGGCCCATTGCGCGCCGGCGGCAGCGCTTACGCTGATGGCGATGAAATAGACCGTCAGGATAGCGGGTATCACCAGGAAGCAGATGATTCCGCCCGCTTTGGTGCGGCGCGCGAATTCGTTCATGAGGATGAGGCCCACGAATACGATGACCCATCCGACCCATTGGAAGACGGCGGTGTCGCCGTAGACGTCGAATAGCATGAGAACTCCTTGTGCATAGAAATCGGTTGGAATGCCGTAGAGGGACGTGCCTCCTTTCCCGGCGTGATCGCGCCGCGTTTTTTCGATGCGGCTTGTTTTTTTGCGTCGAAAACTGAGCGGTCGCGCGGTGCGATCGCAAACGCGGCTATGAATATGGACGCGTCGATGCGCGGTTTAGCGTGGATTGGGCCTAGGCGGGTGCAGGCTTGCTTCTGTCGAGATGCAGGCTTTGCGCGATGACGTCTTCGGTGACGCCGTCATCGGCGTCGGGGTGCGTTCGCAGGTAGCCAACAACGCCCAAAGTCAGCATGTAAAAGCTTTCGTACACGTGGTCGATGCGAATCTCGTGCAGGCGCCCGTAGTCCTCGACCGTCGTCGTGATGATGTAGTTCGTCGCTTTATCTGCGACCCTGTTGATGAAGTCGATGTAGAGGGCTGCGTTCTCGCGAGAGGCGAGGGCTCGTCGGAAGGAATCCCTGTCGAAAAGACCTCTTCGCAAAACAGGAACGAGCGTGTGCAGCGCATGTTCCACGTCGCCTTCGATTCGCTGCTCGTTCCAGGCTTTGAGCATGGCGAGGAACTCTTCGATGTAGGAGTCGAGCACGGCGGAGGTCACGTCGTCTTTGTCGGTGAAGTAATGGTAGAACAGGCTGCGCGCGACACCGACCTTGTCGGCGATGTCTTGCACGGAGGTCTTCGTGAGGCCTTTTTCCTCGTAAAGCTCTCGTGTGCACGCGATGATTTGCTCGCGGCGGTTCATGGGCATCTCCCCTCGAATCGGGCTATGCCGCGCACTGTGCGCAGTATAGCCCGACGCTTTAGACGGCCTGCCTACCATGCGCGTTCCCCTTGCGCGGCGGGCCGCTATTCCCTTGATGAGAGCAGAATACGCCTCAGTTTGACATTGCGTCAATGTACAGTTTTGACGAATCGTCGATCCTGATAAATACCTGAACAAAAGCTATTTTCTCCCGGAAGCGAGCATGATATAGTGCGCCGCATAAAGTTCACCGAAGTAGCAAAATATAAACTTCAGTGAAGCAAATAAGAGAGGGGAGGAGATATGGGAGAAGAGGAAAAGAGGCGCTTCGCCGCTGCGCCGCCGGCGCAGAAGGACGCCTTGTCCGAGACGGCCTCGAACGCGCAGGAGAAGCGGGGTCGGGTTCGCAGGAGGTGGCCCATCGCGGTTGGATGCGTCGCAGCGGTCGTGGCTCTTGCCGCAGCGGGTTTTTTCGTCTGGCACGAGCAGCCAAGTTTCTGCAACGCCATATGCCACGTGCCCATGGACAACTACGTTGAGGGCTATTACGAGGACGAGACGCTTTGCGCCAACGCCCACTATCGCGAAGGCACCACGTGCCTTCAATGCCATGAGCCCAAGATCGATGAGCAGATTGCCGAGGGGATTGCCTGGGTGAAGGGCGACTTCGAGGTGGACGAACGCGGCGATATCGCCACCGTCGGCGTGACGGCGGACGAGAAGATGTGCGCGACGCCCGAGTGCCACGACATGCAGGACGTTATGGCGGCGACCCAGGATTGGGGCGGAGAGGAGGGCGTGAACCCTCACGATTCCCACCAGGGTACGCCGATCGACTGCAGCAACTGCCATGGCGTGCATAAGGCTTCGAACATGTACTGCAACACGTGCCACGATTACGAAACGCCGCAGGGCTGGACCGATCCTGTCTAACAGGCGGCGCATGCACCAAGAAAAACGCACGCGGCGCATGAAGCGCCGCGTTTCCGAGGGGAGGTTGTATGAAGGGGAAAAGCCAGGTCGTCTTAGGAACCGCCGCCGCGCTCATGCTGGGCTTGACAGGATGCGGCGCGTCGTTCGAGGGGTCGGGCTCCAAGGACGCTGCAAGCGCAGAGCAGCTTGCCATGCGCATCGACGATCCGTGGGCCGTTCAGTCGAGGGAGCAGGCTCGCGCTCAAGCCGATGGCTCGTATGCAGACGGCGTCTATACGGGCAAAGGGACGGCCATGGAGGGCCTTGTCACCGTGACGCTGCTTCTCGATGACAATCACGTGACGTGTCTCGAGGTCACCCAGGAGGGGGAAAGCCAGAGCCGAGGAGGCTACGAGGCCATTCGCGATGGAAAGTTCGCCGCGATGATCGATGCCGCCCAAGGCTCCGATATCGACGCGATCAGCGGGGCGACCATTACCACGGCTGGCGTGAAGATGGCCATCGACGATGCATTGGCGCAAGCGGAGATGAAAAACGACGACGCCGCGGCCGAGGGCGAATAGGGGACTATGATGAACAACGAAACCACCAAGGGGCTATCCCGTCGAGATTTTTTTGCTCGCGCCGCTATGGCGGGCGCAGGCGCCGTTGTCGCATCGTCGACGGTAAGCCGTGCGGCCTACGCGGTCGAAGAAGGCGTGATCGGCGACTGGTCTGCTGACGGATCTTCCGAGGTCGAGGTTCCGCCTAGCCCGAAGGGCAACGCATCGGCTTCGGACGGAACGTATCGAGAGCACAACGCGGCGACGTTTCCCGCCAACGACGCGTCGCCCATCGAGCCGCGTCCGGTTCCTTCTATCTGGGACTACGAATGCGACATCTGCGTCGTGGGAGCAGGCGGAGGCGGGCTTAACGCGGCCGCGCGTGCGGCCGAGCTTGGCGCAAGCGTCATCTGCGTGGAGGCGGCCGGCCTTCACGGGGGCAATGCTCAGGAGGCCGGCATGTGCGGCATCCTGGGGGGCTCGAAAATGCAGGAGTCGAAGCGCTTCGCCTTTCCGTCGTATCCTTTCGATGCGAAGGCGCTTACCGATTGGGCGATGGACGAATACCATTATGCTGCAGATCCCAAGTTGATCTACAAGATCGCCGAACAGGGCGGGCCGAGCCTTGACTGGATGGCGGAATGCGGCGTGCAGTGGCGTTTGGGCGAAGTGCCGGTGTATGTCGCCCCGAAGAACGCCACCCTCGATCATCACGTACTCAAGATGAAGGATGCGACCGACGCAATGTTCAACTACGGGCAGCGCAAAGGCGTCGATTACCATTTCCAGTCTCCCGCCGTCGCGCTTGTGCAAGACGAGACGGGGCGCGTCGTCGGCGTGGTGTGTAAAGAGGATTACCAGCGCGAGGTCTTCGTGCATGCGACGGCTGCGGTCATCTTGACGGCGGGCGGCTTCTGCAACAACAAGGCGCTTCTCGACCGCTACATCCCCACGGCCGCAATGGGCTGCGCGTCGAGCTACCTCACGCTCGGCGAGACAGGAGAGTGCTTTCGCATGGGCCTTGGCGTGGGCGCTGATGTGTCGGGCTTCAACAGCTCGGCAAGCTTCGACGGCGGTGTCGACTGGGAGGCGGAAGGCGGCCAGTGGGCGCGCTTTCTCTACGACGGCATGACGCAGCTTTCGCGCCAGCCGTGGCTGACGATAGACCGCTGCGGCAACCGCCTGCGCTATATGGACAGCCGTGTCGGGGAAGACGGGGCGAATGCCATCTACGCCTTGGGCGATCTTGCAACGATACAAATGACGCCTCCGGGGCATCGCTCCTACATCATTTTCGACGCGAACTACGAAGACCATTTGGCGGGATTCGCGCAGGAGCATTGCCGCAAGCTCATCACGCCTGATCTCGAGCAGATCGAGAAAGTTCCCGAGCATTACCGCGATTGGCATCACGGGGTCCAGGATGCCATCGATGCCGACGTTCTCAAGCGTCGCGACACGCTCGAGGAGCTTGAGGCCGATCTGGGCTTCGAGCCCGGCGTGCTGGTGGGAGCCGTGCAGAAGTGGAACGAAGCATGCGAGCGCGGAGAGGACGACTATCTCTATCCCATGCCAAAAGAGTGGCTGCACGTCGTGAGCGAGCCGCCGTTTTACGGATGCCGAATCGGGGGAAACCTCTACGGCACGAAAGCGGGCCTTGCCATCAACGAGGACATGCAGGTCATGGGCGTCAACGGCCTTCCCATCAAGGGGCTTTACGCCGGCTGGCACACGGCCGGGGGCGCATGCGGCGAGAACAGCTATGTGGGCGATCCCATTCTCGGTTCGCTCATGGGCGATGTGGGCTTGGCGTTTTGCGGCGGGTATCTGTGCGGAACCTCGGCTGTCGAGCACGAAATCGATCGCGACTAGAACCGGATAGGAGACCGACATGGCAAAACTTATGAAAGACATGGCGCGTCCGTACGCGGGGCTGTTCTCTATCGCTCTCGTAATCGCGCTTTTGGGCAGGATTGGTCTGTGGGTCATGGACATGACCGGAACTATCGCCTACGACTATATCTCCGCGTCGGGAGTGGCCCTGCTCGACGTCGTCTGCTCCATTCTCACTGGGTCCGCGTTTATCGCGTTCGTCTTCGCCGGTTCGCTGGCGCTCGTGCTTTCGACGGCCGGGGTCGTCTTGTACGGGTACCTGACGCGCAAAGGCGGCATTCCGGCCAGGCCTGCCACGGCTTTTCTGTGGGGGTGGGCAACCGCCTTCGTCGCGTTCGTTTGCCTGATGATCGTGGCAAACGGCATTCTGAGCGGCGTGCAGGTTGCCTCGATGAGCTCGAAGATGCCGAGCCTTCCGGTTATGGTTGCGGGCATTATCGCGTTTGCGGCGTTCATCGGCACGCTGCTTGCGGCCGCCTCGATGGCCGTGCATGCCTGCATCGTGCGCTCAGGGTCGGCGTGCTCTTTGACGAGGAACCTTCTGCTCGCCACGGCAGGATGCGGCTTCGTGGTCATGCTGCTCACGGTCGGCACGTTCTCGGCGCTGAACAGCGTGTCTGTAAGCGTGCCGTATGTGCTTGGGTGGCTTGCCGCCGATTTGGCGGCCAATGCTGCCATCGTTGCCGGCTCGTGGCACGTTGCGCAGAAGGGCTAACGCCGAGCGGGCGGCGCGTCTTTCGCGCTGGCGTTTCATTCGGCGTTCGGGCCGCGTGCCTGCTTGTGTTTCCGAGATATGCATGCACTATAAGAGAAGGGTCGTGAAGAAGAACTTCGCGACCCTTTTTCGCTTCAGATTCGTTTGCCAGGGCTGCAAAGACGTTATCGGCGGGCGGAGGTTTCGCCCAGGGGGCGGAGTTCGTCGATAGGGGTCAGGCCCTTCTCGTATTCCCGGAGACGAAGCCCTTCGATCACCGTGCGGGTCACTTCTCTGACAGCCGTTCGCTCGGCGCGATCGAGGTGTTTCCAGAGAAGGCTGCGTCCCAAATCGTCGATTGTGCGCGCAATGACGCGTTGTTTCTCGAGTCCTTCATCGGTGACGTTGACGAAAACGGCCTTGCGGTCGCGGGAGGCCCCCATCCTTCGCACCCAGTTTCGGTCGGAGAGCCTGTCGACGGCGCGCGCCACGTTCACCGTCGACAAACGCAGTTGCGCGGCTATGTCGCCGATTCTCAAAGGACGCTGCGCTTCGTCGAGAAGCTGCATGACGCGGCATTCGCTAAAGGATGCTCCGCATGCTTGCCTCAGCCGTGCTTCGATGGCGATTCTGAATCGCTCGAGCGCGGCGAGTGCGCGCGATGCTGGGTAGTCGGTCGCTTCGCGCTCGGACACTGGCGGGTCTATATGGGAGCATGCGTCGATGGACGTTTCGAGGATGGCCCTCCATGAAGCGTCTTCGGTGGGAAAGAGAGCGTAAAGGCATGCAACAATAGACCTGTTCACGGACGCGACGTGGGAAATCCCATTCTGCGTCGCCGTAATCGATTTCGAGCGAGCGTCCGCATCGTCGGTTTCGCGACGTGCAAACCCTGCTTCTTCCAGTGCGTTTGCAGCCTGCGTGACGACGTTGGGCTTGAGGTCGAGGATTCTTCCGAGGTCTGCCTGCGCGGTCTTTCCGCCTGCTGCCGCGAGCTTTACGAGCATGCGGTACTGGGTGATGCTCAGCTCGCTTGCCGACTTGAGGCCTCGCTTAAGCGCATCGTGCGTCATCTCGAAGGCAACGAAGTAGGCCGAATCGAGCGTGAGGTTTTCTTTTCGAGGGCTCATGGTGTCTTTCTTGCGCGTGATAATCGTTCACTGATGAAACAATATGCTAACCCCGCAGAAAGGATGTATGCGCGCTTGCATCCGCATCGTCGCAAAGTTTCCATGCGAGCTTTCGGCTCTAAAGAGTTTGATCCTGTCGTCTTGCACGGTGCAGGTCGTGCGCTGCCGCTACGAAAGATCGAGCTCGTCGATGACGGCGCGCAGGGCCGCGGCCGACTTTTCAAGCTTGTGGTGCTCCTCCTCGCTGAGGCTGATGGGCACCTTCTGCTCTATCCCTCCGCGGCCGATAATGGCCGGCATGCTGAGCACCACGTCGTCCAGGCCGTAGTCGCCTTCCATGAGGTTCGATACGGGAAGTACCGATTTCTCGTCGCGCACGATCGCTTCGCACAGGCGCTTGACGGTCATGGCGATGCCGTAATAGGTGGCGTTCTTCTTGTCGATGATCTCGTATGCGCTGTTTTTCACCCCTTCGGCAATCCGTCTCATCGACTCTTCGTGCTCGTAGAAGCCTCTCAGCTCGCAGAAGGAGTTGATGGGCACGCCCCCTACGTTCGCCGTGCTCCAGACGGCGATCTCGCTATCGCCGTGCTCGCCGACGATGCGCGCGTGAACCGTGCGGGGATCTACGCCGAGGTGCTGTCCGAGGGCGTATTTGAAACGGGCGGTGTCGAGCACGGTGCCCGATCCCAGCACGCGCCCGAGCGGCAGCCCCGAGAGCTTGATGGTGACGTACGTGAGCACGTCGACGGGGTTCGAGACGATAAGAACGATGCCTTGGTAGTGGCGCTTTGCTATTTCGGGGATGATGGTCTTAAAAATGGCGACGTTTTTCTTCACGAGGTCGAGGCGCGTTTCTCCCGGCCTTTGGTTCGCGCCCGCTGTGATGACGGTTACGGCGGCGTCCGATGCGTCGTCGTAATCTCCCGCGTAGATGTTCATGGGTCGTGCAAAAGGCAATCCGTGGCTGATGTCGAGGGCTTCTCCCTCTGCGCGGTCACGGTCTACGTCGATGAGAACCATCTCGCTGAAAAGTCCGCTTTGCATGAGAGCGAATGCCGAGGACGATCCGACGAATCCGCATCCGACGATGGCCACTTTCCTATCGTTGACCGATTTTGTCATGTTTCCTCCTCGGAAGGTTGTTCAAGTATGCATGCGGTATCGGCGGGACTTTATACGAGCAGCCGCGAGCCGTCAAGGATACTCTTCCGTAGTACAATGCACAGCGCACGAAGCCCTCGCGGCGTTTACGAGGGACGAACAGAAAGGAACGATATGGCCGCATACGATTTCGAGCGTTTGATCGTCGATATTCCCGATTATCCCGAGCCTGGGGTTGTCTTCAAAGACATCACGCCGCTTCTTGCCGATTCGGAGGGATTCGCCGCGGTGGTCGATGCGATCGCCGACCATTTCAAAGATGCGGGCATTACCAAGGTGATAGGAGCCGAAGCTCGGGGATTCATGGTGGGCGCGCCGGTCGCGCGTCGTCTTGACGCCGGCTTCGTTCCTGCGCGCAAGCCTGGGAAGCTCCCGCGCGAAACGGTAAGCGAGAGTTATGCGCTCGAATACGGCACCGACGCGCTCGAGGTTCACGCCGATGCCTTGTCGTCTGACGACGTGGTTCTGCTCGTCGACGACCTGGTTGCAACGGGCGGTACGGCCGTCGCCCAGGCGCATCTCGTCGAACGCTTCGGAGCTCGTCTTGCCGGAATGGGCTTTCTCATGGAGCTCGCGTTTCTTGACCCGCGTTCTGCCATCGCCGAGGCGAGCGACGTCGAGGTGTTCTCGCTCGTGAAGGTGGGCTAGCCCGAAGCTTTCTGACGAAGGGCCGCGTTTCAGGAGCTGAGCGTTGCCGCTCGATACGGCTTCGGACGCGGTCCGCGCGAGGGGTCGTTTGCCGTCGGTTTCGCCCCTACAAGCCGTTTCGCGTACGATGCCAGGCTGCGCCCCAAGGCGCAGGGGACGAATTCAAATAGCCGTTCGACCAGCGGTGATATAATACGGAAATCAAATGTTAAGGAAATGGTAACATTTCGCTCAGAAATCATACAAAACAGGTGGGTATAGTGCATGGCGAACCAGAAAAGAGGGGATTCCCTCGAGAAAGGAGCGATACCATGCAGTATCCCGTTTCCGATTCCTACAAGCTTTTCATCGGCGGCCGCTGGGTCGATGCTTCCGACGGAGCCACGCTTGATACTTATTGCCCTGCGAACGGCGAACGCATCGCGAGCATCGCCGACGCGACGCGCCAAGATGTCGACGCGGCCGTGGATGCGGCTCACGGGGCGTTCGCATCATGGAAAGCGACGCAGAAGGGCGAGCGAGCGCGCATTCTCAACGCCATCGCCGATGTCATCGAAGAAAACGCCGAACATCTCGCCCTCGTCGAATCCATCGACAACGGCAAGCCCATTCGAGAGACGCGCGCGATAGATGTCGCATATTCTGCCGAGCACTTCCGCTATTTCGCCGGCGTCCTTCTTGCTGAAACCGGCGAGGCCGACATGGTGGCGCCGAACATGATGTCGATCGTGGTCCATGAGCCCATCGGCGTGGTCGGACAGATCGTGCCCTGGAATTTCCCGCTGCTCATGGCGGCGTGGAAGCTCGCGCCCGTGCTCGCCGCCGGCGACTGCACCGTTCTCAAGCCGTCTTCCTCCACGTCCCTTTCCGTTCTCGAGCTGGCGCGCCTGACGCAGGGCATCATTCCCGCCGGCGTCTTTAATGTGGTTACGGGTCGCGGTTCGAAATCGGGTCAATATCTGCTTGAGAACACACGAATCGCCAAGCTCGCTTTCACCGGCTCTACCGAGGTCGGGCGCGAGGTTGCTCGGGCCGCGGCCGATCGTCTTATCCCCGCGACGCTCGAGCTGGGTGGAAAATCGGCCAATATTGTTTTCCCCGATGCCAAGAGGGACATGGCCATCGACGGAATCCAGCTGGGTATTCTGTTCAACCAGGGCCAGGTCTGCTGCGCAGGAAGCCGTATCTTCGTCCATGAGGATATATACGACGAATTCGTCTCCGAAGTCGTTGAGGCCTTCAAGAAGGTCAAGGTGGGTCTGCCGTGGAACGAGGACACCCAGATGGGGTCGCAAATCGACGAACGCCAGGCGCAAAAGATACTCGACTACGTGGAATTGGCGAAAGAAGAGGGAGGCCGCGTGCTCGTGGGAGGCCGTCGCGCGACCGAAGGGGAGCTCGCCAAGGGCGCCTTCCTCGAGCCGACGCTGCTCGAAGTTCCGAGCAACTCTTGCCGTGTAGCGCAGGAGGAGATCTTCGGTCCGGTCGCGGTGGTCATGAAGTTCAAGGACGAGCAAGAGGTGATCGACCTTGCTAACGACTCGGTATACGGCCTTGGCGGAGCGGTATGGACGCGCGACATCAATCGGGCTTTCCGTGTGGCGCGTGGGGTGCAGACGGGCCGCATGTGGGTGAACACCTATAACCAGATTCCCGCAGGCGCCCCGTTCGGCGGATACAAGGAGTCGGGCGTCGGCCGCGAGACGCATAAGATGATGCTCGATCATTATTGCCAGACGAAAAACATCCTGATTAACCTAGGGGAAGAACCTTCCGGTTTCTATTCGGTCTAGAATAGAAACCCAGCAAGAAGCCCCGTACCCCAAAGGCCGCGCCGAGAAAAACGATTCGGTGCGGCCTTTTTGCGCGTGCGGCTTCGCTATCATTCGAGGCAGCGTGCGGTTTCGCGCGCTGCAAGGCGGAAGACGGGTCGACGAAGGGTACTGACAATGAACATAGCGGTGAGCAATTGCCTTTTAGGAGCCCGATGCAGATTCGACGCTTCGTCCAAAACGTATCCGGGTCTCATCGAGCTGTTGAACGAGCATGTCGTGGTGCCGATTTGCCCCGAGGAGGAAGGGGGTCTCGGCTGCCCGCGCCCTCCAAGCGAAATCGACGTTGTTCATGGAGGAGAAAGGGTTATCAACGCCGAAGGTGCAGATGTCACGATCGAATTTCGGGAAGGGTCGCGTCTTTGCATCGAGCGGGCGGTAGAGGCCGGCTGCACGCTCGCCGTCTTGAAGTCGAAGAGTCCTGCGTGCGGCGTCGGCGAGGTATATGATGGAACGTTCTCCGGAACGCTTGTTCGGGGGTTCGGGATGGCTGCGCGCGCTTTTTGCGCTACGGGTATCCGCGTCATCGACGAGAAATCTTTCGTTTGCTGCCTTCTGAGGTCTCGTGCTCTTCGCGAAGGAATTCCTCCTCTCGTTTCCGAACATCCCGAGCAACGTCCCATCCTGCATGTTCGGGGCGCCGATTTGATGCCTCTGTCTTTTCAAGATTGCGCATTGCTTCGCGACGGGCTTTCGAGCGCTTCCTCGTTTGCCACGTGCTGGCCGAAAGAATCTTCGGTATGTCGGATTCATGCGTTCGGGGTGCGTTCGGCCGCATCTCGAGCGTCGATGTCGGGGGCGGTGGCTCTGGGCTTCGACGCATTGGGCGGATGCGGCGACGAATGCCTGCTGCGCATGCGTTTTTCTGCTTCCGTTCCTTACGAGGCGGCGTGCTCGGCATTGCATGAGTCTCTTCGCTATGCGTTCGAAGAGCTCGGGTATAAAAGCGCCGTCACCGAAACGCTTTTTTTCGACGAATCGGCGCAGGTCGTGTTGTATCGTGTCGGCTTCGAGCGATCGGGCGAGCGTAGCTCTTGCTCAGACGCGTCTTCGGACGGGAGGGAGAGTCGTGTTACGTGGCGCGTTTCCTCCAGAATTCTTCAATGAGGATTTCGGGGGCATCTCTCTTGCTAACGAACATCTGTTCGTTTATAATGCAAACAGATGTTCGAACGGCTGGCATCGCCTAACTTCTTTCTCGAAGGACAGCCTCTTCTCTGTAAAAGGAGGCGTCATGTCCGTCAATTGTCTGAACCATGCCTACCAGCGTCGCATTGCGGATCGCATAGAACGGCTCGAATACATTGAACCCTGGGATGAGCGTCCGAGCGGCGTCCTTTTGGAGGACGTTCAGGCGGCTCTTTTTGCCTGTGCCTGCCACCATGCGCGCAATTGCGGGCGTCTTGCGCAGTCGCTTTCCGATCAGGCCTCCATTCTTCACGCCACGGGTCTTGCGCGGGGGCGCTTTCTCACGAACTCGGGGGCTGTTTTGTTCTCCGATGCCAACGAGCCCCTTGTGTCGTGCCGTCTTTTTTCGGGCGCGCGCCATGACGGGCTTATCGATTCGGCATCTCACTTCAGCCCGTATGTCTGCGCGCTCGAAGGGGCTCTGTTCTTCATCATGAGCCATTGCCGCAATGCGTTCGGGGTCTTGCTTGACTCGGGGCCTGCCTTTGCCGCGTGGTTGCGCTCGGCCGCGGGGTCTCTGCTTTCCTATGCGTTTCTGCATCGTTCATACGAAGCCCGGTCTGCGGTGCGGGTTTCCATGGAGCCTGGACGTCTTTTCGTGTCGTTTCCCCGTGAGCAGGTTTCGACGCGTTTCGGCGGGGTTTCCTTCCGTTCGAGCGAGGAATTCTGCGTGGATGGGATCTCTAATGTCACGGGGCATGCGGAACTCTTTTCATGCGAAAACGCGCTTCTGGCTCAGAATGCGTATCGCTTCGGCTTTCTCGATGGCGGTCTGCTTGATTGTCCGTCTCTTGTCCGAAAATGCTGCGAATGGGGCTTTTCGCTCGACGTGCAAGAGGGCGCCCGCGAGACTGGCTTGCTTCTGGCGCGCCGCGCAACGCGCGTTTCGTAACGGGTCGGTACTAAGCGGTCTGTCGGGGACGAGTCGTTTTGCAAAATGGGCTATTCTTGTCTTTCATGCTATGAAAGGCGGTTTCAGTGGCGGATCATCGGTATTGCTCAGAAGAGCTCGGTCTTTCTCGAAATCAAGATCTTTCTTCTCAGGGAGAGGGAGATATTTCGGAGGAGGGAATCGGCATGCAGGGAGAAGCGCCTTGCGAAGAGAGGGAGTGCGCCGAGGAGTTTCTTTGCGCCGAAGTTCCCGTTCCTACGATTTTCGTCATGCATGCCTCTGTGGGGTCTGGCCACAGAAGCGCAGCGCTTGCTGTCGCGGAGGCTTTCGAGAAGCTCGTCCAGGAGGGCGATGCGCGAATTCCCGCCAATACTCGCATTGAGGTGCTGGATATTCTCGATTACGGGCGCGTTCCTCTCGACGGAGATAAAACTGCCTCCATGTTTACGGGCCCGACTCGTCCCATATACGATATCACCTGGCGGTTCACCTTCACGGGGCGCCTCCTGTGGGGAGGGGGCACATCCTGGGCGCACGTCATGTTCAAGAAGCTGACCGATTACGTCGAGCAGCGAAAACCCATAGCCGTCGTCTGCACGCACATAACCGCAGCAAACGCTGTGGCGGGGGCGCGGATGCTCACCAAACAAAGGTTCCCCATTGTCTGCGTTCCCACGGATTACGAGATCGAGGGGCTGTGGCCCCACAAAGACGCCGATATGTTCTGCGTCGCTACGGAGGCGATGGCTGAGACGCTTCGTCCGCGCAAGGTTCCGGAAACGCGCATGCAGATCACAGGGATTCCTGTGCGAGGCGGGCTTGGGGAAGAATTCGACACCGCCGCCATACGCGAAGAGATGGGGCTTCCTCAGGACAAAATCGTCGTTCTGGTCATGGCGGGCGCCCATTTGCCTCAGCCGTACGTGAGGTTTCGGGCGACCATGGATGAAACCATGGCGTACCTTAAAGGGCTGTCGGGCATGCACTTCGTTTTTCTTCCCGGCAGGGATGAAGAGTATGCCCTTCGCTTGGAGCGCCAGAGACAGGCCATGGCGATCGACAACATGACGGTCATGGGATATGTGGACAATATGCCCGCTTTAATGGCTGCAAGCGACCTTGCTATCTGCAAATCGGGAGGTCTCACGGTGACCGAATGCCTTTGCTCGAGGCTTCCCATGGTTCTTCTGGGCAGGTCGTACGGCCAGGAGAAGGCGAATACGCTTATGCTCACATCGCTCGGCGTCGGAATGCATGTGACAACCGCTAGAGAGTTGCTGGGGGCTCTGCGGCACCTGCATGCAAACCCCTCCAGCCTGCAGGCCATGCTTACAAACGGGGAGATTCTTAGACGGCCGAACGCGGCGGCCGATATCGCTAACGTTGCGTTGTCGCTTATCGGAACGGTGGGGGAGCCCAAGAAACATTTCATCGAGCTGTATTGGGGTGGCAAACCCGCTCATACGCGGTAATGCGAATATGTCCATCGACGCCTTTCGAAAAGCCTTGTAAGGTGGTGGCTGGCAACAGCGTATTTGTCTCGATTCCGCTAGAACCAGCGAAAGGTGTGGTTTGAATGTTCTACGAACGTATTGGCGCAAAATTCGTCGAAATCGATGAGGATCATGCTGTCTTGTTGACTCCTGTGGTGGATGACATGCTTCAGCCCGATGGGATTCTTCATGGCGGCATGAGTGCTTATTTGGCCGAGTCAACGGCGAACAACGCCGCGAAATACAAGGCTCCCGATGGCGTGCGCGTGGTCGGGTTGGAGCTTACAAGCACACATCTTCTTCCAGTCGAATTGGGGGACACCATTCGCAGCATCGCCACTCCCGTTCGACGGGGCGGCAAAATCCAGGTTTGGAAGGTCGAGCAGTATCGTGAAAGCGACGGCCAGCTCTTCAACGTTTCTCAGCTGACTACGTATACGAAGCGGATGGCTTAGGCGCTTCGGTCTGCGCGATTGTTTCTATACGGATTCTTCCGCTCGCCATCTGGCTTTGTCGCCGCTCGTTGCTCCGCCCCGTTTACCGAGCCTCGGCGCCGAACGGTGAGCAATTAAGTCCCAATTGCCTTTCCGATGATCCGCTCTGATAAAGTGACAGCGGCGAGGTGACTCGCCGCTTTATTTTTTATCGGTAGCAAGGGAGAAAAAGGGAGGAACGATGGAGATAATTGTTTCCCTAGTTGTGGTGCCTTGTATTGCGGCTCTGCTCATGCTTGCAATACGCACCGACAAAGTTCGAGATATCCTGGCGGTTGGCTTTGCCGTTGCCATCGGTGTTCTCTCTATTGTCTTTTCCGTCATGTACCTCGGCTCGGGTCCGGTGTACTTCGAGCTTCCCGCTGAATGGTCGGGCGCTTTGAGCATGGTGAACTTCGCCATAGAGATGGCGGTAGGTGCGTTCATTCTCGCGTACGCCATTCGCTACAAGCGCATCCTGCCCCTCGTTCTCGCCCTGGTTCAGATTATCATCGCCATCTGGCTTGAAACTTCCGTGATGCACGAGGTGGGCTTCTCCACGCAGCTGCGCATCGACGAGCTCTCCATCATCATGGCGCTCATCATCGGAACCGTCGGTTCTGGCATCTGCGTGTATGCGCTCGGCTACATGAAGGACTTCCAGAGCCACCACGCCGACCAAAAGGATCGCCGTCCCTGGTTCTTCGCGCTCATGTTCGCCTTCCTTGCGGCCATGTATAACATCGTGTTTTCCGACAACATGTCGTGGATCTACACGGCTTGGGAAGTCACCACGCTGTGCTCGTTCCTGCTTATCGGCTTCACGAAGACCGAAGAGGCCATCAACAACGCATTCCGCCAGGTCGTCATGAACATGCTCGGCGGCGTCGCCTTCCAAATCGCCATCGCGTTCGCGGCCCTCAACGGACTTCCCCTTGTTTTCAGCGAATTCCTCATGGCGGGTGCGCAGTCCGCAGGCACGACGGCCGCTGCGTTGTTCGCGGTCCCCGTTGTCCTGCTGGCGTTTGCGGGCATGACCAAGGCCGCTCAGATGCCGTTCCACACGTGGCTGCTCGGCGCCATGGTCGCTCCTACGCCTACCAGTGCGCTTCTGCACTCGTCCACCATGGTCAAGGCTGGCGTTTTCCTGCTCATCAAGCTCTCGCCTTTGTTCCTTGCGTTTCCCATCGCCTCCGGCATGGTCGTGCTTGTGGGCGGATTTACGTTCCTGTTCTGCTCGTTCCTTGCTATTTCCCAGTCCAACGCCAAGCGCGTGCTGGCATACTCCACCATTGCTAACCTCGGCTTGATCACCGCCTGCGCCGGCGTCGGCACCCCCGAAGCGGTATGGGCTGCAATCTTCCTGGTTATCTTCCACGCCGTTGCAAAAAGCCTCCTGTTCCTCTGTGTCGGCACGGCAGAGCATCATATCGGCAGCCGCAACATCGAAGACATGGACGAGCTCTTCGAGCGCATGCCGCGTCTTGCCCGCTTCATGATGCTCGGCATCATGTGCATGTTCATCGCTCCGTTCGGTATGCTAGTCTCCAAATGGGCGACGCTCGTCTCCTTTGCGACCACGGGTCAGGTCGTCCTTCTCGTCCTGCTTGCTTTCGGCAGCGCTGCAACGTTTATGTTCTGGGCGAAATGGCTCGGAAAGCTCGCCGGCATCGCTGCTCACCGCGAAAACGTGGAGACTACCGTATATAAGAGCGAATGGTCGGCAATCGTGCTGATGGCCATCTTGGTCGTCGCCGCCTGCATCAATATGCCCGTCCTTTCGGCGTATTTTGTGGAGCCGTATCTGCTGAGCACCTACGGAGCGTACGGCGCCTCGATCGGCCTTGACAACATGGTCATCATGGCCGTCATCGTCGCCTTCATCGCCGTCGTTTTGTTCGGGACCCTGGGCAATTCCAAGGCGCGCACTGTTCCGGTGTATATGGCGGGCATCACGGTTGATTCCGCCAAGCGCGTTTTCCGCGGGTCTCTCGGAGACAGCCGCGAGGCAACGTCTCGCAATTGGTATCTCGAAGGCATTTTCGGAGAAGCACGCCTCGATAAGCCCGCGACCGTGCTGACCGCGGCCATCATCGTCGTATGCATTGCCGCTACGCTTTTCGCAGGCAGCTATTTCATCAATTCTTTCTCCCTGCCTATGTATTTCCAGACGATGTCTTTCAACGAGGGTATCTTCTCCACCCTCATCGGCATGGTCGTCTTCGTGGTGCTCGGCCCGGTTGTCGGCTGCCTGCTCGCTGGCATCGACCGTAAGATCAGCGCTCGCATGCAGGGCCGCGTCGGTCCTCCGCTTCTGCAGCCATACTACGACGTTCGCAAGCTCATCGCGAAAGACAATGTGAGCGTCAACAGCGTCGAGGGCACCTATATCACCTGCGCTCTGATCTTCACCCTTATCGCGGGAGGCGTGTTCTTCGGCGGCGGAAACTTCCTGATGTGCGTATTCCTCGTGACACTTTCCGCGCTGTTCTTCATCCTTGCTGCGTACTCTTCCCGTTCTCCCTATGCCGAGATCGGCGCTGACCGTGAGACGCTTCAGGTCATGGCCTATGAGCCGATGATTCTCTTCGTTGCTATCGGCATGGTTCTTAGCATCGGCACGTTCGACGTCGCAGGGCTGATGGCCTCGCCCGTCCCGATTATTGTGGCAACGTGGCCTATCTTCCTCGGTCTGCTTTTCGTCCTTACCATCAAGCTGAGGAAGTCCCCGTTCGACCTTTCCTATTCGCATCATGCGCACCAGGAGCTCGTCAAGGGCGTGACCACCGAAATGAGCGGCCGCACGCTTGCGAAGGTCGAAGTCATGCATTGGTGCGAAAACGTCCTCTTCCTCGGCTGGGTTGCGCTCTTCTTCGTCTGGAACAATCCCGTTTCGATCCTGCTGGCCGTGGTCGTGGCGTTGGCGATCTATTTCTTCGAGATCTGGATCGACAACAACTTCGCCCGCGTCAAGTGGCAGTCGTGCCTGAAGTGGGCTTGGATCGTTTCGCTCGTTGCCGGCCTAGTCAACATCATCGGACTCGTAGTCCTTATCGTCCTGTAGGAGTTTCGCTATGAGCAGTGTTTCCAAATCACCCTGGGTTATTCACTATGACGGCAGCAGCTGCAACGGCTGCGATATCGAGGTGCTTGCCGCCTTGACTCCGCTCTACGACGTTGAGCGTTTCGGCATTATCAATACGGGCAATCCCAAACATGCCGATATTTTCCTGGTCACCGGCTCGGTCAACGAGCAGAACATCGGTGTGGTACAGGAAATATACGATCAGATGGTCGAGCCGAAAGTTGTCGTGGCGTGCGGAATTTGCGCCTGCTCGGCGGGCATCTTCCACGATTGCTACAACATCATAGGAGGGGTTGACAAAGCCATTCCGGTCGATGTGTATGTGCCAGGATGCGCCGTTCGTCCCGAGGCGATCATTGACGGCGTCGTGCAGGGTCTTGCTATTCTCGAAGAGAAGGCAAAGGCTCTTGCCGAAGCGAAGAAGAAGGGGGAGTAGCGCCATGGCTTTGCATACCACGTTTGCCGAAGTGCGAGCCGACGAGCTTGTCGAGCTCGCCGAGGCGAAGAAGAACGACGGATACCGTTTCGTGCAGATGCTCTGCGTCAACACTGAGGAAGGAATCGACGCTTTGTATTCCTTCATGAAGGGCGACAGTTTGGAGAACTACACGATCAAGGGGATAGACGCCGCCACGCAGAGCGTGCCGTCTGTCACGGGGTCGTTTCTTGCGGCATTTCCCTTCGAGAACGAGGCGCACGATCTATTCGGCTTGAACGTGACGAACATCGCCATCGATTTCAAGGGCGGTTTTTACAAGGTCGCCATGGACAAGCCGATGACGGTCATCTCTCCCGCGCAGAAGGCGGCACGCGAGAAGGCGGCGAAAATCGCAGCCGCCAAAGCCGCTAAAGCCTCTTGCGCGAAACCTTCGGAAGAGGATTTGGAGAAAAAGCTCGCGGGCATGGACCCGGAGAAGGCCGCCAAGGTTCGCGCCGCCATGGAAGCAAAGGCGAAGAGAGAGGCTGAAAAGGCCCAGGCGGAAAAGCAGGCGCAGCTTGAAGAGAAGCTTGCGGGAATGGATCCGGAAAAAGCAGCCAAATTCCGTGCCGCTATGGAGGCGAAGGCGGCACGCGAGTCGGCCCAGAAAGGCGGCGAATAATCATGGGAAAAGCGACAGTTATACCTTTCGGGCCGCAGCACCCCGTCTTGCCCGAGCCTCTTCATCTCGACCTGGTCGTTGAAGACGAGCATGTCATCGAGGCTATACCCCAGATAGGCTTCATCCATCGCGGTCTTGAGAAGCTGGTCGAAACCCGCGACATCCACCAGTTCATCTACGTTGCCGAGCGTATCTGCGGCATCTGCAGCTTCGGCCACTCGCTTGGCTACGCCGAAACGGTCGAAGACCTCATGGGTGTCGAAGTCCCCAAACGCGCCCAGTTCATCCGCGTCATTCTGCACGAGCTTTCTCGTATGCACTCCCATCTGCTCTGGATGGGCCTTGCAGCGGATGCTTTCGGCTTCGAGAGCCTGTTCATGCATTGCTGGCGCCTGCGCGAGCGCGTCCTCGACATTTTCGAAGCCACGACGGGCGGTCGCGTTATTTTGTCCGCCGTGTGCATCGGCGGCGTGAACCGCGATATAGAGAACACCGAGCTGAAAGCCATCGTCGACAAGCTCAACGGCATCAAAGACGAGTACCGCGAGATAACGAACACCTTCCTGAAAGACACTTCGGTCAAAAGTCGCCTCGTCGGCATCGGGCACCTGACTAAGGAGCAGGCCGAAGATTTGTGCATGGTCGGTCCTTTCGCGCGCGCTTCCAACGTGGCGTACGACTGTCGCATGCTCGGCCGGGGCGCTTATGGGGACCTTGAAGGGTTCGAGCCGATTCTCTCGGATGAGGGCGACTGCTACGCCCGATGCAAAGTCCGTGCCTTGGAGGTCAGCCAGTCGATCGACATTATCGAAGAACTCGTTTCCAAGATTCCCGACGACGGCATCGGATCGAAGAGCAAGCTGACTCCGCCGGAGGGCGCCCAGGCTTCAAGCGTGCTCGAGCAGCCTCGCGGCGAATGCTACTACTACGCCCGCGGCAACGGTACGAAGAACCTTGACCGCATGCGCATGCGCACGCCAACCAGCCAGAATCTCGCCGGCATGGTCAAAGCGCTCGAAGGATGCGACCTGGCCGACGTGCCCATGATTATCCTGACCATCGATCCGTGCATCAGCTGTTCTGAAAGGTAGGGGCGCAATGGGAAGCTTCAAACTGGGGAAGATGACCCTGCGTTCGCTGTTCAGCAAGCCTGAGACCGTCATGTATCCGGCTCAGACGCGCTTTCAGCCCGAAGGCCTCAAGGGGAAAGTCCTCAACGACATCGACACATGCATTCTCTGCGGCATCTGCGAAAAGCGCTGCCCGACTGCGGCCATCAGCGTCGTGAAGAAGGAAGGGAAGTGGTCCATCGACCGTTTTCGGTGCGTTCAGTGCGGAACCTGCGTGCGTGAATGCCCGAAAACCTGCCTGACCATGGATCCGGACTATCCTCTCCCGTCGAGCATAAAGAGCGTGGATGCGCTCCATAAACCGGAGCCCTCCGAAGAGGAGAAGGCCGCCAAAGAAGCGGAGAAAGCGGCTCGGATCAAGGCTGCGATGGAAGCGAAGGCGGCGCGCGAGGTGCAGGCCGAAAGCTGACGCGCGGCGCATTGCCGTCAAGAAAGAATCAAGTCTTTCTAATGATTGCGTGACGGCTCGATGACGGTGTCGCGAATATCCCGATATAAAACGAAGCGGGCGAGGAAAGCTGTTACAATCTTTCCTCGCCCGTCTCGTGTTCGGGTGTTTGCAGGTTTACCGAAAAGGGAAGTCATGGCTCAGCAGGAACAAGTAACGAACAAGATATGCACTCTCGCGAACCTCGTTTCGGCGGTTCGCCTCTGCATGGTTCCCGCGTATCTCGTGCTTCTTCTTGACGGGCATGACGTTCTCGCCGCTTTTATGTTCGCTCTTGCCGCGTCGACGGATTTCGTCGACGGACAGCTTGCTCGCAGAACGCATACGGTTTCTCGACTCGGGCAGCTGCTCGATCCGGCCGTCGACAGGCTTCTGATGATCGCGGGCGTCCTGGGTCTTCTTCTCGTGGGACGGCTTCCTCTGTGGATCATAGTCGTCGTCATCGTGCGCGACCTGTTCCTGCTGTGCGGGGCAGCGTATTTGCTGCGCTTCCAGAAGCGCGTGGCCGTGATTTATCTCGGAAAAGTGGCTACGACCTTCCTTTTCATCGGATTCGCCGGGCTTCTTCTCAACCTCCCGCTTATTCCCGGTCTCGGCGTGTGCGATATCGCATGGCTCCCCGGCTTCAATGGCGAGTCTGTCTCGTGGGGCATTTGGTTTGTGTATGTCGGCCTTGCTCTCGCTCTCGTCACGACGGTGGTCTATGTCTCCTGCGGCGTCGCCGCGCTTAAGGAGGCGCGTTGCGAACGCGCCGCGATTTCTTGCGACTGACGCGATTTTCTGAATTTGTCCCTTCACGAATCCACTCTACTAGACTAAAGTATTACAGCGTCAAAGGCGAAGTTTGTCTTTGACGCTGTGTTGTAGAGAAAGGAAATCGCCGATGTACTATCAGGAGGAAATCGAGTGCATGCCTCGCGCTGAACTTGAAGCCTTGCAGGTGGAACGCTTGCGATGGGCTGTCAAGCATGCGTACGAAAACGTCCCTCTGTACAAGCAACGATTCGACGAGGCGGGTCTTGACCCGTATTCCATCGAATCCCTGGAAGACATCAAGCGATTTCCTTTTATCGTCAAGCAGGACATGCGTGACGCGTATCCGTTCGGGCTGTTCGCGGTCGACCGCTCCGAGGTCAAGCGCCTCCATGCCTCCTCGGGCACGACCGGTCAGGCCACCGTTGTAGGCTATACGGAAAACGACCTGAAGAACTGGGGCGATTGTTTCGCTCGCGGCATTGCCATGGTCGGCGGTAGCGCAGAATCCACGATGCAGGTTTCGTATGGTTACGGCCTGTTCACGGGCGGCCTCGGGGCCCATATGGGCGGCGAGGTGGCCGGCTGTACGGTCGTCCCCATGTCCACGGGCAATACGAAGCGCCAGATTCAGATCATGAAGGATTTCGGAACCGACATCCTCTGCGCCACGCCTTCGTATGCGCTTCTCATCGCTGATACGGCGATCGAGATGGGCTACGATCCCGCGAAGGATTTTCCGATCTCCGGTGTTATCTTGGGTGCAGAGCCGGCATCTGAGCATATGCGTGAAGAGATTCGCCAAAAGTTCGGCGTGAAATACTGCGACGTCTACGGCCTTTCCGAGATTATGGGGCCTGGTGTCGCCATGGAATGCTCCGAAAGCCACGGTCTGCATGTCGCCGAGGACCAGTTCCTCGTCGAGATCGTCGACCCCGAGACGCTTGAGCCCGTGCCCGACGGGCAGCTCGGCGAGCTTGTAATCACGACGCTCACGCGCGAGTGCAGCCCTCTCATCCGCTACCGCACGCGCGACCTCACCCGCATCATTGATGAGCCTTGCGCTTGCGGACGCACCCATCGCAAAATCGACCGCATCGTGGGACGCACCGACGACATGCTCATCATCCGCGGCGTCAACGTATTTCCGTCTCAGATCGAGCAGGTCATCACCGGATTCCCCGAAATCGTTCCGCATTATCAGATCGTCCTCACCACCAAAGGCACGCTCGATCATGTGGAGCTTCGCGTGGAGACCGCGCCCGATTTTTCCTTCGACGAAATTCGCGCCCTCGAAGATTTGCGCCGTCGTCTTGCGGCGGAGCTGAAGAGCAACCTTCAGATTGCGGTCGACATCAAGATCGTCGAGCCGAAGACCATCGAGCGCAGCGAAGGCAAGGCGAAACGCGTCATAGACCTGCGTAACAAAGACTAATCGCGCACGATGCGCCCGCGAAGGGCGCATCTTCGAACAAGGAGACATCATGATTGAGCAGCTTACCGTTCTTCTCGAGAACGAGAAGGGACGCCTTTCGACCCTGTGCAGAGATCTTGCGAACGCAGACGTCAACATGCACGACCTCTTTGTCGCCGATACGTCGGACTTCGGCATCGTTCGCATCTTCTGCGACACCCCGAGGCGTGCGGCCCGTGTTCTCGAGGAGGCGGGCTATCGCGCCCGCGTCGTCGAGGTTCTCGCGGTCCGTGTTCCCAACGTCGCAGGCGGTCTGGCTTCTCTTCTCGAGGCCATCGACGAGTGCGGTTCCAACGTCGAATACGGCTACTGTTTTTCTCGGGGAGAAGAAACGGCCATTGACGTTTTGAAGGTGGCCGACGCCTCCATCGAGGCTACACTGTCTGAGAAAGGTTTCGATATCGTAAAGGCAGAGGAAGTCTACGCGCTCGATGAATAAAACAGGAATCGACAACGGTCTTTTCAACACAGGACGGAACTCTGAAACGGGGTTCCGTCCTTCTGGTGCAGGAGATTCGCGTTCGTCCGCCAGTGCATTGCACTGGCCGCGGCGCGCGTCCTCGCGAACGATTGCAGGTTTTTTTGCGAAAAGCGCCCTCTGCGCGCTCGTTCTTTCCGTCTCGTTCGGCCTGCCCGCTTATGCGGACGTGCGTCCTACCGACGAGATTGTTTCCGAGCCCATCTCGTCGTCGGGTGTAGCCGCGGCGCTTTGTCCCGATATTCAGGCGGAAAACGCTCTGCTTGTATCCGAGGACGGAACCGTGTATTTCTCGCGCGATGCCTCGGAGCCGGTGAAAATCGCCTCTATCACCAAGGTCATGACGGCCATCGTGGCGCTTGAGAACGCGTCGCTTGACACCGTGGTCACCGTGGACGAAGAGGCGGCGACGGTGGGCGAGTCGTCTGCGGGGCTTCTGCAGGGCGATTCCATGGATTTGCAGACCGCCCTTTACGCGTTGATGGTGCCGTCGGGAAACGACGCCGCCGTCGCTATCGCGAAGTGCGTCGGACCTCTTCTTCCTTCCTACGATGGAACGAACGCCCTGGAGGCTTTCGTCGCCGCCATGAACGAGAAGGCCGAAGAGCTGGGCTGCTCCGATACGCTGTATTCTAATCCCCATGGACTCGATGCGGACGGTTACGAGAGCGACGCCCATTCTACCGCCGCCGACGTGGGCATCGTCGTGAGCTACGCTATGGAAAACGACCTTTTCCGAGAAATCGTCGATGCGGGGGATACGTCGATCGTCGTACAGGACGCGCAGGGTCAAGATCGAGAAATCAACCTCGTGTCCACCGATGAGCTCATCGGCGTCTACGAGGGGATCTGCGGAGTGAAGACGGGAACCACCATAGAAGCCGGATACTGCTTCGCAGGCGCGGTCTCTCGCGATGAGGGGGAGTTCTACAGCGTTGTTCTCGGAAGCCCCGACAGCGATGCCCGCTTCGCCGATACGGTGACTCTTTTCGACTGGATGTATGGCAACATCGTCGAGCAAAGGCTCATCAACGCCGATTCGTCCGTCGACTATCAGGGGGCTCAAGCTCCTCTTGTCGCGAATGTCGCCCATACCGAATGGGTGGACTGCCTTGTGCCGGCAACGGTTCTCGATCCCGATATCGCCGTGCGCGTATTCTCCCTTGCCGGCGACATCGAGCAAAACGTCACGTATCGCGATTTGAAGGGAGACGTATCCGCTGGAGACGTGGTAGGCTCGATTGAATTCGTGCAGAACGAAACGACCGTTGCTAGCTGCGATTTGATCGCGGCGTCCGACGTGGCGGCTCCCAACATCTTTCAGCGGATCGGCGTGTTGTTCGACAGGGCCGTTCGAGAATTCCAGAACCAGCCTCTTCAGGCGACGTCCGTCTGCCTGAATACGCCTTCGCCCGTCTCCGACCGATAATCCTCATGCGTCCTTCGAAGGACGCCGTTGCAAGAAAGGAAATGACCATGGCTACCGTGTGCCCCGTCTGCAATGCGCCGCTTGGCGAATCCGACTCCGCATGCCCTGTGTGCGGATTCAAACTTCTTGGACGCACGCAGGCGTTTTCGCCCATCACCACCGTGCAATCCGCGGAAAATACCGCCTCCGCCTCCATTCTCGAAGAGGCTACTTTGCGCATCGTGAAGGGTCCTCAGGTCGGAAACGTCTTCCGTCTTTCTTGCGAGCAGATAACCGTGGGGCGAAGTCCCCAGTGCGACATCTTCCTCAACGACATGACCGTTTCGCGTATGCATGCGACCCTCGATCGCGTTCCAGGAGGCTACAAGATCGTCGACGCCGATTCCTTCAACGGGCTTTGGGTCAACAATCTCAATGTGAAAGAGGCCGTTCTCAACGACGGGGATGTCGTTCAAATCGGCACATTCTGCCTTTTGTACCAGTCCACCCCTCGCGTGTAGAGCTCGGCATTGCAAAGTAAGGATAGTGCTATGGAGTTGATTTCTGGAAACGAAGCTATCGCCCGAGGCGCCTGGGAGGCCGGAGCGGCGATCGGCGTCGCGTATCCGGGCACGCCTTCCACCGAAACCATGGAGGCGTTTTCGAAGCTGCCCGACGTGTATGCGGAATGGTGTCCCAACGAGAAGGTCGCTGTCGAGGTTGGGCTTGGCGCGTCTGCCGCTGGGAGGCGCGTCCTTTCCACGATGAAGCACGTTGGCGTCAATGTGGCCGCCGACCCCCTGTTCACCGCCGCCTATACCGGCGTCGGAGGAGGCATGGTCGTTCTTGCGGCCGACGACCCGGGAATGCATTCGTCTCAAAACGAACAGGACTCTCATTATTATGCGGCAGCGGCGCATATTCCCATGCTCGACCCCGCAGACAGCGCCGAGGCGCTAGCTTTCACGCGCGAAGCCTTCGAGCTTTCGGAGCGTTTCGACGTGCCCGTGTTCATTCGCTCGACCGTGCGTGTCTCCCATACGAAATGCCCGGTAGAGCTTGGGGAGAGGGCTTCCGTCGACCGAAAGCCCTACGAAAAAGACCAGTCAAAGTGGGTCATGATGCCGCTTTACGCAAAAGGACGCAGGCTTTCGCTCGATGAGCGCATCGAACGCGTGCGCGCCTTCGCCGAGTCTTCTCCTTTGAATCGCATCGAAGAGGGTTCTTCAGAGATCGGGGTTATCTGCCTGGGTGCGACGTATCAGCACGTGCGCGAGGCGCTGCCCGAGGCGAGCATTCTTAAGCTCGGCATTTCCTGGCCCCTTCCTCCCAAGTTGCTTGAGACCTTCGCGAATTCGGTCGAGAAGGTCTACGTGGTCGAAGAGGCTTCTACGTATCTCTCTGATCAGGTGAAAGCCGCGGGCATTGCGCTGGAAGCCCCCGTAGGAGAAATCCCGCCGTATGGAGAGCTCACGCCCGGTGTGATCGCGCAGGCTTTCGGCGCCGAGGCCGCAAGCTGCCACGAGGTTCCCGATGGCATTCCTCCTCGTCCTCCCGCGCTCTGTCCTGGATGCCCCCATCGTCTGGTTTTCCGCGAGCTCGCTCGCATGAAAGCTATCGTTACCGGTGATATCGGGTGCTATACGCTCGGTGCCATGGCGCCGCTTTCGGCGATCGACACGTGCGTGGATATGGGTGCGTCCATTTCTATGGCTCACGGTTTCGAGCTCGGTCTTGAAGGCGTCGACCATAAGCCCGTCGTTGCCGTTATCGGCGACTCCACGTTCGCCCATTCGGGAATCGCCTCGCTGCTCAATACCGTTTACAACTGCGGTGTGGGCACGGTATGCATCCTGGACAACCGCACCACCGCGATGACCGGCCACCAGGGCAATCCCGTGAACGGCGTTACGCTACAGCATCGTCCCAGCCGTGAGCTCGATTTGCCCGCGCTTGTGCGTGCCCTTGGCGTGGACGATGTTCGAACGGTCGACCCCATGGATATGAAGGAGACGCGTCGCGCCCTTAAGGAGGCTGTCGCCTCCGATTGCCTGAGCGTCATCGTGTTCCAGTCTCCGTGTGTGCTTCTGACCAAAGATCGCGCTGCGGCGTATGAGGTGAGAAGCGACTGTCGTGCATGCGGGACGTGTTCGCTGCTTGGCTGCCCTGCTATATCGTGCGATCCTGAAACGAAGACGGCTTCCATCGATGCTTCCCTGTGCGTCGGGTGCTCCCAGTGCGCCCAGGCGTGTCCCTACGGGTGCATCGAACAGACGGGAGGTTCCCATGAATAACACCACCACGGTTCTTCTGTGCGGAGTCGGCGGTCAGGGCGCGCTCCTTGCTGCCGATATCCTTGCACGATGCGCAATGGCGTGCGGCGATGATGTGAAGCTTTCGGAAATCCATGGAATGGCGCAACGAGGCGGGGCCGTCACGACGGTGGTGCGCCTGGGAAAGAACGTGCGCTCCATGCGGGCCGACAAAGGAGAGGTCGACTATCTCGTCTCCTTCGAGACCACCGAGGCGCTGCGCAATCTCGACTACGTGAAGCGCGACGGCGTGCTTATCACCAATGACGAATCCATCAAGCCGCTTCCTGTGCTGACGGGCAAGATCGAGATGCCGCGCGCCGCTCGCAAGACCCTTGCATCCTATGGCGCCAAGGTTGTTCCGGCCGAGCTTCTCGCCAAGCAGGCCGGAAGCACGAAGGCCGTCAACATCGTTTTGCTCGGAGCGCTTTCGGCGTATCTGGACTATCCCGAAGAGGTATGGGAGAGCGTGATCGAGCAGCGCGTTCCCGCCCGATTCAAAGACGTCAACCTTAAAGCATTCGCCATGGCGCGCGCCTATATGCGCGAACATGCCGACCAGGAGGCTTAGGACATGGGTGTTTCTCAAATCAGCGTATTCATCGAGAGCCGTCCGGGACATATGTCCCGCGTGCTTGAGTCGTTCAACGAAGCCCGCGTCAGCGTACGCGGGTACAGCGCATCCGATACGGGGGATTACGGCATCGTCCGTTTCATCGTCGACGATCCCGACAAAGCGCTCTCGGTCCTAGAGCAGATGGGCGCGGCAGCCACCAAGACAGAAGTGCTATGCTTGCGCCTTGCCGACAAACCCGGCGAGCTCGCCCGCATCATGGGAATCATGGCCCGAAACAACATCAACGTGGTATACAGCTACTCTCTCATCTCGACCTATATCGCCATTTCGGTCAAAGACCTGAAGGCGGCCGAGGATATCCTTCGCGGCGAGCCCGTGGAGCTGATAGAGCAAAGCGACCTCGTGGGGTATTTCGATTCCGTCGAAGCGCAGGGCAACGCTCCGGAAGAAGGCAGGTAGTCTGGTGGATATCACGAAAAAAGGCGCAGCGCTTAAGGCCGCTGCGGCAGGCCGCTTCGACGAGCTGCCTATTCATAACCCTTCGATTGAGTGCGCAAGCCGCGAGCGCATTCGCGCCATTCAGCTCGCACGCCTTATCGACCAGGTCGAATGGACATATGGCCATGTATCATGGTATCGCGAGCGCATGGACGAAATGGGCGTGAAGCCTTCCGACATCAAAACGCTCGATGATGTGCGCAAGCTTCCCTTCACGGACAAGGCGGTTCTGCGCGACACATTTCCGTACGGGCTGTTCGCCGTGCCGCTGGATGAAGTGGTGGAGCTTCATGCCTCTTCGGGCACGACGGGCAAACCCATTGTGGTCGGTTATAACAAAGAAGACATGGATCTGTGGGCCGATTGCATCATGCGTCTCGTTCAGATGGCGGGCGTGGTGCCGAGCGACCGTGTCCAGATGGCTTTCGGCTATGGCATGTTCACCGGCGGATTCGGTCTTCATTACGGCCTCCAGCGTCTGGGCTGCATGATGATTCCCGCGGGATCGGGCAATACGGAGCGGCAGATTCAGATGATTCAGGATTACGGATCGACCGTCTTTGTCTCAACGCCGTCGTACGCACTGCATGTATGCGAGGTCGGCGAGAAGATGGGCTTCGATTGGGAAAAGAGCACGCTTCGCGTCGGCCTGTTCGGCGGCGAGCCGTGCACGCCTGCCTTGAAGGCAGAAATCGAACGCCGCATGCATATCGTATGCACCGACAACTACGGCTTGACCGAGGTCATGGGCCCCGGTGTTTCGGGGGAGTGCCTCGCCGAGCGCGACATGCAGCATATCGCCGAAGACCATTTCCTGTGGGAGGTCGTAGACCCTGAAACTGACGAGCCCGTTGCCGAGGGAGAGATGGGCGAGCTCATCCTGACCCCGCTCGGCAAGCATGCCATCCCGGTGCTTCGTTACCGTACCCATGATTTAACACGCGTCGTGACCGAGCCTTGCGCGTGCGGTCGTACGACCGCACGCATGCAGAAGGTGCGTTCGCGCTCCGACGACATGCTCATCATCCGCGGAACGAACGTCTTTCCCAGCCAGGTCGAAGACGTTCTCTCGGGAATTGCAGGGGTCACGCCCCATTACCGCATCGTCGTCGACAACGAGACGGGCCTTGATCGCATGACCGTGCATGTAGAGCTGCGCCCCGAGGCATTCTCCGACTCCTTCGAGGAAATGGACGCGTTCCGACGCCATATCGAAGAAAAGCTCAAGGGCGTTTTGCTCGTGGGTTCCAAAGTGAAGCTGGTGGAGCCTGGCGGCATCGAGCGTAGCGTCGGCAAGATGAAGCATGTCGAAGATCGACGCGTGAAATAGAGCGATTGCATCGTTGCGCCGCCATGGCACGGCATGGCATGGGAATTTTGGGTTGCAAACATGAGCATTATCAAGCCACATACCCGCAAGACGAAGCAGGGCGAACCTCCCGTGAAAGGGAGGTTCGCTCCTTCTCCTACGGGGCGCATGCATGCGGGGAATATTTTTTCCGCCCTCGTTGCTTGGTTGATTGCGAAATCGCAGGGCGGCAAAATCGTCCTGCGCATCGAAGACCTCGACGCGCAGCGTTCGAAGCAGCGCTATATCGACGCGGTGATGAGGGACTTTGAAGCCTTGGGGCTGTTTTGGGACGAAGGGCCTTTTTTCCAGCACGATAGGGAAGAGGCCTACGAAAGCGCGTTCAGGATGCTCGAAGAGAAGGGGCTGGTATACCCGTGCTTTTGCACGAGGGCCGATTTGCACGCGGCCTCTGCTCCGCATGCTGGGGAGCGTTTCGTCTATTCCGGCACGTGCCGGAACCTCGATTCTTCGCAGCGTTTCGAAAAAAGTCTTGTTCGAACGCCCGCCGAAAGGCTCATCGTCCCCGACGAATTCGTCGAATTCGACGACTGCATCCAGGGGCGCGTTTGCCAGAACCTCTCCAGGGAATGCGGGGACTTCGTCGTGCGCCGCTCCGACGGCGCATATGCATACCAGCTCGCTGTGGTGGTGGATGACGCCGATCAGGGCATTACTTCTGTCGTGCGCGGCGTCGATTTGCTTTCTTCGACTCCGCAGCAGATGTATCTTCAGAATTTGCTGGGTCTTGCTCATTCTGCCTACGCACATGTACCGCTTCTTGTTGCAAAAGACGGCAGGCGTCTCTCGAAGAGAAACAGCGATGCAGAGCTCGATGCCCTTATCGCTCGTTTTGGGTCCCACCGTGCGGTGATTGGTCAGATTGCGGGCATGACAGGGCTCGCGTCGACATGCGATCCGGTAGCCCCTGAAGAACTGCTTCATTGCTTCGATCCGCAGGCGCTTTCCGAATCTTTCATCGACACGAAGTCGATTGTATGGGAATGAGAAAAGCCTTCTCTTACTGCCCGTCCTTTTTTTGAGAGCATGGGGTATGAGGTCGTTTGCGGCAAAACGGCAGAACGTCGCGGAGTGGAGCTTGCGAACTTTCGAATGGTAAAGCGACTTTCGTGAGATTGCGATGCCATATGGCGTAAGATCGCGTTCCTTTGGCTACAAAACGAAAGCCGCCGTGCTGTTCGCCATGATTGCGGCGGCGTAGAATGCGCCGAGGGCGATGTTCACGCTGCAGATTTGAGCCATGGCGCCGATGCGCGAAGCGGGAATCAGGGGATTTGCAAAAAGCGCCTTGAGCAGAGGATAAGACGCAAGCAGCATGAACGGTATGACAAGCAGTCCCCGGCTGAAGTAAATCGCGCAAATCGCCACTATGGCGCAAACCCATACGACGAGGGCTGCATGGTACAGCTTCAATGCACGGTCTCGCCCCAGAAGGCGGGGAAGCGTTCTTCGGCCCGATTCGATATCTTTTTCCCTATCGCACGTATTGTTTGTCAGCATGATAAGTCCGACGCCGATTATCTCAGGCGTGGCCCAGAGCAAAACGGCGAAGTCGAGATGCCTGGTAAGGACTTGATAGCAGGCAAGCGGAATAAGACCTCCCATGACAACACCGCTTACCGCCTCTCCCAGGGGCAGATACGATATAGGCGTTTTTCCTGCGGAGTACACCACGACGAAAAATGCGCCTATTACGCCGATGGCCAGCGGAATCCAGCCTGCACAATATATGGCATAGGCTCCCAGGGCGAATGCCGCGGCAAGAAAACCAAGGGCGAGGTTGCGTGCGGCGCGGGGGTTCACGTTGTTGTACACCAGCGTGGCGTCGGATTCTTCGACGTTGTCGTCGAGCGAGTCCGCACCTTTGACAAAATCATAGTAGTCGTTGAAGGTGTTGACCGCCGACTGCATCAAGATGCAGATGACGAGCAGGGCAATCGCGAGCGACATGCTGACGGTTTCGGAGAAAACCGAGGCGGCGCACACGGCGATAAGGCAGGGGATAATGGCAGCCGGCCATGTGTGCGGAGCGGCGAGCTGAATCGCCATGCGCACGGTGAACGCATCGTAACGCTCTTGCTTCGGCTCCATTTCGGTCATGGGTTCGTTCCTTTCTTCTTGCCGCTTGTGGGCGGCGTTATTATTCATGTTCTGCGGCTTGCTGCCGGCTTGCGGGGCATGGCGCCATGGCTAGGCTTGGTTATCCCCCAACCTCGCCATGGCACGCATTCTCTCGATGAAGCTGCCGAAACGCTCGCGCACCGATGCGCTTGCAACGCTTCCGAAGTTGCGGATGGTGTGCAAGATGATCTCTTTGGTTTCGTGGTCGAGATTTTTGCCGTCGCGTAAGACGCCGGCGACGTTCGGCAGCCACGCGCCGTTGAACTCCTGCCAGCTTGTGGCGTCGCTTGAGATGATGAGCTCGTATATGGTGTCGATGAAGGTCTCCCGCTGCTCCGGTGTGCAGCTTTTCAACCAGCGGTCGAGCGTCTGGTCGAAAAAAGCCGCCGAAGGGTTGAGCGATTCCTGATACAAGAAGTCGTCGCCGCAGGTGAGCCACGAGAACGGGTTGTGTTGGAAGATGCCCGTCGCCTGCGACTGGACAACGGAGAAATCATCTCGATGCTCGAGCATCATTCCGAAGATGGACGATTCCGGGACCGTTTTGTCCAGCTTGTCCTTGAAATGCTGCTCCTCGAAGCGGGGAGAGGGAGAATTGAGGAAGCTTGGTCCGTCGTGGTTGAAGATGCGTTCGATTCTCTCGTAGCTCGTCTCGTCGACCGTGGCCGCGGCGAATTCGGCAAGGTTTCCGCCTTTTGAGTGGCCGCCTACCATGATGCGCGCATCGGACGGCAACGCCGAGAGCACCCCCGAGACGTAGCGCTCGGCCGAGCGCTGGGAAGGGATGACTTTCCTATAGCTGAGGTTGAAGTCTTCTTTCCATCCCGCAAGAGTACCGTCTGTACCGCGAAACGCGAGATAGTACAGGGGAGTCTTTCCTCCGAAGGAGAACGTGCATGCGCAGAACTGCTTTTCTATGGCGGCGGCGTCTTCCTGCACGAAATAACGCACGGAGAGGTCGGCGAATCTGCGGCAGCGAAGAAGCGCCTCAACAAAGGCGGGGAGCTCTTTCGAGGCGGAAATCCATCCGCCGTTAAGAAGCGATTCGAATTCCGAGAAGCGGACGATGTCCACGATGGGAACGCCGTCGCCTCCGAGTACGTCTTCGTATGGGTACGAATCCAAGTCAAGGTACGAAAGCGTTGAGAGGATAAGGCTGTCTACGGAATTGAAGGGCATCTCCGAAAAGCCCTGAGGGTGGTTTTTGAGGTAATCGACCATGGTGTCTTCTTGCGAAGCCGCAGAAAGCAGGGACGTATTGAGCGAGGGATGGCGCGGTTCGCGTGCGGCACGCGCAATCGGTTCAGCGTTCGGTTCTTCCATGTTCTGTCCAGCCTTCGTTCGAATCATGCCTGTCGGCCTGCCCTTTGGCGCGGATTATTGTAGCGCAGGCCTAAGAACACGCTGTAGTATTCTTACATTTCGAAGAAAGAAGTCACGCAAATCGCAACCGCGCGGGGTGTCCGCTCGTCGGTATGAATCCGACCGTCCGATAGGCTGAATCGCGCCGAGGCGGGCGGCTTGTTGTCGCGTGCGAATACGGGGCAAGGAGGCTTGGATGTTGGAATTGTGCGCGGTGGCCCTTGGAGGCGCGCTGGGTGCGGTTGGCCGTTATGCGGTCGGGCTTGCCGTTGCGGCGTTTGCGCCCGAGGCGTTTCTCGGAGGATTTCCTGTCGCTACGCTCATTGCGAATGTGTTTGGATGCTTCGTCATTGGAGTGTTGTCCGCTTTGTTCGAAGGGCCGTTTGCGGGGCGCGACCATGTGCGTCTGTTCGCCGTCACGGGCGTCTTGGGAGGTTTTACCACCTTCTCCACGTTCAGCCTCGAAACGGTGCAGTTGCTCGAATCGGGCGCATGGGGTATGGCGGGCGCGAATGCGGCCGTGAGCCTGGGGGCGTGCCTTGCAGGCGTTATGGCGGGAAGGGCAATCGCCCATGCATGCCTTGGGGCGCGCGGCTGACGGAGGCTCCTTCTCGTCCTGTCGACCCCGCCCGCTTTCATCGAACGAGTTTTTCCCCGTAATCAAGCAGCTCTTGGCGGCTGTGCACCTTCGCCTTGGCGTAGATTCGTCGCAGATGCGTGTCGGCCGTGCTCTTCGCTATGCAGAGCTCCCGGGCGATGCGCTCGTTGGTCCGGCCCTTGAGCGCAAGGGCGAGAACCTCCGATTCGCGCTCCGACAATTTCGCGGATTTGACGATCGCGGCATGCATGGCCTGCATGGGGTCGACGGCGTCCACGACGGCGGAAAGCTCCTCGAAATCCGTCTCGGTGAAAAGGAACAAATACGAGATGAGCGTCGCCAGGCCGGCGGATGCGAGCATTGCGTATGTCGCCCAATCGGCGAAAGGCAGGCAGTCGAACACGTTCGAGACGACGATTCCGAGAGCCTCGCCCGCGTATAAAGCGGCGAAACCCCGCCTGAACATATGGGAAGAATCGATGCCCGCAAGCGTCGATGCCGCTATGAACAAGGCGAGATAGGTTGCCGTGAGACCGAGGAATCCGGCGAGCACGATGGCTTCGCCTGGAACGCCGCTGTTCTGTAGGACGGGGGCGAAGAGGAAGCCGGCCATGGTGACGAGCAAGACGATGCGATAGGTATGTCCGAGGGGGTTTTTCTCATGCGCTTTGCTTGTAAGAAGCGATTGGAGCACGGCGATGCAGAACAGAGCCAGAATGAGCAACGTCGCGGGTAGCGTGGGGGTGGTAAGCGTTCCCGGATCGGAGCGATACGCCTCCATGAAACCCGCCGAGACTCCATACAGAAGCGCCCCGGCAAGCATTCGCCTCGAGAGCATGCGGACGTGACGCGAAGCGCCGGCCGGTGCGTTTTCCGATGCGTGAAGCGGGAGGGGAGCATCGTCCGAAGACGAAGACCGTCCTGCGCCGGTGACGAGGAGCATACCGACGCTTGCAGCGGGAAAGGCGATCGTCAAAAACGAGAAGGCGCCGGGGCCGAATGCGGAGGCCGCGAAGCAGACAGCGCCGGCGATGGCGGACGACGCGAAAATCTCGCAGGTGGCCACCCGCGGCGAGGATAGGCCGAGCACGCGTCCCCAGGCTCCCAGCAGCGTTGCCATGGGCACTCCGACAAGAAGGCCTTCCACCACGAGACCGAGGAGCGGCGAGGGTATGACGAAAGACGGCACGAAAGCGCCCGCCATGAGCATGAAAGCGCATGTGGCGAGCGCGGCGTCGCTTTCCAAGACGCGATTGGCGGCTTGCGGGAAGCGAATCATGGCCAGAAGCGTGGCGAGGGCGCACAGAAGCGTACAAAGCAGGTCGGCCCGCTCAAGGACGAACGTCCCGAGGGGCAATCCTTTGTTGGCTCCCATGTAGAACAAGGCGAAGACGAAGCCCTGGTAGCAAGAAAAGCCCGCGATACGGCGGGCTGAGGGAACGGGTGTTTCCATAACGATTTTGCTCACGAAGACTCCTTCTGACTAGGCCATGATAGCAAACGATCGTCTCATCGGGAAAAGACTTCGAAGACTTCGTGGGAAAACGGGTGCTTTTGCTGGCGGACCCGGCCTTGTGGCATGGTATGAGAAAGCCCGCACGAAATTGCGCGGGCTTTCTCATACCTAACGGGGCGCTTCGGGAAGCCGACCGTAGGAAGGGAGCGTCGGCTTCGTTTTTCGATGGCCCGAGTGCGGTTTAAGCGGTTGCAGCCTGCTCGGTCGTCTCTTCTTCGACGGTTGCGGCGGCCTCGATCTGCTTGGGGGCCTTCTTCTTGCGCTTCGGCGCGGGAGCCTCTTCCTCTTCCGATTCGCTTTTCTTAATCACTCCGTCACCGGAGCTAAAGCCTTCTCGCAGGTTTTTGATGGTCTTGCCAAGGGCGCTGCCGAGCTTCGGGAGATGCTTGGGGCCGAAGATGAGAAGCGCGACTCCGAGGATGATGAGAAGCTCTGGCATTCCGAGACCGAAGATTTTCATGACTGACTCCTTGCGAATGGTTCGTACGTCGATTGCGGTGGGCCGCCGTAGCCGGGGCCGTTTCGTTGGACTCATTCTATGCTTTCGGCTATCGTGCGCTCTATCGTGCAAGTCGATGAAATGCCTGGTGATTGCGAAATATCGTGTCATGCATATTGAGTAATAGCGTAGTTTTCGAATGGGCGGCTTTGTTTTCGCGCGAACAAAGAAGGCGGCAGAAAAGCGTCGGACGAATGGTACAATGACGCACGTTTTCCATTTGCGATCTTCCGCAGCGCGACGGCCGAAGTTTCCGTGCGGATGCGGAGGAGCATTGCGCATTGTCTGCTACGAGAGGACGAAAACGTGAACTCATTTTTCAAGATCGCCGAGCGCAACAGTACGGTCGGCAACGAGCTCGTCGGCGGCCTTACGACGTTTTTGGCCATGGCCTATATAGTCGCCGTCAATCCTCCGCTGCTTGAGGCGGCCGGCATTCCGTACCAAGCGGCCCTTACCGCGACATGCCTCGGCGCGGCAGCCATGACTGCGGTCATGGGCCTCGTGGCCAACAGGCCTATCGCGCTTGCGTCGGGCATGGGTATCAACGCCATCATTCCGTTCACGCTGTGTATGGGGGAACATGCCGTGGATTGGCGTGTGGCGATGGCCGTCGTGTTCGTCGAGGGCATTGTCATTCTCGTGCTCGTTCTCTGCGGCTTGAGAACGGCCGTCATGGACGCCATTCCGGCGAGCCTTCGCCATGCGATAGCCATCGGCATAGGCTTGTTCGTCGCGTTCATTGGCTTGCAGGGAAGCGGCTTGGTCGTATCGAACGAATCCACGCTTCTTGCGCTGGGGGATGTCCATTCTCCGACGGTTCTTGTTGCGCTGTTCTCGATTCTTTGCGCTGTTGTGCTGCAGGTTCTCAGGGTCAAAGGCGCTTTGCTTATTTCCATCGTGTTGGCGACGCTTGTCGGCATACCGCTCGGCGTGACGAGTCTTCCCACGCAATGGAGCGCCGGACTTGATTTCTCGGCCTTCGCTGCGCCGTTTCAGACGATTCCGGGGACAGATACCATGGCTATCGTGCAGATTGCCTTGCAGCCTGCGTTGCTGCTGTTCGTCTTCTCCTTCCTCATGAGCGACTTCTTCGACACCATGGGCACGGTCGTCGCCGTGGCCGAGCAGGGCGATTTCGCTGACAAGGACGGAAATGTGAAAGACATACAGCCCATTCTCACGGTTGACTCGGCCGCCGCCGCCGCGGGCGGCTTCTTCGGAGCGAGCTCCATCACGGTGTTCGTCGAGTCGACGGCGGGAGCGGTTGCGGGCGCGCGTACGGGCCTGTCCAATATCGTGGTGGCGATTCTTTTCGTCGCATGCGCGTTTCTCGCCCCGGTGATCGGTATGGTCTCTGCATCTGCAACATGCGGCGCGCTTGTCGTGGTTGGCTATCTCATGCTTTCGGGGGTGGCCAATGTCGACTGGTCGAAGATAGAGTTCGCATTTCCCGCATTCGTCACGATTCTCGGCATTCCTATGACCTACTCGATTACGAACGGCATCGGGTTCGGATTCATCTCGTATTGCGTGATCAAGGTCTTCCAGGGAAAAGCTCGCGAAGTGCGTCCCCTCATGTGGGTTGCGGCTGCGGCGTTTCTGGTCATGTTCATTTTAGGCTAGCGCTCGATTGGTGAATCGGCAGGCGCGTTTTTTCGGTGCGCATCATGGTGAAAGAAGGGGGCTGACCTTTGAAGGTTCGCCCCCTTCCTTCGTTCGAGTGTCTTTATCCGTGCAGCTCGACGGTTCGAAAAACGCCCTGTTCCACTATGCCGTAGCTGTTCGATCCGTCTTTGGGAAGAGAGATGCTTCCCGGGTTGGCGAAGATGATTCCGTCTCTTACGTCGCTTGTCTTTACGTGCGTATGCCCTGAAAGCAGCATGGAGCTCCCGGGCAAAGGCGGCACGTTTTCCGGGCCGAAGACGTGGCCGTGGGTGGCGAATATCGTTTTGTACTCGTCTACGACGAGCGCGTAATCTCCCAGGCAGGGAAACTCAAGCATCATCTGGTCGACTTCTGAATCGCAGTTGCCCCGTACGGCAACGACACGTTCGGCAATGCTATTGAGCATGGCGGCGACCTGCTTGGGGTCGTATTCGTCGGGCAAGGGGTTGCGAGGGCCGTGATAGAGAAGGTCGCCTAAGAGGATGATTCTGTCGGGCGATTCCTCTTCGATTCGATCCATGAGCACTCGGCACCAATATGCCGATCCGTGAATGTCGGACGCAACAAGAAGTTTCATACGCTTCTCCCTTACTCGTCTTCGACGAACGCGTTTACCAGGAGGGCTACTATACCGCAGCACAATCCGCCTATCACCCATGCCATCCAGAACATGTTAGCCGTCCAGTTCACGTCATCGGGGTCTATGCCTTGGGCTATCGGCTGGAAGAGCATGACAAGGCCGGCAATGGTGGCGATAATCATGATTGCGCCGCATAAGCTGCCCGTGATGCGTTCTTTGCGGGTCTTGACGCCATGGGCGGCAAGCAGCGTCTTCTTGCGCTGTTCGTCTATGGCGGCCTTGACGATGTCCTCGACCTCGAGTTCGTCAATGGCGTTCTTATTGTACTCGGCCAGGTTCAGGCGGGCGTACAACATGCTTTTGTTCACGATGATCAAGACGGCGCAGGCGAAAAGGAGCATCATGATAGCCCCGCCCAGATTTTCGTGGGCGCTATTGTCTGTGGCTATCATGGCGAGGATGCCCAGGAACGCATCGGCGATACCTACGATAATGCCGACTCCAAGCTGCTTGCGCGCCTTCGTTTTCTCTTCGTCTGTATAGAAATCCTCGATATACGGATGGGATTTTACGAAAGCGCTGTGGCGCATTCCGGCGGGGATAAGCACGGCCATTCCCGCCACGATGCCGGCGAACAGGCCGGCGACGGCAAGCAGGTCTCCTTCGTGCAGAATGCCCGTAGGGCCTCCGTCCACAAAGATGGTCCATGCGATACCGAGCATGATGAAAGCGATTCCGGTGGGGATGCGCCAAGCAAGCGATTTCGCATGGTCGTCGTAGCCGCATACGTCGGTCGCGGGTCCGCCGGGCATTTTCGGCGCGGTCGCATCTTCTGCAGGGCGGTTCGTCAAATCGTCTGTGACCAGGTCGTCAAGCGAGCATTCGAAAAACGAGCACATCTTCAAGAGCTTATCCATTTCGGGATAGCTTTTCTCGGCCTCCCATTTCGTCACGGACTGGCGCGAGACGCCCAGAAACATGGCAAGCTGCTCCTGGGTCATATTGCGAGTTGCGCGAAGGTGTTGAAGGTTGTTGCGAAAGCTCATGGGGATGCCTTTCGTGCTAGAGGGCTGCGGGTGCGTCCTGGCGGAAACTACGGTGCCGGCTGCCGTTCAGTATGGGGTAGCATGCGGCCCGAATCCACCAACTGCACGGTTCTTTTTCCTCGATTCTCATGCGCCTTGCGGTTGCAAACCCCAGCTCAGGGCAATGCAAGGCGAATCGAGGGAAACGTGTGACCTAAGCTAGCCTTCCAGCAATTCCATGAGCGCATCGAGCTCTCGGTCGAGTGCGGCAATATGCCGTACGCGCGGGCGCTCGATGCGCGTTCCGCGCATGAACACCTCGCTCACGTTGCGCAGGGCGGAAATATCTTTCAACGGATCGCCCTCGAGCACGATCATGTCCGCGCTTTTGCCCGGCTCGATCGAGCCTGTTTCTTCGCCGATGCCGAGAAGCTGCGCCCCGGCCAAAGTGGCGGTATGAAGCGCGAATTCGTTGCTCGTGCCCACATGCTTCTGGAAGTACGCCACTTCGCGCCACATGTCGTAATGGGTGACGTATGGGCACGAGGAGTCGGTTCCAAGCCCGACAGGAATCCCCGTCTTGAGCGCCTGCGACGCCGCCTCGACGATGCCTTTGTAGACGATGTCCCCGTTGACTTTCTGCACGGCGGTGGAATGGGTCTTTTCGGGAGAAAGCTTGGCGAAGGGAATGGCGGGTGAGATGGTGCAGGTGAGCGAGGAAGAATTGCCGAGGCCGTTCTTCTTGAAGAGCTTGATGGCCTCGGATGTGAGGTGTGCCCCATGCTCGATGGTATCGACTCCGGCCTTCAGTCCGAGCAAGACGCCGTCGGTGCTTTCGATGTGGGCGGCTGTATGCATGCCGAGACGATGCGCCTCCTCGCATGCTGCTCGGGCGATGTCGAGAGACATTCTCACGACGCCCGGCTCGCCTTCTACTTCGGCATCGAACACTCCGCCTGTGATGAAAAGCTTGATAAGGTCGCAGCGACGGTCGTGGCAGGCCTGGACGATTTGGCGGGCGTCGGCGGGGGTTTCGGCGATGCGGGCGAACAGGCCCGCCCCATGGCCGCCGGGAACCGTGACTCCCGTGCCTGAAGTGAGCATGCGCGGCCCGAGGTACTTTCCGGCATTGATGGCGTCTCGCACGTCGACGTCGGCAAACCCGGGGTCGCCGACGCTGCGGAGGGTGGTTACGCCGCTCATGAGCTGATTAATCGCCGATTTTTTTATGCGATGGCGCAGGTAGGCCATGCCGACCGGGTTCGATACCACCTTGTCGATAAGGTCTCCTGCCGCTTTGGCGCTCGTCGGTCTGCCATTGCCGCAGAGGTGCACGTGCATGTTGGTGAGGCCGGGCATGAGGACCCTGCCTCCGAGGTCGATGACGTTCATGTCTTTTTCGACGCGCAGCCGCTCCGAGGGGCCGACTTCCTCGATGCGTCCTTCGGAGCCGACGATGACGCCGTGGTTTGCCATCGCTTTCATTTCGACGGTTCCGTCGAGAATCGTTGCGTTCAGTATCGCGTATGTCTTTCCCATGGGTTCTCCTTTGCGGCGCAATGCTCGCTTTGGGCCTGTCAAAGCCGCACACCCCTGGCTGCATTGCTCTATAATCCATAGGACATTGTAGCGCGATGCGGCAGAGAATCGCGTCCGACGAACGTCGTCTTATTTGCATTCGCGTGCGGGGCGTATGATTCAACGAATTTCCGATAGCGCAAGGAGCCGCCATGGGTGCCCATCTGATCTTCAGTCTCAATGCAACGATGCCGGTGTTTCTCCTCATGGTGCTCGGCATTATCCTGCGGCGCATCGGTGTTGTCGATGCGGCATTCGCAAGCAGGCTTAACATGTTCGTCTTCTGCGTCGCCTTGCCCGTTTTGCTTTTCCGCGATATCTCGTCGGTCGACCTTGCCCAAGAATGGGATGCCCGTTTCGTGCTCGATTGTGCTTTGATTACGCTTGCAAGCATCGTTTTTGCCTGCGTGGCGTCTGCATTCGTTAAAAGCAGAGCAACACGCGGGGAATTCATCCAAGGCGCCTACCGAAGCAGCGTCGCCATACTCGGCGTCGCTTTGATGCAAAACATCTACGGCTCGTCTCAGGCCGCGGCCATGATGATCATCGGGGTTGTTCCCCTCTACAACGCGGCGGCTGTGGTGATCCTTGCGGTTTGCGCCGACGATTCTCGGGCGAAACGAAAAGGAGCCCGCGCGATGCTTTTGGGCGTAACGCGGGACATCGTCACCAACCCTATCATCGTAGGAATTGCGGCGGGTTTGCTGTGGGCCGCTCTTCGGTTGCCTATGCCGGAGGCGGCGGGCAAGGCGGTCGATGCCGTCGCAGGGCTTGCGACGCCGCTCGGCCTTGTGGCCATGGGTGCGATGGCCGACTTCCGACGAATGCGCGAAGAGGCGGGGGCGTCTCTCGGAGCGTCGGTCATCAAGCTGTTCGGATTGTGCGCCGTGTTCCTTCCCGTATGCGTCGCGTTGGGCTATCGGGGCGAAGAGTTGATGGCGCTGCTCTTCATGCTCGGATCGGCGACTACAGTGAGCTCGTTCGTTATGGCGCGCAACATGGGATACGAGGGCGCGGTTTCTTCCGCGATCGTCATGATCACGACGCTCGGCAGCGTTTTCAGCCTGACCGTCTGGATTTATCTCCTGCGCTGCCTCGGGCTTGCTTAGCGCTTGCAGGTGCGCCGTGCAGCGATGCCGTTTGCGACGTGGGCGAATGCGTCATTCGTTTTTCGTCAAGCGCTTTTCGCGAGAATTCTTCGTTTTTCCGCCGTGACGGGCTCCTATGCATGCCGACCTGCGTAAACACAAATTCTAGGTCGATTCAATAAGAATTCACAATATATTGTGCCTAAATGGCGTATCATAAGCATCCCGAACCCAAGGGAACTCTTTTCCCGAACGGTTCTTTTTTATGGGCAGGTTCAACGGCGGCCTCATGCGGTCGCACGAAGGGTCAAAGGTGAAATCATGAAGATCATCAAACGCAGCGGTTCGGAGGTCGTCTTCGACATAACGAAGATCGTCAACGCCATAAAGGGCGCGAATTCCGACGTTGCCGAAGATGATCGTCTGAGCGAAGAGCAGATTCTTGCCGCTGCGCATCGCGTGGAGGAGCGCTGCGAATCCGCGGGCCACGCCGTTTCTGTCGAGGAAATCCAGGACATGGTCGAAAACGAAATCATGGCCCTGGGCAATTTCGCGCTCGCCCGCGCCTATATCATCTATCGCTACGTGCAAAGCCTCAAGCGCGTTGCCAACACCACCGACGATAAGATTTTGTCCTTGATCGAATGCAACAACGAAGAGGTCAAACAGGAGAACTCGAACAAGAACCCCACGGTCAACTCCGTGCAGCGCGACTATATGGCAGGCGAAGTCTCGAAAGACCTTGCCATGCGCATCCTTCTTCCCGCCGACGTCGTGAAGGCCCACGAAGAAGGCATCATCCACTTCCACGACTCGGATTACTTCGCCCAGCATATGCACAACTGCGACCTCGTGAACCTCGAGGACATGCTTCAGAACGGCACGGTCATCTCCGGCACGCTCATCGAGCGTCCTCACAGCTTCAGCACGGCGTGCAACATCGCCACGCAGATCATCGCCCAGGTGGCCAGCTGTCAGTACGGCGGCCAGTCCATCTCGCTTACGCATCTGGCGCCGTTCGTCGAGGTGAGCCGTCAGAAGATTCGTCGCCAGGTTCTTTCCGAGATCAACACGCTTGGTCTTGAGACCACCTCCGATAAGGTGAACGAGGTCGTCGAAGACCGTCTGCGCGACGAAATCCGCCGCGGCGTCCAGACCATCCAGTATCAAGTTGTCACGCTCATGACCACGAACGGTCAGGCCCCCTTCGTCACGGTGTTCATGTACCTTGGCGAGGCCCGTACCGAGGCCGAGCGTCACGACCTTGCCATGATCGTCGAGGAGGTGCTGCGCCAGCGCTACGAAGGCGTTAAAAACGAAGCGGGCGTATGGGTGACCCCGGCTTTCCCCAAGCTCATCTACGTGCTCGAGGAAAGCAACGTGCACGAGGACTCGCCATATTACTACCTTACCAAGCTCGCTGCCAAATGCACGGCAAAGCGCATGGTGCCCGACTACATCTCTGAGAAGAAAATGCGCGAGCTCAAGCTTTCCAAAGGAGAGGCGCCGGGCGAGGGGGATTGCTACACCTGCATGGGCTGCCGCAGCTTCTTGACCCCCGATCGCTCGGGCAACGGCTTCGACAACGTGGCAAACGCCGGCAACTACGAGCCCGGCAAGCCGAAGTACTACGGCCGCTTCAACCAGGGCGTCGTTACCATCAACCTGGTCGACGTCGCATGCTCCTCGGGCCGCGACGAGCAGAAGTTCTGGGAGATTTTCGACGAGCGTCTCGAGCTGTGCCACAAGGCCCTGATGTGCCGCCACGAACGTCTCAGGGGAACCCTTTCCGACGCTGCGCCTATCCTGTGGCAGTACGGCGCGCTTGCACGCCTCAAGAAGGGCGAACCTATCGACAAGCTGCTGTTCGGCGGATACTCCACGATTTCTCTGGGATACGCCGGCCTGTACGAGTGCGTGAAATACATGACGGGCAAGAGCCACACCGACGCTGCGGCCACGCCGTTTGCCATGGCCGTCATGCAGCACATGAACGACAAGTGCGCCGAGTGGAAAGAAGAAAGCGACATCGACTTCTCCCTCTACGGCACGCCGCTCGAGTCCACGACGTACAAATTCTCCAAAGCGTTGCAACGCCGCTTCGGTCTGATCGAGGGCATCACCGACAAGGGATACATCACCAACAGCTACCATGTGCACGTGTCCGAGGAAATCGACGCGTTCACGAAGTTGAAGTTCGAAAGCGAGTTCCAGCGCCTGTCGCCGGGCGGAGCCATCTCCTATGTCGAGGTTCCGGACATGCAGGACAACCTGCAGGCGGTCATCCGCGTGCTGCAGTACATCTATGACAACATCATGTACGCCGAGCTCAACACGAAGAGCGACTACTGCCAGAAGTGCGGCTTCGACGGAGAGATCGCTATCGTCGAAGACGACAACAAGCTCGTGTGGGAGTGCCCCCATTGCGGCAACCGCGATCAGGACACGCTCAACGTGGCCCGTCGTACGTGCGGCTACATCGGAACGCAGTTCTGGAATCAGGGCCGTACCGAAGAAATCCGCGATCGCGTGCTGCATCTTTAGCGGTATTCGGCGCCGTCGCGCGGTTTCGCGAAAAGATGGCCGCGCTCGCTCACGTCAAGGTTTGCGCAACCGCCCCGCAACGGGGCGGTTGCTGTCTGCGGGGTCTGCGCGACGCGTCCTCTGCAGGCTCTACGTGCCGTTTTCGCGCGTGGATGCAGGATACAACGGCGGATGCTGCCAGAAAGGCACCAGACGAAAGGAGCTCGCGTTGCATTATTCGACGATCAAATACTGCGATATCGCCAACGGGGAAGGTGTGCGCACCAGCCTGTTCGTGTCCGGCTGCCGCAGACGCTGCCCATTTTGCTTCAACGAAGAGGCCTGGAGCTTCACTGCAGGCAATCCTTTCGACGAGTCGGTCGAACAGGCGATTATCGAAAGTCTCGCCCCGACTTATATCGACGGTCTTTCCGTCCTCGGTGGAGAGCCCATGGAGCCTGAGAACCAGAAAGGGCTCGTGGACTTTCTCGAGAAGGTGAAAAAGACCTATCCCAGCAAAACGATATGGTGCTATACGGGTGACACGTTTGAAGAACTCCTCGGCGAGAAAAAGACGGGGGAGACCGAGCGCATGCTCGCTTGCATCGACGTTCTTGTCGATGGGCCGTTCGTCGAATCGCTGAAGGACATCACGTTGCGTTTTCGGGGATCGAGCAACCAGCGTGTCATCGACCTCAACGCGACGCGCAAGGCGGGATCTGTGATTCTGTGGGAGGATGACCCTCTGTTCTCTTCGCACGCCCTGTAAGGCCGGTCGTGTGCGAAATGCACGTTTCGCCCCTTTTCGGTATCGCGCTTGCCGGCGTGTTTCTTGCAAGCGTGGATCTCTGCTGAAAAGCCGCCTCCTATCGTTTGTTTGCGAGCAATCGCGCTAGACTAGATTTCGTTTCAAGATTCACGAAGGGGGTCGACCTGCTGCATGGCGCATAAGCAAAACTATCTCGTGCGCATAACCAACGAATGGTGCAATCGTCTTCTCGGAGCCGTATCGGAGCGCTCTTTAGGCGATCAGGAAGAGCAGTATGCATCGCACAGGACTCGCCGAGACTTCGTGTGCACCAGCATCGGCGTGGGCATGTGGGGCATGGTCTTCCCGCTACTCACGATCGTTGTCACACAGCTTGTGGGCGCAGAGCAGGCAGGCATGTTCTCCATGGCCTTCATCACGGGCCTCGTCCTCATGTTCATGGGCAATTACGGCGTGCGAACGTTTCAGGTGTCCGATCTTTCCGAGCGATATGCTTTTTCCGATTACCAAGTCAATCGTGTCATCACCTGCATCGTCATGATGGTCGTAGGCGTTGCCTACTGTTTCATGCGCGGCTACGACGGTCGGATGTTCACCATCTGCATGGGCGTCTATCTCTATAAGATGGTCGACGCTTTGGCGGACGTGTACGAAGGCCGCCTGCAGCAGGCGGACAAAATGTATCTGGCGGGTCTTTCCCAGGCGCTGCGCTCCGTCGCGGTCGTCGTGGTCTTTTCACTTCTCCTGCTCGTCACGCGCAACCTTGCTGTAGCCTCAATCGCCATGGCGGTGGCGGCCGTTGCTTCGCTTCTCGTGCTCACGCTTCCTCTCGCGTTTTTCGAAACCCCGAAGTCGCGCCGTTGGAGCCCGAAAGGCGTCGTGGAGCTGCTCAAGCAGTGCTTCCCTCTGTTCGTGGCGCTGTTTTTGTTTAATCTTATCGAGAATATGCCGAAGTTCGTCATGGAAGGCATGCTGGCCTATGAAAACCAGCTGTACTTCAACGCTCTGTACTTCCCGGCGCAAGGCATCCTTCTCACGGTCAGCATGATTTACAAGCCCTTGCTCGTGCGTCTTGCCGAGGTCTGGGCCGACCCGAAACGCCGCAAGCGCTTCGACCTTGCCATCTTCGCCATCGTCGGCGTTACCGTTGCCCTGACCGCCCTTGTCATGGGCTTCATGGGTTGGATCGGCATTCCCATCATGAGCTTTCTCTACGGCATCGATTTCGAGCCCTTCCGGGGTTTGAGCTTTGTTATGATCGCCGCCGGCGGCGTAACGGCTGTAATCGACTTCCTCTACCAGGCCATCACCGTGCTCCGTCGGCAGAAAGACGTTACGAAGCTGTACCTGCTCACGTTTGCATTCTCCATCTTCGTGCCGCTTCTGCTCATTGGCTTCACCGGACTTTCGGGTGCCGTGCTGTCGTATCTGATCGTCATGTGCATCCTTTTGTCGCTGCTCGTGATGGAATATGTCTCCATTCGCATGAACTTCTTCAAACGCGGAGAAAGCCAGCCGAGCGCCACGACGAGCGCGGCCTACGCCGCCGACGAGACGCGTGCCATGCGCTCTGTCGTTTCGGGTGCGTCTTTCGACAAGCATGCGGGCGGCGTCGAACCCGACGGATTCGATGTTGTGCCGGATGCTATCGCAGATGAGCCGTTCGCGACTCAAAATATACCGTCTGAGGACGATGCGACCCTTGTTCTGGGCGAAAACGCGGCGCATTACTCGGAAAGGCCGAGCGCGCCGACGGTCGCGCTGCGCAGCGATGCCCAGTTCACGCACAGGCTGGGCGACGCAGCCGCTCCGAGTGCTACGACCAGGATGAAGACGGCGATGCCTCGTGCAGGCTCTTCGTCGGCCCGCCTGTCTGACACCCGTCATGCGGCCGCACGCTCGATGACGCGCATGGAGCGCGCCCATTGGGAGGAAATCGACCGCAAACGCGCAGAGGAAGATGCGCGTGAGATGCAGCGAATGCAGCGTGACCGCGAGCGCAAGGCCGCCCAGCGCGAAGAGCTGGTGCGCCAGGCAAAGGAGCGCAAGCGCATCGAAGAGGAGCGCAACGCTCTTCGCGGTGAAACGGTCGACCTCGGTGGGGCGCACGCGCGGGCGGCATCGGGTAAGAAGACCCGTTTGGGGTCCTGGTTCAGGCGATAGCATCGTTTCGAACCGCTTTTCGGTATTGCCGAGGCTCTGGCATGGCGAATCGCGTCGGCATCAAAGGCCTTTTACTCCTTCTGTTCATCCAGAAGAGGAATGAAGAGCGTCGCTCGAGCCCCCTTTTCCGTGTTCTCGAGATGCAACGCTCCGCTGCAGCGGCGCATCTCTTTCTGCACGATATGAAGCCCCAGGCCATGGTGTCCATCATGCAAACGTGCGGCATCTTGTCGGTAGAAACGTTCGGTCGCGCGGGCGAGGGCTTCTTCGGAGAATCCGGGGCCTTCGTCTTCCACATCCATACGCAGCGCGCGGGAATGAGGAGAATCGGGGAGGCTCGATTCGGAAAACGCAAGATGCACCGTTGTCTCGGGCGGCGCGTACGACATCGCATTGTCCACAAGGTTCATCATGCATCGCGCCATATCGGCGGCATGGGCGACTTGACGTCGGCCGAACTGTTCTCGGGTCGTTTGGATGCGGTAGCCGCGCGCCTTGGCGAGCGCTTCCGCCTTCGAGACGATATCGGCGCAGCATGCATCGGCCAAGGCGGCGTCGCCTTCTTTAGGGGAAGGGGCTGCGCGAAATAGGCCGATGATGCGTTCGATAAATTCCTTCATATCAAGCGAGGCGTCGCGAATCTGGGCCACGCACGTTTTTTGCTCCGCCTCAAGCTCGCTTTCGAGAAGCAGGTCGGCATTGGCGCGGACGATAGTCAACGGCGTTTTCAAGTCGTGCGCCAGGGAGGAAAACGCCTCTTGCTGCGCTTGCTCGCAAGCCCACTGCTCCTCGAGCGATTCTTTGAGCGATAGGCGCATCTCGTCGACTGCGTCGAGGACTTCGTTGGTCTCGCGTACGTTTCCGCGCGCGATCTTGAAATCGAGATCGCGGCTTCCGATGCGCCGTGCGGCATCGACGAGAGGGGAGAGCTTGCGCTGCAGCACATGGGAGGCGCGCATGGCGATGAGGGCAAGCATGGCCGCGAACAGAACGGCGCCCAAAAGCAGGACGGCGCCTTGGGGATCGGGGAAAGCGTCTCGCAGTGCCTTGGAGACAAAGTCGGGGTTGAAATCGTAGATGAGCACGCATACGTCGCCGTTTTCCAAGGATGCACTCGTTGCATAGACGGGTGAGCCTAGCGGGGAAGAATAGGCCACGGAATCCACGCTGCCGTCACGAAGAAAGGCTTCGGCCAATTCCTCGCTTCGCGCATCGAAATCTCCTTCAACAAGCTTTCCCGTCTTGTCGAAGACGCCCCACCGGTAGCATGACGGCACGTCGTCGTCCTCAACGGTGCCGCGCGCTTCTATCTTTCCGACCATCGTCTCATGGTCGATGCTCGCATAATTGCTGGGGTAGAGCACGCCTGAGTTTACGGCTGCGATAAGCAGCGACACTACGGCGCCTGCCACAAAGAGCGACCCTATCAGCACATAGACGAAATACCTGGCGATGACGAGGGAAAACGGCATGCCGCGTCGTGTCTTTTCATGCGATGCTGCGAATTTCGCCCGATGTTTTCCGTTCGGATTCAGCCTATCCATTTGTATCCTATTCCCCAGACCGTTTCTATCGGCGATACGCCGACGTCCTTCAGCTTCGATCGGGCGTTGCCTATATGCACGGCGACGGTAGAGGCGTCGCTTCGGGCGTCCCAACCTGCCACAGATTGCAGAATCTGCGCCTTGGAGAACACCTGTCCCGGATGCTTCGCCAGATGCGCGCATATCTCGTATTCGGACTTCGTCAGCTTGACAAGCTCGCCGCGCACGAAAACCTGCTTCGCGGCCAGGTCTATTCGTATGTCTCCGAACGAAAGCGCCGCATGATGTTCACGACGCTCGCGCCGCAAATGAGCGCTCACTTTCGCACGAAGCTCCGCCGCGCCGAACGGCTTTCTGATATAGTCGTCGGCTCCAACCGATAGCCCCGTCACCGCATCGTTTTCCTCGCTTTTCGCCGTGAGAAAAACGATAGGGCAGTCAAGACGGTCTCGTACGACCGACACGAAAGCAAACCCGTCGGTGCCGGGCATCATGACGTCGCACAGTATAAGGTCAAAGCGGGAGAGATTCAGCTCGAGAGCCCTATCCGCGCTTTCGACGGCAGTCACTTCATGGCCGTCCTTTTTCAAGATGGTCGCGAGCAAGGATAGAATCGTCGGCTCGTCGTCTATGGCAAGAATCCTGGCCATATTCGGTTCGCTCCTTTCTTCGTTGCGCTACGCGCAAGCTGCTCTAGGCTGGCCTGCGCTCATCGGGGCTCAAACGTATCGGCATGTTCGGTCAATCGCCCGGAGCATCGGCGTATTCCCATGCGCAAACGCTCGAGCCTTTCACGCTCATCTTGACGTAGGGCTTGTTCTCGTCGAGCATTGTACCGAAAGACACCAACACCACGCGTCGAGCTGTTCCTTCGGCGTCTTCGGCCTTAATTTCGTAGACGTAGTTCTCGTAGGCGCCCGCGGCGTCGTCGTAAATCTGGAAATACGATTCGGCATCGGGCGTGGGCGCATAGCAGATGTCTGGCTGCTGCCAAGGAGCCGCGCGGTCAAGCATGGTTCTGACAAACCATGCATCGCGACTTTGCGCGACCCAGGCGCCGGCTGCGGTGCAGACCACCACGATGACAAGTGCGGCAACGAGAGGAATCAGAGTTTTGTTGCGGGCCATGACAGCTCCTATTCTTTCGTACGGCGCCGATCTTCGAAGCGTTTCACCCATATGAGCCACAGGATGATCGAGACGATCGTGCCCACTGCGCACAGGGCGGTGCTTGTGGCGGCGTTGGCAAGCAGCGCATCGAGCGTTTCTTGTGCATGCGGCATAGCCGCGGCCAAGGGAACCTCGACGCTGAGCGCGGCGAGACGCGCAGGCCACGTAAAGGGGACGGCTATCAGGGCAAGCGGCGCAAGCGAAGCGCTTAGCGTTCCTGTGACCAGGCCGTTTCCCAGTCCACCGAGCGATGCAAGAGCAATCATGAAGCCCAGCGCGCCAATGGCGATGGCGGCGTTGCGCCCCCATGCGAGCGCTGTTGTGAGGGCGATGGCGTAAAGCGTGGTCGAGCCTGCTGCCAAGGCGGCGAATGACAACAGGACGGTCGATGCAGAAGGCGTGGGCTTGCCGGCCATCGCCAGTATGCCGAGGAACAGCAGCAGTGCGCACAGGCAGGCCAGCGCGCCCAATTCCAGCAGTACGACACCTTTTGCGCCGAATGCACGGCAGCGCAACGGATGGCCTAAGAGGTTGGCGTACTCGCCCGCCTCGCGTTCGGTGTCGAGCGATAGTCCGCAGGAGATGCCGGCAAGAAGCGCCGCGCCTGCGCCCAGAAGCTGCACGAATGCATCGTAGGCAAGCAGCGGGTCCCATGGTGTAGTTGCGAAATACGCTCCTGCGGCAAGGCCGATCGCCGCAGCGAGTGCCACATGCAGCATCACGATCGAAGACCGATGCAGGCGTATCATTTCGGAGCGCAAGAGGGTAGAGAAGGTGGATCGGCGCTGGCGGCATGCGCCACGCACCAAACGATAAGAGCGTATCATGGCTAGTTCACCTCTCGTTTGGCGAACCACGTTGCGCCCGTAAAGACGAGCGCAAAACCGAACGCAACGGCGACGAACAATGCGGCGGTCCATGCGCCGTCTACGACGCCGAACGCTTCCCCCGGCATAAGCGGTACGCCCGAAGGAGCTACGCCCGCCAAAGGAGAGCACAGCCGCATGGCTGCCGCAGGCGGCAATAGCCACCATATATCGTTCGCATAGCACGCAATGCCGGCGGCCAACTGCATCAGAAGCGGCATGGCAATGCCGCAGAGCATGCCGAAACGCATGGTGAGAAAAAGCCCCGCAGGAATCATCCAGAGAGAAGACGCGCTCAGAAGCGCAATCATACCCGCGCTTGCAAGTGGGTCTGCGGCGTTTCCGCCCAACAGCCAGATTACGCTCGAACTAAGACCGACCACGAGGTTTGCCACCACAACCAGTATGAACGCGTAGGCGACCTTCGCATGCCAGACGCCTTCAAGACGCATGGGCGCGCTCATGATGCCGTGAAATTTCTGCCTCACGTCAATGTTGGCCACGCCTGCCGTGACAAGCGCGATGGCGACGGGCAGTAAAAGCGTATACCACCAGCACCAACCGTAGGTGTTAAACCCCGCGCCGCCCGGCCCATGACCGCCGGCGACAAGGCCCGAGCTCATCAAACCGAGCAGACACGTGAACAGCGGGGAGAAAAGCGCCGTTTTGCGCGCCGCCGTACGGGCCCCTTTCATGGCTTCCGCCGCGAACGCTTCGCGAAAGCCACGCAGGCTCTTGTGCGAGGCCTTGCGGCGAGGCTGCGATTTTGCTTTCATCGGTTGCCGCCTTTCTCTGCCGCGTTCTCCTGCGCCTTGTTGCGGCACACATCCATGAACAGCTTTTCCAAATTGATGTCTTCGGTGAAATCGGATTCGAAGGCAAGCGTTCCTTTCACGATAATGCCGATGCGATCTGCCACATGGGCCACTTCGGTGAGGATGTGGCTCGACACCACTACGGTGATGCCCGCATCGGCAAACGAACGGATTTGCTCCCGTAGCTCCTCGATGCCTATAGGGTCAAGGCCGTTGGCCGGCTCATCGAGCACAAGTAGCTTCGGGTGCGCTACGAGGGCAAGCGCAATGCCGAGACGCTGCTTCATGCCAAGCGAGAAACTTCCCGCGCGCTTCGACCCAGTGTCGGCGAGGCTCACCGTTTCCAACGTCTCCTCGATACGCGCATCGTCGATGCCGAGCATGGCGCAGCGTACGCGCAGGTTCTCGCGCGCGGTCAAATTGGGGTAGAGCGGGGGATGTTCGATAAGCGATCCGATGTCGTAAAGGTCTTCACGGCGCCAAGGACGTCCATCGAACAGGATGTCGCCGGAGGTAGGGCGCAGCATGCCGGTGACCATTTTAAGCAGCGTCGATTTCCCCGCGCCGTTCGGGCCGAGCAGCCCGTAAACGCGCCCTGTTTCCACGTGCATGTCCACGGCATCGACCGCGGTCTGCGCGCGCTCGCCGCGTCCGAACGATTTCGTTAACGCGCGCGTTTCCAAAAGGCATTCCATGCGTTCTCCTATCTCTCATTTCATTTGACGACGTTTTCTCGCTGTATCCAGCATGGATGACGTTTCTAAAGAAACTTGAAAGATAGAGAAGAAAATACGACGGCCGATTTCTGGTCCGAAGAATGAAACGCGGCGCATGCGGCCGCGTTCGCTTCTGCGTGTTCGTCACGCGGACGCACCAGGACCCTGGCATTTGCCAGGGCCCCGGTGCTTGTCGGCTTAAATTGTCCGAACGCCTCTATTCATCCTGCTTCTTATTCTCGTTGTCGTGGAAGAGCAGTTCGAAGGCGTAGCGCATGATACTCGAGCGGCGAATGACGCCCACAAGGCGACCGTGCTCGTCGATGACGGGAAGCTTTTTGAACTTCTTTTTCGCCAACGTGTCCGCCACGCGCCCCACGCTCTGGTTCTCCGTCACGCACAGCACTTTGCGCGTGGCAAGCTCCATTACGTTGCGCTCCCTGAGCGAAAGCACCTTCTGTTCGATGGTTTCGTCGTCGTAGTACAGCATGGTAGGAGCGCCGCCCGAGAATATAGAGCGGGTCTTATGCTCGGCGATCGCGCGCATGATGTCGCCGTCGCTAATGAATCCGACCACATGGTTGTCGTCGTCGACCACCGGCAAGCTGCTTACCCCTCGATCGATGAGGCTTTTCGTCACATCCTTGAGCGTCGCTTGCGCCGAGCACGAATAGGCGTCGCGCTCCATGATCGATCCGACCGTTACCGTTTCCATGTCTATGCCTCCTTGCTTTTCGAACGAACCTTCACGATAGCGAACACAAGCGTCGCAGCGCCGACGAGCGCGCAGATTCCATAGGCCGCCTGAACGCCCAAAGCGGTCGATTCGGCCAGGCCGCTTGATGCATTGGCCGATGTCACCATAGTCATGACGGTTACGATCAACGCCGTGCTGATGGCGCCGCCCACCTGGCGGCCCGTGTTACTGATCGCGTTGCCGTGAGCGATCATGTCGTTGGAAAGCGCGTTGATGCCCCAGGTGTTCGCGGGCATGTTGGCCATGGTCTGGCCCGCCGCCATGCATGTGCACAGAACGGCGGCAACAAGCAGCGTGCTGTCCGATCCGATGCGCGAGAATCCGAAGAGCGCTGCGCTCATCAGGGCCAGGCCGCCCACAGTGATCCAGCGAGGACCGAATTTGTCGAAGATGACACCCGAGAGGGGGCTGATGATGATGCCGACGGCTGCAGCGGGCATCATGACCATGCCCGTCTCAAGCGCGCTCGCTCCCAAGACGTTCTGCAGGAAAATAGGCAGCGTGACGTTCGTTACGGCGGCTGCGCAGTTGATCAGGGTCACAATGATGGCCGAGGACGCGAAGACGTCGGATTTCAGGGTAGCGAGCTGCAGCAGGGGTTCGTCGAGTTTTTTCTGGCGACGAACGAAAAGGATGAGGCACAGGGCGCCTATGACGATGACCGCGATGACGACGGGGTTCGTCCAGCCCAGGCTCGATGCGCTCGAGAAGCCGTAAAGCAGACCGCCAAACGCTACGGTGGAAAGCAGCACGGACGGCATATCGAGACGAGGATTCTTCAATTCGCCGACGTTGCTGAGCAAGAAGATGCTGGCGACCAGTACGATAATGCCCAGCGGGGCGATCGACCAAAACATTGCACGCCAGCCCATGGAATCGATAATCATTCCTGCGGCCACCGGGCCTGCAGCAGGGGCAACCGACATGACGATGCCGGCCATACCCATGGCCGTTCCGCGCTTTTCGGGCGGAAAGATCAGCATGGGCACGACAGCGACCAATGGCATCTGCACGCCCGCGCCCGCTGCCTGCAGGATTCGCCCGACAATCAAAATTTCGAATGTCGGGGCCATTGCGCAAAGAACGGTGCCGGCGATGAACACGCCCATCGATGCAAAAAACAGCTTTCGCGTGGGGAACTTGTCAATAAGATACGCCGATACAGGGACCATGATGCCGTTGACCAACATGTATATGCTGGTCACCCATTGTGCGGTGCCTGCGTTGATCTGAAACGTCTCCATAAGCCCCGGTAAGGCGGGAGCAAGGACGGTTTGGTTTAGGATAGCGAGAAACGCACCTGCGATGACGATGCCGACAACCATTATTTCATGGCGTGTTGCCTTACGGACGTCATTAGATGAAGGGGAAGTGCTCAAAAGAAGGTTCCTTTCCGAAACGAGGGAATACAACGCAACGCATGCAGAGCATACGGAGCTGCGGTTTTCGTGTTGTATGAGATTTCGGAGCTGGTCTTAGATGAGCATAGCGGAAAGGCTCGTGGAGCCGACCGCCTGCATGGTTTCTTCCCGCATGGCAAAATCGCCCATCATGCGGACGTGGTGATAGATATGAGCGACGGAAGAAAACATGGCGGATACCATATCGAGACGCCATAACGCGGTCAAGGCATCTCGCGATCCCTCCACGTTTTCGGCATGCAAGGTGTTTCTTCGGCACTGCGTCTTACGCGGTCGCACGCAGGAATGTCCGGCCCTGTTTCCAAACGCTACAGGTCGACGCTTCGAATGATGCGCGCGCCGATAAAGGCCATATCCTCCATATTGGCGCGCTGCACGTCTTCGTTTCGAGAGGAAGTGGCGTCTTCTACGACAATGACGTCGTAGTTGTAGGAAAGCGCGTCATAGCAGGTGGAGCGTATGCAATTAGGTGTAGTAGTGCCCGTAAGCAAGAGCGTGTCAATTCCTTGCTTTTGAAGCCTTGCATGAAGGTCTGTTTGGAAAAACGCCGAAAAACGAGGCTTTACAACGGTGACTTCGTCCGCCAAAGGCGCTAACTCGGCAGGTTCCAACGATCCGATTTCCTCGGGGCATGCATCAGAGAGGGGGCGTTCGTCTTTCCATATATCGTATCGGCACGGCTCGACGTCGGAGCCGTCGGCGGCATAGCGGCGAACGACATGGTAGACGGGCACGACGTTTTCTCGTGCATATTCAAGAACCCGTCTGCAAGCGGGAATGCTCTTTTTGGCGCCGGCGATGCAGAGGGGAGAAGCCTCGTTTATGAACCCGTTTTGCATATCTATCATGATGAGTGCTGTGGACGAAGGGTCGATCATGTTGGCTCCTTTACCGGAAGCGAGGGTCAGTTCCCTCTGGGAAAAATACAAAAGAAGAAAGGCTATGTCTTACAGAATCAACTCGTAAGCGCTGCGCATCCGTTCTTTGCCGAGGCTGTTGCGCAAGATGATTTTTCCGCAAGGATGAAATCCGTAGCACTCGAGCAGTTTTTTCATCGGTTCGTTTCCTTCATAGACATCGGCGCGAATGCAGGATTTGCCGGCCGCCTTCGCCATGCGTTCGGCTTCGCCGAGGATAAACATGCCCACGCCGCTTCGCCGCGCTTCGGGTATGACGCTCACCCAATGCAAAGCGGCGTATTCGCTTTCGCCCTCAGGATGGGAATCGGAGAAATCGGTCCATACGGCACCGATCGAGCGCACATATGCGGGATCGCCGTTCATGTCGAGCGAGAAAGCCCCGATCGCCCTTTTTCCATCGGCTGTTACGGCGACGGAGTCGACGATGGATGCTTCCCGGTCGTTCAGCGCCGTTTTAGCGGCAGAGGCATCCATGGTCACCACGTAGGCGTCTCCGTGGTCTATGGCGCGCATGATGCGACGCTCGGATGGATATTTCTTCTCACCTGGCTCCAGGATGCCGAGTTCCGCTACGAAACGCCTTCCCGTCTCAATCACCTCAGTGAATGCATTCAGGTCAGCGCTTGTTGCATGGTGGGTTTCGTAATAACCGAGATGCGATGCGCTGCCTTGAAACAGAGGCACGTCGCGAAGCGAGCCGGAGAACTTGTCGTGGACTTCGTTCTTATCTTTCTGCGTGGTGAGTGCCACCATGGAAAGAATGAGAACGGTTCCCATGATGTCGAACAGGCTGACAGGCGTGTGAAGCCACAGCGCCGATATCACGATGGCTGATACCGGCTCGAGACATCCGATGAGGCCGGCTCGCATGGAGCCTGCATCCCTGACGCCCTGGAGGTAGAACAGATAGGCTGCAAACGTTCCCACCACGACCATGACGGCGACAACGATGATGACTTCGGAAGAAACGGAGACGTCGAGATTCCAAGGTTGCAGCATGATCGCTGAGGTGATTCCCGCAGTGGACATGGCGATGCCGGTAACAATGAAGCTGCCCCATTTCGCGAGAGGCTTGACGGGAATGAGCGTGTAGCAGGCCATAGCGACGGCTGTCATGCAGCCCCAGAATAGGCCTTCAGGCGGAATAGCCAAGGCTTCGAAGCTGCCATGGGTAGCAATCAGAAAGACACCCGCAAGGGCGAGAAGCACGCCAAGAGCCTCGCGAACGCGGGGGAGACGGCGCACGGTGATGCATATATAGAAGAGGATGATGATCAGTCCGAGCCTCTCGAGGACGGTGCCTATCCCTGCATTGGTGTAGGAGATGCAGGTAATATAGCTGAACTGCGTCAGGAGCACGCCGAGGAGGCCGAATATGATCATATGGAGCAACGAGCGTGTATCGCGAAGGGCCGCGCGGAAGCTGCGCCAGTTTTTCAGAAGGCACACAACAAGGAAGAGAGACGCGCCTGCGCACATGCGTACGGTAATAAGCCAGGAAACGGGTATTCCGTACGTACTGGTAAGCAACTGTGCGCACGTGCCCGAAAAACCCCAGCAGCAGGCACCAATTGCGGTGAAAAGGATGCCTCGGCCCACATGGCCTGCGCTTGAAGAGGATTGCTGCGAAGACATGCGAATGGCCTTTCGACGAACTTCTACACACTAAAGCCCCCGAGTACGAGGGCTTATGGCGATTATTGCAACAGCGCGAGCAAGTTGCAAGAGGACTGAGAGAGGCGAATGTGACGTAGAAAGGGAGCGGATCCGAAGGCAAGGGTAGCTGCAATATCCGTCTCTGAGTTGCTATACTCTGTAAACTATACAAAGTATAGTTTACGTTATACCTGTTCAAAGTAGTAATTGTTTCTTTAGAATAGAATCAGGAAGCAGCATGATTCAATTCTGACAATAAACCGGTCGATTAAAAATCCGCCGCATCAAAACGTTTGACAGGATAGTATACAGCGTATATGAACGAGACGACAATAATAAGGAGAAGCATGCAGAGCGGTTGTTTCCTTGAGCTGTATCTAGCAAAAACGCCTTATTGCGTCTGCTAGATACGTGTCCAGGTTTGCCAGGTCTGAATGTCCATAGGAGAATTGGGAATACGACTCATCAAGTCCCATGGATTCGAAAATCATACCGCCAATACCTCGAGCGCGGCGGTCGATCTGCAATGTGACGGTTGCGCTCTGGTCTGACAAGGAGAAGATCGCCTCGAGCTCGTCAAGCCTACCGCGAAACTCTCCCGATGCGGGCTTGAATTCGAACTCCTGGACGAAGGGGAGAGCGCCTTGGGCGAAGCGGGGAGAGGCCTTTTCGACATCCACTTCATACAGGCGAAATCCAAGCTGTTCGGCAGAGTGTAAAAATGCCCCCATCAAAACATGCGGGCGAATCTGTACGTAATCGCGATCTTGGGGATCGACTGCGAATTTGATGTCAAGACCAGTTTGAACCCAAACCTTGCTTTTTCCCATTGATACGGGCGTATAAAGCGGCACGAGAATGCTGAAGGGCATAACGAGTTCTTGGCCCTCTTGCACAACGAACCGATCGCATAGGCGAGTCTTGGCGAGTTGGAAGCTGCGATTCACAGTGCTGTCATCAACTTCGATTTCATAATCGGTTACAAGTGCCATGTAGATGCATTCGATTTCCTGAGCTGCGTTTCCTCCTGTGATGCGGACTTCGCCTCTCAGATAGCTTCCAGGGACTACGGTAGAATCCTTTAGAATCGTATCGATTCGAGCGCTTCCTATGCCGATTGATCTTAGCAACTTGTTAAGCATGAAAACCTCCTTGATAAAGAAGAGTCTCGAATAATTCTCGTGAAACAATACCGTGATTCCTCGCCATAATCCATCGTAGCCTGCAATGTGATGGATGTATTCAATGAAGGAGGATTCTCGGCAATCGGACCGTCTCCGTAAATCTGGAAGCAAAATGGAATCTATTACGCGATTTTTCCCAAACCGCATACGATTCCATAAAGCCTCACATGCAATTTATCGCTGTTGACCAGGAGATATAAGCATATGAGGCATTGTTGCGTCCTGTAGCGTTTTAGTTCACAGCTTTACATAAGACTTATTATCAATAATACAGAATGCATTTATTTCATGCATTTGACCAGGCCTTATAGACATGAAGCCCTGAGAGCCGTTCTAAGGCCCACTTTTGTCTTTTTATGACTCCCTAGGTCATAAAAATGATGGTCTCTATCGAATTCAGCAGCGCTTTAATGACCCGCCGACCATCGACGCGCTTCATCGATGCATTTCGTTCTTCTGTCGATTGAAATCAGGCGAAATGCCGTTCATCGATGTAGGGATACCCTTGTGTCCAAAACAAAGGGCCGTCGCACGACAGCCCTTTGAGAAAACGACGCTATTCATATTTTGCGTGCGACTAAAACGTTGCGCCGGAAACGCCCATCGATCCCTGCATGAGCTGAGGCATCAGGAAGACGGCGGTGAGCATATTGGCAATGAAAGCAACCAACGATAAGACAACGCCGATCCTTGCGAGCTTAAAGGCATTCTGCGCGTACGGGTCGGTCGGATTTGCTGCAAGAAGACCCTTTGCGCCGCGAAATGCAAGCATTCCGAGAACAAAGCCGACGATATCAAGAAGCGCTCCGAAAATGACGAGGCTAACGCCGGCGCATACAATGCTTGCGATACCGAGCGACCTGCATTTCTTTTCGTTCATCTACGACACCTTTCAAAAACGAACATATGTACTTTATGGGTTTGAACATTGTGGCTTATTGTACCCGAGGTCGCATCAATCCGCTCCGATTCGCAAGGCTGTTCTTAAGACGTTAGATAAGGAGCAAACGTATGTTCGTAACGAATGAATGTTCGTTGTAGTAGAATATCAATAGTCCGCCTGCGAGGAAAGTCGGTAGCATTGTCGATGATCGAGCATGATAGCAATCTTATACCTTGGCAAGGACCTGCAGTGCTTCTTGTCGATCTGGATGCGTTCTTCGCCTCGGTCGAACAGCTCGACCATCCCGCATGGAGGGGCAAGCCCGTCATAGTCGGTGGCGATCCGAAGAAGCACGGAGTCGTTTCAACGGCCAGCTACGAAGCACGCGAATACGGCGTACGAAGCGCAATGCCTTCATCCACCGCCTATCAGCTCTGCCCTCATGCCATCTGGACCAGAGGTCATTTTTCTCGCTATCGGGAGCTGTCCTCGGCCGTTATGGACATCCTTTTTTGCGAAAGCCCTCGCCTTCAGCAGGTTAGCATTGACGAGGCATTTCTCGACATCTCCCCTACTCGCGTCAATCGCGAGCATCCGGTCTCTGTAGCGCGGCGCATACAGCAGCGCGTCTCCGAACTCGGGATAACATGCTCTATCGGATTGGGCACGAGCAAAACCATTGCGAAAATCGCTTCCGACATGGATAAACCTTGCGGTCTTACCGTCGTGTACCCGGGCAGAGAATCCGATTTTCTATCCCCTCTTCCCATCAGAACTATGTCGGGTGTCGGAGAGCGCGCCGAAGAAATACTCCATCTTCACGGCATACAAACGCTCGGTCAGCTCGCCTGTGCTCCATCCGGTCTCCTCAAGGAAATATGGGGCAAAAATGCGAGCATGATGAGAAATCGCTGCCTCGGCCTTGATGCAACCCCCGTGAAAAACGATGACGAGGTCAAATCCGTCTCCAACGAAATGACGGTCTCGGAAGACCTCGTTGCCTTTGAAGAGATATCTGCCGCCGTCGATACCATGGCGGCAAAAGTAGGCCGAAGGCTCCGGAAAAAGGGACTGGCCGGGCATACCCTCGTGCTGAAGATGAAATTTTCCGACAGATCGGTGAGAAGCGTCCAGCGCCGAATGGACGGACCGGAAGATAACGAATTCGTATTTATTCCCCTTCTCCACCGTATGATAGACGAGATATGGAAGCCCGGCATGAAGGTTCGTCTCGTCGGCGTTGGCGTAAGCGGCTTCGCATCGTGCGCTAGCGAGCAAACCTCGCTTTTTATGCCGTTCGAAATGCAGGAAACCGATAATCATGCTCATCCGCATGCCGATTCGGAACAACTCAACATCGACGCATCATCGGGTAAGAACCTCGCAAACGCCACTGACAAGGTCAAGAATCGATTCGGAGAAAACGCGGTTTTCTTCGGAAAAGAACTCCATGCGAGCAAAAAGACAACGGGGTCTGCCGCCAAAAATCCCGCTGATTATAAGTAGCCCGTCTTGTTTTACGCCGATTTCCTTTTCAGGCGGTTCGCAGCTTTTGCTCTTGATCGATTGGCTCCTTGCGCGCATGCGCTGTATACGCCGCAGCAAATGCGCCCCCCTGCGGGGCGCATTACGGCACGCAAGGCTAATTGAACTTGAAGATCTTTTGCGCCAAGTGATAGGCGAAAAGGCCGAATTGACGTCCTGCTTCGGTAGGAATGTTCGTTCCCCAATTCAAGACGGTATGACGGATGCGTTTATAAAGGGCCGGATTGGCTTTTTCGAGATACCCCCAGATTTCTGCGCGCTTGCGTTCGTTATCCTCTGTTTTCTCGAGGCGAAGGAAGATCGAGCATATGCACATCATCATGGATAGGTAGTTCTCCATGTATTTCTCGAGCTTCCGAGACTCGACATCGTCGGGAAGGTTGACGGAGTCGATCATCAAGCGCGTAACGCGAAGCTGCTGATCGCGACGGGAATACATGACCTGCTCGTTGACGCTTTGGTCTTCGCGCCCGATGAAGTAGCGATACATGTTCTCGTCGAAATAGCGAATCGTTTTGACATGCGGCAAGGGCACGTACACGAAGATATTGTCGACATAGAACGTGTGTTCAGGAAGCTTTAGACCGCAATCCCTCAGCAGGTCGGTGCGATAGATGACCGAATGCATGAGGAGGTATTGGGACTGCCCGAAATGGCCCACTTCGTCCCAGGTGAACTCGCGACCGCGCGGAAATACGTTGCGATAGTTCATGACGGTGCGGGTTCCCTCGTGGACCTTTTCGTACACGTAGTTGGCGATAACCAGGTCAGTGGGGTCCTTCAGCTCGCTTTGCATGCGCAGATATCGCATGATGCTCTCCATGGCCTCGCGGTCAAGCCAGTCATCGGAATCGACGACCTTGAAGTATCTGCCTGTTGCGTGCTCGAGTCCTGCATTGACCGCCGCGCCATGCCCGCCGTTCTCTTGATGGATGGCGCGAACGATTCCAGGATGACGACGCTCCCATTCGTCGGCTTTTTCGGCGGTGTTGTCTTTGGTGGAACCGTCATCGACAATCAGAATCTCTATATCGTTGCGGTTGCCGAAATCGCATTCGAGGATGGATTCGATACAGGTATCCATGTAATCGGCGGAGTTGTAGCACGGAATAGCGAACGAAACGGTTTTCATGAGTGAAAGCCCCTCCAAAGGCGGCAAGAGGCGCATATGCGCCATTTGGATTGAATGTAACGACTCAGTATAGACAATACGCAGGATGCAGCCGTCGGGGTACGCTGACAATCATACGAAATTCAGTATTCTCCTTATCGCCGAAAAAATGAAACGTTCCCGCCACAAACCGAACAAAGCGTGCAGGCGTGTTTTATGATGGCGATCGGAATGCACAACCAGGAAAGGGGCCTGTATGGCAACGTTTCTCAGCACGATGATCGATCGTGCGAAATCCGATAAAAAGACGATTGTCCTTCCCGAAGGAAACGATGACCGCATCCTTGAAGCTGCACGCAAGGTCGTCGACCAGGGAATAGCGAACATCATCGTTGTCGGCGATCCTGCAGAAATTGCATCGAAAGGTTTCAATCTCGAAGGCGTCCAAGTGGTTGACAACACCTCCGGAGAGCTTCGCGAAGAGCTTGCGGAAGGTCTGTTTGAGCTGCGCAAGGCGAAGGGGATGACCATCGAAGAGGCCCGTTCGCTCATGGACAACGTCATGTACTTCTCAACGATGCTGCTGAAGACGGGTCGTGCCGACGGCCTTGTGGGCGGCGCGTGCCATGCGACGAAGGACGTTCTTCAGCCCGCACTGCGCATCATCAAAACCGCCCCGGGCAGTAAGCTCGTAAGTTCCTTCTTCGTCATGGAAGTTCCTGAATGCGCGTTCGGCGACGAAGGCACGTTCATGTTCGCCGATTGCGCCGTGTGCATTCAGCCCAGCGCCGAAGAGCTTTCGGAAATCGCCGTTGCCACTGCAAAATCGTACGAGCGAGTCATCGGCTTCACTCCTCGCGTGGCCATGCTCTCCCACTCCAGCTACGGCTCTGTCAAAGACGCCGATACGGAAAAGGTCACGTCTGCACTCGCCATGGCGAAAGAGAAGGCGCCCGAATATGCAATCGACGGCGAACTGCAGGCGGATGCCGCCTTGGTTCCGAGCGTCGCCGCATCGAAGGCCCCCGACTCCCCCGTTGCAGGCAAAGCAAACGTTCTGGTGTTCCCCGATCTCGATGCGGCGAACATCGGATACAAGCTGGTCCAGCGTCTTGCCAAGGCTGAAGCGTACGGCCCCATCCTGCAGGGGCTCGGCGCTCCGATGAACGACCTGTCTCGCGGATGCTCCGCCGACGATGTCGTCGGCGTTGTCGCTATTACCGCCGTTCAGGCTCAAGAGCAGTAAACGGCCTTTCTCTCTTGACGAAGCACGCGCCCTTGGAGCTTCCGATATGCTCCAAGGGCGCTTTTCATGCGTTGAGTCTAGGGTGTTGGTGCATATAAACCTTCAGCCGCAGTCGCGTTCTTTGGGAAAGAACCGGTGCGCTGCGTTCTATGAAGTAAGAAAGCGGACCGAAGTCCGCTTTCTCGCAAATTCATCATATGACCATGCGTCGACAACGTTAAAGCTTGGATACGATTTCGTAGGTATCCTGGGCTATCATCATCTCCTCATTCGTCGGGATAACGATGATTTTGACAGGAGAATCATCGTGGGAGATGAAGCGCTCTTTGCCATGGTGGCTCCTGCTGTTCTTCTCTTGGTCGAGAATGATGCCGAGGGGCTGCAGACCCGCGAAGGCAAGACGCCTCATACGGTCGCAGTTTTCGCCCACGCCCGCGGTAAGAACGATAGCATCTACGCCAGCCATCTCGATCATGTACTGGCCGAGATACTTGCGAATGGAATGCGCGTACATCTCGTAGGCAAGAACGGCGCGCTCTTCGCCCGCCTCGGCGCCTTTGCGAACATCGCGCATGTCGTTGCTGATGCCCGACACACCAAGCAGGCCCGATTTCTTGTTCATGATTTCGTTGATCTGCGCCGGCGTAAGACCTTCAGCCTCCTCGAGGAACGGAATGATGGCGGGGTCGATCGCGCCGCAGCGCGTACCCATCATTAGACCGTCAAGAGGAGTGAAGCCCATGGAGGTATCAACGGCGATGCCGTGGTCGATTGCAGAAATGGAGCAGCCATTGCCCAGATGACATGTGATGATCTTCAAATCCTCGAGAGGCTGGTCCATAAGGGCGGCGCAGCGGTTGGCGATGTAGCGATGCGACGTTCCGTGCGCTCCGTACTTCCTAATCTGGTGTTTCTCGCACAGTTCATACGGAAGAGGATACATGTAAGCCGAAGGCGGGAGGGTCTGGAAGAAAGACGTATCGAAAACGGCGACCTGAGGAAGCCCGGGTGCAAGATCCTGGCACACCTGAATGCATTTGAGCGCGGGCGGGTTATGAAGAGGAGCCAACGTGCAGAGGCTCTCAATCTTCTGAAGAACTTCGTCGGTGATGAGCGCGGAAGAATCGAAGTAATTTCCGCCGTGGACGATTCGGTGACCTATAGCGTCGATTTCGTCGATAGACGTGATGGTGGAGCGCTCGCTATGAATCAAAGCGTCGAAAACGACCTTCAGGGCTTCTTCGTGGTCTGCCATGTACTGGGCGAAGATTCGTTCGTCCTTATCGGCGCCATGCTTGATATAGGAGTCTTTGCTTCCTACGCGTTCGCAAAGGCCCTTTGCAAGCATTTTGTCTAGGTCGGTGTCGACAAGCTGATACTTCAGCGAAGACGAACCAGCATTGATAACAAGGATTTTCACGTATTACTCCTGTATTCGAATTTACAGGGCTGGCGAACCAGAGTTCATGGGTGCGCCGCCGAGCACATGGACATGGAGATGGTGGACAGACTGCTGGGCATCATCTCCGGTATTGACGATGACACGATAGCCGCTTTCGGATACTTCCTTGATCTGAGCCACCTTTTTTACCGTGTTGAACAGATGCCCCATGAGCTCGTCCGGAACATCATCGCCGATATTGGCATGGTGCTCTTTCGGGATGATGAGCGTATGGACGGGCATCATCGGAGAAAGGTCGTCAAAGGCGATTACCATATCGTCTTCGTATACGACAGTCGCAGGGACCTCCCCTGCGGCAATTTTGCAAAAGATGCAGTCAGCCATAATGCAAGAACCGCCTTTCCTGATAGTGTCACGCCTCTCGAATTCCGTATGACAGTGTACTGTCAAATGAGCGACAGGCTACGAAAGAGTCGTGTCAGTGGTTGCATCATCGGCGGGAGCGTCAAGCTGGCCCATGAGAACATCAACTTTTTGCTGCGCCGAAGAAAGGCGCTGCTTCAGGTCGGAGAGAATTGCGACTCCGCGCTCGTAAGCCTTCAGACTGTCTTCGAGCTCCAGGGTGTTGCTTTCGAGGACCGCCACGGTTCTGTCCAATTCGGCCATGGCCTCACGAAAGCTCATTTCCTTGTTTTCGGCGTTGTTGGCCGCATCTGTATTCATCGATAGCTCCTATTCTGCCTGCGTATGGGGCGAACTGCAATTGACCGAACATGAAATAACGCCATCCGATACCGCCACGTCGATCCTGTCTCCGCCATGGACGGCGTGAATCGAACGAACGACGCTGCCCTCTTCGTCTTTGGCTATCGCGTAGCCGCGCGACAAGACGGCCAAAGGTGAAAGGTCATGCAAGCGGCCTGCGCGAAGGGCCAAATCGTGCTCGAATCTCTCGAAGGAGGTTTTTGCACGGTCGCAAAGGCGGCGCTGCATATCATTCAGATGAAGGGAATCCTTTGCAAGGCATTCGGGCAGCGCGCGCGAAAGCCTGTCATGGAGAAGGTCGAGCGTGAGAAGGTCCGTGGAAAAGAGCAGGTGCGGATCTTTGAAGAGCGGGCGCGAGGCAATGTGTCCGAGCCGTGCTTCATAGCGCTCGATTGCAAGACGCTGCGAAGCGCTCATGGATGCAGCGCGCGCATCGAGTTCTCGAAGAAGCGTCGAGGAATCGGGCGAGACGCGCTCTGCGGCTGCGGTGGGGGTGGACGATCTGACGTCGGCGACCATGTCGGCTATGGAGGTATCGGGCTCGTGTCCGATACCGGTGACGATCGGAACGGGACATGCCGCGATGGCGCGTGCGAGCCGCTCGTCGTTGAAAGGCATGAGGTCTTCGAAACTTCCGCCGCCGCGCACGACAAGAATGACCTCGCAGCCCGCTCTCACGCACGCATCGATTCCGAACACGATGCCCTGCGGGGCCTGGGAGCCTTCGACGGCAACACCCGCAAGCGATATTCTGGCGACGGGAAAACGACGACGAATGGTCCTGAGCACATCGTGCACGGCCGCACCGCGCGGCGAGGTCACAAGACCGATGTGCTCGTACAACGATCCGACGGGACGTTTTCGAGAAGCCGCCATAAGCCCTTCGCGCTCGAGCCTTTGAGCAAGCTCCGCGACGCGGCGGCGCAAATCCCCCTCACCTGCAAGGGAGATGGAAAACACGTCGAAATTCATTCGGCCTTTGGGCGCGTACAGCGTGAAACGCCCCGTCAGCTCGACGCGCTGTCCCACGCAGAGCTGCACGCCGGATTGATGGTAGCGATTGAGCCATATCATGCACGGCAACGAGGCGCCAGCGTCTTTCACCGTGAAATAGACGGCCTTGTATCCCGCCTTCGCATTGACTTCGGAAACTTCGCCGATGAGTTTGACGGTAATGGATTCCAGAGAACGTTTCGCAGCCTGCATGGCCTCCGAAACGGAAAGGGGCCGCGAGGTGGCGGCCCCTTGCGATGAAGCTTGGGAGAGCAGCATGCTAGTCTTCCGATCGAGTGGAAAGAACCATGTACAACAGCTGAAGCAGGGCGGTCAAAGCCGCTGCGACATAGGTGAGCGCGCAAGCGCGCAGCACCGAGTACGCGCCGGACAGTTCGGCCTGATTCATTCCCGTGGCCTGCAGGTAGGCAAGCCCCCTGCGGGAGGCGTCGAATTCAACGGGCAGCGTAACGAGCTGGAAGAGCAGCACTGCGGCAAACATGATGATGCCGACTTTCATAAGGGTCGTTCCGCCGGCGGCGCCCATGAGAAGACCGAGCATGAAGATGATCATCCATGCATTGGAGCAGAAATTGACGACGGGGACCAATGCGCTGCGAAACTTCATGAACGCGTAGCCCTCCGCGTACTGCGAAGCGTGGCCCATCTCATGAACAGCGGTTGCGATGGCGGTGATGCTGTATTGGCCGTATGCCTCCGTGCCGAGCGTGACAGAATTGCTGCGGGGGTCGAAGAAGTCCTGGTTGGGACCGCCGCGCAAAATGCCGACATGTGATATTCCCTTGTCGACCGACATGCGGCGAGCCATTTCCGCCCCCGTCACTCCGTACGAGCTGGGAACGTGGCTGTACTTTCTGAGCTGGCTTGTAACGTAGAGCTGGGCGCCACCGCCAATGATCAGGGTAAGAATCATGACGCCGAAATACAGACCCATATCGCCTGCGATAATCATCGAAACTCCTTTTCGGGCGATCGGCTGCAATGAGCCGAATCATCAGACAGTTTGTTCGACGCGTATTCTATCGAAAGAGACGCGCCGCAAAGGTTACCGTATACGATTCGTGACTTTTATCACGCCGTCTTCGATCCCCAGGACAATCTTTCCCTCCATGAGGTCCTTGAGCTCGTTGCCGACAAGATGGCGACGCCATCCTTTCATGACGTCGGATTGGTCGAAATGACCACGGGCAATTTTCGCCAGGTCAGCATGGGAGACAACGACGCCGAACGCAACGCCGGCCTCTTTCGCCCGCAATTTAACCAGCGAATAGAGCAGGTCGACCTGCGAATCTACGTTCGGCTCGCTTTTCGGGGGGCGCTCAAGATGGGGCCAGGAGTCCTCTGGCGCGTCAAGGCCTCGGACGCAGGCGGAAAGAGCCTGGCGTGCCTCTGCTGTTTTCAAAGAGTTGGAAACCCCTCTGACCATGAACATGCTGTCCAGGGAGCGAGGCTCCCTCTTGCAGATTTCGATCACCTGCTCGTCTGACAGAATCCACTTGCGCGGGATATTGCGTTTCATCGCGAGTTCTTCTCGCCACGCCGCGATCTCTCGCGCAGCGGAAAGCTGCTTGCTGGAGAGCTGGTTGACGCGCTTCAAACGTTTGAAGCGCGTGCGGGGGTCAACGGTGTAGCGGCGGATGTCCGACAGATCGTCGAAGTCGCGGTCGAGCCAGGAAAGCCGACCGAGTTCCTCGAGCTTCTTTTTCATGGAACGATAAAGCATCGGAAGGTAGATAACATCGTCGAGCGCATACTCTATTTGAGAATCCGTCAAGGGGCGCCTACTCCAATCGGTGAATGAGTCGGCTTTTTTGAGACGCACGCCGCATTCGCTCATCACAAGCGCGCCATAGCCTATCTGAAGAGTGTCGCCAAGCAGCGATGCCGCAACCTGGGTGTCGAAAACGGGCTTGGGAACCACGCCGAGCGCGTGGACGATAAGCTCCATATCCTGCACGGCGGCATGGAAGAGCTTCGTAATGCTCTCGTCGACAAATAAATCGATAAGCGGGGTAAGGTCTTTGATTTCAAAGGGGTCCACGGCGACACTTACTTCCTCGGTCGCCAGCTGGATAAGACAAAGCTTTGGCCAATAGGTTTTCTCGCGCAGGAATTCGGTGTCAACGGCAAGAACGGACGATTGCTTCGCATGTGCGACAAATTCCTTGAGCTGCTTCTGGTCGGTAATGTACAACGCTTTTCCTTTGATATTGCTCACGTGATTGCAGAACTGTTGTACTATTTTAGCGTTGGAGGGAGGCCATCTGCCGTGAAAGTACTTATCATCAATAATCTTGCATCAGGCTATCGCGAAGGATCGATCTATGACTTCATGCGCTCGTTCGTGGAAGACGGCGATGAGGTGTGTCTGCGCTCTTCGGACGGAGGCACTTCCATCGACAGCCTTCTAGACGATGCGGACTCTTTTGATGTGGTGGTCGCTTCAGGCGGAGACGGCACTATCGCCTCGGTCGCTTACCGCCTTCGCAACACGGGGGTTCCTATTCTTCCCTACCCCGCAGGGACGGCGAATCTGCTTTCGCTGAATCTGCTTGGGCCGAACGAGCCCCATGCGTTGGCGAATCTGGCTCGTTCCGGGAAAGTGCTCGAATTCGACATGGGCGAAATCGAGTTCGGCTCGAAGAAGCGCGGTTTCATGATCATGGCGGGCGCAGGCTACGATGCCGCGATCATGGAAAGCGCCGCGCCCAATAAAAAGCTCTTCGGTCCCGTTGCGTATTTTCTCGCAGCAGGAGCCAATATAGTCCCGCAGCATTCCTCCATCGTGCTCACCATCGATGGCAAGACCATCGAAACGGAAGGCCTGGGTGTGCTGCTGGTTAATTTCTCCCAGATTCAGCTCGGCATTTCTGTGACCCACATCAATCAGCCACGCGACGGTGCTCTTGATGTGGTGGTCCTGAAGGCGAAAAACGCCGTCGAACTCCTCCCCTCCGTCTTTGCCGCTCTTCTTGACAGAGACGGGAGATTCCCCGACCGCGGCGATGCCCTCGAGGTCTACTCCGGAACTGAGATAAGCATCGAAGCAGACCCTGCGTTCGAAATCCAATACGACGGCGAGCCCACAAGAACGAAAACTCCCGCCTTGGCGCGTATTCTTCCCAAGGCAGTTCGGCTGATCGTGTCCGACGAGGGATACCAGCTCTTTCACTAAGCCATATGCATAAGGAAGGGGACGACGATGTCGTCCCCTTCCTTATGCATAAGCCCGTCTCGCTTCGGGCGGGAACGACGTAGCGTCCCGCCCGAAGCCATATCGAATAGTTCCAGACGAGCTTTTCTATTTCGAAGCGTCGCCAGATGCTTCGTTCTCCTCGATTGTTTCGTACGGAATTTCAATCGGAGCGTTGAGGGAGCGCTGAGCCTCCGCGCTCTCGAGGATCAGGTTACGGAACGACTGCGCGCTCTCTCCGTCGACGGGGCTCATGATATACACATTACCGCCAATGAAGATGGGTGTGGAAAGGAGGTCTTTCTCCTTGTCTTTCCCGGCGTTTTCCTTGCGCTCTGCCTCCATGGTTTCGAGCATTTTCTGACGCACCGTCTCGATCTCCTCGGCGGTTTGCTCGCGCCAGCGGCTCTTCTTCCAATCCATGAAATTCTTGTTGTAGCGCATCTGAATCAGCTCGAGCACGATGCAGAACACCATGGCGAAATACACGATGAGCTTCTCAAGCGGCATATGCAGCATCTCGATGCCAGTGTGGAAGCCGATGCTGTCCAGAACAAGCAGGGTTCCGATGGCGACGATGAACGTGAGTGCGAGCATCTTCATCTCGGGATGGCCGTTGATGAAGTTGGAGATGGGGTCGATGAAGACCATCATCATGACAACGGCGACCATGACGGCGATGATCATAATGATGAGATGGTCGGCCATGCCGACAGCCGTGATAACGGAGTCGATAGAAAAGACCAGGTCCATGACCATGATGGTGGCAACGGCCTGAGGGAGGGTAATCATATGAAGCGTTTTATGCTCGCTGGAATGCTCCGCCTTCACCTCGGTCAGACGAAGCATGTCGATGATTTCCGAGATGCCCTTATATATAAGATAGGCACCACCGATGAGCAGCACGAGGTCTCGAACGGAAAGACCGTGGTGGTACGCGCCAAAATCAAGCGTGAAAATTGGCGTGGTCATATGCACGAGATACGATGCGAAGCACAAAAAGATTATGCGCATAACGAGCGCGCCGGCAAGACCGAGCTTGCGGCCGATGTGTTGCTTCTCCTCCGGCAGACGGTTCGTGGTGATGGAGATAAAGACGAGGTTATCGATACCCAAGACGATTTCGAGGAAAATCAGCGTGACAAGGCTGATCCACGCTTCTGGCGTGGCGAAGATGGAAAGATCCACAGTGCTCCTTTCATACGAAACCGGAGCACAGACGCACAGAATCACGACCCCGGCATAACCAATACAAGCGAACGACGGTTCGCACGTTATAGCCAGAGTCTCGCTATTTAAGGCACGCCAGGTGAAAAACCGGGTCTGTTGACGTGCCGCATCTAAACATGATGCCAACTACTCCCTCATAGCATGCGCATCGTCCAGACGAAGTCGAAAAATGCGCAGTGCTATAATGACGCAGATTGTTTCTTTTGAGAACGGAATCTGATGAACCATACGAAACCTTCGCATGATCACCCTCATGCCCCAAAAACAGCTACCCATGGTGCAATCCGCTACCTCGACGGGTCGGTTCTCAAGCGCCCCTTCGACCCTCCTCGCCTTGTCATGGCCGCTTGCGTCGCAGGTGCCGTCATAGCGGCGGTTATCGGCGGATTTGCGGGGTCAAAGGCCATCGACCAAATCCTGCATGGCGAAGAACGCTCGGCGGCAACCATCGAAGAGAACATCCACCGAAACGTCTCTTACGATCTTCCGGTCCTGCAGGACTACATCGACCTCGACGACGGATCGATTGCAACGGCTTTGCAGGACGCAGGATATACAACGGTCAATCTGCTCGGCGAAGGCGAAGAGGGCTTCGACATGATGAAGCTGCCGTCGGATGTTACCGTCGACGATGCCATGGTTGCCTTTGCCGGCGGCATAGGCAAGATGGATGCCGTGCAGGCGTCAAAGTATCTCGTAGGTTCGTGGCGCTTCTCGACCGAGCGCAAGGAAGGCGTCTCCATGAGGATTCGCTACGCGGATCTTCAATCTGCCGATGCAGGGCAGGCGATTCAATCAGCGCTCGAAAGCGAAGGGTGGGCTGACAACAACGCCGTCGCCATATCGGACGAAGGAATAGACGAAGTGGGAAACACCTACAAAGAAGGAACCATCCAAACAGATTCCGGAACGTATGCCTGGCGCATATCCGCTTGCCCCCTTGCAGACGTATACAATATTTCAGGTCTGCCTGAAACCGCCCAATACGTCGGCATTCGGATGCAGAAGTAGCTTACCAAGAAAGGAGAAAGGCCCCGCAGGGCCTTTTCTTTTGTGGGTTATAGGACACAAAAAGTGTGTCTGGGAACTTCGTTCACTCCGTCGAATAGGGATACCTCGTCTTATGGTGCAATTCCTCCCAGACGATGCCCTCTCCCCATTTCTTCGGGGCCCCGACGTCTTCGGCGTCGATTCCGTATTCCGCCCGCAGGAGCCCTATGTCCGAATCGGTCGGCATCTCGCGGAGGGTCCGGGGCATGTCCTTCGGGCATTCCACGCGCATGCAGCACCACCAGAAGACGGCCTTGACGCGCTTGGGCGTGGACAGGCCGCGGCGGTTCCTCAGGACGGACCGCAGCTGCGCGTTCACCCCGCCTTCTATGGCGTTGTTCGTCGCCGGGAGCGGCCCCTCCGCCGACAGCGCGGGGTCGAGGTACGTGAACAGCGTGCCCGCGTTGACCAGGGAGACGATCCCCCGACGCGCTTTGCGCAGGCGCTCGTGCGCGTAGACGAGCCGGCCGTCGACGAGGCTCCTCCGCGCCAGGAAGCCCGACCGGAAGTCGCACCACCGCAGGAGGCGCTCGGCCCACCATTCGGCCCGGCGCAGGGTGAATCTGAATCTGCCCCAGATCCGTTGACGAGTGGATTTCCGTTTCGGCATGATGGCCGGAAGCGGGGAAAGGGGGCACGATGGGAACGCCATCTCCCAAGTACACGGCCGAGTTCAAGCAGAAGGCCGTCGAGCTGTACAGGAAATCGGGGACCACGTACGCCGAGGTGGCGCGCGGGCTCGGATGCGACCCCGGCAGCCTGTCGGATTGGGTGAAGAAGGCCGCCGCCGACGCGGCGCCCGACGGAAACCCGTTCCAGATGGCCGAGGACCTGCGCAGGCTGAAGCGCGAGAACGAGAGGCTGAGGAGGGAGAACGAGATACTTTTAAAAGCGAGCGCCTTCTTCGCCAGCAGGCAGCTGTAGGGCTTTCGGCGAAGAGGGCCAAGTTCGAGT
>NZ_JH815198.1:810580-811345 GCF_000296445.1 Slackia piriformis YIT 12062 | reverse complement strand
TTGATATAATACCCATTCCCACCGTTCAGTGCAAGCACTTTTTTAAAAATTTTTCTTGCCCTGCTAGTCGTTGCCCATTTCGCGTTCCCAATCGATATTGGCGGGGCGATTTATATCGTCAAGCTCTGGATTCCATAGAGACGCTCCCATATCCACATGGTGCGCATCGATGAAACGCACGCCTTCTTTTTCGAGAAGCTCGCGTTGCACCATCTCGCCACCGAATGCATACCCTGCGGCAAGGCGACCGTTTTTGAAGACCACCCGATGGCACGGCGTTTTCACCGGCTGAGTGTTTCCGCGTAAAGCCCAGCCTACGTAGCGCGCCGAACGTGGACTACCGATGAGACGCGCGATTTGCCCATATGTCGAAACCTTGCCTTGCGGAATGCGTCGAACCTGCTCGAAAACCCTATCGGAAAAATCGCCCATACACGCTCCTCGAACGCAGAGAAAGAAGGTAATCATCGAACGCTGGAGACGCTACGCAATCACAGCGAAAGGCATCGTACGTCAACCGACGCAGGCAGTAAACCGAAAAGCTGAAGAGCAGAGCCTCTGTTTTGGGCAATGAAAAAAATACGTAGGTTCGAAACAATTTCATCCATGAGTTCGTTCGATCGAGTAACTGACAATACGAAAAAGCCCCTCGAATGAGGGGCTGACTAATCTGGAGCGGACAACGGGGCTCGAACCCGCGACCCCAACCTTGGCAAGGTTGTGCTCTACCAACTGAGCCATGTCCGCATATGGAGGCGAGAACCG
>NZ_JH815198.1:808622-809615 GCF_000296445.1 Slackia piriformis YIT 12062 | reverse complement strand
CCCTGCAGCAGAAAACGGATTCGAAGCCGCATACGAAAGAAGGCGCCCCTGCGGCCGCCTTCTGGTTTGCTATGGTGTCGGAGGCGGGATTTGAACCCGCACACCCGGTATATGGGCACTAGCACCTCAAGCTAGCGTGTCTGCCGTTCCACCACTCCGACATGGCAGCCCCATCGGCTGCGAGTTGATATATTATGCCAAGATCCGTTCTATGGCAAGAGGTCATTTTGATTTTTTTTTCGCTCTCCATGCCCAGCTTGCCACACGAGCAATTTAGTCGTTAAGACAAGCAGAGCAACGCGCATCGGCGTATTGAAATGTGTATTGCATCGGCTGCAATCCTGACAAATGGAAGAGGACCATGAAAACTACCGCAGAAGCCTGCGTGCAGAAATGCGCGAGTTCTCCCCTTGCCGCGTCTGCGAAGAGAACTACGCCCCTTAGCTAGCCGCGCCGACATCCGAAAGCTGCGTGCTTACGCTGCGCTCTGGAAGCCGCTACGATGCGAAGACCCAAGCGCAGTTCTCTCCCGGGTGTACGAACCGAAAAAAAGAGAACAAGGGCCTACAGAGCAAGCGATGAGTTCAAGACGCATTTTTGCAGATTTGGATAGATGGGCTTCCAGGCAAGACGGGATTCTCGGACGTCTGGCCCATCGTCTTTCTTGCGAGAGACAGCCGTAGACGATGCCTGCGGGATGCTCCTTTTCGAATGCAGAGCGAATTCGCAGCAGGTGTAAGACGGTGTCGCCGCATGCGATGAGGCGAGGGTTATAGGACAAAAAGTGTGTCTGGAGCCTTTATTCACTCCGTCGAATAGGGATGCCTCGTCCGGTGGTGCAATTCCTCCCAGACGAGGCCCTCGCCCCACTTCGCCGGGGCGCCGACGCCCTCGACATTGATGTGGCTATACTGTTTTGGACGGTTTCATGAGGGACGGAGGGCCCTTTGCGGAAGGAGGCTCCGATGCGCGACCCGAAGCACCCGAGGAAGT
>NZ_JH815198.1:806820-808217 GCF_000296445.1 Slackia piriformis YIT 12062 | reverse complement strand
TCAGCCCCGTCGAGTTCGAAGAGGCCAACTGGCCCACAGACGAAGGCCGCCCGAAGGCGGCGTAAAGGGTGTCAACGGAATCGGGGTAGATTCAGAAGGGCATCGACGTGACGAGCGCCGCAGACCCGGTCTTCGAGGCCGGCGAGTTCTCCAGGTTCAAGAGCGCCAGGTCGTTCGCGGCGTGGCTCGGGCTCACGCCCTCCGAGCACTCCAGCGGCGAGAGCGTGCGGCAGGGCGGCATCACCAAGGCCGGCAACAAGCACCTGAGGCGCGTGCTCGTCGAGTCGGCGTGGCACTACCTCGGCTGCTCGCCGCACCCGAAGGACCTGGCCAAAGGCCAGGCGCCGGACCCCGCCGCGAGGCGCCACGCCGCCAAAGGCGCGAGGAGGCTCGTCGGAAGGCGGGCGGCGATGCTCGAGCGCGGCGTCCAGAAGAACAAGGCCAACGTGGCGACGGCGCGCGAGCTGGCATGCTGGGCTGGGCCGTTGGCCGCATGGCCGAGGGCGCGTAGCGGAAGGGGCCGCGCCGGCATACGAAGCGGTCATCCCACCTCCGGCCGGATCCGAGGCCGTTGGGGCGGACCCCGGTCTCTTTTTTTGCGAGCGCCGCAGGCGCCACCCGCGTAAACAGACTGTCGAGACGACGAGGCAGCCTCAGCCGTAGCAACGGATTGCCCAGCAAGAGATTGCCGCGGGCGGATATTAAACTGCAAAGACGAGCGTCGGAAAGACACGCCGAGGTCGCCGCGGGCGAGTTGATATAGAGCGAGGGCCTGGCCCCGAAATTGTCGGGGCCAGGCCCAATTACGCCTCTTGACAATGTCCTGCTCATATTAAAAAGCCCCGCATAAGCGAGGCTGTGAATTCTGGAGCGGACAACGGGGCTCGAACCCGCGACCCCAACCTTGGCAAGGTTGTGCTCTACCAACTGAGCCATGTCCGCAAATGGTGGGCGATACAAGATTTGAACTTGTGACCCCTACCGTGTCAAGGTAGTGCTCTCCCCCTGAGCTAACCGCCCATTCGCTGCCGTCCGAGCCGTTCTGCTCGAACCGACGAGTTGATATAATACCCATTCCCACCGTTCAGTGCAAGCACTTTTTTAAAAAAAGTTTTGAGAGCAAAAAAGCCTAGGTCGAGATCGGGTTCCCAGCTCCTGCTGACCCCTCTTCGCTCATGCGATGTATCTTGCGCACGCGCTTTCCCAAGTTTTGGCAAGAACGAAAGAAGAATAGGATCATTTGTCTTTGCAAATTGCCCTGCAGCAGAAAACGGATTCGAAGCCGCATACGAAAGAAGGCGACCCTGCGGCCGCCTTCTGGTTTGCTATGGTGTCGGAGGCGGGATTTGAACCCGCACACCCGGTATATGGGCACTAGCACCTCAAGCTAGCGTGTC
>NZ_JH815198.1:546974-802634 GCF_000296445.1 Slackia piriformis YIT 12062 | reverse complement strand
CCCCGGTCGGGTTCAGGGAGGCGGGCCTGAGTCTCTGACCGGATCGCCCAAAAAGATGTTGCCACATCAGCCACATCACATGTCGCGCTGCGAGTCCTTCGACAGCAGCCAGGAGGCGAAGGCCGCGAGGTCGCGCGCCGAGGTGTCGTTGCGGTGGACGGAAGACGCCCCGCAGCTCCCGCAGCGCCATCTCTGCGACCCCGCCCCGGTCTTCCCGTTCCTCTTCATCGCCGAGCCGCAGGACGGGCATCTCTTGTTATCCATGGCACTCCTTCGGAAAAACCGACTTTTTGCCATGGTTTTCACTACATGACCTGGTGATACGTCAATATCAAGACACACTTTTTGTCCGAGCGGGAAAGTCGATTCCTGCGACTTTTTCCATAAAAAAAGGGCGTTGACCTGCGTCAACTCCCGAAATCGGACACACTTTTTGTCCTATAACCCTGAGGCGATGCTTACGCAAGCATGATAACGGACGCTGCCCACTATACGAGCTGTACAATATGGGCAGACAGCTGCACGCCCATACGAAAGAAGGCGGCCCTGCGGCCGCCTTCTGGTTTGCTATGGTGTCGGAGGCGGGATTTGAACCCGCACACCCGGTATATGGGCACTAGCACCTCAAGCTAGCGTGTCTGCCGTTCCACCACTCCGACATGGCAGCCTCGTCGGCTGCGAGTTGATATACTATGACAAACAAGCGTCATTGACAAGAAGAAATTTGAAAAAAAGTTTCTTTTTGTCCGATCCTACTGACCGGCAATAGAACCCTGAGGATAAATAATCATCAGAACCAGCAAAGAGAGCATGAACACAACCGCGAAAATGATGGTGATGCGGTCAAGGTTCTTCTCGATAATGTTCGTGCCCGTCTGCGTGGAATACAGCGAGCTTGCAATCATATCGGAAACACCCGTGCCTTTGCCGGAATGCAGGAGGACGAAAATAATAAGACCAATGCCGGAAACGGCCCAGATGACAAGAACTGCGATGAGCAACGGATTCACGTTACTTCTCTCCTTACGATGTTTCGAAATAAGTATGGCAAGTTATGAATTATAGTCGTTGCCCTTATTTCCCCGCAAGTAGATTCTGCAAAAACAGCAGCGCTTCGCGATATCCCTCGATGCCGTGACCGGTGATGGTGCTCGACGCAGCCGGGCGAATATACGATACCTGTCTGAAATCCTCGCGCTTTTCAACTGCTGAGATATGAACCTCGACGAAAGGAATTGCAACAGCCTTCAAGGCATCGAGGATAGCGACGGACGTATGCGTGTATGCCGCAGGATTGATGACTATCCCGTCGTACACCCCGTAGGCTTTCTGTATCTCGTCTACGATGGAACCTTCGTGGTTGCTCTGGAAGCAGTCCGCCTCGAATCCGTTTTCCTTCGCCGTCTCGGCAACAAGCTCTACCAATGCCCGATAGTCCTGCGTGCCGTAGATGGACGGTTCTCTCAGGCCGAGCAAATTGATATTCGGTCCGTTTATGACAAGAAACCTCATGGCATATCCTTCTTTTCTGTCGCGTTGGCTGCCGGCTATCCCTTCACCACGTTGCTCACTTCGTCCAAAGCCTCGATGATGCGCTTGACCGTATCATCTGGGGTCCCGTCGTTTTCAACGGCGATATCCGCCCAGGCTTCGTAGAGATGATGTCGCTCGTGTTCGAGGGCTGCGATACCTTTGGCTATGCTCATGGGGCGACCGTCCGAAACAAGCAGCTCGATCGGACGACGCAGCAGCACGACAATACCGTTCTGATGAAGCAGGTCGTAGTTTCTCGGCTGAGTGACAACTCCGCCGCCGCATGCGATGACAAGGCCGGAGCGTTTGCAGATATCGCCGGTCACGTCGGTCTCTATGCGGCGGAAGACCGCTTCTCCATCGTCTGAGAATATCTCGGGAATGGACTTGCCTGCAGCGGCGGGAATATGGTTGTCGATGTCGACGAACGGACGATGGAGTTTCTTCGACAGAAGGGCGCCGATGGTGCTCTTGCCGCCGCTCGGCATGCCGATCAATATGACGTTGCGCATCTCGAACGCGATGCTCTCGAGCACCGAACGCATCGTCTCGTCGGAAATCCTCGTGCCCTGGAACAGCTCGCTAGCCCGTTTCGCCTGGGCTACAAGCATAGGAAGGCCGTTGACGTAAGGAACCTTGTGCTTCTCCGCCTGCAGCAAGATGTCGGTTCGAGCTGGGTTGTATACCACGTCGAACACCGCATGGAGACCGTCACGATAGCCTTTGCGCGTTTCCCCCGCGATGGTGAACGGCTCGATGTCGACAAGCGATTCGGGGCAGTTCGGATACATGCCTACCGGCGTGGCGTTCACGATGATATCGGCGTCATAGTGGTCTTCGATGGTGTTGAGACCCGCTCCAGGAAGACTGCGCGAAACAACGGCGACCTCGCGCGCGCCGCGGTCGGTCATGACGGAGCAAACCGTCTTCGAAGCACCGCCAGCTCCCAGCACGAGGACCTTTCTTCCCTCGATAGGCACGCCTGAGAACTCGACAAGGTGAGAAAAGCCGTAATAATCGGTGTTGTCTCCGTAGAGCCTGCCATCCTCTTTGCGAACGATCGTGTTCACGCATCCGATGATGCGCGCCGCATCGGAAAGCTCGTCGCACATTGGCATGACGGTCTCTTTGTATGGCATGGTGACGTTGATTCCCGCGTACTCCCCGTTTTTCACGAACGATTCGAGATTCTCGGGTTCAACCTCGAACAGGCGATATTCGTACGACCCGAGCAAAGAATGGATTTTGGGGGAATAGCTGTGGGCGAGCGTATGCCCGATCAGGCCGAATATGGGTTTTTTCGAAGATGCCACGGTTCTCATCCTTTCAGGCCGCATGCCACGGCCGTTTCATTCGGGGCGATTTTGTATCATACGACGCGGTCTTCCAACCGCCAGAATGCATCAGCGCGATATCTCGGCGTAGCTTCCCAGGTAGCAGCATCGGTCGCATAAAGGGGGGATTTGCATGGCCAGCTGGTCAAAGGCCGCATCTCCAGGCACTGATTCCACGTCGACGTAGAACATGAACTCGAACTCACGTCCCGGAATTGGACGGCTTTCGAGCTTGACCATGTTCACGCCGAGCGCCGCGATGCGAGACAAGACGCGATAGAGCGACCCTGGCTCGTGAGGTAGCACCAGCAAAAACGAGCTGCGGTCGGCGTCGGAGGAGACGAACGGCCGATTCGACACGCAGACAAAACGGGTGAAATTGTTCCGTTCGTCTTGCACCGACTCACGAAGCACATCAAGCCCGTAGATTTCGGCGCATTCCTTCGAAGATATGGCTGCAACGTCGAAGCGTTCGCTCGCGGCAACTGCCTGGGCGGCAAGTGCGGTGTTCTTGCATACCGTCGCATGGACCTCGCTTGACAGCGAGGAGATGAACTCGTCGCATTGGCGCAGCGCCTGTTCGTGCGAGAACACTTCGCGCACGTCTTTCAGCAAGCATCCGGGCTTGGCCAGGAGGTTGTGGTCGATGCGCAAGGTGACCGCCTTGACTATGTAGAGCCCTCTGGTCGAAAGCAGGTCATAGACGCGGTCGACCGTCCCTGCGGTGGAGTTTTCAAGAGGCAAGACGCCGAATTCGACCTCCTCCTGCTCGACCAGGTCGCATACTTCCGGCCAGGTAGAAACGAATTCTATCTTCGCCTGAGAAAACAAGGTCTTCGACGCGATGTGGGAATACGCGCCCGCAACACCCTGGCACGCCACCTTCGGAGATTCGGGCAACGTAGCGCCTTTCGAGATATGCGCAACGAAGTCGCTCAACGATGTGGGTCCGTCTATAGAATGGTGCTGATACGTGCGGCTCATTTCCATGATGAGGCCGAAAAGCGGCGGTATGAACTGCTTGAAATCATCGTCTGCAAGGCTTGTCGCGGCGGCGATTTTCTGAGCTTCTCGCACGGGATCGAGCACGGGCTTGCCAGTAGCGCGTTTATAGCAGGCCACATCGTGTGAGACGCGCATGCGCTCTTCGAACAAGCGGACGATCTCGCGGTCTATCGCGTCGATTTTCGCACGGGATTCGGAAAGCTCTACGATTCCGCCCGCGGGCACTTTGCCGCAAGTGCTTGCGGCGGACGGCGCGGGCGTTGTGCGCGCTTCGCTCATCGGTCCATCCTTTCCTCAAGAAGAAGGTCGTACAAGGCCAGGGCGCACACCGCTTCGACAACCGGAACGGCACGCACGGCAACGCAGGGGTCGTGGCGTCCTTTGAGGGAAAGTTTCGCATCAGCCCCGTCTTTCAGGTCTACACTATCCTGCTCGACGAAGATTGAAGAGGTGGGCTTGAAGGCGACCCGGAACACGATGGGCTCTCCCGTCGAAATGCCGCCGAGGATGCCGCCCGCATTGTTGGACCGAAACGCAACGCGATCGCCATCCATGCAATACGGGTCGTTATGCTCGCTCCCCTTCATGTCCGCCGCTTCGAAGCCGCGGCCGAATTCGACGCCTTTGACGGCAGGAATACCGAAGCAATACGCGGCGATCGCATTCTCGACGCCGTCGAACATCGGCTCGCCAACGCCTACGGGCATGCCGACAGCCGCGCACTCGACGACGGCTCCTACGCTGTCGCGATTCGAGCGCGCTTCGACAATGGCGTCCATCATGCGCTCGCCCGCTCGATCGTCGACAACGGGGAAAAGCTTCTCCCCTGGCGCGATGACATCCTCAGCCGTCAACGCATGCATATCCCATGCAACATCGTCGATGCCGGCCACGCGCCTCAGGTGAGCGCCGACATAAACGTCCGATTCTTCAAGAAGCTGCTTGGCAATGCCGCCCGCGATGCACAGCGGCGCGGTCAGGCGTCCGGAAAAATGCCCGCCGCCCGAAGCGTCCTGATGCCCGCCGAATTTCACCTCGGCCACATAGTCCGCATGGCCTGGGCGCGGAATTCGACGAAGAGCGTCGTAGTCGGAGCTTCTGGTGTTGGTGTTGCGAATCACGGCCGCTAAAGGGGCGCCGCACGTGATGTCGCCGACCAATCCTCCGAGAAACTCCGGCTCGTCGGCCTCCTTGCGCGGCGTGGACCAAGGCAGACCGCCCGGCGCGCGCCGCCTCATGAAGGCGGAAAGAGCCTCCCGGTCAATCTGATGCCCCGCGGGGATTCCTTCGACAACGCAGCCGATCCCGGCAGAATGGCTCTGTCCGAACACGGATACGGAGATGTTTTTTCCAATATGCGATGACATAGCCCACCTCGAAATATCATGAAATACCCAATCGGAGCCGCTTGGGTCCGTTGGAGACAAACCGCGCCTTTCACCTGCCAGCCAGCAGTTGAAAGGCGACACGGAAAACGTCCGATGCGCACGCCGGCCTCAGCCGCACGCGTCCGCGACGAAACGGCGAAACTCCTCAAGATCGAGAGATTTGCAGAATGCCTTTCCCATACCTCGCACGAGAACAACCGAGATGCTGTCGCCCTTGCGCTTCTTGTCGAGAAGCGCCGCTTGGTACAGCGAAGAGGAATCGAAATCCGTTTCACAGGAAAAACCGTAGGAGCGCAGGACGGTAAACAGGCGATCGGCGCTCGATTCGCCGCATAGGCCGCGAATCGAGCATGCGCGAGCAACAAGGGCCATGCCGCACGCCACGGCGTATCCGTGGGTGATTTCGAAATTCGAACACCTCTCGATGGCATGCCCGAGCGTGTGGCCGAAGTTGAGCAGCTGCCTGCGGCCCTGTTCGAATTCGTCTTCCTGGACGATGTCGCGCTTGATTTCGACGCAGCGTCGAATGACCTCTTTCAGACGGGAGTCGCGAGCGACAAGCGGTTTTTCCAGCAACGAAAAAAGGTCTTCGTCTGCGATAGCGCCGTATTTCAGAACCTCGGCGCAGCCGTCGGTGAAGAAATGATGCGGCAGGGTTTCCAGCAGCGAGGTGTCTATGAGGACCGCATCAGGCTGAAAGAACGCCCCCACGAGATTCTTTCCCTCAGGCAGGTCGACCGCGGTTTTCCCTCCGACCGAAGAATCGACGCAGGAAAGCAACGAGGTAGGAACCTGAATGCAGGAACACCCCCTCATATAGGTAGCGGCCGCAAAACCCGCCAGGTCACCCACGACTCCGCCGCCGAGCGCGACGACCACGGAAGAACGGGTAAGCCCCGCTTCGGCCATCGCGCTTTGGCAGGCCGCATACGTCTGAAGCGTCTTAGAGGCTTCGCCCGCCTCGAAGACGAACGACGAGGTTCGATAGCCCGCTTCGAGAAGCGACTCCGTAACCCGGTCGAGATACAGAGGCGCCACATGAGTATCGCTCACCACGAAGGCGGCATCTCCCCCGCTGACGCGTCGCGTCAGTTCGCCCACCTCATCGAGCGTACACTCGTCGATCAGAACGTCATAAGGCCTCGAAGCTTCAATATGAACGATGCTCACATGATCACCTCGGCATCTGCAAAGCGACCGTCGGCCTTCAATTTGGCCACCGACCCTTCCTCGATGAGCGCTTTGAGCGTTTCTTCGTCATGCGAGGCCAGAGCCTCGCGATAGAGCCGAAGCTGCTCCACGACAGAATCGAGCTCCTCGACGAGGTTGTCGGCATTGTCGAGAAACAGCTCGGTCCACATGGGCGCGTTCATCTCGGCAACGCGCGTCAGATCCTTATAGCTGCCCGCCGAAAACCCGCGATGTTTCTGGGAAGTGGGGCTTTTGACGAACGCCGAGCTTACGATGTGCGCGAGCTGCGAAGTGTACGCGATAAGGCGATCGTGCATTTCGGGCGTCGTGACGGAAAACGACCCGAAGCCGACGACCGAAAGAGCCTCCTGCGCCCGAGCTATGACGGACGGATCGTAAATCGGCGGAGGAACAAGCACCATGGGAGACCCCGCGTACAGATCGGAACGAGCGGCCCTGAAGCCGCTGCGATGCGTACCGGCCATGGGGTGTCCGCCGAGGAAGGTGAATCCGTGCCGTTCCGCAAGGGCGAAGCAATCGGGGCAGATGCTTCGCTTGACGCCGCCGCAATCGATGACAAGAGCGTCTTTGGAGATTCTCGGCGCCATTTCGCGCAGCCAGTCGACGGTAGCCTGGGGGTAGAGGGCAATTAGAATCAAATCGCATTCCCCGACGGTTTTGTCATCGAGCGCGGAGACGATGCTGCCCTCGGCCGTAGCCGCCGCAAGGGACCGTTCGTCGATATCGGCGCCGTAGACTTGCAGGCCTGCATCGGCGTAGGCTTTTGCAAAAGAGCCTCCGATAAGGCCGAGGCCAACCACGCCGATATGGCGCAGCGATGCGGGGGGATTGCCAATGGATGCCGCATCGAACCCGTTTTGATTCACCAGAAGCGGACGGGTGTCCACTGTGTTCGTTTCGCACGAAGCGAAGGGGACGACGAAAGAAGTTCGAGGCATAATTACCCCTCCGTGATGGGCTCGGTCACCGCCGAGCGAATCAGAGCGAGGCGCTTCATCATCTCGTCGAACTGCTCGGGCAGAAGCGCCTGGGCACCGTCGGAGGCCGCATGAGCGGGATCGTGGTGAACTTCGACCTCAAGGCCGTCGGCACCTGCCGCCGCTGCGGCATAGGCAACGGGCGCGACAAGGCGGGTATAGCCCGTTGCATGGCTGGGATCGGCAATGATGGGAAGGTGCGTGAGCTCGCGCAGAACGGGAATGGCGGAAACATCGAAGACGTTGCGGGTGCGCTTGTCGTAGGAGCGAATGCCGCGCTCGCACAACATCACGCGCTCGTTGCCGTTCGCCATGATGTACTCAGCCGCCATGAGCAATTCGTCGATCGTAGCCGCCAGGCCGCGTTTGAGCAGGATGGGCTTGTCGGTTTTCCCAAGCTCTTTCAAGAGCGTGAAATTCTGCATATTACGAGCGCCCACCTGGAGGATGTCGATATCCTCGAACAAAGGAAGGTCGCGCGCATCCATGATCTCAGAGACGATAGGTATGCCGAATTCACGCTTCACCTTGGCAAGAATGTCAAGGCCATCCTTGCCCATTCCCTGGAAGGCATAGGGAGACGTGCGGGGCTTGAAGGCTCCGCCGCGAAAGACCGTCGCCCCAGACTTCTTCGCCGCCTCGGCGATAATCATGCACTGCTCTTCGCTTTCGACAGAACACGGCCCCGCCATGACCTGGAAGCTACCGCCGCCGAATGCAACGCCGCCGACTTCGACGACGGTATCGTCGGGGTGAAACTTGCGATTCGCCTTCTTGAAAGGCTCGGAAACCCTGCGAACCGCCTCAATCTGGTCCATGGATTCGAGCAGGTGGATATCGATGGAAGTCGTATCGCCGATCAAGCCGACAACCGTCTGCTTTTCGCCCACGATTACGTGAGGCTGGACGTTCTGGCTTTTAAAGTATTCGCAGAGTTCATCGAGGCCGTTTTGGGTGATTCCTTCGCGAACAATGGCAATCATGGCGATACCTTTCTCTAGATGCCGATGCCGGACCTGTGGCCCGGCATCGAAGTCTTTAGTGCTAAACCGTGGGCGCTATACTAGCACTATTGCACACTAAAGTGTCAGAGAAATGTTTCCGACGTGTTGACTTAGCGAACGAGCAGGCTTTCTCCCGTCATCTCGGACGGAATCTCGAGCCCGATGGCGTCAAGCAGCGTCGGAGCGATGTCGCACAGGGCGGCTTCGCGACAGTCAGGCATACGCAGCCTCCTGCCCTCGCACGCACCGTCCACCAGGACGAAGGGAACGGGGGCCGTCGTGTGCGCGGTATGCGGCGAGCCGTCTTCGGCGAGCATTTTATCGGCATTGCCGTGGTCGGCAGTCAGAAGCGCGAAGCCCCCTTTCCCCTTTATGGCCTCGATAACGGCTTCGACACCGGAGTCAACAGCTTCGACGGCGGCGACGGCGGCAGGAATGACGCCGGTATGTCCGACCATGTCGCAATTGGCGAAGTTCACGATATACACGTCCGCTTCGTCGTTTCGAATGGCCTGCACAAGCGTGGCGGCAACTTCGGGCTCGCTCATTTCCGGCTGCAAATCGTATGTCGCCACCTTCGGGCTCGCAATGAGGGCGCGCTGCTCGTTTTTCTTCTCCTCTTCCTTTCCCCCATTGAAGAAAAACGTCACATGCGCGTATTTCTCCGTTTCAGCGATATGGTACTGGCGCAAGTCCGCATCGGCCAAGGCATCGGCCAAGACGTTGGCAGGGAATTCCTTGGGAAATGCAACAGGGGCGTCAATAGCGGGATCGTATTCGGTGAGACACACGAAAGAGACCTCGGGACGCCGTTCGCGATCAAAGCCGTCGAACTCGGCGTCGACTATCGCACGCGTCAATTCGCGGGCTCGGTCGGGGCGGAAATTGAAAAACACCGCTGCATCGCCGTCTTGCATGCCTCGTCCGTCGAATGACGTCGGCACGAAGAATTCGTCCGTCACGCCGTTTTCGTAGGATGCTTCGAGCGAATCGAGCACGTTTTCGTCAGAGCGCGGAACGCCGCAGACCACCGCGCCCCATGCGCGCTCGACCCGTTCCCATCGCTTGTCTCGGTCCATGGCATAATAGCGCCCTTCGACCGAGGAGATACGGACCTTTCCCTCGAGGTTCGGCTCGGCCATCACGTCAAGAAGCTCGCGCAGGTATTCGCCGGCGCTTTGCGGCGGCACGTCGCGCCCGTCCAAGAAGCAATGGACGCGAATGTCTTCGACGCCTCGATCGGCCGCGTGGCGCATGAGGGCATAGAGATGCTCGTTGCTCGAATGCACGCCCCCATCGGACAAAAGACCCATCAGATGAAGGGCTCCTCCGCTTTCTATCACCCGGTCGAAAGCCTCGTTGATCGCATCGTTTCTACGGATGCTTCCCTCTCGGCATGCTTTGTTTATACGCGTAAGCTCCTGGTATACGACACGGCCCGCTCCAATGTTCAAATGACCCACCTCGGAATTTCCCATCTGACCGTCGGGCAGGCCTACGGATTCTCCCGAAGCCTGCATGGGCACGAACGGAGCATTGGCGAAAAGCCAATCGAGATACGGTGTGTTCGCCAAAGAAACAGCGTTTCCTTGCGATGGCTCATCGAGGCCGAAGCCGTCCATGATGACAAGCAGGGCCGGCAGATTCAATGGGGATGACATACGCGCCTCCTGATTCAACGGTTTAAACACATACGCCGCAGGCCTCCGTCGGCGACCTGCGGCATGGACCGGCATTGCCGGCGGCAAAACTGACTCGTTGGGCTATTTACTCGCGGCTGCGACAAGGGCGGCGAAATCATCGGCTTTCAAAGCCGCCCCGCCGATTAGGCCGCCGTCAACGTTTTCGCAGGCGAGAAATGCCTCGGCATTGGCAGGTTTCATAGAGCCGCCGTACAGGATGCGCATGCCCTGCGCCGCCTGCTCGCCGATGAGCTCTTGCACCGTAGCACGAATGGCCGCCGCCATTGCCTCGGCCTGCTCAGGGGTGGCGGTACGACCCGTGCCGATGGCCCAGATGGGCTCATAGGCAATGGTGCACTGGGCCGCTTCGTCGTCGGAAAGGCCGGCGAGTGCGGCGCGCACCTGATCGCACACGAATCCTTCCGCATCGCCCGCGTCGCGCACCGCAAGGCTCTCGCCCACGCAGACGATGGCCTTCATGCCGCTTTCAACGAGCGCGCGGACCTTCTTGTTCACCATGGCGTCGGTTTCGCCGAACATCTCGCGACGCTCGGAGTGGCCGACGATGCACCAGGTGCAACCAACGTCCTTCAGCATGGGAATGCTAATTTCCCCGGTGTAGGCGCCCGAAGCCTCCCAATGTACATTTTGAGCACCGACCTCGATGTTCGATTTATCAAAATCAAGGACGGTGAACACGGAACGAAGATCGATCGAAGGCGGGCACAAGACGACATCTACCTTGTCCCACTTGCGATCGTAGTGATTGGAAACGCCCTGGGACAAAACGACGCTTTCAGCCGGCGTCATATTCATCTTCCAGTTGCCTGCGATAATGGGTTTGCGAGCCATACATCCTCCTGCATGCGCTGTATCGAATATCAGTTAGCGAAGGGCCTCGACGCCCGGAAGGGGCTTGCCTTCGACAAGCTCCATGGAGGCGCCGCCTCCCGTGGAAATGAAGGTCATCTGGTCGGCGAGCTCGAACTTGTTCACCGCGGCAACGCTGTCCCCGCCGCCGATGATCGTTGCGGCTTGCGTGTTAGCGGCGACAGCTTCGGCGACGGCCTTCGTGCCGTGTTCGAAGGCTTTCATCTCGAACACGCCCATGGGGCCGTTCCAGAACACCGTCGCGCCTTGTGCGATGGCGGAAGCATACAGCTCTTCGGTTTTCGGACCAATATCAAGACCCATCATGTCCTCTGGAATAGAATCCGCATCGCAGGTGACCTTGGCGGCGTCTTCCGCAAACGCGTCGGCGGCGACGATGTCCACGGGAAGCAGCAACTTGACGCCTGCGGCCTTCGCCTTCTGGATCATCTCGCCCGCACGCTCGACCCAGTCCTCCTCTTTCAGGGAGGTACCGACCTGTTTGCCCTCGGCGAGCAGGAAGGTGAAGCACATGCCTCCGCCGATGATGATGGTGTCGGCCTTGTCGATCAAGGCGTCGATGACCCCGACCTTGTCGGATACCTTCGATCCGCCCAGGATGGCGACGAAAGGACGCTCGGGAGCATCAAGCATGCCAGAAAGCGTATCCACTTCCCCCGCGAGCAGGAAGCCGGCATACGAAGGCAGCAGGGCAGCGACGCCTGCCGTGGAGGCATGCGCACGATGCGCGGTGCCGAACGCGTCGTTTACGTAAAGATCGGCAAGAGAAGCAAGCTCTTTGCAAAATGCAGGGTCGTTTTTCTTCTCGCGCTTGTCGAAGCGAAGATTCTCGAGCACGACGATACAACCATCGGACAGATTCGCCGCCTTGGCCCGGGCATCTTCGCCGATGGTATCGGAAGCAAAGACAACGGGAGCGTCGATAAGCTCGGCAAGACGCGCGGCAGCAGGCGCCAGGGTGAATTTCTCCTCGTAGCCTTCGCCCGCAGGACGTCCAAGATGGCTCATCAAGATGACCCTCGCTCCATGCTCTACAAGGTACGAGATGGTGGGCAGGGCTGCCCGGATGCGCGTGTCGTCGCCTACGACGCCGTCTTTGACGGGAACGTTGAAATCGACGCGCACAAGCACGCGTTTCCCACGCACGTCCACGCCTTCGATGGTCTTTATATCGGCCATGATGCCTCCTATGATGATTCTTCGATCGCTGCCGTCGCGTCGTGCGACCGAAATGTCGAAACGAAATTGCAAACGCAAGCGAAAAGCCGCTCGACGCCGCCGATGGTCTCTCGCGCCCAGGTTAAACGGGAACGCGGGAGAACCGGCACGGCATCAAGCGGCTTCGCAGCGCCCATGCAAAGCGCCGTTCCCTCGAACGGCGCTTTATGCTTTACAGCATGATTTTCGCAAGGTCCTTGACGCGGTTGGAATAACCCCACTCGTTGTCATACCAGGAAATGCACTTGACCATGTTGCTCTTCTCGCCCATGACCATGGTGAGCTGGCTGTCAAAAATCGAGGAGTGAGAGTTTCCGACGATATCGATGGAAACGATCGGGTCTTCGGTGTACTCGAGGATGCCTTTGAGCGGACCTTCGGCGGCAGCCTTCATGGCCGCGTTGATTTCTTCCTTGGTCACCTCGCGATCAAGCTCGACCGTAAGGTCGACCATGGATCCATCCGGGGTGGGAACGCGGGTTGCGAAGCCGTCGAGCTTACCCTTGAGCTCGGGAAGAACCAGGGCAACGGCGCGAGCGGCGCCCGTGGTGGTAGGAATCATGGACAGCGCGGCAGCGCGGGCGCGGCGCAGGTCCTTGTGGGGAAGATCGAGAATCTTCTGGTCGTTGGTGTAAGCGTGGATGGTGTTCATGTAGCCGCGCTTGATGCCGAAGTTCTCCATGAGAACCTTGGCGAAGGGTGCGAGGCAGTTGGTGGTGCAGGAGGCGTTGGAAACGATATTGTGCTTCTCCTTGTCATAGTCGCCGTCGTTGACGCCCATGACGATGGTGATGTCCTCGCCCTTTGCGGGGCAGGTAATCAAAACCTTCTTGGCTCCTGCTTCGATATGCTTGGACGCAAGCTCACCGGTCTTGAAGATGCCAGTGGACTCGACCACGATGTCGACGCCGAGCTCGCCCCAGGGAAGGTTGGAAGGCTCGCGCTCGCTCAGGACCTTGACCTTATGGCCGTCAGCGATAAAGCCGTCCTCGACAACCTCCACCTTGTCGAAAGCGCGACCGTGGACGGAATCGTATTTCAGAAGATGGGCCATGGTGGGAATGTCGCCCAGGTCGTTGACGGCGACGACGTCGAGCGCCGGATCGTTCGCCATTGCACGATACACAAGACGGCCGATGCGACCGAAACCGTTGATGCCGACCTTGATTGCCATTGCAAACCCCTTTCTAGGTTTTTCCATACGCACCGAATTATACGAAGCGAAGCCCCCTTCGCAAGAGGCATCATCGGCATACGGTCGAATGCGCACGACTGTGGCCGCCTATCTACAAAAACCGCCCGCTCGTCTGTTCGAGACAAGCCAGCCGGCAGTCAACCCTAGAGCGGCAGGGGCGAAACCGACTGCGACCGCAAAAAAATCCGCATTCGCAACGTTGGCAAGTCCGAACTCCGTCGAAAGGCCGAAGGTCGCCATGATGAACAGAGGATAGAAAACGCAAGCCGCAAGTGGCGCGACGAGACGCCACCATCCAAAATCGGACACGCAACCGACAAGAAACGAGGAAATGACGCTAGCCACCGGCAGAAGGATATACAGGACCAGCAGCGTATATCCCGCGATTGCACCGCCGTCAAGAACGCCCGCCAACAAGCTCGTCCAGTACAGAACGAAGCACGCAAGCCATATCGCGGCGTATGCGACAACCGCCGCGATAAGGAAACGCTTCGCAGCACAACGCTTCTCGGCCATTGCATCCTCCTTGCTACGCAGCCGCCGCCCGGCCCGATTTTCCGTTCGCGGCAAACGCATCTTCGTATCTCGAGGGCCTACATCTTCATGTCGCCCATCATGTCTTGAAGCTTTTTGAGATCCGACATCTTCATGCCGCCCATGCCAGGAATACCCAGACGAGGCATGCGTCCTTTGCCCTTGCCTTTCTTGCCCTTCTTTCCGCGCTTGCCGCTTTGCAGAGCCTCGGCGGCAGGCATGGCTTTTTTCATCATCTTCTTCACTTCGTTGAACTGCTTCATGACCTGGTTCACTTCTTGCACGGTGGTTCCAGACCCTGCGGCAATACGAGCACGGCGGCTGCCGTTGAGCACTTCGGGATGTTCGCGTTCATGCTTGGTCATGGAGAAGATGATCGTCTCTATGCGGTCGAAAGCGCCTTCATCGACCTGGCCGGACGCCATGGCCTTGTCGCCTCCCGGCAGCGCGCTGACCAGCTTGCCGATACCGCCCATCTTCTTGACCTGCTTCTTGATCTCCAAGAAGTCATTGAGGTTGATCTGGGCCTTTGCCATGCGCGCCGTTGTTTCGGCCTCAATCTCTTCCGCCTGGACCTTCGAGGCATGCTCGATCAAGGACACGACATCGCCCATGCCGAGAATGCGCTTCGCCATGCGGTCGGGATGGAACTCCTCCAGGCTGTCGGGCTTTTCGCCCGCAGAGATGAACTTGATGGGCTTGCCCGTAACCTGCTTGAGAGACAAAGCGCCGCCGCCGCGTGCATCACCGTCCATCTTGGACATGATGACGCCGTCGAATTCCACCTTTTCGGCGAACGCCTGCGCAACGTTGACGACGTCTTGGCCGGTCATGGCGTCGACCACCATGAGAATCTGGTCGGGCTTCACCGCCGCCTTGATCGCGGCCGCCTCGTCCATCATCTCTTCGTCTACGTGCAAACGGCCCGCCGTGTCTACGATGACCACGTCGCGCAGATTGTCGATTGCGAAGCGAACGCCCTCTTGGGCGATTTTGACGGGATCTTGGCCGTCTCCGCGATAGACCTTGACGCCCATCTCGTCGCCGAGCGTCTGCAGCTGGTCGGCCGCAGCGGGGCGATACACGTCACACGCCACGAGCAGCGGACTGTGGCCCTTGCTCTTCAGGAGGTGTGCGAGCTTCGCGGAAGCCGTCGTTTTGCCCGAGCCCTGAAGGCCGACGAGCATGATGACGTTGGGTATGCGGCTGGAAAGCACCAGCTTCGAATCAGATTGGCCCAGAAGCGCCGTGAGCTCATCCAAGACGACCTTGACGACGTTTTGGGCGGGCGTCAGGGAGTCGAGAATCTCCGCCTCGAGGCAGCGCGCCTTGGTAGAGGCGACGAATTCCTTGACCACTTTGAAATTGACGTCCGCCTCAAGCAGCGCCATGCGTATCTCGCGCATGGCCGCGTTGATATCTTCTTCGGTCAGGCGGCCTTTGGATTTCAGCCCGGAAAAAATACCCTGGAGGCGATCCGAGAGATTGTCGAACATGTCACAGCTCCTTACAAGCGGATGAAACGAATGATGGCGAAAGCAAGCGTGTCGGGCGCGAGGCGTCGCGCCTTTCGTTAGGAACGTTCGTCGAATTCGCCCACGAACGCCCGCGCGAACTCATGCGCGTCGAAATCTTTCAAGTCGTCGAGGCCTTCGCCGACACCGATCTTGAGAATGGGAAGATCGAGCTCGTGGCTTACCGCCAAGGCGATGCCGCCTTTCGCCGTACCGTCGAGCTTGGTCACGATGACGCCGTCGAGCTTGAGCGCGCGATCGAACTCTTTCGCCTGCTGCATGCCGTTCTGGCCCGTGGTGGCGTCGATGACAAGGACGGTGTAGACCGGCAGCGAAGAGCGTTTGCGAACGACGTTGACCACCTTTTCAAGCTCGCGCATCAGATCGGCAGAGGTATGAAGCCTGCCGGCGGTGTCGATGAGCACCAGGTCCGCCCCCTTCGACTCCGCGCGCTCGAGCGTGTCATAGCAGACGCTGGCAGGGTCGCTTCCGCGCTCGCGCGTGCAGATCTCCACATTGGCGCGGCGAGCCCATTCTTCGAGCTGCTCGATGGCAGCCGCGCGGAAGGTATCGGCGCTGCCGAGCAAAACCGTGCGGCCGGCATCGGTGGCTTCCTTCGCCAGCTTTCCGACCGTGGTGGTCTTTCCTGCACCATTGATTCCCACGAACAGCACGACCGCGGGCTCGCCGCCGAAAATCTCTTCGCCGCCTTCGGCGAACGAGGACGCCATGCGTTCGTTCAGAAGATCAAGTACGGCGTAGGCATCGGGCAAAGCCTTGCGCGTCGCCGTGTCACGCAGGCCCTCGACGATGTCAAAAGCGGCCGGGCCGCCGATATCGGCAAGAATAAGAGTCTCCTCGAGGCCGTCCCAGAAATCGTCGTCTAGATCGGGACCACGGTCGAGAAGAACGTTCATCTGCTCTGTAAAGCGCTCGCGCGAACGAGCGAGGCCTTGGCTTATGCGATCAAAGAATCCCATCGGGGCTCCTTTCGAAAGTCGTGTTCGTGAAAGGGTACCATAGCATCTTAGAAACCCGCCATGCCGCGCGCTGTTTACGCCCGCGCGGACGAGCGAGCCTGATCGAGCTTTTGCGAAACCACCTTCGTCACGCCGTCTGACTGCATAGAGACGCCGTACAAAACGTCGGAAAGCTCCATCGTTCGCCTCTGATGCGTAATCATGATCAGTTGCGTTTCGAAACGAAGCGTCTCGAGATACGCCAGCAAGCGACGGAGGTTGCTGTCGTCAAGGGCCGCCTCCACCTCGTCGAGGATGTAGAACGGCGTTTTGCGAATGCGATACACCGCGAAGAGCAGCGCGATGGCCGTCAGGGATTTCTCCCCGCCGCTCATAAGGGTCATCTTGGCGATCTTCTTCCCGCGCGGCTGCGCATGCACCTCAACGCCGAGATGGTCTGGGTCGTCTACGTTCACAAGCTCGAGCGAGCCGCTTCCCCCCGGAAAAAGCTGGCCGAAAATCTCCTGGAAATTCTCGTTTACGCGCTCGAAGGTCACATCGAACTGCTCCTTCATGCGGGCGTCGATCGCCGAGACGATTCTTCTCAAAGCGCGGCGAGCCGCCTCCACGTCTTCGACCTGGGAAACCATGAAGTCGTAACGCTCCTTCATAGCCTCGTATTCCTCGGAAGCCGAGGAATCGATCGTCCCCATGGAGCTCAGCTTGCGACGGAGCCTGAAGGCCTCGCCCTCCGCTTTCTCGCGATCTTCGGGCGCAGGGATTTCAAGAGCGGTCTCAAGAGCCACCCCGCAGTCGTTGACGATAGCCGAAACGGCGGCTTCGACCTGCACTTCGAGCCTGCCCTTCTCGATGCGCACGTCGTTGAGGAAGCTTCGGGAGGCATCGAGCCGCTCCTGGCATTCGCGGCAGACGCCGCGGGCGGCAGAAATTGCCTCCGTCAATTCCGCAGAATTGCTCTGCTCGAGCGCGGCTTTGCTCGCAAGATCGTCCACCCATCTTTTGACGGACTCCTTCAACGAGGAAAGCGTATCGTGCAAAGGCCCGATACGCTTCTCGACCGTCTCAAGCGTCGCAATGTCTTTCTGGGCGCGTTCGAACGAGCGGCGGGCGCGATCGAGGTCGCGCTCACGCTCCTTCGTTTCGCGCATGAGGGAAAGCACGCGTTCTTTGGTCGTGGAGTAGTTCAGCTTCGCATCGGACAGGCGCGATTGCAAAGTCTGTTCCTTGTCAAAAAGCATCGCCCTGTTCCCGTTCAGAGAACTCAAGCGCTCTTCCAGCTCCGTACGGGCGACTCGGCAGGAATCGACGACGGTGGAGAGCTCTTCTATGCGAGGCTGCACTTCAGACAGCTGCTCTTCCGTCTGGCGAAGCTGCGTCGCAAGGGAGGCAAGCGTCGCCTCGAGCACGCCGACTCGCTTTGCGAGGCGCTGCCGTTCTGCCTCCGCGCTTTTATTTGCTCCCTTGCGCTGCGCATGGGCCTGGGAAAGCTCGAGGCTCATGGCGCGTTTGCGCTCGAGCTCCTCGGCGCTTCGCTGCTTGCAGGACTCGGCGTCGGAGAGAGCTCGATCGGCCTGGGCCAAAGACGCACGCAGACTTTCAAGCTCACGCTCGCGGGCAAGCACGCCCGAGTCGTTCGAAAAGCCGTTGCGAACGACAAGCTTCGCCCCGGGAACGAATACGGTTCCATCGAGGGCGACGTATCGCGCGTGCTCGTCGCACGCGATGGCGCGGTTGCATGCCTCATCGAGCGTATCCACCACCACATAATCCCCCAAGAGCTCCTCCATCAACGAGGCGATGGAATCAGGATACGCGAGGCTTTCAAGCAGACGGCCCTGAGGACGCTCGGACGCACGCCGTGCAGATTCAGAGAACAGGATGCTCGCCGAACCGCTCGCGTCGCACGAAGACGCCTCCCGGGCGAAACGGGCCGCGCATGCGCCGTCTGCCACGACGGGCGACGAAAGATCGTCGCCGAGCAACATCTCGACAAGAGGTTCCAGCTCTCGAGGCGCCTTGACCTGCGAGGAAAGAGGAACGGACGTTGCATCGAACGAAGCGGCGTGCGCGGAAATCCACGCCGATATTTCATTTTTCTCTCGAATGCTTTTATTGACCTCTTCGAGCGCGGCGATACGCGCCTCTATGCGGCGAAGCTCCTGACGAGCCGCGTCGGCGTTGTCTGCGGCCGACGCGAGGGCACGCTGGGCCTCGGCGAGCTCTTCGGAGGCTTTTCGACTCTCTTCGAAAAGGCGCGTAAGCTCTGCGGCATCCTCGTCAAGGTCAAGGCATCGCTGTCGAAGCTCGCAAGAGGCGGCGTCGAGCTCTTCCTTGGTTTCGCGACGCTTCGTTTCAAGGAGCTCCTTGGAAGAAAGGCGACCCGCCAGTCCGTCCTTGAGCTCGCTGCGCTTCGCAACGGCGGATTCCATCTCGCGTTCGCGAGAGCGAAGAAGGGACTGCACTTCGGAAAGCTCCGCGTCCATCTTCGTGCGTGCGTCCTTCGCCTCGGAAAACTCCTTTTCGAGATCTGTAACATTCGATTCGAGCGCATCGCGCAACGCGGTTTTCTCATCGAGGTCTTTGCGAAGCGCGTTCGCTTCTTCCTCGAACTGGGCTATGCGTCGCTCGTTCGCCGCAAAAGAAGAACGAGCCTGATCAAGGCGCGAGCGAATGCCTCGGCCTTTTTCGCCAAGGAGCATGTCGCTGGATTCGAAGCGTTCGAGAGCCATATGGAAACGACCCCGCTGCGCGGTGAGGTCGCCTACGTAGAGGCCTTTTTCCTGCAGCATGACCTGAAGCTTTTCAAGCTTTTTCTCCGCTTCGTCGGCATTGAATTGCGCCAGGTCGATCGAAGCGGCTGCCTCTTTCTCCCGTACGACGGTTTCATCCCATTTTCTCTGGAGCAGACGCAGGTCGTCCACCGCGAGCACGAGCTCGAGCTCGGAAAGCTCGCTTGACAACCCCTGATAGGCCTGCGCTCGCTGCGCCTTGCGCGCAAGCGGCTTGAGCTGCCGCTCTATCTCGGCGGTGACGTCTTTGACTCGATCGAGATGCGCATCCATCGCGGCAAGTTTGCGGGCGCTGCGGTCCTTGCGCTGCTTATGCTTCAAGACGCCGGCGGCTTCTTCAATAAGCGTACGACGGTCTTCGGGGCGGCTTGCCAGAATGGCGTCCAGATTGCCCTGCCCTATGATGGAATGGGTGCCCGTTCCCAGACCCGTGTCATGAAGGATGTCCATGAAGTCCATGCGGCGCGCAGGAGCGCCGTTTATGAGATATTCGCTTTCTCCGCTTCGGTACATGCGGCGCGTGAGGGACACTTCCGCGAAATCCACCGGAAGGGTCCCGTCGGTATTGTCCAGCACCAAATCGACCTCGGCGATGCCGAGGCTTTTTCGGGCAGATGACCCTGCGAATATGACGTCTTCCATAGCCTGGCCGCGCAGGTTCTTGGCGTTTCTCTCGCCAAGAACCCACAGCACGGCATCGGATATGTTCGACTTGCCCGAACCGTTTGGACCCACGACCGAGGTGATTCCCGGCTCGAAAGCCATGACGGAACGGTCGGCGAATGATTTGAATCCCTTGAGAACGAGCGATTTAAGATACATGCAGAATGCCTATCCCTTGTTTTTCTTCTCAGTTCTCGACTGCTTCTTTTCGCGCTTTGCCTTCGCCTTGTCCGCTTTCGAAGCTTTGGTGAAACCGAGCGCATCGAGCGCCGTTTTGGCCGCCTGGCTCTCGGCTTCCTTCTTCGTGCGACCCATGCCGCTTGCGAGCGCTTTCATGCCTGCGAAAACCTGCGAGACAAACGTCCTGTCGTGCGGAGGCCCCTGCGTCTCTACGAGCTTGTATGTAGGAGTAATTCCCTCTTCCTGCAACTTCTCCTGCAAGGCGCTTTTCGGATTCTCGGGCTCGCGCGCCATCTCGACGGACATCTTGGGAATGAGCGTCCGGCGCACGAACGCCTGAGCGCCGGCAATGCCGGAATCCAGGAACAGCGCGGCCACAACGGCCTCGTAGACGTTTTCAAGCGCAGAGTGCAAACCTCGCCTGCCCGTTCCCCGTTCGGATGATCCGAACACGATCACGTCGGCGAAGCCGAGCTTTTCAGCAACCTCGGCCAGGCTTGTTCCAGAAACCAGCGCGACTTTGATTCGCGTCAAGCCGCCCTCGTCAAGCTCAGGGTATTCGTGAAAAGCCTCGTTCGCGACAATAGCCCCAAGGATGCTGTCGCCCAGAAACTCCAGGCGCTCATAGCTGAATTTGACGGGCTTTCCCTCCGTTGCGGAAGGGTGGGTTATCGCCGAAAGAAGAATGTCGGGGTCGTCGAAGTCGCGGCCGATGATGCGCTGCGCCTCTTCGACCTTCCTTTGCTGCTCTTCGGTACGGGTCATCGCTTACCCACCGCCTCGGCAATGCATCCGGAAACATCCTTGCGAACCATGGCCGCCGACGCGAGCACGCCGTTCTTGATGGCCGTGGCGTTGCTTGAGCCATGGCCGACAAGGCATACCCCCTTGACGCCCAGCAAAGGAGCCCCGCCGTACGTATCGGCGCTGATGCTCTCCTTGAGGCTCTTGAGGTCGGATTTAACCGCCAAAGCGCCGATTTTCGTCTTCAGCGAAGACGTCATGACGTTTTTCAGCGCACCGAAAAGAGCCTTGGCCGTACCCTCTACGGTCTTCAAGACTACATTGCCCGTAAACCCGTCGGTGACGATGACGTCGAAGCCAGCGGTCACGATATCGCGCCCCTCGGCGTTGCCCGCGAAGTTGGAAACCTTTTCCTTCATAAGGGCGAAAGCCTGTTGCGCGAACTGGGAGCCTTTGGTGTCTTCTTCGCCTATGTTGAGCAAAGCAACGCGGGGGTTTTCAATGCCAACGATCTTCTCTGCATAAATGGAGGCCATCTGGGCGAATTGCACGAGATATTCGGGCTTGCAATCAGCATTCGCCCCGATATCCGCCATAACGACAGGAGCAACAGGGGAAGGAATGACGCTGCAGAGCGCGGGACGCTGAACGCCTTTAATGCGGCCGACGACAAGCGTTGCGCCCGCAAGGCACGCACCCGTAGAGCCCGCAGAGAAAAATCCTTGCGCCCTACCCTCTTTGACCGCGCGACAGCCGACCACGATCGAGGAATCCTTCTTGCGGCGAACAGCCTCCGCAGGATGCTCGTCCATGGCGATCACCTCGGACGCGGGCTGCGCTATGCAATGCGCATGAGAGCTTGCAAACGGCTCGACGACCTCGGAGGGGCCGACAAGGAGAACTTCGATGCAGGGGTCTTCGGCAAGTGCCTCGGCAACCCCTTCGAGCACAACTTCGGGAGCGTTGTCCCCTCCCATTGCATCAACGGCGATAGTAACCGTATCAGTATGCGACATGTGAGTCCTTTCGATACGTGATTCATCGTATGCAATCGTACAGTATTACTTTGGTTCGGTATGCGTAAAAATTAAACACAACGAACTCTTTATACACGAATGCCGGCCCCATGAGCCGGCATTCGCAATAATGCTGGAACTTTGTAATGTTCTCGTTACTCGACGTCGAGAACCTCACGCTTGCCATAATAGCCGCAATTGCCGCATACGCGATGAGGCAACTTCACCTCGCCGCACTGAGGGCAGGTGGAGCGAGCAGGGGTAGCGATAACGCTGTTAGCGCTACGGCGAGAATGAGTACGAGCACGACCAGTCTTTTGCTTAGGCACTGCCATGGTTTTCCATCTCCTTATCCCCTCGACCAACGTATTTGGTCGAAACGGTACATATCTATAAAATCAGACGAAACGAAATACTATCAAAGCCCTTGGCTCTTCGCAAGTCGCGAAGGCGAACCTGTCGAAAAAAATACTCCAACGCGAAGGGGCTTCGGAAGAAGCCGATGTGCACGCCGTGCGATTGCGCGTGAAAACCCTAATCGAACGAGATGCCTTTAAGGGCGGCGAATGGATTGTTCCTTCCCAAAGAAATCTCGTCCTGCTCGGAAGCACGGCATTCGCAGGGACCTTCGTTGAGGTTATGCCCGCATTGCGAACAAATACCCAGGCACTCTTCGTCGCAGAGCGGAACGAGCGGCAAATCGACCAGCACGGCCGCTCGCAGAAGCGACTCAAGATCGATGATGTGGGACTCAGGAAGGACGTCGAATTCATCTTCGTCCATATCCTCGGGCGCTTCGCCCTCCCCTTCTATAATGAAATAGCCTTCGACCTCGCCCTTAATGGGAATGACCACGTCCTCCAGGCAGCGGCCGCACGAAGTGGTCACTTCACCTTCGACGGTACCGCCGACAAGCAGGGCTCCGCCGACGTTGCTCACCAGAACATGGTATTCCATAGGTTGAGAGCACGTGTAGGCGTCGGGGCCGCAATCGAACGACCCCATGTCAAACACACCGTCAAACGAAGAACTCTCCGCAGGGGCGAAGAGTTCGGCGGGAACCTCGATGACAAGGCGCTCCATTATCGGCCGATACCTTGGTTGTTGAGGCGGTCGCGGCAACGGCGAACGCTCGTGATAAGCGTGTCGAGGCTCTGCTCGACGTGGCCGAAGACCTCGTCCGCGTAATCTTCCGCGCCGGCGCGGGTCTGACGCTCGAGCTCGCGGGCGTCGGCCATGATGGTATCCGCCTGCTGCTGGGCGATGCGAACGATCTCCTGCTCCGAAGCAATCGTCATAGCTTGGCTGCGCGCGTCCTCGATCAAACGAGCGCTCTCCGCTTCGGCGTCATCGATAAGGCTCTGACGCTCGCGCACGATCTGACGAGCCTGGGCGAATTCGCCCGGGAACGTATCGCGAATTTCATCCATGATTTCGAAAGCCGCCGCAATGTCGACCTGGCGAAGATTGCCCTTGCCAAACACCGGCTTGGAGTCCTCGAGAAGAATGGAGAGCTCCTCGATAAGTCCAAGAACTCCTGTTTCGTCCATTGTGTTGTCCCTTTCGTAATTGCTGCGTTTAAGCTGCGTTTTTCCACACGGGCTTGCGCCCGATCGCTGTTTTGAAGGCGAGCCGATGAGACGGACCGCGCATAATATCAAGATATTCTACCATGAATAGCCCGCGTCGATGCTTTCTCCATATGGGCATGCGGGGAAAGAGGCTTTCCTAGTTGTTGGCGAAGCGCTCACGCAGCGCCTGCTCCACGCAAGCGGGCACCAAATCGCCCACCTCGCCTTTGAAGTGGGCGATCTCTCGAACAATCGAGCTCGAGAGATACATATACTGCGGAGGAGACATGATAAACATTGTCTCTATGTTGCTGTCGAGGCGGTAGTTCGCCGCAGTCATCTGGAACTCGTATTCGAAGTCGGTAATGGCCCTCAAACCCTTGACAACGACGTTCGCGTTGATTTCTTCCGCGAAGTGAACGAGCAGATCGTTGAACGGCATAACCGTAACGTTGTCCATGCCTGCCGTAGCCTCGCGAGCGAAGGCGACACGTTCTTCGATGGAGAACAACGGGCCCTTCTTCGCCGAGTTGGCGACTCCCACCACGATTTCGTCGAACATCTGGGATGCGCGGCCTATAACATCAAGATGACCGTTGGTAATGGGATCGAACGTTCCCGGAACCAAGGCTTTCCTCATAGCTGATTTCCTCCTTGTGTTAGTTGAATTGCACGAGGTCTATGACCGTCGTCGCAAAGCGTTTGCTGGCAAGTATATCCATCTCTATGCCCCGCATGTCGAAAAACGCAACAAGATCGTCCTCGGCGGCGTGCTCGTAGCTGACCACGCATCCCTGCGCAAGCCGCCCGTGGTCTTTGAGCTTGAGAACAAGACCCACGACATCCTCGAACGAATAAGCGTAAGGGGGGTCGAGAAAAACGATATCGTACGAAACAGCTCCGATGACCGGAGGGTTTTTCATGATATCGGCACGAAAGACGCGCGCTTGGTCGGAAGATATCCCGAGCTTTCCTATGTTTTCCCGCAATGCGGCCAAAGCGTTGCGGTCGCGCTCGAAGAAATGGGCCGCGGCAGCGCCGCGGGAGATGCACTCGATTCCCAACGCCCCGCTACCGGCGAAAGCATCAAGCACATAAGCCCCGTCAAAGGACCCGCAAGCCGAAAGCAGCGTGCTCATCAGCGATTCTTTGACACGGTCGGTGGTAGGACGCGTGTTTGAACCCTTCGGGGCGGCCAGAGGCCTTCCTTTATACAAACCTGCGATAACTCGCATCATCATCCTTTCTCGACATGAAAGCCGCCTGCTCGGCGACCCATCGGTGCAGACGAAATTAGCGTCCGTCCGCATCCGAAGGAAACACGGCGGCAAGCTCGTGGCGAAGAACCGTAAGCTCCTCGGGGGCAATCCCCGGATCGTCCGACACAATCTTGAGCGCATCGGCATGCGCAGCCTCGACAACGGCGCGATCGCGCACGATGTTGACGAGCTTGAGCGAAGAGGCCCCGTGCTGTCTATTCCCGAGGATATCGCCCTCGCGACGAAACGACAGGTCGAATTCCGCAAGCTCGAAGCCGTCTTCGGTACGCTCCATCGCCGAAAGGCGCTCCATGGCCTCAGCGTCGGAAGACGATGCCACCAAAAACGCCTGGCCGGGCTTCTCGCCGCGGCCGATGCGCCCTCGGAGCTGATGAAGCTGCGCAAGGCCAAAGCGGTCGGCATCCTCGACGATCATAACCGTGGCGTTTGCGACGTCCACGCCCACTTCGATGACGGTGGTGCTGACCAGCACATCGATATCCCCCGCCCTGAACCGCTCCATGACTTCGCGTTTTTCCGCGGGCTTCATTCGTCCGTGCAAAAGACCGACGGTGTATTCAGAAAAGGTTTTGGCCTGCAAAAACGCAGCCTCCGCCTCAGCTGCTTTCGGGTTGTCGTCGAGCATGTCGTAGTCGGAGTCGATGTAAGGCTCAAGCTCCTGCCCTTCGAAAGGCTCGGAATGACCCCCGCGGAAATGGGAAGGTCGCACGGCCTCCTGCGGGCGTTTCTTGCCAACCAGCGGGCAAACCACATACGCCTGCTCTCCCCGCCTGCACGCCTCAAGAGCCGCATCGTAGGCAACGCCTCGCTGTCTGAACCCCACGACGCTTGTCGTGCGGCCAGCCGCACCTCCCGGTTTCTGACGCACGTAGGAAAGCGCTGTGGCCCCGTAAAGCGCCAAAGCGAGAGAGCGAGGAATAGGCGTTGCCGTGAGCGAGAGGTAATCGGGATTGAGTCCTTTCGCGCGAAGCGCGTCTCGCTGCCCGACGCCGAAACGCTGTTCCTCGTCGATGACGACCAGCGTGCAGGACTTGCAGACGACATCGCTCTCGAGCAAGGCGTGCGTTCCGAACAGGACGCACAAATCACCTGAAGCCAGAAGCGCAAGAAGCCTCTGACGCTCTTCACGCGGAGTGGAGGCGCACAGCAACCCCCAGGAAATGCCCGACTGGTCAAGCAGCGGCCCCAAAGAGGAAGCGTACTGCTGGGCGAGCACTTCGGTCGGGCCCATCATCAAAGCCTGGGTTCCCGAGTCGGCGACGATGGCGAGCGCGAAGGCGGCAACGATGGTCTTTCCCGTGCCGACATCGCCCAACACCATGCGGTCCATAGGACGCTGGGCCGCCATGTCGCAGCCGATATCCTCTATCGCGCACAGCTGGTCGTCCGTGGGCTCGAACGGAAGGGCGGCAAAAAGGCGATCGAAGCACGGACCTCCCGGCATGTGGGCGCAGGAAGGCTTGCCCGACACGCGCTCTTTCTGCTCGCGCATCAGGTGCAGCTCGAGCATCAGGATCTCTTCGTAGACCAGCCTTCTTCGAGCCTGGCGAAGCTCTTCATTCGACCGGGGGAAATGGATGGCTCTTGCCGCATTCGTTCGAGACATAAGCCTGTAGCGGCTGCGAAGCTTCAAGGGCAGAGGATCGTGTTCGCCGGCGGTTGCCGAAAGGGCATTCAGAATCAGACGGCGAATCTGGCCCGCAGGAAGTTTCTCGGAAGCAGCGTGCACGGCAACGATGCGCCCGAAATCAACCGAGTCGCCCTCGTCGAGACGGTCCAAAAACGGCATGGTCATGCGCTTGAAGCCGTAATTGAACTCCACGACGCCTGCGACGCTTACTCTCATGCCGGGAGAAAGAGTCTTCGCAAGCCACGCTTGGCGAAAGAACGTCGCGATAAGCGTGGAGGTTCCGTCCACAAGAGTCACTTCGACAAGATCGAACTTCGGCTTGGGATGCTTGAGCTTGACCTCGTGGACCTGGGCGACAATCGTGGCCGGCTTGCCGATGACGGCATCGGCAATCGTGGCAAGGGCGGACATGTCTATATAGCGGCGAGGGTAATGGCGAAGCATGTCACGCACGCTTTGTATGCCCATATGAGATAAAGCCGCCGCTCGGGCGGAACTGACCCCTGCAATGGAGCTTGCAGGGGATTCCAGCCTTAAAGCGGCGGCAAGTCTGTCGATCATAGCGGGAAAGACGGCGTCTTATTCGAGCGAGAACACGACCGGGTACAAGGCCTGTTCGCCGCGATGGGGGTCGATCTCGATGTCTTCGTAGGCCTCTTCGATTCGGGCGACGAGAGCATCGAGCTCTTCGTCGGACATCTGCTCGCCCGCCAGGATGGTCATGGTGTCTGCATCGTCGGCGTCCATGGCCTCGAGCAAAGACATCACGACAGAAGCAACGTCGGAACCGACGCTTTCGATGGAGCCGTCGGCGATGCCGATGATGTCTCCGTCTTTGATCGGGTTGCCATGAGCGTCTTTTGCATCCTTGATCGCCTGGGTAACCTCGCCGGTCTTCACGTCAGCGAACGCCTCCGTCATGGATTCGACGTTGGACTCGAGATCGGCCTCGGGATCGAACCCGAAAAGCGCCGAGAACGCCTGAGGAACGCTCTTGGTGGCCACGACGGCGCAGGGTTTCTCCGAAACGTCTACGCATGCCTGGGATGCCATGATGATGTTCTTGTTGTTGGGAAGGATCAAGACCGCGTCTGCGTTGACCTTGTTGACAGCCGCAAGAATGTCCGCCGTGGACGGGTTCATGGTCTGCCCGCCCGAAACAACCACGTCGACGCCGAGGGACTCGAGAATCTTGGCGTTGCCGGAGCCGGGGGCGACAGCCACGATGCCGAGGGGCTTGCGCGCCTCTTCCTTTTCATGCTCAAGCTTTTCGGTGCGCTCTTCGCTCTGGAGCTGCATGTTGTGGATGTGGACCTCGGAAATCTGGGAATCATGGGTCAAAAACCATGCCAGAACCTGGTCGGGGCGGTTGGAGTGCACATGCACCTTGAAGTTCGGGTGCATGCCGACCATAAGGTCGCAATCGCCCATGGTGGGAAGGAACTCCTTCGCCGCGTCAACATCGACCGAATCGGAATGAACGAGGAACTCGGTGCAGTAACGGTAGGCGGAACCCTCCCAGTCGTTGATCTGCTCGATCTGGACCTTCGGAGCGGGACGGGCGAACGACATAGCATCGCCCACGAAGCCGTCTTTACCGGTAATGGAGGCGGCAAAGGCATCGATCAGGATGGCAAGGCCGAAACCGCCCGCATCCACGACGTTGTTCTCCTTCAGGACGGGAAGGAAGTCCGGCGTGCGCTGGACGGAAGCATACGCCTCCGCGACAACCGCATCGAGTGCCTCTTCGAGGGAAAGCTTCTTCTTGCGCGCTTTCTTGGCAGCGGCGGCCGCATCCTCGACCACCGTGAGAATCGTGCCTTTGACGGGCTTGCGTACGGCCTGGAAGGAGACTTCCACTGCACGAGCGAAGCACGAATCGAGCGCAACGGTATCGAAGACGTCGTGTCCCTCGTAGCCTTCGCACAGTCCACGAAGAATCTGAGAGGTAATGACGCCGGAGTTGCCGCGTGCGCCCATGAGAGCGCCCGTCGTTATTGCCTTGCGAATCTCGGCGTTGGACGCGCCGATGGAAAGCTTGGCAAGATTGTCCACCACCATCTGCATGGTGAGCGACATGTTCGTTCCCGTGTCTCCATCGGGAACAGGGAACACATTGAGGCGGTTGACCTCCTCTTTGCGCTCAGACAGAGCGTTGGTGGCGGCAGCTACCGCGTTGAGGACGTCGTTGGTCGTAGGATTACTCATGAGTATGTATATCTCCTTGGAAAGCCAAAGTTACTTTCGGACTTTGATGCCCTGGACATGAACGGCAACGCCTTCGACGGGAACCTGGGCGTGCTCGGTCAGTTCGTAGGTAACGTTGTCGATGAGGTTCTGAGACACGGCGTTGATGTTGGTGCCGTACTCCACGATGACGTACATGTCGACGTGGATGCCTGCCTCCTTGCCCGTCACGACGATGCCGCGACGAAGGCGGTTGGCGGGCAGGATGTTCGCGAAGCCGTCCGAGGCAGTGGGAGAAGCCATGCCGACGATGCCGTAGCAGCCCAGAGCGGCATTGCCGGCAAGATCGGCGAGAACGTCATTCGAGACATGGAGATTTCCGGAAACCTGCTGCGTCATGAATCCATTCCTTTCTCACGACTGCATTAGCAACCGTAAAGTATAGCCCTCATTGCGGGAAATGCGCTCGAAACGAAGGCGTAAAAGGCCTCCCTGTTCAAATGAACACAAAAAAGCCCGCATAAGCGGGCTTTCGGCTCATGGTAAAGACTATGCGCGGGTAACCTTGCCAGCCTTCATGCACCTGGTGCATACGTTCTTCTTGCAGACTTTGCCGTTCTTCTCGACGACGGTGATCTTCTGGATGTTCGGGCGGAACATACGATTGGTCACACGATGAGAGTGGCTGATGGAACGACCCGCAACAGGAGCCTTACCGCAAATTTCGCAAACCTTCGACATAATTCTTCACTCCATTACTATCAGATGTTATTTATCTGGGTGTAAGCATAAAGCCCGACTACTATATCATGCGATTTTGGCTATGACAAGAAAGTTTTTCTAACCTGCATAACGCTTATCGATGACCATAAGCCTTCCGCAGTGCGGACAGAACGAGAGCGGGTAGTCCATACGAAGCGAAAGAACCCTACTCTGGTCGAACGAGGTGCGACAGGTATTGCATGCGCCCTCGTTCAGATGGGCCAAGGCAACACCCTGCTTCGCCTTGGCGATGCGATTGTAATGGCCCATGATCTGCTCACCAATCGCGTCGGCGAGCGCTTCGCGCTCCTCCTTCAAGGACGCAACCTTGGCGAGGAGCTTGCCTCCCTCCTCTCGATACGAGACAATGAGATCCTTTTCCTGCTCGGAAAGACGAGCGAGCATCGTCTCGACCTGAGGCTCGAGAGACGAAATCTCCAGAATCTGCGTCTCTGTCGAGGAAATGCGCCCGCGAAGCGCCTCCAGGTCTTCGGCGTAGGTCGAAAGAGCCTCGCTGCTCGAAGAAACCTCTTTATAATCGGATGATGCGGCATTGATACGCTGCTGGGCTTCGTCCTGCCTTTTCACAAGATTCCTCTCCTCTTCGAGAAGAGATTCGAGATTCAGTTCGAGGTCTTTACGGCCGCCGATAAGAGCACGCTGCTTGCGCTGGATGGCGGACTGCTTCTCTTTCAGAGCGGCAAGGGTCTGCTTTTGAGGCAAGTCGTCCACCTGGCGCTCAATGTGCGCGATGGTCAAGTCGGTATGCTGGAGCCTGATCAGGCTCATAATCTGTTCGGACGTCGCTTGCACGCTTACACCCTCCTGCTCTCCGGATGATTCCAATTGCCGTCTTGAGAAAGCGGCACGATATTTTCTCGAGAAACGCCAAGCCTTGCAACGGCCTCTGACAAAACCGCCACAAACGGCAGCTCGGAAACGTCGTGCCCGAGCTCGATGATGCAAAGACCGCGCTGTGATGCATCGAGGGCCGCATGGTATTTCACTTCCCCGCATACCAGCACGTCTATCCCGCGCGCAAGGCAAAGCTCGCAGGCATCTCCCGCCGATCCCGTCCATGTTGCGATGCGGCATGCTTCTTTGTCCATATTGCCCCAGACCCGGGGAGCACGGCCGAAGACCGATGTACAGCGAAGCGCGAGGTTTCGAAGCGTCATGGGCGCGTCTTTCCGGGAAAGGACGCATACTTGTCCGTAGCCCCGCTCTCCATCGTAGGAAAGCGGCTCGAGAACCCCCACCCTGTCAAGCCCGAGAAGCCCGGGAAGCATGCGCTGCGCCTGGGCGCTCACATCAAGCGTTGTGTGGTAGTTCACCAAGGCTACGCCGCTGCGAACAGCCTCGAAAACAAGAGCGCCGCCCACCGATGCCCCGGAAGAAACGGGGGCGATACAAGAAGGCGCTTCGAGAAAGGCAGGATGATGCGTCAAAAGAACATTCGCCCCGTAATGCCTAGCCTGCTCAAGAGCCTCAAGAGTGGGATCGAGCGCGACGGCCACCCCGGACAAAGGCCATGAGGCGTCTCCCGCCAAAAGCCCGGTTCTATCCCACGACTCCGCATCCGAAGCGGGAAACATGCGCGACAAAGACGCCACAAGATCGCCCACCGTTTCGGGGAAATCGTCAGGGGTGTGCGCTAGAGGACCGCGATCGAAGGCGCGCAGGCCGTTTTCTCGCACGTCGGCCTCGTAGGTTCCTTCGACGGGTTGCTCATGTTCGAAATCCATGGAATCACGCTCCTTCTTTCGTATGCAGCGCAGCAACGCCCGCTACAGATCCAGGTAGCTCACGTCTCCCCCGATACGGGGAACAGCGACACAGCGATAGCCCGCATGGCGCATGTAGTCATACGCCTCGCGCACATCGCGAGCGATATGCGCAGCTTGATGCGCATCCGTGCCCACCGTGCAATCGACCCCGGCCCGCGCGAACACCTCGAGCATCTCAGGCGAAGGATAATACTGGGCGCACGGCGCGTATTTGCCCGAAGTGTTGACCTCGATCATTCGATTTCCTTCGCGAGCCGCTTCGGCCATGCGCTCGTAATGGGGAAGCAGGTCGAAAGACGGATAGAATCCGAATTTCTTCACCACGTCGGGATGCGACATGACCGTGAACGGCATCGAGCTTGCGGCGGCGTCGCACCACAAATCGATGTAGCGCCTCCATACGTCGTCGACGCCCACCTCTCCCCAGCGCTCCTTCGTGCGGGTGCTGTTGATGAGCCAGCCATCGACGAAATGCACCGAGCCCAAAACGATGTCGAAGCGGTCGAAGTCCTCGGCGGAAAGATTTCTGTCTTCATCGTCGCCGAGCCAATCGAGCTCGCAACCCAGCAGAATTTCCATTTCAGGATGCCGGTCGCGCTCTTCCAAAACGGCCTGGCAATACGGCTCGAGCCGTTCGAGGGGCATGCTTGCATGCTTGAACGGATCGAAGCGCTCGTTTACCGGATAATGCTCGGTCGCGGCCATCACGCGCACACCGGCGCGCGAGGCGGCATCCACCATCGCGTCCAAAGGGTCTTTCGCATGGCCGCAGAAGGTGGAATGGGTATGCAGGGTGATAAGGTCCGTCATGACACCACCTCCTTGAACGCCTCGACAAACGATGCCACGTCGGCTTCGTCCGTTATCTCCCCGAACGATATACGCAAGGAGCCCTGGGCAAGGTTGCGCTTCACGCCGAGAGCCGAAAGCACATGGGAGGGATCGAGCGAGTTGGAAGAACACGCCGACCCACCCGAAACGCAGAAGCCGCGCAGGTCGAGCTGCAAAATCATGGTCTGGCTCTCCATACCCGAAACGCAGACATTGACGATGTGCGGCGCGAATTCGCCCGATTCAAGCCGAACGGTCGCAGACACCTTCGGCAAGGAGCAAAGCTCCTGGTAGAGGGAGTCGCGAAGCTTCGTCGCACGTTCGGCGAACGCGGGCTGCAACGCCACGGCATGCTCGACGGCCGCGGCGCACCCCAAGATGCCGGCAATGTTTTGAGTTCCGCTCCTCATGCCGCGCTCCTGGCCACCGCCCGTCATATACGCAACGAACGGAGTGCGCGTCTTCAGATACATTATGCCGACGCCTTGCGGGCCGCCCACCTTGTGCGAGGAAAACGATGCGGCATCCACGCCGAGCGCCCCCACGTCGAAGGGAATCTTTCCCAGCGCCTGCACGGCATCTACGTGGAAGAGCGCCCCGTGCCGATGGGCCGTCTTGGCAAGGGCGGCAGTGTCGAGAACGGTTCCTACTTCGTTGTTGACCGCCATGATGCTTACGAGCACCGTGTCTTCGCGCATAACGCGCTCTAGCGCCTCCACGCCGATATGGCCCGATGCGTCGTTATCGACGAAATCGACCTCGAAGCCAAGCCTTTTCAGCATGGCTGCGCTGTGAAGGACGGCGTGATGCTCTATGCGCGACATGACCACACGCCCCAAAGCGGCGTTTCCACGCAGGCGCCTGCGATCGCGCTCCGCTAGAGCCATGCCTATGATGGCGGCGTTGTCCGCCTCGGTCGCCCCCGAGGTGAACACGATTTCGTCGGGACGTTGAGCCCCGAGCGCCCGGGCGACACGCACACGCGCGTCCTCAAGCTCCGAAAAGGCCTCGCGCCCGATGGAATGCAGCGAATTCGCGTTGCCGAACGCGCCGTCGGGAGCCGCCTTCATGTAAGGGGCCATAGCTTCTGCGGCCGCGTCGCACAAAGGAGTGGTGGCCGCGTTGTCCAGGTAAATGTAAGTACGATTCGAGCCGAACAGCATAGGTTACGCCTGAGCCTCTTGCGCAACCTTCGTCATGGCGGCAATAGCCGCCGCGCGGTCTTCGGCGCCGAAAACGGCACTTCCCGCAACGAACACGTCACATCCGCTTGCCGCAACCGCACGCGTCGGGTCGTTGGCGCCAAGGCCACCGTCGACTTCGATAAGGGGCGAAACGCCCGCTGCACGCGCCATCTCAACGACGCGTGCAACCTTGTCCTCGGTACCTTCTATGTATTTCTGCCCAGAGAACCCCGGATACACGCTCATGGCCAAGACCATGTCGAGCTTGCCGATGTAGGGCTTAAGAACGTCAACGTCCATATCGGGCTTTAAGGCGATGCAGGCCTTGGAGCCGGCTTCATGAATCATGTCGATCGCGCGGTCGAATTCGCCCGCGGATTCATCGAGGGCCTCGGCATGAACGGTCACGATATCAGGCTTGCACTCGAGGAACCACGGAAGCTGGTACAGCGGGTTGGAAATCATCAAGTGCACGTCGAGCGGAAGGTCGGTGATGCGCTTGAGCTGCTTGACGAAGGGAACGCCCAACGTGAGGTTCGGGACGAAATGACCATCCATGACGTCCACATGAACGAAGCTTGCTCCGCCTTGCTCGATCACGCGAATATCGCGCTCCATGTTCATGAAGTCGGCCGACAAAATGGACGGGGCTATTTTAGGGCTGGTAAACATGGGACTGCCTTTCGTGCGTACGCAATACGGTGTCATTGAACACGTCAGATTCTAACGCATGCATGCACACGGAGGGAGTTCGCGCGAAACCTCGTAGGAATTCGGGACGAAACCGCCAAAATCCGACTTCGAAGCCGGCAAGCACGGCGCTACGACGAAGGCGTACTATAATCAGGAGCAAGCGCTACGCAGAGCGCGCGCACGCGGTCGAGAGGCCGCGATGCGAAACGCCGAGCCGCGAAAGGACCGCCATGAATCATTTCGTCTACCCCATGCCGCTCGGACGCCTCACTATCGCCGCACACGAAAAAGGCATCGTCTCCATTCATTTCGGAGACGTCGAACTGGACATGCCTCGCAAACCAAGCACCCTTACCAACAAGACCGCAACTCAAATCCAGGAGTACTTCGCCGGCAAAAGACGCGAATTCGACCTGCCCCTCGACCCGAAAGGAACCGATTTCCAGCTCACGGTATGGAAGGCGCTGCAAACGGTTCCTTACGGCGAAACAAGAACATACGCCCAGATAGCGGAAGCAATCGGAAAACCGCACGCGTACAGGGCCGTGGGCATGGCCAATAACAAAAACCCCATCCCTATCCTCATCCCCTGCCACCGCGTCATAGGGGCGAACAACGCCTTGGTTGGCTATGCCGCAGGCGTCAAAATCAAACGCTATCTTCTGGGACTCGAGGGCGTGGACACGTCGAAGATGAGGTGACGGGCTCAAGCAAGCACAGCCCCTCTCCTGCTGAAGGAATTCAACTCGCGGCAAAAACGCCCGACACAAGAAAAAGCGGGCCCGACGGCGTGTCGGACCCGCTTGCATTGTGCGGCTTCGAAGCGTGGTTATCGGACGCGACGCAGGCGAACTGCGTAATGCGCGTCGGGGCCGGAAGCGCTCAGCGTGGTGGAAAGCGTCTCTTCGACCTCGAACGATTCGCCGAATTTGGTCTTGCGGAACCGTTCCACGACGTTTTCGTTCTCTTCGGCGAACACGGTGCAGGTGGCATAGGTAAGCGTACCGCCCGGCTTCACCATTTTCGCGGCCTCGGCCAGAATGTCGTATTCAACCGACGACATGTCCGTAATCTGAGCGGCGGTCAAGCGCCAGCGGATTTCGGGATGGCGGCGCAGCGTACCGACGCCCGTGCACGGAGCGTCTACGAATACGGCGTCGAAAGATGCCTCGGGAAGCTTCTCGGAAAGCTTGCGTGCATCCATGGTGAGCGGACGAACCGAATTGATGCCATATGCAGCAACGCGCTTTTCGAGCAGATCGCCTTTGAATGCATGATCGTCGACCGAAACCATGGGAATCGTGCGACCGAAGGCGCGAACAGCGTTGCTCTGCAGAAGGATGGTCTTCGTCCCGCGGCCCGCACCTATTTCAAGGAAGGCCTCGACGTCTTCCTTCGGGCAGGCAAGCGCGGCAATGGCCTGGGCGGATTCATCCGAAACGCAGACGCTGCCGTTTTCGAACAAGGCGCGCACCTCGGGCTTGCGCAGCACGCGCGCATCTTCCACAAGGTAACATCCTGCAACCGTCTCAGACTCCTTCATGAGGCTGCCGGCCTGGTCGAAAATCTCGACCACGTCTTCGTCTTTGGCCTTGATGGCGTTGACGGCGATGTAGACCGGCGCATCGGCGTTCGACGCGCGCATGAACGCGGTGGCCTGCTTCAAGCCCATTTCATTCATCAGGCGCTTCGCGAGCCACAGAGGGAACGCCTGCGAACGGGCCAGAACCTGAAGGCTCAAGTCGGGATTGCCGTAAGGAAACTTCTTCGCGCTCGTGGCCATCTTGCGCAGAACGGCGTTGGCAAGGCCGGATGCCGCGGGCGCGATAGAACGAACAAGCTCGACGCCCTGGTCGACGGCTGCATAATCGTCTTTTCCGAGGAACAGAAGCTCATAAGCGCTGACGCGCAACGCATCGCGTACCTCCGCACCGATATCGTCGGGAGACTTGAGGTTACGATCGATAAATTCGTCCAACGTGCCGATCGTAGCAGTGACGCCGCGGGCTATTTTCGTAGCGAACGCCGCATCCTCGGGAGAGATGCCCTCGAACGTCGCGAGAACGCTAGGGGTGATTTCCGCGGTAAAGGCATCACGCTCGCGAACGGTCTTGCCGATTGCGCAGGCCGCAGCACGACCGGGAGACAGACGCGGCTTATCCGAAGACTTCGGGCCACGACGATCGCCGCGAGGTCCTCGAGCGTCGCGAGGCCTGCCGCCGGCACGTTCGTCGCGACGAGGTCGGCCGTCGCGCGAAGCGGGTCGCCCGTGTTCGTCAGAAGCGGAGGCGTTGTTAAAAGAGGCCTCTTGACCAGCGGCCGCATCGTTGACGTTATGAACCTGAGCGTCGGCATCTACGCGACGTTCGGCATCGTTGAATTTGCGGCGGTCGAACGAACCGTCACGCTTGCCGTCGAAACGGCCCTGGGAGGAAGAGCCAGGCCCGCGCTGGCCGCCGTCGTATTTCTTGAACGGCTTGCCGCCGCGAGGAGCACCTCTGCGCTCGCCCGAGCGAGGACCGCCGAACGATTTACCATCGCGGGAGCCGTAGCTTTTACCGCCGGGCTTGCGGTCGCCGTACGGCTTGCCATCGCGGCTTCCGTAAGGCTTGCGATCTCGCTCGCCAGAGGGCTTGCCGTCGCGATTACCGTAGGGCTTGCTGCCGGGTTTTCCATAGGGCTTGCCGTCGCGGCCGCCGTAGGGCTTGCCGCCAGGCTTGCGGTCCCCATAGGGCTTACCGTCGCGTTTCGGCCCACCGTACGAGCCGCCTTTGCCGTCTTTACGATATCCGCCTTCAGAGCGGTCATAACGTCGCTCTCCGCGGTTTCCGCCGGAACGCTTGTCGAATCCGCCCTGACGAGGCGCGCGCGAATTGCCGCCACGACCCGAGCCGCCCTGATATCCACCCTTATGCTGGTCGGTCATTTATACCTGCCCCCATGTCTTCGTACCTGATTTGATATCTTGCACGCCGCTTGCAAACGATGCGGCGTCCATTTCCTTTTTTCCGTCTGGCTTTATCATGCAGACCTCAAGTGCTCCATCCGCGCATCCGATGAAGAGCCTCTTGCGAACGAACGCAACAGAACCAGCCTGTATATCCCTGATTCCGACCTCTTCCGCATCGTCGGAAGAAACCATGCTCGTGCGAATAAGCGTCGCCGTCTTGCCGGCGAGGGAGCATCGGCTCGGATGAGCGCTGCTCGATGCCTGGACGCGACGCTGGTTGGCGAACACCGTGGCGCTCGGGTCGAGGTTGAGCTCGCCTTTTTCAATCTTCGGCGCATACGTGGCGTCGTCATCGTTCTGCTTGGTCCAGCGAACCTGGCCCTGCTCTATCTCATACAGGGCGGACATGAGCGCACACGCCCCCTTGTCGGCAAGCTCGTCGGTGAGACGCTCGCTTGACATATCGCCGATTTCGCACGAACGGCTGATGCAGTAATCGCCCGTATCCAGGCCGGCCTCCATCCTCATGATGCAGATGCCCGCCTCGCGCTCTCCCGCGAGAATCGCGCGTTCGATTGGAGCCGCGCCCCTGTATTTCGGCAGAAGGGACGCGTGAACGTTCAAGCAGCCGTACCGAGGGATGTCAAGCACTTCCTGCGGCAGAATCATGCCGTACGCTGCAACGCAGATAGCGTCCGGCGCAAGATTCCGAAGCCGCGCAACCTCCTCTTCGCTGCGAAGCGTCTTCGGCTCGAAGACGTCGATGCCCGCTTCCAGGGCGACTTTCTTCACCGGCGATGCGAGCAGGGCTTTTCCCCGCCCTCTCACGGCGTCGGGACGCGTGTAGACCGCAATGACATCATGCTGCTCCTTGAGCTCCATGAGGATGTTCGCAGCAAAATCCGGCGTGCCCATAAAAACGATACGCATGCGTATCACCATCCTTACCGCGCGACCCGCAGAAGCGTCCGCGCGCAATCGACGCTAAATGCGGGTATCGCCGGGCTTCGCGCCGGCGGCTTTCGCTTCTTCGTAATCGTGAAGTGCCTGGATTCGGGCGGAAAGATCGCATGATTCGAACAGGGTCTTGCCGTCGAGATGGTCGATTTCATGCTGCAGGCAGCGACCAAGCAGGCCGTCGCCTTCGATTACCCATTCCTCGCCGTTAAGGTCGGTGTAGCGTACCACGGCGTATTCTTTGCGACGGATGGGGACGGAAATGCCAGGGCATGAAAGGCATCCTTCTTCGTCCACCACTTCGCGCCCGCGCGTTTCGAGAAGAACGGGATTGAGCATCACAATCGGATTCTGCTCGCCGTCTTCCTGGTCGCAATCGACCACGATGATGCGTTTGAGCACGCCCACCTGGGGTGCCGCCAGACCGCAGCCGTTGTTCTTGTACATGGTCTTGGCCATCTGACGAGCGAGCTTTTTGAGCGACTTGTCGGTGACATCGCACACCTCGCACACCTGGCGCAACGTAACGTCGGGGTACGTGACCACCTTGAACGTATCGAATGCCATTTCTAAACCTCTATCCGTATTGTCAATTCGCGTTAAAAATCGACCGAGAGTATATCAGATCGCAAAGCGCGCATGACCAGGCAAAGGCAACCCGAGGCAGCGGACGCGCGAAACAGCGGAATTCCACCATAAACGCACGACGGCAGGCTGCGAACCGCAATGGCCGCAAGCCGCACAACAGACGAACGACCCCAAAAGACCGTGTGCGGCGAACGAGACGCTACAGCAGGCTCACAGGGTCCACATCGCATGCGACGTTGACGCTTTTGTGCGCGCGCCTCTTGCGAATAACGGGCGTGATCGCGGCCGAGATATCGGCATCCGCAGGCGCCTTGATAAGAATATGCCAACGATAGTGCCCGCGCAGGCGCTCGATGGCGCACGGTGCGGCGCCCAAGCTTTCCCACTGCTGGCCCACCACGTCGCGGATGACCTCGTCGACCCGCGCGGCCAACGCCTGGGCAACCTCGCGCACCTCCGAAGAAGAATCCCCCCACACGAGGATATTGGCCAGACGCGCATAAGGCGGATAACGCAGGAGCTTGCGTTTCGGCAGCTCATCAAGGAGAAAACGCTTACGGTCGTAGGCGGCCGCGGATTGAATCGCACAGCTTTCCGGCAAGTAGGTCTGCACAAGCACGCGCCCTTCGAAATCACCCCGACCGGCACGCCCGGCAACCTGCTCGATAAGAGCGAACGTCCGCTCCGCGCTGCGGAAATCGGGTAGCTTGAGCTGGGTGTCGGCATTAATCACGCCCACTAGCACCACGTCGTTGAAATCCAGGCCCTTCGCTATCATCTGGGTGCCCAGCAGCACGGCTGGGCCCGGCTTCCCGAACTGCCTTAGAAGCCTCTCGTGCGCATCGCGCGTGGCCGTGGTATCCGCATCCATGCGGATGATATCGGTCTGAGGCCTGTCCTCGAGCAGCTTGCGAAGCTCCGTCTCCACCCGCTGCGTGCCCGCGCCGAACTTCTTTAAATAGGGGCTGCCGCATACGGGGCAGGTCGGCATGGCCGGCGTCTGCCTGCCGCAATGATGGCACACGAGCTTATTGCCCCGTTCGTGATAGGTGAGCGAGACGGAGCACGTGGGACATTCAGGCACATAGCCGCAATCGCGGCACAAGACGAAGTTCGCGAAACCACGCTGGTTCAGCAGCAAGACCGCCTTGCGTCCTGCATCGAGCGCGGCGAACAGCGCCTCGCTCAAAGAGCGCGAGAACATGGAGCGCGAGCCCTTCGAAAATTCCTTTGCCATGTCTATGACGTCGACCTCAGGAAGGGGCTTGCCGTTCGCCCGCTCGGGCAAGGCGATGCGGTGCCAAGAAGGATCGGCCTTGCAACGACAGAGCGATTCAATCGAAGGCGTGGCGCTGCCCAGCACGAGCGCGGCACCGCGGCGCTTCGCCATCCACGCCGCGACATCGCGCGCGTGGTAGCGCGGCGCGCTTTCTTGCTTGTAGGTGTTCTCGTGCTCTTCGTCGATGATGATAAGGCCCAGGCGCTCCATCGGGCAGAACAGCGCACTGCGCGCGCCCACCACGACGCGCTTATCGCCCTGGCGGACCGCTTCCCATTGGTCGAAACGCTCGGCGGCGGTCATCCGCGAATGCATGACGGCGACCGTACGCCCGAAGCGCCCTTCGAAACGCAAAACCGTCTGCGGGGTGAGCGCTATCTCGGGCACGAGGACAAGAGCGCCGCATCCTTTCTCCAGGCATGCGCGAATGGCGCGAAGATACACCTCGGTCTTGCCCGAACCGGTCACACCGTCGATGAGGGCCACTTCTCCGCAGCCGCGATGGAGGCATTCCGACACAAGCACGAAGGCCTTCGCCTGCCCCTGCGTGAGCTCGAACGATTCTAAGGCGCGCGCCCTGCGCGATATCTCCTCGTCGGAAAGCGGCGTGAAATCTTCGGCATCCTTCTTACGACGGCGCGCCGGCTTTTGCAGCTCCCACGAATCGCCTTTTTTCTGAACCTTCGGCGTGCGACCCACGGGCGTGAGCAGGTGAACGCACGCGCTCAGAGGAGCGATGTAGGTGGTTGCGATGTATTCGATAAGCGCCGCACCGTCTTCGTCGAAATACGGTGCGGAAAGCACAGCAAGCACGGGCTTGAGCTTCGAAGAAGCCGAGGCGTCGGCGGAGCGTTCCCCCTGAGCGTCCGCAGCCCCCGAGAACACGGCGTCCTCCTCCAGGCTGAAATCTTCTTCACGGACTTCCATGACATAGGCCACCGCGCGACGACGGCCGAACTCGACAAGCACCGCGCACCCGACGGCGACATCGTCCATCTCTTCGGGGACGACATAGGTGTAGGACGAATCCAACGCCTGGGTCTGTATGTCCAAAACAACCGAAACGGTGCGCATGCATTTCCTTCGAACGATCACGGTGGCCAATGAAAAGGCGCCCTTCGGAACAAGGCCGAAAGGGCGCCTGAAGTACGGCAAGCATACGCCATCTTGCCGCGAAAGACGAATTCGTCGTTTAGCGACAGAGGCCCTCTTACCTGGTTACGCGATACCGCATGCCGCGCGCAATGCGTCCACACGATCGGTGCGCTCCCACGTGAACTCGGGAAGCTCGCGGCCAAAATGGCCGTAGTTGCTGGTAAGACGGTAAATGGGACGACGCAGGTCGAGCGCGTCGATGATGGCGCCGGGACGCAGGTCGAAGACTTCGTTCACCGCACGCTCGATAGCATCCACGGGAACGTGGTTGGTACCAAACGTATCGACCAGGACCGAGACCGGATGCGCCATGCCGATGGCATAGGCAATCTGCACTTCGCAACGCTCGGCCAAGCCCGCAGCAACCACGTTCTTGGCAACCCAACGGGCGGCATACGCTCCCGAGCGATCCACCTTCGTGCAGTCCTTGCCGGAAAACGCGCCGCCGCCGTGGCGACCCATGCCGCCGTAGGTGTCGACGATGATCTTGCGGCCGGTCAGGCCTGCATCGCCCATGGGGCCGCCCACAACGAAACGACCCGTGGGGTTGATGTGGATGCCGGCGTCTTCGGAAAGCTGCACGCCCTCGGCGGCCATGACAGGTTTGATGACATGCTCCACGATATCAGCACGCAGGGTTTCGTTCTCAACATCTTCGGAGTGCTGCGTAGACACGACCACGGTTTCCACCGCGGTGGGAACACCGTCCACATAGCGCACGGAAACCTGGGTCTTTCCATCGGGGCGCAGATACGGCAACGTGCCGTTTTTGCGCACCTGGGTCAGACGCTCGGACAAACGATGCGCCAGATAGATCGGCATGGGCATGAGCGTGGAAGTTTCGTTGCAGGCATAGCCGAACATCATGCCCTGGTCTCCCGCGCCGACGCTTTCGTACGGATCGGACTCGACGTCTGCGCCGTGCTGGGCCTCCCACGATTCGTCAACGCCCTGGGCGATGTCGGGACTCTGCTCGTGGATGGCATTCATCACACCGCAGGTGCTGCCATCGAAGCCGTATTTGGCACGGTCGTAGCCGATGTCGGTCAGCACGCCGCGCACGATGTCCTGCACGTCCACGTACGCCTGGGTGCGAATTTCTCCGGCAACCACCACAAGGCCGGTGGTGACCAGCGTCTCGCATGCGCAACGAAGCTGCGTAGGGTCGGCAGGCTGGCCGGAAGGGGCGATGTAGCCCTCCTTCGCAAGATCGATTTCCTTCGCAAGGATGGCGTCGAGGATGGCATCGGAAATCTGATCGCAGATTTTGTCAGGATGGCCTTCCGTCACGGACTCGGACGTAAAGACGTAGTTTGAACGGGTATCAGTCAAGATTCCTCCTTCATCGCTGTTGGCCGGACCACCTTGGCTGATGCGCCAGGTTGGTGTCGGGATCAGCAAGCCAACCCTCTCCCCCGACTCTGGATAAACGGTCATTAATATGAAAGCGAATCAGCTGGACGAAACTCCAAATGATTCTCAAACTCCGAAAGAATATCGAAAATGCGACCCGAGAACAAGACAGAGCAATCCCTCCATGGAATCGCCAGAGGAAACCCGTACAATACGGGTTTTCGGCACAACGCCGCCAATCCACGTCCGCATCACGAAAGGCACTCATGAACGCATTGAACGCCCTAGCCCGCATCGTCGGGACAATCACCCTTTGCGCCCTGCTTATCGGCGCAGGGCTTTTCGCCTGCTGCCTGCGCCCCGCCACAAGCCTCATTGCCCAGGCAACGAGCAACCACGACGATTCTCCCTATTCGCAAGAAGCGCTGGTGGGCCTGGCCACGCTGACGCGCGACTACACCGTGGACGGCGGCGAGCGCACGGCCATGCTCGACACCATAGCCCAGGCAGCCTCCGACGCCTCCCCCGCGCTCAAAGGCGCAGCCGACAAGCAGGCCGCACTGGCCTCGTTGGGAGAGCGCTACACCTTGACCGACGATGCCCTGGACCATCTTGACGACGTCAACCGCGTCATCGGCGCAACGCGCATCGCCTTCGCCGTCATTGGCATCGCATGCGTGGCGGCACTTGCCCACGTGCTCGTGCGCTGCGGGAAGAAAAGCCTCGGCGGGGTGCTCATGGCATCCGGAGGCGCCGTCATAGCGGTCTTCGCCCTGTTGGCGTTGTGGGTGATGATCGATTTCAATGGATTCTTCGCGGCTTTCCATTCTTTGTTCTTCAGCGCAGGAACGTGGACGTTCAGCTACGATTCGCTGCTCATCTGCATGTATCCGCCCGATTTTTGGATTTCCATGGGCATCCTATGGCTGGTAACCACGCTTGCGGGATGCCTGATATGCCTTATTATTGGTAGGCTATTGAGAAAACGAAGCGCCGCATAGCGCTTCTTGCCAACCGGCGCCTGCACGCCGCTTTGCCGTCGCTCGCGCCGCAACCGAGTCGAAAAGACCTACGAGGAGTATCCGAATGACCGACACCGTACGCGTTCGCTTCGCGCCTTCGCCCACCGGAAAGCTTCACATCGGCGGCGCCCGCACCGCCATCTACAACTGGGCGTTTGCCCGCGCCATGGGCGGCAAGTTCATCCTGCGCATCGAAGACACCGACCCCGAGCGCTCCACCGAGGAAAACACCCAAATCATCCTGCGCGCCATGCGCTGGCTGGGTCTGGATTGGGACGAAGGCCCCGAAGTAGGCGGCGAATTCGGCCCGTACCACCAGACCGAGCGCTTCGACACCTACGCCGCAGCGCTTGAAACCCTCAAAGAGCGCGGCGCCGTGTATCCGTGCTTCTGCACCAAAGAAGAGCTCGACGCCAAGCGCGAGGCTGCAGGCGAATCCTACGCCGGCTACGACCGCACCTGCCGCAATCTCTCCGCCGAAGAGGCGCAGGCGCGCATTGCCGCGGGCGAGCCGCATGTCTGGCGCCTGAAGGTTCCCGAGAACCACGGCCCGATCGAATTCGACGACGCGGTATACGGCCACATGAGCTTCCCCGCCGACGTCATGGACGATATGATCCTGGTTCGCACCGACGGCACCCCCACCTATAACTTCGCCGTTGTCTGCGACGATGCCAACATGCAGATCACGCACGTCATCCGCGGCGACGACCATCTGTCCAACACCCCGCGCCAGATCCTGATCTACGAGGCGCTGGGCCTTGAAGCGCCCACCTTCGCGCATCTGTCCATGATCTTGGGCGCAGACGGCAAGAAGCTCTCCAAGCGCCATGGCGCCACCAGCGTGGAAGAATACAAGGCACAGGGCTTTTTGCCCGACACCATGGTGAACTTCCTGGCGCTTTTGGGCTGGAGCCTTGACGGCGAAACCACCATCATCAGCCGCGACGTGCTGTGCGAGAAGTTCAGCCTGGACCGCATCACCAAAAAGGACGCCGTCTTCGACGAAACGAAGCTCGAGTGGATGAACGGCCAGTACATCAAGGCCATGAATCCTGCACAGTGGGTTGAGCTCTCCCGCCCGTGGCTGATCGAAGCGGGCGCCACCGCCGAAGACATCGACGCGCGCCCCGAATGGTACGCCAAGCTCTACCCGCTGCTCGCCGAGCGCGAAACCAGCCTGACCGACGCTGCGGAAAAGCTGCCCTACATGTTCTGGGGAGCCAACGTCACGCTGGATGAGAAGAGCGTGAACAAGGTTTTGAAGAAGGAAGGCGCCCGCGCCGACGAGGCCCTGCGCGCATGCCGCGATATCCTGGCCGACGAAAGCCGCGCCTGGGAATGCGAAGGCCTGCAGCAGGCATGCCGCGACCTGTGCGAGCCCATGGAGATCAAGCCGAAAAACATGTTCCAGCCTTTGCGCGTGGCCGTGTGCGGCAACATGGTTTCGCCCCCGCTGTTCGAGAGCATCGAGCTGATGGAGCGCGCCGACGTCCTTGCCCGCATCGACGCCACCATGAACGAGGTTTTCGCCTCCTAGACCGCAGAACCACCGGGCGCCCCGTGTAAGCACATGCGGGGCGCCTTCGTATGAACGGGCCAAGCCCCACCGCAAGCAGACCACAGGAGCACCGCAATGGACATCATGACGATAGGCGAATACTGCGTACGCCCCCACGGCGGATCGTGCGAACGCTGCAAAATAGCCTGCCCCGCGCAGGCCATCTCCTTCGAAAACAAATCGGCCATACCGTCCATCGACACACAAGCCTGCACCAAGTGCGGCGTTTGCATGGGCGTCTGCGACGCGTTCACATCGTCCACCACCACGACGCTGCGTCTGTATGAGCATCTTCGCCGCGTTGCCATGCGCGGAGAAATCGTATACCTCACTTGCAAGGAAAATATCTTCCCCGATTTCCAGCCGGCGAAAAACGTCACGGTGCTTCCCTGCCTTGCCTGCATGCCGCCGGAGCTGTGGGCATTGCTTCTGGCGCAAAACGCCCCGCTGTGCATCGCGTGCGATCTGAAATACTGCGAAGACTGTCCCCGCGCAACCGGCCGCGGCGAGCTGCTATTCACCCGCGCGGTGGAAATGGCAGAGGCATGGAGCGGCGGCGGCGTACGCTTCGACCGCGAAATACCAGAGCTGGAAGAAAGCACCCACACCGTGGCACGCGATCAGTTCGGACGCCGCGAGGCCTTCGACAGCGTGAAAGACGATGCGATCGACATCATTTCCGGCAAGCGCCGCCTGAAGAACTCCGACACGCTTAAAGACGTCTACCGCAAAAAAGAACGCAAGCGCATGCAGGACATGCTCAACCTCACCGAAGGCGACGTGATCAACGAATTCGCCGAAAGCGGACGCACGCGCCAGACCATGCCGCCGCGCAGACGCATGCTGCTCGAAGCGCTGTGCGCCAAACCCGAGATGGCGTCCAATGTTGACCTGGTGGTAAGCGCCACCAACCACGAAACGTGCGTCGAGTGCCTGGACTGCACGAAGAGCTGCCCCACGGGCGCGCGCACGATCAGCGCAGAAAACGGTAGCCTGTCCTACGACGCGCGCTACTGCATAGGCTGCGGAATCTGCGTGGATACGTGTCCCACGCACTCGATCGACCTTGTGGAAGCCAATCTTGCTGATATGCTGCCGCAAGGACCGGGAACGCCCGCCATCGAACCGACCATCGCATAGGAGAGACGCATGAACGCGAACAAAGCCTATACCGACGAATATCTGCAGCACGTAGCGGCGCTTGACGGCGATGTGCAAGGCATGAAAGCCGCGCGCAATCATATGGAGCATTCCACCGCGATCTATCACGGCACCGTGGTGAACTCCTCCTACGTGCCGCGCTTCTTCGACCAGAAGACCTACGACTACTTCAAATACGCCTCCGAAACCACGCACCGCATTCTGGTGAAGGTCATGCGCGAGTATCTGGAAAACCCCGAATACCGCCATGTATACGACATCGACGAGCGCCTGGTTGATTTGATCCTGCTGTCGCGTGACTACGATGCCATTCTGCCCTTCGCTCGCGTGGACATGTTCCTGGACGAAGACGCCATGACCGCGAAGTTCTGCGAGTTCAACGCAGACGGCTCCAGCGGCATGAACGAAAACCGCGAGATCACGGCAAGCATGCAGGGCTGCGGTGCCTACCAGGCGTTTGCTGAGCAGCACAAGCTTGCCACCTGCGATAAGGCGCTGTTCCCCGGCTGGGTGGACGAGTTCCTTTCGATTTACGACACCTATGCGTTCAAGGTGGAAAACCCGCACATTGCCATCGTGGACTTTTTGGAAAACGCCATTACCGAAGAGTTCAAGATCTTCTCCAAGCTGTTCGCCGAGCGCGGCATTGAATGCTCGGTCTATGACGTGCGCGATCTGGCGTATGAAGACGGTCGCCTCATTGGCCGCAAGGCGTTCTACGGCCGCGACAATGCACCAATCGACGCCATTTGGCGCCGCAGCGTGACCAACGACATCATCGACAACTGGGAGGCTTCGCAGCCGCTGATCGAAGCCGTGCGTGCACGCAAGGTGGCGCTGATCGGCAGCTTCGCGGGGCATCTGGTGCACGACAAGCAGATTTTCCAGGTGCTGTTCAAGCCCGAGACAAAGGCTCTTCTGACCGACGAAGAGAACGCCTTCGTGGAAGCCACCGTGCCGTTCACGGCGTTTCTGAACGATAATGAAGTGGACTTGGATGCCGTAAAGCGCGACCGCGAAAACTGGATCATCAAGCCCGTGGATGCGTACGGCAGCAAAGACGTGTATGCGGGATTGGACTTCTCCGACGAAGAATGGGCGCAGATCATAGACCGCTACGCCAACGGCGCGGCCGGTGCGCCGTTTATTGTGCAGCATTACTGCACCCCGCACCGCACCATGGCACTCCCCCTGCGCGGCGAAGAGGGCGATTACACGGCAGAGCCGCAGCCCTACGCCAACCTGTCGGGCCTGTACCTCTACAACGGCCGCTTCACCGGCGTCTTCAGCCGCCTGGGACCCGAGCCGGTGATTTCCAAGAAGACCGGCGGGATTACCGCTGCGACTATTTGGGTTGATGCTGAAATCGATTAAGGCTTGACCGCCAGATAGCACAGGATTTAACAAGGGCGCTGGAAGACCTCCGGCGCCCTTTCTTTGAGAAGCTTCAGCGAGTTTCCGCTCGACTCAACGCTAGCTATCTTTTCAGCAGCGTACCTTCATCTAGTGGGAGCATTACCACCTTGGTAAATATCCTGAAAACCAAAATTATTATTGGAAAATGCCACTATCTGTGGGTCGGACAAGTAACAGGACAACTCCCCCTCGTCGCCTATAAACATCTTCGCAATTGATTCGAACGAGCGTTCGCTAAGTGTTGGCATCGCCCCGTTCTCCTTGCCTTATTGTTGACTTACCTGCCACTTGAACAAGTGCCGCCAGGAGTATTTGTCGCTTACAGTTTTCGATAGGACTATGCCCAGCGCCATCGCGTCATTCAGAGAGAATGCCAAATCCGAACCTATCTAATCTCATTTACAATCTTCGCGGTGCCCTCGGGCGCCTTTATCCCCAGCAAACAAAGCTTCACACATTCTTTCCGCAGAATCGCCGGCAATATCAGAAAAAACGCGCCTCGATCGAATCGAGCAGCGGGAAATCGAGGATTGAAATACAATAGCATCTTTTCCGACATGATCGTTCATGCGCAACCACGGAGTCGTTCACGATGCCGTCTTAGACAACGGCTCAACCCCTTCGTTAATCCCGATGAATGTCGCCCACGCATTCGCTTCAACGTATACCTAATGATGATACCCTCTTCGGCGGATTCCGTTCACAAAGCAACCTGAATCAAGCTTTTCGCGCTTTTCAAATCAGTGTTGACAAACATGCTTACGAACCTGAGGGAATAAAACACTGAGAATCGCAAGAGAAGAGCGCATCTCCCTTAAGTCTCCGAATGCCGTAACGCACCACCTTCAACTCTAGCGAGCAAATGACGAAAATCGATATGCCCGCTTATGCAAGGCTTCGATACTCGGTTAGAAAGTCTACAATTGTTGCTGACATTTTCGCCTGCCTCACAAGATCTTTCCCATAGTCATTTTTAAGTTCAGGAAATACAGTATCCTGAACATCCCAGGAACAGCGGAACCTATCCCATTCAGAACAAAGCCACGACTCGAAGCCCGTACGCTCCTCTTCAGATCTGAATACCGGAATCATACGCAGCAGTCTATCCCGAACCCATGCTAATGAATGCCCTTCTTTACCCAAATCAAACTCAAGCATTTTGATTTCTATTGAATCCTGACAATAGAATCCATAATTCGGAGGAAGCCATCCATCACTCCATTCCGACCTAGGAGAGCTCAACATACTTGCCGTAGGAATGGGAATGTAAAGATGGTCGGAGTAAGCCCCGTGGATTTCGCGCAACATCGTCTGATGATAATAAAAACGCGTCGTCCACCAAGAAGGTTCCCTGAAATAAGGGCTAGCAAGCATGAAGTATTCATAGGCATCCCTATCCTCATCAGGAGTTCTGGCGATAGTAAACTCAGGATAGTCCCTGTGATAAAAACAGCTTGCGAATGCGATGTCGTCATGAATACAAGACGGAGAGGTTTTCTCCCATTTTTCAGGATTGCTCATCAAGCAGGCAATCCGCTGCAATGGTGTTTTGTCCAAGCCAAACCTATTTCGCCACAATCTTTCGGCAACTAAAGCAGGAGCAGTTTCGTTTTTCCCAACATTTACGTCTTGAGACCTTGAATAAATCGCGCCCGCACGAACAGTCTGCTTCCCTCTTCCGAAATCCTTTATCAAAAAATATGGCAAGATATGCCAATCTGGATCAATCGTTATGATGTCGATATTGCGGCAAGCCAGATGCACCGTAGTAACTTCAACCCGTGGATAAGTTTCTGCCCAAATGGCCGAATGCAACGTGTCTATGAGCTGCTGAGTGTTCTTTCTTTTGCTTGCGTTTTCATTGATGCCCACTATTTGATAGCTTTCATCATCAACACCAAAAATCAAATAAGCTCTACGGGCTTCAGGGTTATTTGCCAAGCAGATAACATCGTGAACAAGATCTCCGTTGTCATGATGCCATTCAAGCTTGAAATCCCAGTAGGATCCTTCTTTTCCTGAGGCAATCAAATCGTTTACCAGGTCAACCAAAGAATTAGACGACGTGTTGTTCAAGCTATCTTCCTTCATGATTCAGCACAATGGGACAAACCTGCTCCATGTCTTCGGTGCGCTCAATGTAACCGAGTGATGCTAGGACGCAGCGACCAATGTGGTACCCAAGATTAACCGGAACGGCATTGCCAATCTGCTTATACTGGTCTGATATTCCACCAGTAAATTCCCACTCGTCAGGAAAAGTCTGTATCCTGGCATATTCACGTATATTTAACGGTCTCGTCTCTGAAGGATGACATCTCTCGGTTTGCTTTTGAGCTGGTGAGCAAGTCAGGGTTAAGCTGGGATAATCCCACGAGAGACGTCGTGCCATACCCGTCTTGCCACCCCCCAGATAATAGCTGCCGCCCATATATTCCCTCGCAATGTCGTCAGGCAAATCGCGCCAACAGCCACCTTCGGGAACCAAGTCCATAACCGCTTTTTTCTTTTCCGGATATTGCTGCCCATCTGAAGCGGGACAATCTTTTAAAGCCTCGCGAAGAGAAATGAAGTAATCCTTTTCCCGAGGGAAAAGGATAGGACAACTCAAATCCTTCCTAACGGCAAAGATAATCAAACGTTCACGTTTCTGGGGAACATCGAGATACTGGGCGCGTAACACTCGGTAATTTACATAATACCCAAGCTCATCAAGGGTATTCAGCATCGTTTCCAGCGTACGACCTTCATCGTGCCTCAAAAGACCTCGCACATTTTCACCAATGGCAATCTTAGGACGAACCTCTTCGATCGCACGTGCAAATTCAAAAAACAAAGTTCCTCGAGTGTCATTAAATCCTCGAGATTTTCCAGCATAGCTAAACGCTTGACACGGAAATCCCGCCTGGATCACTTCGGCCTTCATCCCTTTAAATGAGACATCTCTAATATCTCTATCGTCAACATTCCAACCGAGATTTTGCTTTTTGCTATTATTTCTTAGGGTTGCAGCTGCTTTCGCATTGAACTCATTCAAATACACGTGAGATAAACCGGCGTTTGCGAAGCCAAGCGCTGTTCCGCCTGCACCCGCAAACAAATCAATGCAAGTAGCTTTTTCAATAGCACTATCTTCTTTAAGAACCCTAAATGAAGCTTCTTCACCTTCGCCATTCAGTTTACGCTGCAGGCGCTGAATTTCTTTTAGGTTAAAAAGCCTTTTCCCGTTCTTGTCACGCGTTGCCTTAATAAGTCCGAGCTTATTCCATCTGCGAATCGTATCGGCCGAAACGTCAAGAGCCTTTGCTGCGGCGGTAACACTTACGAACTGCAATTGCATCATTCACCTAATATAATAACCTTTGCCTATGTAAAGGTTATTATATTATCAGATAGATACTAAGATAAATGAGATTAAGGCATACTTATCGAGTAATACTTCATCATTCCGCTTTTATCGTAGTCGCTATGAATAACATCGCTCAATATGTCAGGAAAGACATCATACAGTTCCTCGAGAGCGGTCTCCCGACCGAAGGCCCACGTATATGCCGTAGCTCCATCGCAACACCGTACGTTATCGCGCTCGGGACGTCCCGAGACCCTCCACGGCTTGTCGTACCTAACGGGGACTTTTGGCACAATTTGAACCAGATAAGAAACGCTTGCATTTGTTCGCGCGAGCATATCTAGCTTATCCCATATATCCTTTTCATCGGAAGCTTTGATGGTGTTGTATCTATTTTTCACCTCAACGTGAACAGGCTTCGAATAGGGAGTTTCATGCACGATTAAATCAACGACACCGCCATTCGAGCCAAGATTATCCCACCCGTCCGCTAAACCAAGGACGCTCTGATGAAGATTACCAACCGCATTGGAAATGGTTTTGTTTACACCCCTAAGTTTCTCGAAAGCCATCATGCTATCCGCTGGCTGTCCAAATAAAACTGCCTGAGCAGCAATGGTGAACGGATCGGGTGGAGCGGACAGCTTGGATGACTTCGCCTTCTCAATCGAATTTTCAAAAACATGCTTAACAACTTCATAAAGCGCGTCTTCGTCAATCCAATCGAGACCGTAACCGTGGTGAATGTCGGACATACAGGGACTCCCTAAACAGGTTTATAAATGCATCTTCAAAATATCACATCTTAAATACCGACTTAACTGCATAGATGATTTACGAAGCGAAACCGGCAAGAAACCTGACCACATCCAAAATTCCATACCCACACAAAGTGTGCGATTCTTGTCGCGGATAGCGCTCTTCGCATCCCTTGCTAGAAAGGCATTTACACCCATAAATTCCCATTTGAGACCTTACGAAAAATTGCAGTAAACCCCAATGCACCCTTCCCTTACAGCGCGGCCTTAGAGCAATAATTCTCAAAAAGTTGGCCGTGCGGTTAAGCATCATCAGATGGGTCAATCGGAACTTGATAATCATTTGTACGAGAGATCAAAGCGCCTGCAATTGATGGCATCAATGAGCCATTAACACCACCGAATCGGGTTTCCCGTCTCCACGGACGCAACCAGAAGCGACCTGATACGCTCCGCCCTGTAGTAACGCCCCTCGTACATGAAGGGAGCCTCCCGAGGTTCCACCCAAAACTCTCTGGCTACTTTAGGTGCGCCATGTGGACCAATCGAATCGAAAGAACGAATACGCTCCCCCGTTTCATGGAGCGTGATCGCCATTTCCTGAGAGCCATTCTCTCCCTCGAGTCCTATTGGGTCTTGCCTGAATCTTCGGCTCTTCAACGTGCGGCCCTTGCCGTCCACGAAATACGCCGCATTCCCCTCCATGCCCATTTCGAAACCAGGACCCATCAAGATAGGATGAGACGCATGATCTGCGCAGGACCAAATTGGGCTTTCCGAATCCTCGCAAACCAACGAATTGAAGACGAGACCTCTTGCAGATTCGACCAAATCGTCAATCTCCTCTATTGCCTTTTTCGCAAGCTCCGCAGGAAAACACCCGCCGTTGCTATCGGGAATAAGGCCGCTGAGAACCGGGTATCTATCGTTGCCGCCCAACTCCTCGACGACAGATTGGAATTCCCTCGCTCCGGCCCAGTTACCCACCCATTCGCTACAATATTCGCCATCCTCATGCTCGCAGGCATGATCGACCCAATCGTGAAAGCGATCGTTAAGCGCGGCATGACGATCTATATAATCAGAGTAACCAAGACTTTTTCGCAAACTGTCCAGCATATGAGAGCAGAGGAAGCCTTCCTCGTCACGATACACATCGTCCATCGTGAAGGGCTCCGGCGGATTCGAAAGCTTCCCCTCCTCGAAGCAATTGCAAGTCACGTACGCATCAAGACCCATTTCCATCATCCTCTCAACGTTCGCTGCGCATATTCTCCAATCAGCATTGATGTAATCCCGTAATTATGCGACATTCTGAAATAGCAAGACGTCGCATAAGAAGGAGAGCCATGCCTATTTGCGTTCCCATCAGGGACATGAAAGACGCCGCCGCGTTCGCCGAACCGGGGCATGCCGCACAAGCTCCCGCAATCGTAACGAAGAACGGGAAGGAAACCCTTGTTTCCATGTCTTCCGAAATACATGAAGGCCTGCGCCCCGAAGCTGCAAGGGCTCAGCTTTACGCCATCGTCGACAAAGGCATATCCGATATCGAATCCGGATGCTCAAGGGACGCCAAGACGCTCACCGCTGATGTAAGGAAGCAATATGACTTATGACGCTAGCATCGCCGAAGAGGCCACCAATGCATTTGCCAGGTCAGTCAAAAGTAGCCGCTCTTCGTCCGATAGCCCCTCAAATCCGCTGCAGCACCACATACCTGTTCATCGCGCCCGTACGGCCGTCGGCTTCGAAGGAATCAATAACGTGAGCACGGTTTGAAACCGCAGCGACCAATCGGCCAACTTCTTCGTCAGAAAAGTGATGACAATACCGCCAAGCACCCTCTACGTTTTTCCAGCCCAAAAGATAGTCGCCTTCGTCAAGCTTGCCCGGCGCAAGTCCAAGGGCTTTAATCGCTTGCGCATGCGTAACTTCGGCCTTTGCCGCCAGCGTGGAATTGTTCATGAACTGCCAGAGAGACACCGCCACGCAGCCTCCCGGACGCACGGCGTCTATCAGCCCTTCCAGCACACGCACGCGCAACTCTTCGCCCGGCACATGGTGCAAAAACCCGAAGGACACAGCCGCGTCACCTTGCGGCGCATGATGCAGGCAAGAGAGCGGCAAGCCCTCTATAAGGCCGCCAACGATGTCTGCGGATTCGTACGTCACAGGCGCGCTCGGCCCGTCGGCGGACGCGACCAGTTCGTCGCAGCTGTCCACCGCATAAATGCGCAGGCTGGCATCGGGCAGAGCCTCCTCAAGAAACCGCTCGAATCTCAGGTTGCCGCACGCAAGGTCGAAGACCGAAAACGCGGCGCACCCCGTCAAGACAGCGCCTTCGCAACCGGAGCCTTCGCCTGCCGAGAATTGAGTGCGGGCGTCGGAAGGCACACCGCGCCCTGCAACCCCAAGCGCCTCCGTCATCACGTCCACGCAGCGCGCCCAGCCGTGCCACGGCGCCGTGCGCGTAGCCGAAAACGACGCGGCCTGCGCGCGGTAGAAATCGGCGGTTGTCTTGCAGAGTATTTCAGCGGTCTTCGTATCCATAGTCATCCAGCCGATTCTATACGATAGACTGAACCGCTATGGATACTATTTTGCTTGAAATCATCGAAGAGATACGCCGCGGCACCGCCGTAGACCACAAGGTGCTCGCGCGCATCCTGCACGAACACAATAAGAACCTCAAAGACAACCGCGACCACTTCGCCAAAAAGCACCTGCTCCCCTACTACTTTAACGCGAAGAATACCAAGGAAGAGCCGTGGCGTTCGTGGAACGTGGACGAGCAGACCGAGCGCGCGCTGATCGCCGCGCTGCAGATGAAACCGCGTCGCACGGCATCGGGCGTGGCAACCATCACCGTCATCACCAAGCCCTGGTTCTGCGGAAGCGACTGCCTCTACTGCCCCAACGACGTGCGTATGCCCAAAAGCTACCTGCACAACGAACCCGCATGCCAGCGCGCCGAGCGCAATTGGTTCGACCCGTATTTGCAGGTGGCGTCGCGCCTGCGCGCGCTTTCGCAGATGGGGCACCCCACGGACAAGATCGAGCTCATTGTGCTCGGCGGCACGTGGGACGATTATCCCCCCGAATACCGCACCTGGTTCATGGCAGAGCTTTTCCGCGCCCTTAACGACGGCGACGTCATGGAAGAACACGCCGCGCAGCGCCGCGCGTTCTATCGCGAAGCCGGCATCTTGAACGACGAACAAGGACTCGCGTCGGCCGCGAAAGACCTGCAGGAAGCAGTCAACGACGGAAAGTCCTCCTTCGCCGATGCGCTGCGGGCCCTCTACGGGAACAACACGGCCTGGGCGAAAGCTTCCGCGATGCAGCACGCCACCCTGGAAGAAATAGACCGCCTTCAGGAGGAAAACGAACGCGCCCGGCACCGCTGCGTTGGTCTGGTGGTGGAAACGCGCCCCGAAACCATCACGGTGCCCAAGCTTGCCTTGCTTCGTCGCCTCGGCTGCACGAAGGTGCAGATCGGCATCCAGAGCCTTGACCAGAACATCCTCGACCTGAACAACCGCCATACCGACCCGCATGCCATTCAGGAAGCATTCGCCCTGTTGCGCCTGTTCGGCTTCAAGATCCACGCGCACTTCATGGTGAACCTCTACGGCGCAACGCCGGCGGGCGACAAGCTCGACTACGAAAAGTTCGTCACCGACCCGCATTATCTCCCTGACGAGGTGAAGCTCTACCCATGCGCCCTCGTTGAGGGAACAGGGCTTGTTCCTCACTACGAAGACGGCAGTTGGCGGCCCTATACCGAGGAAGAGCTCGTGGACGTTCTTTCCCATGACACGCTGATCACACCGCCCTATATGCGCATCTCGCGCATGATCCGCGACATTTCCGCGTGCGACATCCTAGTGGGCAACAAGAAAACCAACCTGCGCCAGATGGTGGAAGGGCATATCGAAAAGACAGGGCGCGCTGAGGACGTGCGCGATATTCGCTACCGCGAGATAAACAACCGAACGGCGGAGGCGAGCGACCTGACACTGCACGATGTTGAATACGAAACGGCGGTAAGCACGGAGCACTTCCTGCAATGGACCACCGAAGACGACCGCATTGCAGGGTTTTTGCGTCTATCGCTGCCCCGCCCAGACGCCCTGGCCGCACGTGAGAACCTGCCTATCGCAGCGGACCAGGCCATGATTCGCGAAGTGCACGTATACGGGGCTGCCGCAAAACTGCACGCCACAAGCAAGGGTGCCCAGCACATCGGCCTAGGCCGTAAGCTGGTGGAGACGGCGTGCGCCATGGCCGAAGAGGCGGGCTATGCATCCGTAAACGTCATCAGCGCCATTGGCACGCGCGAATACTACCGCAACCTCGGCTTCAACGATGCCGGCCTCTACCAGAACCGGCCTTTGCGCCAATAACGAAAGGAACCCCATGAACATCTGCGTGTTTTGTTCTTCTTCAAGCAATCTCGACCCCATGTACACCGAAGCCGCCGACGCGCTCGGTCGCGAAATCGCACGCCGAGGCCACGCACTCGTATTCGGTGGATACGACATGGGGCTCATGGGCGCCGTTGCTCGTGCAGCGGTCGAGGAAAGCGGCCGAGTTTTAGGCATTACCACCGAAGGCTTGAGCGCAAAAGGCCGCGCCGCGGTGGAAGGAATCGAGGAAGAATGCACGGTCGACCTCTCTGCTCGCAAAGAACGCATGGTGGAACTGTCCGACGCCTTCGTCTCTTTGCCTGGTGGTCTTGGCACCTTCGACGAGTTCTTCAGCGTCATCTCTCGTGTGAAAGCCGGCGAAATCGAGGCGAAGAGCGCGTTGTTTGACGTGGACGGCTTCTTCGCACCGCTTGCAGAGCTGCTCGATGATGCCACGGCACGCGGTCTGAACTCCACCGACTGGCGCGCACACTGCGGCCTCTTCGGCAATGCGCAGGAGTTGCTTGATTGGATCGAGGCCTAGATGAGCGCGCCCTCGCCGTACGAACGAGCGCTCGCTGCGAAAAAATGCCCTTCTGGAAGGCAGTTCTTCGCGAACCCAAGCTCCGCAAAAGGAATCGGTCCCAACAAAGCATGCGGCCACAAAGGCGGCATACGCAGACAGGGCTCGAAGCGAGGCTAAAGACCCTCGAGTCGCAACGCATCCCGATTCGGCAGCGCGTCAATCGTTGATGCTGCATCGAGGCATGTCGAAAAGCAACAAGGCCCTGCGACTTGGGCATGCTGACGGTACGCGCGCGTCCGTGGTGCGCGGGCCTATAGTGCGGCATGCCGCGCATCGTGCCCGACGAGCTGCGGAGACGCCTGGCATGCTGATGGTGCGTACGCCCATAATGCACGGTTTCACCCCCGCGGACTCGAATTTTGTACGAAACGTACCATCGACGAGGCTTCGCGAACCAAATGAGACAAAGATAATCTGCATAAATGCCTGCTCCGTTGATTAAGTCGGGGGTTTCGAACCTGTGCAGAGCCTCGATGCGCGGCGCTTTGATACATATCGTACAAAACTTGAGTTGTCAGCCACGTTTTCGTGCATTTTACCGCTTAGGATGCAGAATACCCAGGTTCACGGCTGCATGCGTTCGGCTATGCGGCCGCATGCGCTCATACAATATCAAGCACGCAAAAAAGGCCCGGAATGAAAATTCATTCCGGGCCCAGCATTCGAAGTCCGACTCAATGGTGAGGGTCTTCACTTACGCGAAGATGCCTTAATCCCTAATGACGGCACGCGTGCTCTGCGCCCATGACGGGAAGTTCCCCCGCTGCGGCCTTGAGCGCCACATCTTTCACGCTCGGGGTCTCGGCGTCGAAAAGAACCGTAATGCCCGCCTGCGCAAAGCCCTGCATCGGACGCATGCCCATGCCGCCTGCAACGATGGTGTCAGCGCCGGCATCGGAGAGAATGCCCACCGGACGCAGACAGCCGCCGCTTTCATGAGGGGGATTGTCGATAACGGAGACGTCCTTAATTTCGCCATCCTCGATATCCACCATGGTAAAGCAGTCGCTATGGCCGAAATGCGCCGAGCGCACCGCTTCGAGCCCACCTTCGCCCATAGAAGGAATTGCAAGTTTCATCTCTCCACCAGCTTTCTTCCTCATTGGATGATGCCTCTCCATGGTAGCGCTTTTGTTACCACCTCGGCATCATTTTTCCGAAGAGCTCGGCGAAACACCGTAAACGCCCGCCATAAAATCGGTTGTCATGCATGCGGCCGACGAAAGCTTCTCCGCCAGAAGCAGCTTGCACATCTCGCGAACGTCGGCCTCGTCTTCAGGTAGAAGCTCCGCCTCGTGCGAGTCGATCAGCTCGAGAGCGAACAAGCCGTTCATCTCGAAGATGTCGAAATGCTCGGGATCGAAACGACCCTCCGGCAAAAGGTCGTACCAATCCTGAGCCTCAGCGTGCAGAGGGTCATCGGGATGCGCCATCGCGTAGCAGAAATCCGTATAGCCAATCGCACCTCCCACTCCTTCAGGCGGAGAAAACCGCGCGCCGCCAAGCGCCACGGGCATGAACGGATACGGAGCCTCCTCGTCAGGGATATGACGCTCCACCTCTACCTTGATTTCCCAGTAGTCTTCCATGTCGTAGAAAAACGACATGCTCTCACCTGGCTTAAGAACCTCGTCGATGTGCTTCTCGCACGCGCCGACGTGGCGTTCCCCCTTCAAGCGCGGGATGTGCGCATGCTTTCGCTCAAGGTCGGGATCGTCAAGGAACAAAGCGTCCTTGCGGAAATAAAAGACCAGCTCTCCGCTCCAATCAAAGGCCACTAGAAGCGCATCGGCAAGCTGAGCGCACGAATCGTCCGCGGGAATAAGAAAACGACGCCAGATCGCAGGCTCGCAGTAGCAAAGCGTCGCCTTCACCTGATACACGCCGGGCGTGGAAAAACGCCCGGCGGCCGGTGCCTCCCCCTTTAACACGGTAGGTCTCGCGTCATCCGACGCGCCGGCTCCTGGCACGAAAGGACGAACGCCAGCGCCCGGCACACAGGAGCGAACGCGACCCGAACCGCCGCCCGCTCCTGGAAATTGAATCACGTTATTCGCCATGGGTATAACACCTTTCTTGGAAACCAAGGCCGCCTCGCAGCGCTACCGCTTCGCCATATCGCAAGCGCGTTCGCGCAAAGCCGCCCCGCGTTCTTCGAGCATGAGGTCTTCGCTATGCTCGAAGTAGCTCTGGCATCCGTAGCGGTTGATAAACGAAACCGCAGCCGGGTCGGCCGAGATGTCGGTGGTGAAGAGCAGAGTCTCCTTACCTGCCCCGAATGCCTCGTCGAGAAAAGCATAGGCGAAATCGACCATGGATGCGCAAGACTCTACCGAATTGTCAAGTTGGTAGGCGAAGTCGGCGAAGCGGGCCTGCTCTTCGGAAAGCGAGAGGGCAGCCGGCTCATCAGCCGCATCTCGCAGGAAATGCGCGGCGCTCGCAAGCGCTGCGCATTCGTCGGTGGACGCAAGGCGGCTTTCCCTCCCCTCGCGCGCCCGTTCGTCCAAACGCAAGGCGGCTGCGCCGCAGGCCGCGCGAACGTCCGATTCGTCCTGCTCTCCCGCATCGCAGCATCGGGATATGTCTCGCAGCTCTTCGTATGCGGCAGCGACTGACGAATCCAGCAGCATAACCTGGTGCAACTGCACAGAAATCGCGCTCACCAGAAGCCCCACCAACGCAAGACGCTCGTCAAAAGCGGCGGCCTTTGCCCTTTCGAACACGGCGCCGGGAGCTTCGCCCGCAAGGATGGCGTCCACGTGATAGTCCGCTCGGTACTTCTTGAACAGGTCGTAATACATCGCGAAACGTTTGGAGGTCCTTGGGTCTTGCACGTACTGGGCGATCAGCCGCTCCGTAACGGGAATGCCGCGGCTCTCGTACGCCCGTATGACGCGGGAAAGGTCGTCCCATCCACGGGCCGTGACGAACTGCTTGCCGTCAAGCGTCGTCTCAATGTGGTAGAAATCGTCCTTTTCAACGTCAAGATACGACGTGATGGCAGGATGCACGCGCGTAGCCAGGGCATATGCCTTCCATGCGCTGTAATCTGGGTCGACGTCTATCCGCTTCAAGCGATCCCACGTCGCAACGTCGAAATCATGCGTGCTGCGATTGAATTCAGACGGATTGCCGGCAGTGACGACCACCCAGCCTTCGGGAACCGCATGGCGACCGAATACCTTGTACTGAAGGAATTGCAAAATCGCGGGCGTAAGTGTTTCGGAGACGCAGTTGATTTCGTCCAGAAATAAAATCCCCTCTTTTCGCCCCGTACGCTCCATGCTTTCGTATATCGAGGCGATGATCTCACTCATGGTGTATTCGGAAACGCTGAATGTGCGATCGCCGAACGTGCGCTCGGCGATATACGGAAGACCCAGGGCGCTTTGGCGCGTATGATGCGTCATCGAATAGCTCACCAGGCCCACCCCCATCTCCTGGGCAACCTGTTCCATGATGGCCGTCTTCCCCAGCCCCGGCGCGCCCAGGAGAAACAGCGGCCGTTGACGCTCTACGGGAATGAGATACGATCCGTTGTCGTCTTTTGCCAAATACACCTCGACCGCATGGGCCACTTCCTCTTTTGCCTGACGAATGTTCATCTCTTATCCCCCTTCGATGCCTTGCGAAACTCCCCCGAATCAAGCTTGACGCGCATCGCCCACGGCGGCACGTCGGGCTCTTCGACATACGCCTCGTCCGTTAGCACGAAGGCGACGTCGTATTTCGGCTTGATGCGCGGATAAACCCCTTGGCCGTCGGTGAAATACAGAAGTCCCTTCAAATGGGCGAGCTCGCCCGATTCCACCAGCTCATCCACGTAGGAAAACACGGGGCGGAAATCGGTGCCGCCAAGCCCTTTAAGCTCCAGGTTTTCCAGATACGCATCGATGTCAGCCCTATTTCGAATGCGAACCACATCTTGGATCTGCGCGTCGCATTGGATCAGATAGATATTGAGCTCATCGGCAAAAAGACCCGATTCCTGCAAGATATCGTACGTGCACTCCACGAACGAGAACACCGTCTCGCCCTTCGTGGACGCCGAGGTGTCGATAGCAATCGCGAAATCTCGTATGCAGCCGTCGTCAGTATATTCCAGCGGCTCTATAAGCGGCATGTTCCCGAACACGTCCAGCCCGTAGCAGTAATACACGTAGTCGAATTCTTCGTCGTTTATGGAAAGCTGCTCGTCTCTGGAGACGAACCGACGAAGAAACTCCCCGTAGTCCACACGCTCGACGTTCGAACGCTTGAGCGCCAAGGAAAACTCGCCGCCGTGCGAGCCCCACAGCTGCGAGAAATCATCAAGCGACACATCTGCGCGCAAGGAAATCTCGCGCCACGTCTCGCGCATCGTTTCATCGAGGAAATCGTAAGACACCGGGCGTTTGCGCTGCTGAGGCTCAGGCCTTCCCGACGCCACCAGGTCGGGCGAAGGAACGCCCCCGTCTCCGCATCCATCGTGTACATCGCCTAAATCCTCGAGCCGACCGCCCGAAGAAAACGACATCAGCAGCGAAGCGAGCGCATCGTCGCTTTCAACAGGAGGAATCCTACCGTCGTCTGCCGGCGAATCCTCGGTCGCAGTGTCGTCGAGGCCACGAAAGTTGCTCCCTTGCGCATTTTGGCCGCCTGCTTGCTCGTTCGTCGGGGAAGCATCGCCCGCATCTCCCGAACCACCGAGCGACCCTTCGGGTCCGCGACCGCGAGCCCAGAAGGCATGGTCGTCAACAAAGAAGACACGCCGGGCGTCAATGGCATCCTGCTCCGTCATGCCTGCGTCCAAAAAACGGTAATACAGCGTTTCCGCAGTAACGTACGGCAACCCCTCCGACAGCCGCGCGTATGACGCCCTCTGCAACGATTCGCGGCGGCAGGACAGAGAACTCAGCCCAAGATCGCTCAGGCATCCTTCGACCGCCATGTCGCACGCCAAATCCCAATGAACGGCCGAAAACGACGGACTCGAAAACGGATGGCGAAAAAGGCAGTGAAGCACCATGTGCATGTAGTCGCGCAGGATACGCTGCGGCTCTTCGGCGAAAGAGCGGACGACGCTGCCTGCGTCGAAAAACAGCATAGCCCCATCTACGGCGAACAGGCTTCCAGGGTGCTCCTGTGCCTCTATCTGGGAAAACGCAGGCTCCAAAAAGCGAAGATCAACTAGCATCGATTCTCTCGCATGCTCGAGAATCCCATATGCCAACGCGCTCACGCCGTCTTCGTTTCCTCCCGCCGCACGATTGCGAGCATCTCCCCCGTATCCGATCTGCATACCCATGCGAACAGCCTCCCCTCAGCTTGCCGCGTCGTCCGTCCATCATACTCGCTGTCGCGCGTGATGGGCACTTCGAAACATCCTTGCATGCTCGGCTCGCGATACGCAAGATCCAGCGATGCCTGAAGCATCACGCGCCATCGCCCCTTCCTTGCGCTACCATAGGCCCCGATACACGCTCCGTTGCGAATCGCGGCGGAGGGCAACGAGTCCAGGAGAAGCAAAAGCGCGAAACGGAGGATCAATGGAAGCCCGCATGAGAAAGGCGCTTGAATCCGTGCTGTTCTTTGACGAGACGACGCCCGTGAAAGAACTCATAGGCCGCTGCGCGAACGAGCCGCTTCATCTTCTCGGAGAAGCCAGCACGCTGCTCGCCGGACCAGGCTCGATCTTTTCCCTGTGGCGCCAAGCGCAATCGTACTCCCTTCTTGCGGCCGACCTCCATTCGTTCGCGCGCGACGCAGGCCTGCCACGGTCGGGCCTTGTGCTGCGCCTGCCGAGCAGCATCGACGGGGTTCCTTTGACGCGCATATCGTCCGAGGCGTTTCGCTCCTGGCTTTCCTACGGCATATCGATCAGGATTCTCATCCTTCCCGAAGGTATGGAGGAAATCTCCGACGAGGCGCTTTCGCCGCTGTGCTTCGAGCATTGCCACCTGCCCTCTACGCTCGAGCGCTTCGGCGCACGAAACGTCCGCTGGAACAAGCTCACCTGCTACCCACGCCGCGTGCGCTATTCGGTTTCGGAAGAAAACACGTCGTTCTCGGCAAAAGACGGCTCGCTGCTCAGCGCCGACGGCAGAACCCTCGTGGCGCAGAGCTATCCCTTTTCCGACACCGTCTCCATCCCGGACGGTACCGTTGCGATCCGACCGGATGCGTTCATGCACACGCCCCGTCCTCCAAAAACCATCCTCTGCCCCGATTCTCTCGAAACGGTCGACGATTTGGTGGACGAATTCACGGTGTGGACGTGCAGACAGAACGGAAACCTTGCGCGAAGCATCCGCGCGCGAGGCGGCTACACCGTGTCCCAAGAAGGAGAAGAGGAAGACGGCATCGTGTACGACAAGGCGGGAGACACCGCTTCGCTTATCCTATGCCGCCCCGACCGTGACAAAACGACCATCCTTGACACGATCGACGGCGCAGCATTGCGCACTATCGGAGCGCGTTCGCTCAAAGGCGCGATAGAAACGCTCGCGCTGCCTGCGCACGTTCGCACCGTCGAGGACGGAAACGCCCCGCGCCCATGCCAGAAACTCGTCTTGAACGAAGGGCTTGAGATGATCGGGGACCGCTGCTTTTCCGAACTTGCCGCCGAAAGCCCCGTTCGCATTCCGCGCAGCGTTCGCACAATCGGCAAAGGCTCGTTTTCAGGGACGATGCTCGGCTTCGACGCGCTTGACGCCATTGTGGCCATTCCCGGCGGATCGCACGCCCTTTTTAAGCCCTGCCGATACCTTGAAAACGAAAAAGGCGAACTCGTATGTGCAGGGCCATGCAACAACGACAAAGAGGCCAAAGGGCCAAAACGCCCGGCATCGACGGAGAGCGAAACGCCCGGGCGTAACGCGTCCATCGTCCCCTTCGACATGAACGCCTACGACACTATGCTGCTTTCGGGCCGACACGTGAAGAACAAGAGCAAGGCGCTGCTCTTTCGCTTCGAAAGCGGCATCGCGCTTCCCGAGGCGTCTGCACGCGAGTTCGCGCGACTGCTTAGGGGCGATAACAAGTCGGTCCTTGAGCTTATCGCGACGGCAAGCGATGCGCCGCGAACGGTCAGACGTCTCGCGCAAGCGGGGTTCTACGATAACGACCTCGCCGAAAAGCAGTGCGAGATTCTTCGCCGCGCACGCAAGACAAAAGCACTCCATGTTCTGATGGAATGGATCGCGCAGCAATCGCCCCGCAAGCCCGAAAAGCCCTCCGCGCGCTTTGCGTTCTAACGCACGATGACGCACGACGGCACGTGGCCGAGCGAACGGAAAGCTCAGCCTGCGCCGCGCGCGATGCAAGAATAAGCACGGCGCGAACGAAAAGGACTATTCGTCGAACCGATACAAGTCGTACTGATCCATCAGCAAGACGAGATGCTCCGCGTACGAACTGTCAGTGGCCCATCCGGCATCTTGCAAGCCCCACGCCATCAGCGCAGAATTGCCCGTCTCGATCGCGCGTTTAATCGTGGGATTGTCGGCATAGGTGGAAGCCTGCAAAAACACGCTCGAACGAAACTCGATGCACGCTTTTTGGCTCTCGAAGCGGATGAACGTGCCCGTGATGGAGACCGTGGCGCCGTCGTACTCTTCGTTGGTGCCCCAATCAACCGGACCCACCACGCCGGGCTTGCCCTCGAAAGAAGCGGCCCATTTCATGCCGAACAGGTTGTTGTCCTGCTCGGCAAGGGCCGAAAGCCCCGTTCCCTGACCGCTTTCCTGAATGATTTGCGCCAACGTGCATCCGGCAGGATGGCCATACTGCTTCTGCATGTCCTGCGCGGTCTGCACCATTTCGTCGGTGATGTAGGAAGGCAGGCCGTCGGGGCGAAGCGCCGGAGTTTCCTTTTCGCCCTGCATGTTCGCAACCCCAAGAGCTGCAACAAGCACGAAGGCAAGCACGGCCAATGCGAGCAAGAAAGGCTTTGCGAAACGCCTCGGAGAAGACGCCCGAGCCGGCTTCGAGCGAGAACCCTGCGGGCTTTTCGACCTGGACCGAGACGAAGAAGTCTTCGACGCCGCTGCCTTTGCCTTGGACGAGCCCGTTCGCCCCGCTGCCGTCCGGACCATTATCGACCCCTCCTTGCAGAAGAGGGACGCGAGACATCCTTGCTCGGTGCAACGGTTCCTTCGGAAAGATTGACCAGGAACTCGTACGCGGCGGCAATGAGGCTCTCGTCCTCTTTCAAGCCGAAATACTTCAAAGGAAGCACAAGCTTGCCGCTTTGGGCGACATAGCGTCCGGAAGCGCGGCGCAGTGAAGCGAGGGCGTCTTTGGGCACGTCCACGGGTTCGACGGTCAGCTTGCCCGCCGACACGCCGACGAGCTTGACGCCGTGTTCGTTGGCCCAGGCGCGCACGAGCGATTTCGCGAACATGTTGGTGCAGGCCTGAGGCATGGCGCCATAGCGCTCGCTCGTCTGCTCCCGAAGCTCCTCGACCACCGAAGGCGTGTCGGCGCACGCGAGCTTTCGGTACAACAGCACGCGTTCGTCGGCATCGGATACGTATTCCTCGGGAATGTAGGTGTGCTCGGGGAAATTGACCGTGATGTCGGAAAGCGCAGGAGGCAGCACGGCATCTTCGCCGGAAGCCCCTTCGCGCGCGTTGGCGACGGCCTGGCTGAGCATCTGGGCGAACAAGTCGAAGCCGACGCCGCTCATGTTGCCGCTCTGCTCCGCTCCAAGCAGGCTGCCCGCGCCGCGAATTTCGAGGTCTCGCATGGCGACGCGCATGCCGCTGCCCAGATCGCGATGCTCGTTGATGGCGTCCAGACGCGCCATGGCCTCCTCGGTCAAGCTTACGTTGTCGGGGAACATGAAGTAGGCATACGCCTGCACCGAGCTACGTCCGACACGCCCCTTGAGCTGATACATCTGAGCCAGACCAAGACGCTGCGAATCCTCTATGATCAACGTGTTGGTATGGGGGTTGTCAATGCCGCTTTCGATGATCGTGGTGGCAACGAGCACGTCAATGGCTCCTGCGGAGAAGTCCTCCATAACGCGTTCAAGCTCCTCTTTCGTCATCTTGCCATGCGCCACGCCCACGCGCGCCTCGGCCGCGGCCGCACCGACGCGCTCGACCGCTTCGTCGATCGTGCGGACGCGATTGCTCACGTAATACACCTGGCCGCCGCGCTGAAGCTCGCGGCGAATGGCCTCGCTCACCACATCGACGTCCCATTCGCCCACATGGACCTCCACGGGGCGACGATTGTCAGGAGGGGTGAGTATCAGGCTCATATCGCGCACGCCCGACAAGCTCATCTGCATAGTGCGCGGAATAGGCGTTGCGGACAGCGTGAGCACGTCTATCTGCTCGCGGAGATTCTTCATCTGCTCTTTATGGCCGACGCCGAAACGCTGCTCCTCGTCGATGATGACGAGTCCGAGGTCATGCGGGTTCACGTCGCGCGACAACAGGCGATGCGTGCCCACCAGCACCTGCACCGTGCCTTTGGCAAACCCCTCGAGCGCAAGCTTCTGCTCGGCGGGGCTACGAAAGCGCGAAAGAACCTCAACGTGCACGTCAAAGGGGTCGAAGCGTTCTTTGAAGGTTGTATAGTGCTGCTGCGCCAGAATAGTGGTGGGACACAGCACCATGACCTGCTTGTTGTCCTGCGTGGCCTTAAACGCCGCGCGCAGAGCAACCTCGGTCTTGCCGAACCCAACATCTCCGCAGACCAGGCGGTCCATGGGCTTGGAAGACTGCATGTCGGCCTTCACCTCCGCGATAGCGGAGAGCTGATCGGGGGTCTCATCATAGGGAAACGCCTCTTCCATCTCGCGCTGCCAGGGAGTGTCGGGCGCGTAGCGGAAGCCTTGCACGCTCGCGCGGCGCGTGTAAACATCCACCAAGTCGAACGCAAGCTCCTTGGTGGCCTTGCGCGCCTTGGAAAGCGCACGCGACCAGTCGCTCGTGTTCAGGCGTGTACAACGAGGCGACGAGCCCTCGGGACCCACATAGCGCGTCACGCGATCGAGCTGTTCCACAGGGACGAAGAGCTTGTCGCCCTCGGCGTATTCGAGCAGCAGGTAATCACGCATCATGCCGCCGACGTCTTGGCGGACGAGGTCTTTAAACAGCGCGATGCCGTGGGCCGCATGGACGACGTAGTCGCCCGGGACGAACGGGAACGTGACCTCGGTCATGTCCACGCGACGGCGGTTGCGAATCTGCGCGTTGCGGCCCTGCGTGTCATGAACCGAAACCAGGCCGATCTTCGCCTTGGGCACGATCATGCCCAAAGGAACGTCCACATCCACCACGTTCACCACGCCGCGCTTAAGGCGGCGCACGTTGCGATGCCATTCGGGATGATCGGACCCAAAACGCGCCGAACCCCTGCGCGAGCGCCTCGTGCGCGTAGAAGCGCTATCGGAAGCGTCCTGCGAAGAATCATCAAGCTCGGCATCGAGCACCTCCACGACAGGCAGCGCGTTATCCACCAGAAGAAGCATCATGTCTTTACGGGCGCGAACGTCGGGAACGCTGAACACCGTGGTGAAGCGCTGGTCGACCAGGCTGCGCAGGCGGCCTATAAGCTTTTCCGCGCTGCCGGCGATCTCGGTGCGCTTCACCGGAAGCTGCTCGTCGATCATGCCGCCTACCTTCATGATGGACGAAAGCGTATAGCGCTGAGCGGACCCGAAATCGAGCCCGGTCGGAGGCAGGTAGAGCCCTTCGGGCGAAATATGGCTTCCTTCGGCGCGCTTGCATGCGTCGTCATATGTGCGGGAGGTATCGTCGAAGATGCTTCGCGGTTCGCTGAGCACCACGAGCGTCTGCTCGGAGGCGTAGGCGCACAGCGTTTCGGTTTTCGTGTAAAGAAGCGGCAGCAAGGCATCGGCCCCGGGAAAATCAGCCCCCGCTTGAAGACGGCCGAACATCTCGCGCCACACCGGATCGGTCTCGGCGCGTTTCGCCACCGTAGGCATAGCGCGCGCCACGCCCTTCTTCGTGAGGCGGTATTCACGCACCGGGAAGATTTCGACATCGGGAAGGGAGGTGATCGTCTGCCCGGTGGAGGGAACGATGCGGCGTATTTCTTCCACTTCGTCCCCGAAGAAATCAAGGCGAACAGGATACGGCACATTGCCCAGAAACACATCTATCGTTCCGCCGCGGACGCAAAACGACCCCGGGCCTTCGAGGGAATCGCCCGTATTGACGAAGCCGCGCGTCACGAGCGCATCGGCCACCGACTCGAAATCGAGCACCTCACCCGTAGAGGCATCGACCACTTCCGCCCCTTCGACCGCAACGATCGGCGCGAAGACCCTCGATGCGCACGGCGGAAGAGCGCGCACAAGCGAAGCCGCGGACGCCACAACGATGACGTCTTCGCCCGACTGAAGGGCCCAGGCCGCATGGGCCCGGCGGGCGACGAAGCGCGCATCGGGTTCTTTGGGGGCAAACGGATAATCGCAACGCATGGGGAAAACCGCGACGTGCGCATCCCCCACATACGCAGCGATGCTTCGGGCGAAACCGTCCACCGCATCTTCGCCCGGAATGACCGCCAGCATAGATTGCGGGTGCGCGGCAAAGCGCGCGGCAATCGCGAACGGGCGGGCGGAAGCGGCTATAGCCAGCGTTGCATCCTGGCCCGCGTCAAGTTTCTCGTAGACGGGCGCGAGCGCGCCGCTTTCTTCGATGGCGAACGCGAGCGAATCGATGAGCATACATTCCTCCATGAACCAAAAGCCCGCGCAGCATACGGGCGGAAAGACAAACACGACAAGGCCGCACAAGCGACCGGAATCTATCCGAATTGTAGCAAACGATTGTTCGCATTCTGCAATGCTGCGCACATTCTCGAAGAACCCACGAACCCGTCTTGGGCTACAATGCCGTCAAACCACCGTACGAAGGATGCGCCCATGCCACGCGAAAACCTGACCCAGAAACGAGAACGAGCGGCAGAGATAGAACGCCGCCTCTACGAATATTACGGCGAGGGCGAATGCTCCCTCGATCACGAAGACCCATTCACGCTCACCATCGCGGTAATTCTTTCGGCACAGTGCACGGACGCCGCCGTAAACAAAGTGACCCCGGAGCTTTTCTCGCGCTTCGGAACTCCGGAAGCAATGGCCCACGCCCGCGTAGAGGACATCGAAGCGATCATCCACCCGCTCGGGTTCTTTCGCTCGAAGGCGAAAAACATCGTGGCATGCGCGCAGACCGTGCTTGCAGATTTCGGCGGAACCATCCCCAACGACATCGACGCCTTGCAGACGCTTCCCGGCGTCGGCCGCAAAACCGCCAACGTCGTCATGTGCCAGGCATTTCGCAATCCGCAGGGCATCGCCGTCGACACGCACGTGTATCGCATAGCGCACAGGCTCGGATTCGCAACGCGCAACGACGATACACCGCAGAAGACCGAGGCCAAGCTCTTGAAAATCTACCCGCAGCACGACTGGCTGTTCATCAATCACCAGTGGGTGCATTTCGGGCGCGAGTTCTGCAGCGCACGCAACCCGAAATGCGAAATGTGCCTGATTAACGACTTATGCCCGAGCTGCGGAAAGGCGAAATAAGACCCCTTCGCAAAGCAAACACTCCGCAAAACGCAAAAGAGCGCGCAGCCGGGCTTGCGCGCTCTTTCTTTGAATCATTCCGAAGACAGACGGGCTACTGTCCAAGCGTCTCCATGATGGCGTCCACGATATCGTCGACCGGAGCAAGAACGCCCTTGGCAACGTCGCCGCAGGCAAGCTTGCCCACGCCAGGCCCGACAATCTTCATGCCACGCTCTTCGAGAATGCGCAAATTCGCTTGCGTGGCAGCATTTTCGTACATGTTGGTATTCATCGCAGGACACACCAACACAGGACACGTCGCCGCAAGAAACGTCGAAGACACCATGTCGTCGGCAATGCCGTGAGCCATCTTTGCCATGATGTTCGCCGTGGCGGGAGCGACGCAGAGCAAATCGGCCTCCTGCGCCAGAGAGATATGCTTGATGGAGGCGTCATAGGAATAATCGAAGGTGTCGGTGAACACCATATGCTTGGACAGGGCCTCGAATGTCAGAGGCGTGACGAACTTCGTAGCATTCTCGGTCATGATGACCTGCACATCGACGTTGCGCTTCGTGAGCTTGCTCACGATATCGCACGCTTTATAAACCGCGATGCCGCCCGAAACAGCCAGGAGAACCTTTTTCATCTTCCATTCCTTTCAGAAGAATCATCGACCCAATTGCCGAACGCGAGGCAAGCTACACAAGAGATGGGCCGTACATGAGAACGGCGAGGGAGCACACGCCTACGAGAATGCACCACGCGAGGGATTTCGTCTTCAGCCCGACACCCATGGTAATAAGCGCGGCAATAAGCGGCGCAAGCCACGACCACACATCGCCCGACGAAATCTTTGCGGGATCGAACAGGTCGTTGGCAACCAGAGCCGCGAATGCCGCGGGCGGAATGAAGTTCAGAGCACGAACCATGGTCTCGGGAAGCTTCTTGCCCTTCAGCAGGAATACGGGAAGGACACGACAAGCGAGCATGGTGAGTGCGCAGGAAACGAATACGATGAAGAAGTCAGAAATAGACACGCTACGCCCCCATCCTGATATCGGAATCGCCCGGCTCCTCCATCTTGAGGCTGAACGCAAGCGCAGCGCCGATGCCGATCAAGGCCCCGATCAAAATGGCAGGGCCGGAAAGGCCGATGCATTTACAGATTATGACGCCGAGAAACGCGCTTCCCGCCGCGACGAGGTTCGCGCGAGAAATTTTCTGCATGCACAGGAGGCAGATGAACAACGCCGTCATGGCAAATGAGGCCAGAGCCGTCGGAAGAGAAATCGCGGAACCTACCACGGCGCCCGCCACGTTGGAAAGCAGCCAGGTGGACTGGGAGAACAGATTCACGCCCAACGCCTTGCCGACCGACCAGTTGCCGTTGAAGAAGTTGGCGAGGTTCACGCCGAAGCTTTCGTCGGTGACCGTGGCGCCGAATATGAACGCCAGGCGCTTGCGGCACGTACCGCAGAACTGCGAGAGCGAGGCGCCGTAGAGCATCTGGCGCGTATTGACCAGAGACACGCTTGCGATGATGGCGGTGAGCGGATTGCCCGCCATGTACATGTTGGGAATCATGTACTGACCCGCCCCCGAATAGAACAGGGCGCACATGAGCGCGACCATCCAGACCTCCATGCCGGCGGCAGCGCAAAGGATGCCGCAAGGAAGCCCGAGCACGACGTAGCCCGCCATGATAGGCGCAGCCGCTTTGAATGATTCTTGCACGATCGATGTATTCATAGTTGCCCTATTATACGAAGATGCCCCCGCTTTTCTAGACGCTTTTACAAGCAGACGAGAAAAAGGCGGGCTGAGGAATGAAGAGGTCCTGATAGACCCTGGTAGCGTATCGGTCGGTCATGCCCGCGATATAGTCGGTCACCGCACGCACGACATCGCCTTCGGCGACGGCGAGGCATTCCGCCGGAACCGCTTCGGGATGCGATACGAAATAATCGAACAGCCCGGCAATCAGATGCTGGGCCTTGGCCACTTCGCGCAGAACGGGCTCGCTTTTGTAGACGGAATCGAAGAGGAACTCGCGCAACTCCCCCATGGCAGCAAAGGCCGAATCGCTCAGTCGTATATCGCCCGCCGCCGCAGAAGCCACGACCGCATCCGTGACGAGCGTCTCGATGCGCGCCGAGTGATCGGATCCAAGAACCGCATGGGTGCTTTCGGGCAGGTTTTTCTCTTCGAGAATGCCCGCGCGGATCGCGTCGTCGATATCGTGGTTGACGTAAGCGATTCGATCGGCCACGGCTACAATGCGCCCCTCGAGCGTTTCCGCGCGCACGGGACCTGTATGACAGACGATGCCGTCACGAACCTCCGAGGTGAGGTTGAGGCCTCTGCCTTCGTTTTCCACGAACTCCACTACACGCAGGCTTTGAACGTTGTGCCTATACAAATCAGCCACGCGCGAATCGTCCGCCGAAATTCCCCGATGTCTTCCTATGGCCGCCGCAAGAGCCTCCTCGCCGGTGTGACCGAAGGGAGTATGCCCCAGATCGTGGCCGAGGGCCACGGCTTCGGTCAAATCCTCGTTCAGGCCGAGCGCACGCGCGATCGTGCGGGCGATCTGCGCCACTTCGAGCGTATGCGTGAGGCGCGTGCGAAAGTGATCGCCCTCGGGAGCGATGAACACCTGCGTCTTGTGAGACAGACGGCGAAAACTCTTCGCGTGGATGATTTTGTCGCGGTCGCGCTGAAACTCGTTGCGCAGGAAATCAGGCTCGGCAGAACGCGCACGCCCTTCTGTCTCGCACGAGAGCATAGCGTCTTGAGAAAGACCGGCGCGCTCGCGCTCTACCTGGTTTTCACGTCGAATGATATGCATGCATGCCGCCTTTCCGCGTGCGATATACGCCACCGCAGTGTACCACGTTGAACCCTTCGCCCGGAAAAACATCGAAAGCAAACGAAGGCTGCTACAATCAAGCGGATACGCTATCAAGGAGGAGCCTGTGCAAAATCTTTCCCCGCTTGCCATAGGCCTCGCCCTCATCCTCGCTGTGGCCGCCATTGCCACCATCGTATGCAGGAGGCTTAAACAGCCCCTCGTGCTCGGCTACGTGCTGGCTGGGTTTCTGGTGAGCCCCGCCATCTCGTGGTTTCCCGACGTCTCTGACACCGAAAGCATCTCCGTCTGGTCCGAGATAGGCGTCATCTTCCTCATGTTCGGCCTGGAGCTGGAATTCAGCATCACAAGGCTCGCCACCGCGGGCCGCCCGCCATTCTGACGGCGCTCATCGAGATGGGGCTTATGATGGTCGCAGGATTCACGTGCTGCACCCTGCTTGGCTGGCCGCTTCTCACGAGCCTGTTTCTCGGCGGCATGATCGCCATCTCGTCGACGACGATCATCGCGAAGACGTTCGACGAACTGCACCTGAAAGACAAAGGGTTCGCAGGACTCGTTTTCGGCGTGCTTGTTATCCAGGATATCGCAGCCGTGTTTCTCATGGTGGTGCTCTCCACCCTTGCTGTGGGCACGAACATAGACGGCGCGGCCGTTTCGGTAAAGCTCGGACGCATGGCGCTCTACCTGATCGTCTGGTTCGTACTGACCGTCATCTTCGTACCCGTGGCGCTTCAGCGCATCGCGAGCTTCCTCACCGACGAAATTCTGCTCATAGCGTCTCTCGCGCTGTGCCTATGCATGGTCGCGCTGGCAAGCGCCATTGGGTTCTCGGCCGCACTCGGAGCGTTTCTCGCGGGCTCCATCCTTGCCGGAACCGTACAGGCCGAACGCATAGCGAAGCTCGTCAAACCCATTAAGGATCTTTTCGGAGCGGTCTTTTCGTCTCCGTAGGCATGCTTATATCCCCGCAGGCCATCGCCGACAACGCGGCCATCATCGCCATCGTCTCGCTGCTTGTCCTGGTGGGCATGCCTCTTTGCGTATCGCTCGGAGCGCTCGTCTCCAAGCAGTCGCTGAGAACCACCGTGAAATGTTCCATGAGCATGGCCCAGGTGGGAGAATTCTCCTTCATCATCGCAGCGCTCGGCTCCTAGCTCGGCGTCACCGAGGACTTCCTCCATCCCGTCATCGTGGCCGTTTCGGTGCTCACCACGTTCGCAACGCCTTTCTACATCAAAAGTTCCGATGCCGCATATCGGACCATCGTCCGCGTTCTTCCCCAGGCCATCCTCGATTCAATCGACAGAAGAGCCCAGGCTGAAGCGAAGGAATCCAGCCCCTCCTCCAAACTCTGGATGGGATATATCAAGCGCTGGGCGGTCAAAGTGGGCCTGATCGTGCTTGCCGCGATCGCATCCGTCGAGGTGCTCAACGCCATCGCCGGGCCCCTTCTGGCCCGATTCGCCCCCGACTTCGTCGCAGGATACGCGATCGCCGGAATATCCATTCTTATTACCAGCGCCTTTGTGTCCAATCTCTTCCACAGTGTCCGAAGCGGACGTAGGAACGAATTCAGCGTGCTTTGGATTAAGAGTAGGCGCAACCACCTTCCCCTTTTAGCGCTCGCGCTCTTTAGCACGCTTGTCTCGATCGCCGCCATCGTCTACATCGTCCACGCGTCGAACATCGGCCATACCGTATGGCCCTACCTTTTCGCCGTCTTAGCAAGCGTGCTTTTAGCGCGATCGAAGTCCGTCCATTCTTCCTTCCTGAGAATAGAGACACGCTTCATCCGGAATCTGAACGAGAACATCATCGCCGAGCGCCGCGAGAGCCTCAGCGACGAGGAGCATGTCCATTGGGTCGAAAAGCACCTCTACGTGACACGCGTCGAAACCAGCCGCATGCTCCAGGCAAAGCCGCGACCCCTCTCCCCCGAATCTATGCTGAAAATCGTGGGACAAAGCACCCTTCCCGGAGAATCGCAGCATTCGGCGGGCTTCCTTTTCGGCATGGCGCACGGACTAGACCTGATAGCCATCGAACGAGACGGTCGACGAATTGCAGGAGACACCCTCGCCCGGCTTTCGAAGCCTGACCTGTTGCGCAGAATCGGAGACGCCGAAGACCCGCTCTGCGTCAGGGAAGGCGACGTGCTCACCTTTGTCGGCACAGAAGACGAAGTGGATTCCTACCTGCAGCATCTTCTGAAAGACAACGTAATCGACGAGGACAAGGCGCTCGGCGAATCCCTCGAGGACTACCTCGCCAGCTCCCCTTCCTCCCCCGACATCACCTGCTTCTCGTTCGTGATTGAAGCGAAATCGGCCTTCGTCGGGCGCACGATTGCCAATATCGATTTCAAATCGGCATACGGAAGCCTCGTGGTCGCGATCGAACACAACCTTCTTCTGCGCATGAAGCCCTCGCGCAACACACGCCTCGCCGCCGGCGACAGGATTTGGCTCATCGGGGAGTCGGGTCTTGCGGGCAACCTCATCAACGCCGCCGACGCCGAAGTCATAGACCGGGGCACGCCGGAAGGGGTCGTTGCTCAGACCGACGGTCCCCTCGGACAAGGCGACCGCTAGCCCTTGGCATAGAAAAAGGTGAAGGCGCCCTGGCGACGCCTTCACCTTTAAAGGAGGAACGCAAGACTGCCTCTATCAGGGCTGCGCTCCCGGACCCTGCCTGACATCTCCCGCCATACCAGGCCCTGCGGCCTGTCCGTCGGCGCCCAGGCCGCCCAAGCCGCTTTGAGCGCTCGTCGAAACTACCAGTTCCATCGCATCGACCGCTGATAGCGTGCCCGAGCTCGCGTAGCCGTCTTCATTGGCGCCCTCGAGCGAATCGGCCGCCACGATGCCATAGACCTCACCATCCTGCATACCCGACACGCTTGCGACAACGGTGTCGAAGTCGTAGACCGCCGTGAACGAGCCGAGAACCGAGCCTTCTCCGTCCACGATTGCGACTGTCTTTCCGGCGCTGCCGGAAACGCTTGCCATGCCGAACGCCTGCGAACCGCTCGTGAGGTTCTGCGCCATCTCCCTGCCGCCAAGCGCAATGAGGGTTCCGCCGTCGATGGTTGCCTCGATGTCGTAGTCGAGCACATAATCGTCGGTATTGGGCGCGCCCTGAGCCAGAACTGTTCCGCCCGCGATCGCGATACTCCCGTTCGAGTCGAGCGTGTCTCCGCCCGACGTCAGAACGTAATACCCGCCTGAAATCTCTATCACGCAGGATGAATCGCCCATGCCGACGCCTCCTTCGGCCATACCGCTCTCGGGAGTTGCGCCGCGCACATCGGCCTCGCCCGCAGGCGCCCCGGCGGAAACGCCGGCAGCAGGCGCAGAGAAGGGGTCTGCCGCCGAAAGGGAGCCTTCGCCAACGGGGTCGGAAGAAGAAGCCACCGCTTCGGAGAACGACCCGTCGGCTGAAGACGAAGCGGCGTTGACCGCATCGTCGTCGGCCGTTACATGCACGGTTCCGCCGCGGAGATAGACACACTGGGCCTCGAGCCCTTCGTAGCACGAAACGACGCGCGCCGTGCCGTCGATTACCTCGAGCGTCGTCTCCGCATGGAAAGCGTCGTCGGCCGCCACGATATCGTACGTGCCGCCCGCAACGGACACCGACCCGTCGCTATGCACGGCGTCATCTCCCGAGTCCATCGAGAACTCGCCGCCCGCGAGCCTTGCATGCGTATACGCCTGGATGCCGTCGTCTTGCGCGGAGATATCAAAAGTACCGCCGTCTATGCTGACGAAGCCACGGGTTTCGTCTTCGTCGTTCGTCGAAACGAAGCCGTCTCCGCCTGCTTCGACGGTAAACGACCCGTCGGCTATTTTCACGCAGTCCTTTCCGCGGAATGCGTCTTCGACGGCGGAGACGTCATAGGTTCCGCCGGTGATAACGAGGTCGTCCTTCGAGCATACCGCATGCTGCCAATTGCCCTCGATGGAAAGCGACCCTGTCCCGTTCAGCGTCAGGTCGGCCTTGCTGTACAGCGCCGCATTCGGTTCGTCCGCCCCTTCCTCGAGCGTATAGGCAGACCCGTCTACAAGGGCATTCGTCGAATCCTGCTCGAGCGTGACGAAGCACTTGTCCGCCGAAAGGATCGAAATCGCAGGTCCGTCCTGGGAACAGACGGAGGCGTTCGAAAGCACGATCTGCACTTTGTCCTCGTCTCCCGCCTCCACCACGATTCTCCCATCGGCGATACTGCCGGATACAACATAGGTTCCCGCTGCGCTCACGCTCACCGTGCCGTCAACAGCCGTAGCGCCCAGACCCTGCACTTCAACGGAATCGTCCGACAGGCGGATATACGTCGCGTTTTCAGCATCATAACTTACATCCAAATCGCGCGAACTGTACGAGAAGTCCATGCCCGATTCGTCGGCTTCGGACTCAGACGACGTCGTCGCCTGCTCGGCCACCGAGCCGTCGGAGGAATCCTCGCTCGGGGTCGAATCGGCTCCGGAGGTGCATCCTGCGAGCAGAACAGCCGCCGAAAGGAAGAACATCACAATGACGGCCAAACAGAAGAGCCCACGGGATGCGACGTGTGCCGCTCGATGGCGCAGCGCGTCGTATTCGCTGCGGCCGGCGCCGAAATGCATCATCACTAGAGCACCTCTCTTCCGCCATAAAGACCAAGCGAGACCTTGAGATTGCCGTTGTGGCAGCGAATCTCGTCGAGAAATCTTTTCTGCCCCGCCCCTTCTTCGAGTTTCACCTTGTACTCGAGCTGATACAGACTCCCCATGTTCGACGTCTCCACCGAAACAAGTTCATGCTCCTTCGTGTAGCGCGCGAGCACGGTGTCGAAGGCGTTTTCATATTCGAAGTCCTCAGGAACGGTGATACGCAGCCTTTTCTCCTCGGCGTTACCCCGCCCGAACGGCGAAAGAACGTAAACGACGTTGGCCACGGCCACGATTGCAACGAACAGGACGGCCAGAAGAACGAACCCCATTCCCGTAGCCAAACCGACGGCCATAGCGAGAAAGACGCTGCCGATATCTTTGGCGCTGCCGGGAATCGACCGAAATCTCACCAGGTTGAACACGCCCATCACGGTGATTCCTGCGCCGATGTTTCCGTTCACCAGCATAATGACCATCTGAACGATAACGGGCAGCAAGGCAAGCGTTACGACGAAGTTCTTAGAATACGTGTGCGGAACATATAGATGACCGCAACGGCGGCGCCCAGCACGAGAGAGGCGACGCAGCAGGCGAGAAACCCCTCCGCCGAAACCCCCGTAACGCTCGATTCTGTCGCCGAAAGCATCGAAGAGAACAGAAAATCAAGCACAGACAGCCACCGCCTCTCTCTTGCCGTCGACGGGCTTCGAGCAGCGCTGCATGCAGCGCTTGTACGCCTCGCCGTATTTCGAGAAAGAGCACGGATATGCATTGCACTGAGCCAAAACGTCGGCAAGCCATTTCGGATACGACCCGCGCACCTTGATCTCCATAATCACCTCTTCGGGCCCTATCAGAGGCAGAAACGAAGAAGCACGCCTTTTCGCCCGCAGGTCGCAATATGCAAGCGACGAGTCGAACGTGATGCGAAGGCCGTCTTCCCCCGAGCAGCCGTAGCCGTCTTCGCCGATGGGACCGTACGCCGTGCGCACGCACGATGTAACGACCGACGCGCTCAGCGCGCCCCATCGCGACGCCAAGGCATCCACCTCGTGCGCCACCTGAACCTCTTCTTCATGCGAAGCGCAGGTGGTCTGCGACTCCCCTTTTGCAGGGAAAGCACGGCAGGCCTTCTCATACGGCATGCCGTCGAGGTAAGCGCGCGCCGCTGCGTAAGACATGCCTATGCGGCGCTTATAGACCACCCCATCGTATTTCTTCTTAATCTCGACGAATACCGTATCGTCTTTGCCCACGATGCCATAACCGCGCACGCGCAGCTTTTCCTTATAGAAAGGCTTTTCCAACGAACGGGCCACCATATCACGCTGCTCCGTGTCGAAGTATGCGCTTTTGACCACGGTGCTTCCGTACGCGTCGGGGGCAAGCCTGCCCTCCAATGCGTCAAGAATCGCGCGGTATTGATCGGCACTGAGCCTATATTTCGTCTCTTTGCGTTCGAAGACGCTCTGAACGTCGCGTGCCACGAGAATCTCCTTTCCATCCTGCGACAAGACAGCCGCATACGCTTCGTCTGGCTCGCAAGATAGGAAGCCGACCTGAAAAAAACCTGAAACGCAGCGTTCTTTTCAGGTTCGTGCGAGAGAGACTTTCAGAAAAGCGGTCGTATTTCCCTCAAAAGCGAATTCCAAACACGAGCAGAGCGGAAACGGAAAAGAAGAAAGAGGCAAAAGGCGCTTATGAATCGGCGCGCAAGAGGCCTACTTCCTTTCAGGTTTATTTCAGGCGGCGAATTACAATATCAGGAAAGACTTCTACCCTATGGAGGCATGCCATGAAGGTGCTCATTGTCGAAGACGACATAAAGCTCGCCCAAGCCCTCGGACGTATCCTCGAGGAAAGCGACTACACGGTCGATATGGTGCATGATGGCACAACCGGACGAGACTGGGCCGTCGTCGGAAATTACGACGCCATCATCCTTGACGTCATGATGCCCGGCATGGACGGCTACGAAGTCGTCCGAGAAATCCGCCACGCAAACATCGACACGCCCGTCCTGATGCTGACGGCGCGAGGCAGCGTGTCGGACAAAATCGCAGGGCTCGACCACGGCGCGGACGACTACATGACGAAACCCTTCTCGCCCGCAGAGCTCATGGCTCATCTTCGCGCACTCATGCGCAGGCAAGGGTCGGTCATCTTCGAGACCGTCGACGCGGGAGACGTCTCGCTCAAGCTCGACAGCCACGAGCTCGTACGAAACGGGAAAACCATCCATCTCAGCAAGACGGAATTCGCCCTGGCAAAGATGCTCATGTCCAACAAGGAACGTATCCTCCCCAAAGAGATGATCATCGAGAAAATCTGGGGCATCGAATCCAACGCCGCCGACAACAACGTGGAGGCCTACGTCTCGTTTCTGAGGAAGAAGCTTCGCTACCTGGAATCAAATGCGCGGATAGAAACGATCCGTAAGATAGGATACAAATTAGCCGAATAAAACACGGCAGTCGCGGCCGCGATCACGAAACGCCTCCTCGAGAAGGAACCCATGCTCAAACGACTCCGCATCAAATTCATCGCGCTCAACATGGCGACCATATTCCTTGTGATGGTCGTCGTGTTTGTCGGCATTTGCCTCAACGAGCGCCAGCAGAATTTCCAAGAGGTGCAATCCTCCCTCGGAGGGGCCATTTACAAAGCCGCCGAAACGGATCGGAAAGCAAAAGCCCAGGCAGAGTCGGGCCCGCAAGACGGCGCCGAGGAATCGCAAACCGCCCAGCAAGGTCCGATCGACGCATCGTCGTCCGACCCCCTTAACCGGGAGAGCCCGCAGGCGGCATCCGAAGAAACAGGCGGCATGGTCTTGGGAAGAGGCGAAGAGTCCCCCGCCATTCCCGTGGCCGTATACCGCCTTTCGCAAGACGGAAGCCTTACCGCCGCATTCCCCGAGCAATCCATCATCTCCATCGATGAAAGCACCATAGAAAGCGCGGCGCAGACGATTGCCCAAGCAGCCGATGGAACAGACGTCCTGTCGGATTACGGACTCGTCTACATGAAGCGAAGCATGAAAGACGGCACGTACGTGACATTCGCCGATTCCTCGTTCGTCGAGCGATGGGAATCCCTCGCGGCCTCCCTCGCGCTGGCCGGAGCCGGTGCGCTGACCGTCCTCTTCGCCATCAACGTCTTCTTCGCCCGCTGGGCTCTTCGCCCCGTCGAGGAAGCCTGGAAGAAGCAGAGGCAGTTCGTCGCCGACGCCTCCCATGAGCTCAAGACCCCCCTGACCGTCATTCTGGCAAACTCATCCATTCTGGAGAAACACCCTGAGACCCCTCTGCGCGAAAACATGCAATGGCTGGAAAGCACCCGCGAAGAGGCCGTTCGTTCGCATGCAAGAGCTCGTCAGCGACATGCTCTCCCTCGCACAGGCGGAATCGACGGAAACATACGAGTTCGCGCGCACGAACCTAAGCAGCATCGTCTCCAAAGAGGCGTTGCAATTCGAATCGGTCGCATTCGAGCGCAATGTGACCATCGAAGACGACATCGCCGAGGGCATGCACGTGCAAGGAAGCACCCGCGCGCTGGAAAAGCTCGTCGGCACGCTGATCGACAACGCCTGCAAATACGCTGCGGAAGCAAGCAGCGTGACGGTGCGCCTCTCCCGCCAGGGGAAGAAGGCCGTGCTTTCCGTGCGAAACCTGGGAAACCCCATCCCCCAAGAGTCCATTGAACATGTTTTCGACCGCTTCTACCGAGCCGACAAGGCCCGAACCCACGACGACTCGCGAAGCTTCGGACTCGGACTTGCCATCGCCCGAGGAATAACGGAATCGCATGGAGGAAGCATCAAGGTCAAAAGCTCCGCCGAAGACGGAACCGTATTCACAGTGGTTTTGCCGCTGTCGAAGTAGACACGCTTTTCACTTCGTCCCCGCAAGCACCACGCACCTGGTCGAGGTCCAGGTGCACAGTTCGTCCTTCGCGGCCTTCTCCGAGAATCGGGCGCCGCCTTCGGTCTTCACCGTAAGCGCCTGACTGACGGCATGTTCATTCACATAGGGACCGATTACATCGAACAGCTCGGAATCGACCGACGCAGAACCGAAGTCTTCGGATTCGGGCGCCTTTAGAGAAGAGTCTCCTGCCAGCGGAATGAGAAAGACAGGCAAAAGAAGGCGGCATATCGCCGCCTTCCTCTCTCGATTTTCGATTCGCCGCACGACCAAAGCAAACGCCCAGGCCCAAACAAAACTAGGCCCGATTGCGCTCCTCGAGCAGCTGCACCGCCATGTCGCGAAGCTTGAACTTCTGAATCTTCATGGAAGGAGTCATGGGGAATTCGTCCACGAAGAAGACGCGCTTGGGAACCTTGTAGCGCGCGATACGCGGAATGGAGTATTCACGCACGTCTTCTTCGGTCATGTCCTCATAACCCGGACGCGTGCGAATGAACGCACCGACGATTTCTCCGAGCTTCTCGTCGGGAATACCCACGACTTGGGCGTCGAGGACGCCGGGCATGCCCAAAAGGAAGTTCTCGATTTCCAGCGGATAGATGTTTTCGCCGCCGCGGATGATCATGTCCTTGATGCGACCGGTCACGCGATAGTAGCCGTCTTCGTCAACCATGCCCAAGTCGCCGGAATGCAGATAGCCGTCCGCATCGATTGCGTTCGCCGTGGCCTCGGGCATCTTGTAATAGCCCTTCATGACGTTATAGCCCTTGCAGCACAGCTCGCCCGGCTCGTTCGGACCGCAGATGTGGCCGTCTTCCGGATCGATGACGCGCACGGAAACCGGCGGATGCTTGAGACCGACAGTCTCGCATTTATGCACGATGTCATCATCGGCAGATGTCTGCGTGAATACCGGGCTCGTTTCCGTCAGGCCGTAGCAGATGGTGATTTCCTTCATGTACATGCGGTCCATGACTTCACGCATGGTCTCGGGAGGACAGGGGCTTCCCGCCATGATGCCCGTACGAAGGCTGGAAAGATCGTACTGGTCGAACTCGGGAGAATTCAATTCCGCAATGAACATGGTGGGCACGCCGTAAAGCGCCGTGGCTCGTTCCTTGTGAACCGCCTGCAAAACCAGGCTTGCGTTGAAATCCTCGACGATGATCATGGTCGAGCGGTGCGTAAGACTTGCCATAACGCCCAAAACGCAGCCAAAGCAATGGAAGAACGGGACGGGCAGCGTAATACGATCGTCCGGCCCGAGCTTCTGCCCCTCGCCGATATAGAATCCGTTGTTGATGATATTGCGATGCGTGAGCATGACGCCCTTCGGATAGCCCGTGGTGCCGCTCGTGTACTGCATCATGACAACGTCGTTGTTGTCGAACTGCGCCTCGGCCTTCTCAAGCTCCTCTTCGGGCACATGCTGGCCCAACAGCACAAGCTCGGGTACGCTGTAGAATCCGCGATGTTTTTCAGGCCCCATGTAGATGAGGTGCTTCAGGCACGGGAATTCCTCCGACTCCAGATGGCCACGCTCCTGCGTGAGCGATTCGGGCACCAATTCACGGATGATTTTGATGTAGTCGACATCGCGATAGGCGTCGATGATACAGAGGGCCTTCATATCGGACTGCTTGAGAACGTAAGCGACCTCATGGCCCTTGTACACCGGGTTGACGGTGACCATGACGACGCCGATTTTCGCTGTGGCGTACATAAACGTCAGCCAGTCGGGAATATTGCGCGCCCATACGCCAAGATGATCGCCCGGCTTCAGGCCGATGGCCAGCAGGCCGCGGGCGAGATTGTCAGTGCGCTCGTCGAAGTCTTTATACGTCCACCGAAGGTCGCGGTCGGGATAGACCACGAATTCATGGTCGGGGTCGACCGCCACCTGGTCGCGAAAATAGCGCCCGATGGTCTTTTCGGTATGCAAGGGGTAGTCGATATCCCCTGGCACGGGAATGCGCGCAGGCTCCGATGCGTTTTCGTTATGCTCTTCAGTCATTCTTGAAACTCCTTAGACCGGCGTGTAGACAACAGCCAAGAACTTGGCTTTCTGGTTGTCATAAGCGCGCACCTGATGCGGAACGATGGAATCGTAGTAGATGCTCTCGCCGGGATGCAGGACGTAGACGTCTTTGCCGTACTCGATTTCGATGCAGCCCTCCATGCCGTAGAGCCACTCCTCGCCCTCGTGGGCAGTGAGCACATGATCGGTCGCGCCCGAGGGGTCGACCGTAATGATGAAGGGATCCATATGGCGGGAAGGACGCCCGGCCGCCAGGGAGAAATAGCTCAGGTCGCCGGCGTCGCTTGCGGTCTGCAGGCTCTTAAGACGGGCCACCTCTTCCATCTGCTTCGAATCGATATACGCAGGCCCAAGCTGCTCGTCATCGTCCATGAGGGTACCGAGGCGCACGCCGAGCGCACGCGTGATTTTGATGAGCGGAGCAAGCGAGGCGGGAAGCTCCCCGTCTTCAAGACCGATGATGATTTCGACGTCGCAGCTGCAACGGTCGGCAAGGTCTTGCTGAGAAAGGTGGTGGGCTTCTCGAAGCGTGGCGATCTTATGACCAAGCTTGTTGGTGTCAGACATGGAATCCTCCGTCCTCATTGTCCTGCAGATAAGGCAAGGCCGGCTCGTCGCCGACCGTTCGCCTTAGAAAAGCCGCCGCCGATATCCTCGAGCGGCAGCTTTCAAAAGCGTTGATTGAATACTTTAGCCAACTAAAGTGCCTGTATCATTTCGCTTGCCAAAAATAACAAAGTCGAAATGAACGCAAGAGCGTTATACAAGCCCGTCGACGTTTTTGGGCTCAAGCGGCTCTTCGACGACCTTCGCCGCCGCCTCGTCTTCCGCGCGGATGATGCCGCGGCGAATCTTGCCGTTCACCGTACGGGGCAGCGTGTCGACATACTCGATGATGCGAGGATACTTGTAAGGAGCCGTCTGGTTTTTCACCCACATCTGCAGCTCCTTGGTCAAATCGTCGGAAGGCTTGAACGGCTCGGCAAGCACGACCGTCGCCTTGACCGCGTGGCCGCGCAAGGAATCGGGCACGCCGGTAACCGCGCATTCGCGCACCGCCTCGTGGTCGAGAAGAACGCTCTCGATCTCGAAAGGTCCGATACGATACCCGTTCGACTTGATGACATCGTCGTTGCGACCGACGTACCAGAAGTAGCCGTCCTCGTCGCACCACGCGGTATCGCCCGTGTGATACCAGCCGTCGCGCATGGCCGCAGCGGTCTTTTCCGGGTTGTTGTAGTAGCCCATCATGATTCCCGGAGGGACAACGGGGTCGATTTTGATGCAGATCTCGCCCGTCTGACCCGCTTCGCACGGTTCGTCGTCCTCGTTAAGAACGACCACATCATACATTGGAACAGGCTTGCCCATAGAACCCGAACGAGGCTTGGAGTTGACCAGATTCGCGATGGTGAGCGGAGTCTCGGTCTGGCCGAATCCTTCGTAGATGGTCAAGCCCGTGTGCTCTTTCCAAAAATCGAATAGATCGGGATTGAGCGCCTCGCCCGCCGTGGTCGAGTGCACAAGCGACGAGAGGTCGTAGGAGTCGACGTCTTCAAGCATGATCATGCGGTACATAGTGGGCGGGCAGCATAGCGTGGTGATCTTGTATTTGCCGATGAGGCTCAAGATCTCGCTGGCCGCAAAACGATCGAAGTCGTACGTGAACACGCATGCTTCCATGATCCACTGTCCGTAATACTTGCCCCACACGGCCTTGCCCCATCCGGTGTCCGCGATGGTGAAGTGGATGCCTCCGTCGCTTTGCACGTTGTGCCAGGGCTTCGCGGTGAGGATGTGCGCCAGGGCGTAGCCGCTGTTGTGCATGACCAGCTTGGGATTGCCCGTGGTGCCGGAGGAAAAGTACATAAGCATGGGCTCGTCGGGAGACGTTTCACGGCGCTCGAAATCAGCCGAGGCGTTGCGCACGCCGGTGTTGAAGTCGAGCCAGCCATCTCGCTTGACGGGAACCGCGCAGATGCCCTCGGGGCCGCTGAGCGCAGGACCTAAGTCCATGCCGCAGGTGGCCTCGGAGCCGGAAACGACGAAATTACCCTTCTCGTCATGAGGAGAAAGCCCGCCGCCGGCACCGTTCACGAGCATCTTGACCTCAAGGCCCGGGCATAACGCCTCGACGTTGTCCACCACGTCGGCGATCGTTCCTACGGACGTGCAGACGAGAGCTTTGATTTCTCCGAAATTGAGTCGGTATTCAAGATCGTGTTCTTTCAGCATGAAGGTGGCAGGAACCATAACGGCTCCGAGCTTGTGCAGGGCCGTGGCAACGAACCAGAACTGATAATGGCGGCGAAGAATGACCATGACCTTGTCGCCACGGCCGATTCCGTGCTCGCTGAAATAATTCGCGGTCTTGTCCGACCAATATTTCATGTCGGCGAAGGTGAACACATGCTCTTCGCCTTCGGGGTTGCACCAAACCATTGCGTTGCGGTCAGGGTCGTTCTCGGCGATGTCGTCGACGATGTCGTAGCCGAAATTGAAATCCTCCGGAACATTGACCTTGAACGTTTCGAGCTGTCCTTCGCTGTTGAAGGACTCGGTAAGATAACGCTGGTTGATATTGCGCATAACAGTAGTCTTTCTGACTTGTACGCCGCAATCGAACCAAAACTTATAGTGATTTTGTTTTTGATGAAGCGGCGGCAGGATGAACGAGAAGTGGAAGCGCGAACGGCACTGCCTATATAAAGGGGCAGTGCCTAAAGAATCTTCTCATCCTGCGGCTTCATCACAGACGCCAGAAGGACGCACGGCTCGCCGCCGATGGCGACCATGCCGTGGCCGCGTCCGCTGTCATAGAGGATGACGTCGCCTGCGGCAAGCTCCTCGACATGCTTTCCGTCGTAGACGAAGCGCAAACGGCCACTGATGATGTAATCGAGCTCCTGGCCTTCGTGGAACGAAAGGTGGATGTCTTCCATGGGAAGCCCCGCCTCTTCGTCGGAGTACGGGATGGTAACCACGAAAGGCTCGCAGAGCTTATTGCGGAAGCTGGGCGCCTTGTGAAGGTACTCGAATCCCTCATAACGTTTCACCGAGAGGCCTTCGCCTTTGCGGACGAGAGAATACCCGGTGAGATGCGGGCTTTCGCCCGTCAGGATATCGACCACGTCAACGCCGAATTTCTCGGCGCAGCGGTACAAAAAGGTGAACGACAAATCCTGTTCGCCGCTCTCCTGCGCCGCATACTCGGCAACGCTGCGTCCTGTAGCCTCCGCCATCTCCTGCATGGTGAGGCCCAGGTCCTCGCGCAGCGCGCGAACGCGGCTGACGATTTCTTTGATATTGGGCTCCATGATTACTTCCTTCGTAGGTTTGCAAACTTTTGCGTTCTTCTCCGTGTGTGCTATTGTACTTTAGCGTACGATAGTATTCTAGCGCAATCGGGAAATGATAACTTCATCCGATTTATCGCATTGGAAACAATCGAAACGAAAGCAAAACGAGAGGAGAACCATGAATGAGCTTCTGCCCCTTTCGCCTATTACCGTCATTGCCGGGCGCTACGGCGTCGGCAAAACCAATTTCTCCCTCAATCTCGCCCTCGCCGCGCAAGAGCGCGGACAAGAGGTCACTCTGATGGATGTCGATATCGTGAATCCGTACTTTCGCAGCAGCGACTACACGGATTTCCTCGAGAGCCGCGGCATACGCATCGTCGCTCCCGTATTCGCGCAAAGCATGCTCGACACGCCAAGCCTTCCCGGCAGCATGCAAGCAGCAATCGAACACGCAAGCGATACGCACCCTCTCATTATAGATATGGGCGGTGACGACGAGGGGGCCAAGGCCATGGGACGCTTCTCAAGCGCCATCAAATCGGGAAACTCGCCCTATACGATGCTCTATGTGATAAACGAGCGCCGAGAGATCGAATCACCCGAAGAAACGGCGCAGATGCTGAAGGATATAGAGCGGCGATGCAAGCTCGAGGCGACAGGCGTGGTGAACAACACGCACCTCTCCGAGGAGACGACGCTTTCCGTCGTCGAGGCATCGGCTCCTTTCGCGGAAAAGACCGCCTCCCTGCTCGGGCTTCCCATCGTGTGCACCACCGTACCCGCCCGCTATGCGCAGCAGGCGCATGTCGTCCGTCCATTCCCCGTTGATCGCCACGTGCGCATGCCGTGGGAATAGTTTCGGACACTTTGTCGGGACCGTCCAAAAAGCGTCGCAAGAAACGTTGCCAGAAGGTAAAAACTTGCACCCGCCCAACGGAAAAAGCCCCGTCACCTTGCGTTCAACGCCCATTGAGACGCTATTCTGAAGAGACTACCCTCAAAGGGCGCTTTGTACGAACCTTGAAGAGCCTGCCCCGTTTACGCCCCGTGCCGCGACGCCGGCCCCCGAGCTGATTCGGGCAGGAATATACCGCCGAGACGGCGTTAAGGAAAGGTTGGACCATGCCGAAAATCGAAGTAGACGACTCCTATTGCAAAGGATGCGGACTGTGCGTCGATTTTTGCCCTCAGGGCATCATCGAGCTCGACCAGGACGTCATCACCGCCAAAGGATGCCATCCTGCTCGTCTAGTCGACGAGAACAAATGCACTGGTTGTGCAAACTGCGCCACCATGTGCCCCGATGTAGCTATTAAAGTGTGGAGGTGATACATATGGCAGAAAAGAACAAGGTCCTCATGAAGGGCAACGAGGCCATGGGGGCCGCCGCCGTGGCGGCTGGGTGCCGGCACTTCTTCGGATACCCCATCACCCCCCAGACCGAGCTTGCTGCATACATGTCCAAAACCATGCCTAAAATCGGCGGAACGTATCTGCAGGCCGAAAGCGAAGTAGCCGCCATCAACATGGTCTACGGGGCCTCTGCGGCAGGCGCCCGCACCATGACGTCCTCAAGCTCTCCCGGAGTCTCTCTGAAAAGCGAGGGCATCTCGTATCTGGCAGGCGCCGATTTGCCGGCCGTCATCATCAACGTGCAGCGAGGCGGCCCGGGTCTCGGCGGCATCCAGCCGTCCCAGGCAGACTATTGGCAGGCCACCCGCGGCCTCGGCCATGGAGATTTCCACTGCGTCGTCTTCGCCCCGAGCTCTGTTCAGGAAATGGCCGATTACGTCTACAAGGCGTTCGACGTTGCCGATGAATATCGCACGCCCGTCTTGATTCTCGCCGACGGCATGCTCGGACAGATGATGGAACCCGTCGTGCTCCCTGAGCCCAAGACCGAACTCCCCGAAAAGCCCTGGGCCACCTGCGGCCACCACAACAAGCGTCCGCACAACGTCGCCAACTCCCTTTACCTGACTGCCGACGCCCTCGAAAAGCTCAACATCGAGCGTTTCGCACGCTATGCGCAAATCGAAGAGAACGAGCAGGCAGCCGAATGCATCATGACCGATGATGCCGATATCGTGCTCGTCGCGTTTGGCGCTAGCGCCCGCGTCACCTTGAGCGCCGTGAAGAAGGCTCGCGAGAAAGGCATCAAGGCAGGCCTCTTGCGCCCGATTACCTTGTGGCCGTTCCCGAAGAAGGCCATAGATGAAACCGCCAGCACCGCCAAGGCCTATCTGACCGTCGAAATGAACATGGGACAAATGGTCGACGACGTACGCCTTGCCGTGAACGGCCGCGTCCCCGTGGAATTCTACGGCCGCACGGGCGGCGTCATCCCCACGCCCGCCGAAATTCTGGCTCAGATCGAAGCCCTCGCTGAAAAGGTAGGTGAATAACGATGGCTGAAGAAAAGGTTGTTTTCCAGCGCCCCGGCGCTTTGACCGACGCGGTCACCAACTACTGCCCCGGCTGCGGTCACGGCATTGTGCAGCGCCTGGTGGCTGAAGTCATCGACGAGCTCGGGGTAGAGGGCACCAGCGTGGGTGTAGCCCCCGTCGGCTGCGCCGTCATGGCCTACGACTTCTTCTCCTGCGACATGATCGAGGCCGCGCACGGCCGTGCGCCCGCGGTCGCAACCGCCGTGAAGCGCGTTCATCCCGAAAATCTGGTCTTTTCCTACCAGGGCGACGGAGACCTTGCTTCCATCGGCATGGCCGAGACCGTCCATGCCGCAACGCGCGGCGAGAAGATCACCGTCATCTTCATCAACAATGCGATCTATGGCATGACCGGCGGCCAGATGGCTCCCACCAGCCTTCCGAACCAGATTACCCAGACGTCCCCCTACGGCCGAGACGTCCATGCCGCAGGCTTCCCCATCCGCGTTTCTGAAATGCTGCGCGAGCTCGACGGCGTGGCATACATCGAACGCGTCACCGTCGACAAGCCCGCCAACGTGCGCAAGGCCAAAAAAGCCATCCGTAAAGCCTTCGAGTATCAGCTCGAAGGCGTCGGCTACACCTTCGTCGAAGTGGTGTCGACCTGTCCTACCAACTGGGGCATGAGTCCGCAGAAATCCTTCGAGTGGATGCGCGAGAACATGCTTCCCTATTACCCCCTCGGCGTTTACAAGGACGTGAAGGCGGAAGGCTTCGCCGACGTCTACGAAGCGGCCGCAGCGCGCGCCGCAGAATGTCCGATCGCGAACAAGGAATAGGAGGAGCCATGTCTCAGGATTTCAACTTCGTGTTGGCGGGCTTCGGCGGACAAGGCCTTCTGTTCGGCGGCAAAGTCATCGCAACCGCCGGGCTGATCGAGGACAAAGAACTCAGCTGGCTGCCTTCCTACGGCCCTGAAATGCGCGGCGGCACAGCAAACTGCAGCGTCTGCCTCTCCGACAACCCCATCGGATCGCCGCTGGTCATGGAGCCTAATGGCATCATCGCCATGAACCAGCCTTCGTTCGACAAGTTCATCGATCTTGTATCCGACGGCGGCGTTGCCGTAGTGGACAGCACGCTCGTGCCCACCATGCGCTACCCCGAGAACGTAAAGGTCGTCGAAATCCCCGCAACCGCCATGGCCGAGGAGAACGGCCTCAAAGGACTCGCCAACATCATCTGCGTGGGCAAGCTCTTCGCCGAGACAGGATTCTGCAGCGAGGAGACGCTGTTCGCCGCCATGGAACGCTGCATCCCCCCGCGCAAGCAGCATCTGCTTGAGCCGAATCTGAAGGCGCTCAGGCTGGGAATCGAAGCGTAGCGCTTCACCATTCGTTACTGTCCTCCCTCGCGATTCCTCACCGAACGCGAGGGAATTTTCATTCTATCGAGACAAAGGAGCGGAAATGGAGACCGAATTCAGCGAAATCGGCATGCGCATCGCGGGATTGCGCGATGCGTGCAACGTCACCCAGGAAGACATGGCTGCAGAGCTCGGAGTCAGCCTTGAAACCTACCAGAATTGGGAGAAAACCGGAGCGGACGTCCCCATTTCCGCCATCTATCACATGGCGAATATCTTCGGCGTCGAATTCACCGAGATCCTCACCGGCACCGCCGCGAAGCTCAATACCTACCATGTGGTCAAAGCGGGCGAGGGCAAGGAGGTCGACCGTTATCCCGGCTATTACTACCAGGACCTGGCATGGCGCTACACCGGAAAGATCATGCAGCCTCTGCTGGTCTTTTTGGACCCGAGCGACGAACCCGCCAAATTGGTCACCCATCATGGGCAGGAGTTCAACTTCGTCCTCGAAGGCACCGTCATCGTGACCATCGAGGATAAAGAGTTCGTCCTCGAAGCCGGCGACAGCATCTACTTCAATCCGGAACAGCTTCATGGCCAACGGTGCGGCGGCGACACGCAGGCTCGCTTCGTCACCATCATCGCAGAGTAAGGACGAATACCCATGGCGAACCACCTGCTCAATACATTCTGTCCGCGCATCGATTTCGACTCCTACGAGGACTTTGCGGAAAACTTCCGCATAGATGTTCCTGAAAACTTCAATTTCGCCTATGACGTCGTGGACGAATGGGCCCGTGTCGAGCCCGACAAACGCGCTCTGCTCTGGTGCGACGATCACGACAACGAGCGAACCTTCACCTTCACCGACATTTCCCGCCTCTCCAACCGCATGGCGAACTCCTTCTCTGCGATGGGAATCGGCAAGGGCGACGTGGTGATGTGCATCCTCCGCCGCCGATGGGAATACTGGGTCACCGCCGTTGCGCTGTGCAAAATCGGCGCGACCATTATCCCCGCGACCCTGCAGCTCACGAAAAAGGACATCGTCTACCGAGCGCAAAGCGCCCATGTCAAGGCCATGGTCTGTGTAGACGACGATTACGTTTGCGGCGAGGTGGAAAAGGCGCTTCCTGAGTCTCCGAGCATTGAGAGCGTCATCGTGGCCGGCGGCACACGCGAAGGATGGACCTCCTACGAAAGCCTTCTCGAGGAGGGCTCCGAAGACTGGGTCCGCCCCGCCGGCGATAAGGCCACGAAGAACTCCGACATTATGCTGATTTACTTCACCAGCGGAACAACCGGCATGGCGAAGGCGGTCTGCCACAGTTTCGTGCATCCGCTCGGCCACATCATCACTGCGAAGTATTGGCAGCAGGTTCAAGAAGACCGACTGCATATGAGCGTCTCCGATTCCGGGTGGGCCAAGTTCGGCTGGGGAAAGATTTACGGCCAGTGGATATGCGGAGCGACGGTCTTCGCCTACGACATGGACAAGTTCGTCCCCGCAAAGCTGCTGCAGAAGATACAGGATTACAAGCTCACGACGTTTTGCGCTCCGCCCACTATGTATCGCTTCATGCTCCAGGAAGACGTCGAGCGCTACGACCTGTCCAGCGTCGCGAATTTCGCAACCGCCGGCGAGCCTCTCAATGCTGAGGTCACCTTGGCATGGGAGCGTCTGACGGGCAAGAAGATACGCGAGGGCTTTGGGCAGACCGAAGGCCCCGTCCTGCTTGCCACCTTCCCTTGGATCGAGCCGCGCCCCGGATCCATGGGCAAGCCGAGCCCGCTGTTCAATATTCGCCTGCTCGACGAAAACGGCAACGAGATGGACGACGGCGAAGAAGGGGCCATTTGCGTTACCAAGCTGAAGGAGGCCTACCCTCCCGGACTTTTCGTCGGCTATTTCCAAGATCCGAAACGCACCGCTGAAACGGTCGGCGGCGAATACTACAACCTGCACGATATGGCATGGCGCGACAGCGACGGCTACTATTTCTTCATAGGCCGCAACGACGACGTCATCAAATGCAGCGGCTACCGCATCGGTCCTTTCGAAGTGGAAAGCGCGCTGGTCGAACATCCGGCCGTCGTAGAAGCCGCCGTCACCGCTGCGCCCGACCCTGTTCGCGGCATGGTGGTAAAGGCCTCTATTATCCTTGCTAAAGGCTGGGAGCCCTCCGACGATCTGGTCAAAGAATTGCAGAACCACGTGAAGAAGACCACGGCGCCTTACAAATACCCGCGCATCGTCGAATTCGTCGATGAGCTCCCGAAAACGGTCGGCGGAAAAATCAAGCGCCGCGAAATTCGCAATGCAGACGGTATAGAAGGTTAACCATGACAATCATCGATATCCATGCACATATCTACCCCGACAAGGTTGCGCAACGCGCTTCTGAAAGCGTCGGAGAATTCTACAGCATCGCCATGCGGCACGACACCGGATCGGTGCAAAGATATCTCGATGCTCTTAAGCCGTCGCCTATCACGCATTCCCTCGTGCATTCCGTTGCCGTGAAACCCAAGGTCGTCGAAAGCATCAACGATTTCGTGGCCGCCACATGCAAAGAGCACGCAAACTTCATCGGCTTCGCCACCATGCACCAGGACTACGAAGACCCTGAGGCGGAGATAGACCGTGCGATATCGCTGGGACTCAAGGGAATCAAGCTTCACCCCGATTCCCAGCATGTTGATATGGACGATCCGCGGCTTATGAACGTCTACGAGATAGCACAGGCACGAAACCTGCCCGTCATGATTCATTGCGGAGATTATCGCCGAGACCATTCGCATCCGCGCAGACTCAAAAACGTCCTTCACGCTTTTCCCGACCTCCGCGTCGATGCGGCTCATTTCGGCGGCTGGTCGGTCTACGACCTTGCCGTGGAATACCTCGAGGACGAGAACTGCTTCTTGGACGTATCGAGTTCCATGACCTACCTCGGTACTCGCCGCACGAAAGAGCTCTGCAGGATATACGGATCAGACAGGATTCTTTTCGGGTCCGACTTCCCCATGTGGGATCCGGCCGAAGAGCTCGAGGTCTTCTCGTCGATCGATTTCACCGATGAAGAGTTCGAAAATATGACCTGGCATACCGCTGAGCATTATCTTGGGTTCAAGATCGGCTAACGGTCGCAACGCCTCCGATAAACGCACCCATCAATCAGAAAAGCCCTCGCCGGGTTGCCTCGAAAATCAAAGGCGACCCGGCGAGATTCGTTTGCAACTTCGAAGCAACCCCGAGAAAAGCCTTTGTTTGCGCGACCTCTGCGCAGCCATGCATCATTTCATCTTTACATGCACGAGCAGACGCCTTCAGTATCGATTTTTTCACGAAATGTATCAAACGAAGGCATACGGTGCGCAAATTAAGAAAAGCTAATCATCATTTTTTGCTCTTTTGTCTATTATTTCAGGAAAAAAGGCCCAACTTGCAACCACCGGTGGCGTTTCATTGATACACTTCGTGGCTTTTTCGATATTCAAACGAACAATTCGCGCAAAAAGCCTTGGCGGGCTCGGTTTTCAGGGTTATGTTTCAAAAAGTGTGTCCGATTTAACCCTATTTCTGCAGGTGAGATGGCGTAAATCCATCCTTCAAATTGAACCTCCCCAATTTCTAGGTGTTTCAAAAAGTGTGTCCGATTTGCACTTGACACGCCTGTTCAGACAGGCTTTTCCATCCAGGAAATTGCCAAGAGACGGGAACGGGGCGTGAACAATCCAAAATGCGGCTCCTGCGGGGCCAAGATGAAGGGGAACGGAAGGACCAAGGCGGGCACCCAGAGATGGCGCTGTCCCAAATGCGGGGCATCCAGCGTCCGCAAGCACGACAGCGGGGCGAAGCAGCTCGCGGCGTTCCTCAAGTGGCTGCTGTCGAAGGATGCTATAGCGGACCTGAAGACCAGCAGGGCGACGTTCTGGCGCAAGACGGCGTGGGCCTGGAGAATCTGGCCGATCGCCCCCGCCACCGGCGAGCTGCACGACGTCGTGTTCCTGGACGGCATCTGGCTGCGCAGGAAGGCGGTGGTGCTCGTGGCGGTCGCCGGCGGCCATGTCGTCGGCTGGCACCTGGCGCAAAGCGAATGCGGGTCCGCGTGGGCCGCGCTCATGCTGCGCATCCCGACCCCGAAGATGGCGGTATCCGACGGCTCTCCCGGCTTCGCCGCCGCCGTCAAGGCCGTCTGGCCGAACACCAGGATACAGCGGTGCACGTTCCACGCGGCCAACCAGGTCAAGCGGTGCACGACGCTGAAGCCCAGGTTGGAGGCCGGAATCGAGCTCCTGGGAATCGCCAACAAGCTCAAGGACGCCAAGGACGCCGGCTCCGCCACGGCGTGGCTGCTGGAATACAACGAATGGTGCACCAGGTGGGCGACGTTCCTCAAGGAGTACACGATCAAGGACGGCAAGAAGGCCTACACGCACGAGCGGCTCCGCAAGGCTAGGCGCGGCTTGAACAGGCTCGTCAAGGAGGGCACGCTGTTCACCTTCGTCGAGATGCAACAGGAGCACGGCGGGGAGTGGCCGTCGACCAATGTTAGCGCTACTGTAAAAACAACCAATTTCGCCATCGCACATTAGCCGATTCCGCCAACGTAATTTCCCCAATCGCGCCAACGCATTTTCACCATTTCCACCAACGCCGGGGCTTACGCTTCGACCGACAAGCGAACGATGCTTTCGGGAGGAGCGGGCCGTGGCAGAGAAGAACCTGATCGGAGAGTTGGACATGTACAGGGAAGCGGGCATAAAGCCCAACTTCAGCGACATAGCGAAGCGCTACGGCAAGGACAGGCACACCGTGGCGGCGTACTGGAGGGCCGAGGGCGGCCGGCCCCGCGACGGGCGCGCCGACAGGGCGGGCTCCTTCGACGCGCACATCGAGGAGGTGGCCGCCAAGGCGCAGCTGCCGGGGGTCACCAAGAAGGGCATCCACGAGTGGCTGCTGCACAGGTATCCCGGCGAGAACCTGGCCGGCTACAACGCCTTCACCCAGTTCATGCGCAAGAACGGCATCGCCGTCGGGGCCTCCGGCGGCCCGGAACCGCATCCGCGCTTCGAGACGCCGCCCGGGCTGCAGCTGCAGTTCGACTGGAAGGAGTCGGTCAGGATGGCAAACCGCGACGGCGAGCTGTTCGAGTTCAACGTGTTCGCGGCGACGCTGGCCCATTCCCGCAGGCACATATTCATCCGGTCGGGGACCAGGACGACCGACGACCTGGTCAGATGCATGTACGCCACGATCGCGAGGCTCGGCGGCGTGCCCCGCGAGTGGGTCACGGACAACATGTCCGCCCTGGTGGCGATCAAGGGCGGCAGGCGCCTCAAGGTCCAGCGCGCATACGAGTTCGCCAAGGCCGCCGGCTTCGAGCTGAAGCTGTGCCGCCCGCGCAGCCCCCAGACCAAGGGCAAGGTCGAGTCGTCGAACCGCTTCCTGTCGCGGCTCGCGGCCTACCAGGGCGACTTCGACGGCTGGGACGACATCGACGAGATCATCGCGCGGATCGAGGACGCCAGCAACTCCGAGCCCAACGAGACCACGGGGCTGCCGCCCTCCGCGCTGTTCATGGAGGAGAAGGACGCGCTGCTGCCCGTCGGCAACCTTCGCGCCCTCGAGGAGGCGATGGGCGACGTGGTGCGCGTGGCCAGGGTGCCGGCCACGATGCTGGTGAGCGCGCACGGCGAGCCCATGTCGGTGTCCAGGCGCTGCATCGGCAGGCCCGCCCGCATCGTCTGCATGCCCGGCGGCGCGATGGACTGCTACGTCGGCGGCGAGCTGGTGGCGACGCACGTGGCGGGCGGGCCGGCCTACGACCCGGCGCACTACGCCGAGGCCATGGCCGGGAAGCGCTGGTTCGGCGACGCCGCCGGCGACATCGAGGCGGCCGCCGCCGCCACCCTCGGGCTGCTCGACTCGATAGGGGGCTCGCTGTGAGCGCCGCCGTGCAGGCCAGCCCGCTCAACCGCCTGGCGGCCAACCTCGAGGAGCTGGGGCTCGAGGGCATGGCGTCGTCGGTGCCCGAGTACGTCAGGCTCGTCGCCGACGGGAGGAAGAGCCTGGTCGACGCCATGCTCGAGCTCACCGACGCCCAGATAGCCCTCAAGCGGCGTGCCGACGACGAGCGCCGCACGAGGATGGCCAACTTCCCCTACATAAAGACGCTGGCCGACTTCGACTGGGGTTTCCAGCCGAGCGTGCCCCGCGGGCTGGTCGAGCAGCTGGCCACGCTCGAGTTCATCGACCGCGGCGACAACGTCGTGCTCGTCGGCAGCCCGGGCGTCGGCAAGACCCACCTGTCGATAGCCATAGGCCACGAGGCGGTGATGGCCCGCAAGCAGGTGTACTTCGCCGACTGCTCGAGGCTGGTCGAGGACCTCAAGCACGCCTCGGCGAAGGAGGCGCTGACGCGCAGGATGCGGTTCTACGAGCACTGCAGCCTGCTGATAATAGACGAGCTTGGCTACCTCGACATCGGGAAGGAGGGCGCCGACCTGCTGTTCCAGCTGGTGAACAGGCGCTACGCGCTCAAGCGGTCGACGATCGTCACGACCAACGTGCCGGTCGGCAGGTGGGGCGACGTGTTCGGCAGCAACGTCACGGCCTCGGCGGTCGCCGACAGGCTCTGCCACCACTGCGCGATGATCAAGATAACGGGCCGGTCGTACCGCCTGAAGGACGTGTCCATCGGCGGTGAGGACGGGAAGGAGGACGGCGCCTAGACGCCGAAAGCGGCGCATCCGCGTTGGCGAATCCGGCGTATCCGCGTTGGCGCGATTGGCGAAAATGCGTTGGTGAAAATGGTGAAAAATATATTGACGCTAACAACCAACAATGCGGTCGAGAGCGTGAACGCCAGGCTCAGGGACATGCTGCGCCACCACCGCGGCCTGCCGCTCATGCACCGCATCAAGGCGATATTCTGGTGGTGCTACATGCACACCGAAAACCCGCTCCCGCCCGCCGAGATCATACGGGCCATGCCCACCGACGACGACGTGGACGGTCTGTTCGCCGCGGCTTCGCAAGGGTCCAAACGAGAGGATGGGGCCCCTGGCGAATACGGCACGGGGATAGTCTGGGAGGAGTTCCACATGCCTACGAATTACCGATGTTGAATAATTCAGGGGGACACACTTTTTGAAACATAACCCGGTTTTCACGTCAATTTAGCTAACGGCCTGAGAACAAAAAACGATCCGCTCAAAAGAGCGGATCGTTTACTTATGGCATCGCATAAGAGGAAGATGGCAGGCCAGGTAGGACTCGAACCCACAACATGCGGTTTTGGAGACCGCCGCTCTGCCAATTGGAGCTACTGGCCTGTGTTAGACACCCTCTTATTTATCAGCCAAAGCTGCCTGTGCGGCAGCGAGGCGTGCCAAGGGAACACGATAAGGGCTGCAGGAGACATAGTCAAGACCGATCTTATGGAACATCTTGACGGAGTCAGGATCGCCGCCATGCTCGCCGCATACGCCGCAGACCAAATCGGGATTGCCCTCATGACCCAATTCGACGCCCATCTTCACGAGCTTGGCAACGCCCGGATCGATGGTTGCGAACGGATTGTACGGCAGAAGCTTCTCAGCAAGGTACTGGGGAACGAACTCGGCCTCGACGTCGTCGCGGCTGAAGCCGAACGTGGTCTGGGTGAGGTCGTTGGTGCCGAAGCTGAAGAAGTCGGCCTGGGTGGCGATTTCGTCGGCGGTAACGGCGGCGCGAGGAAGCTCGATCATGGTTCCGACAGGAATATCGAGCTCGACGCCCGCCTCTGCAGCCACCTCGTTGATGGTGTCCACGGCGACCTTACGAAGCTTCTCGAGCTCCTTGACGGTGGAAACCAGCGGAATCATGACCTCGGGCTTGGGGTCGAGGCCTTCCTTTTTCAGGTTAGCGGCCGCAGTTGCAATCGCACGGACCTGCATGACAGGAAGAATGGGATACACGATGCCCAGTCGGCAACCGCGCAGACCAAGCATGGGGTTCGCTTCGCTCATAGCGTCGATCTGCTCCATGAGCTTGCGCTTTTCAGCAATCGTCTTGACATCGCCGCCCGTTGCCTCGAGCTTGGCGATTTCCACATCAAGCGCACGCGGGCTTTCGAGGAATTCGTGCAGCGGCGGATCGAGAAGGCGCACGATGACCGGCAGACCGTCCATAGCCTTGAACATGCCGTAGAAATCGCCCGTCTGCGCTTCGAAGAGCTCATTGACAGCCTTTTCGCGAACAGCGGGATCCTCATTGAGGATGAAGGTCTGGATGATCCGCTTGCGATCGCCCAGGAACATATGCTCAGTACGGTCGAGACCGATGCCTTCTGCGCCGAAGGAACGGGAGAGCTCCGCGTCGGCCGGGTTGTCAGCATTGGCGCGAACGCCAAGACGGCGGAATTCGTCGGCCCATTCGAGGATGACGTCAAGATCGCCAGAGAGCTCAGGCATAACCAGTTCGACAGCGCCCAGAACGACGATACCGGTGGTGCCGTCGATGGAGATCATGTCGCCTTCGTGGATGACGGTGTCGGTGCCGGAAACAACGGCTTCCTTCTTCTCCGCATCGATGCGGAGAGCCTCGACACCGCAGACGCAGGGAGCGCCCATGCCGCGAGCGATAACGGCGGCGTGGGAGGTCTTGCCGCCATGAGAGGTCAGAATGCCTTCGGCGGCAATCATGCCGGCGAGGTCGTCGGGGTTGGTTTCCCAGCGGACGAGCACGCATTTGCGACCCTCGGCCTCGGCCGCGACGGCGTCAGCGGCGGAAAAGACCGCTTCACCCACGGCAGCGCCGGGAGATGCGTTCAAGCCGCGTGCGAGCACATCGTATTCTGCGTTCTTGTCGAACTGAGGATGCAGAAGCTGGTCGAGCTGCTCGGGATCGACGCGGCAAACCGCCTCTTCCTTGGTGATGAGGCCTTCTTTGACCATCTCGATCGCAATATGCAAAGCAGCGGCGGCCGTACGCTTGCCCACACGAGTCTGCAGCATCCAGAGCTTGCCCTGCTCGATGGTAAACTCGATATCGCACATGTCACGATAGTGGTTCTCGAGGGTCACGAAGACCTCCTCGAGCTCGGCGCCTGCCTTCTGCAACCCGTCGACATGCTTGAGCTCTGCGATGGGGCTGGTGTTGCGAATGCCGGCGACGACGTCTTCACCCTGGGCATTGACCAGGTAGTCGCCGTAGAATTCCTTCTCGCCATTTGCAGGGTTGCGCGTGAACGCAACACCGGTAGCAGAAGTCTCGCCCTTATTGCCGAAGACCATGCACTGAACGTTGACTGCGGTGCCCAGATCGTCAGCAATCTTATTCTGCTTGCGATACAGAGTGGCGCGCGGATTGTTCCAGCTGCCGAAAACGGCCTCGATCGCAAGACGAAGCTGCGTGTCGGGATTCTGGGGGAAGCCCACCTTGCCGTCGACGACAAGAGAGGGATACTCCTCGGCGGAAACGTTCTCGGAAAAGATTGCCTTGAATTCCTCGACGAGCTCCTGCATGTCCTCCGCAGTGAGGTCCGCATCGCTTTTCACGCCGCGAACAATCTTCTTCGCATTGATGGCGTTTTCGAACAAGTCGCCATCGAGGCCCATGACCACGTTGGAGAACATCTGGATGAAGCGACGATAGCTATCCCAGGAAAAACGAGGATTATCGGTATGCTTGATCAATCCGTTGATGGACTGGTCGTTCAAACCGAGGTTGAGGACGGTGTCCATCATGCCCGGCATGGACATAGGGGCACCGGAACGCACGGAAACGAGCAGGGGATCTTCTGCATCGCCGATCTTCTTGCCGATACGACGCTCGAGGTCGAGACGATACTGCTCGATTTCGTCGAGAGCGCCTTCGGGCCAGGTGTTGTCGGCGTTGGCGTATTCCATACAGGTCTGACAGGTGATGGTGAATCCCGGAGGCACCGGAAGGCCGATTACGGCCATCTCGGCAAGGTTAGCGCCCTTGCCGCCGAGGATATATTTCATATCCTTGTTGCCCTCGGTAACGTTGTTGCCTTCGGCGTCCTTACCGAACGCGTAGACACGCTTGACGTCAGCAGTCACTGTATTCTCCTTCGCTGATAGATACCATACTGCATATAGGAAGATATTACTCGACTATGGTCTTTTGGAAGGGATGAGCAAGCTCATAGTAGCGTAAAATCTCCTGAGCGGTTTCTTCCACGGCTTTATTGTCCGTCCTCACGACGATGCAGCCCAGCTTGCGCATGAGGGCGCGGGCCTCTTCGAGGTCCTGGTACACCATCTCCGGCTCCGCGTAACTTGCCGCGACGCTCGCTGCGCCGCGCCCCGACCCCCCGAGCCTGCGTGTACGTATTCCCACCAGGATATCCGGCGTCGTCATAAGGCCGAAAATGCGAGAAGGGTCGCATTCGTATATCTCCTTCGGAGGCTCCACGCCGAGTGCCAGCGGAACGTTTGCGACCTTGTAACCCTCCATACCCATATAGATGGAAATGGGAGTTTTCGACGAACGGGACACGCCCAGAAGCACGATGTCCGCCTCGGTGAGGTCTTGGGGATTGCGCCCGTCATCGTGTTCGACGGTGAACTCCATCGCAGCAATGCGACGGAAATAATGCTCGTCGGTCGTGCGAAGCAACCCGGGGTTGTTGGAGGGCTGCAAGCCCGAAGCGTCCGCGAGCGCATGAATCGGCGTGCTCATGATATCCACGAAATGGATGCCTTTTTCCTTGCAGTAATCGCGAAGCTTGTGACGAAGGTCGGGATCGACGAGGGTGAAGAACACGACGATATCGTCACGCAACCCCGCTTCGCGATACATTGCCTGGTGAATTTCGAGAAAGTTGCTGATTTCTTCGAAATCGCGAGCTTTAGGAAGAACCTCGATGTAAGGCTCCGCGACGCCGAACTGCCCTGCCGCAGCGCGCGCAAGCACATGAGCGGTGGCGCCGAGGGAATCGCTGACGATGTAGATAGTTGGGAGTGGAGAATCGTTATGAACGCACATGTGATCGTGAATCGCGGTCGTCATGCATGCGCTCCTTTCCTTGAATCGATCTCATTGCGCAGAAGGCAACCGCTGCGCACGGTGCAACTCTGCCGCAATGCATCAATATACAGAACCGGCCCGCCGATTGACTCGGACAGGCCGGTTCGTTTTCAGAACGCACTATTTTTCAATGCGAGCGGCATTCATGCATCGACGAAAGGACAAGCACCCCTACGCCTATTTAGCAAGAAGCCCGAAATCGGCAACGCTGGAAAAAACATTGACAAAGCGGTTCAAGACCTTCAAGCGGTTCTCGCGAAGCGCCGCATCTTCGTCCATGACCATAATGCGCTCGAAGAACAGGTCGACCGGCTTGCGCAGAGAAGCAAGCTCGGCCAGGGCCGCAGGATAATCGTTGGCCTCGAGGGCGCGGGCTACGCGGCCTTCTGCCTGGACGATAGCGCACGTCAGGGCGTGTTCGACCTCGCACAGCAGAGATTCGTCGTAGTCAATACCGAGCTCGGGGTCGCGCAGGTTGTTCGCACGTCCGTAGGCGACCGCTAGATCGTTGAACGTGTCGGGGTCTTCGCGACGAGCATGCTCGAGCGCGACGACGCGTTTTGCGAACTCGAGGGGCTCGCGAACGCCCGCCGCCAAAACGGCGTCGATCGCGTCGGCGGAAACGCCGTTATCACGCTCCATGACCTTGGTGCGCGTGACGAAGAACTCGATAACCTGTTCGCGAACGGCTTGTGCGTCGAATTCGATGCCGTCGGCAGCATAGGCGGCCAGGGCGGCGTCGATGGCGGGCACAAGATCGAACTCAAAATCGTCGCCCGCGCAGAGCATGGTGACGATGCCGAGCGCGCTACGGCGCAGGGCGAACGGATCGGAAGAGCCGGTGGGAGCCTGGTCGACGGCGAAAAGGCCACAGATGGTATCGAGCTTGTCGGCGACAGCAACAACCTTGCCTACGCGCGTCGCGGGAGGGTTGTCTCCCGAGAAGCGAGGACGATAGTGGTCGGCGATAGCCTGGGAGACAGCGTCGGTCTCCCCCGCCGCCTTCGCATAGTAAGAGCCCATGATGCCCTGAACGCTCGTGAACTCCACGACAGCACCCGTGACCAGATCGGCCTTGCACAGATGCGCAGCACGCAGGATGTCCTCTTTTTCCTGGCCATCGATTTCCATGCTCTCGCACAGGTGGCCGGCAAGCTTGACGATGCGCTTGGATTTCGCGAGGGTCGTTCCGAGCTTCTCCTGGAACACCACCGCATCAAGGTCGTCCACATAGGCCTCGAGAGGCTTTTTCAGGTCTTCGTCATAGAAGAACTTCGCGTCGTAGAGGCGCGCAGCAACCACGCGCTGGTTGCCGTCGACGATGTTGCATTCGAACTCGGGATTGCCGTTCGAGGTAATCAGGAATTTGTTCGCAAGCGTGCCATCGGCGTTGAACAGCGGGAAGTAGCGCTGGTGCACAAGCATGGCGTCGACGATAATCTCCTTGGGAACCGTCAGGAAGAGCTCGTCGAACTCGCCCACCATGACCGTAGGATACTCGGAAAGGTTCACGACTTCAGCGAGGGTCTTCGCAGGAAGCTCGGCGGTCAGACCGGTCTTCTCTTCGGCCGCGCGAACCTGTTTGCGAACGCTTGCCTCGCGCTCGGCTTCGCTGGTCACGACATAGGCGCCGCGAAGCACATCGATCAGGCTGTCGGCATGCTCGACCGTATGCGGGCCGGGAGCCAGGAAACGATGACCGCAGGTCTTATTGCCGGCCTCGAGCCCCGCGAAACGCACGGGAATGACCTTGTCGCCCAGCAAAGCGACGATCCAACGGACAGGACGGGAGAAGTACTCGCTCGTCGTGCCCCATCGGCAGGACTTCGGCCAGGAAATGCCCTCGATGACTCCCTTAAGCGTTTCGGGAAGCAGTTCGGCAACGTCTGCGGAAGGCGTGTTCTTGACGGCGTAGACGTATTCGGCGCCGTCTTCGTCGCGGCGCTCGAGGTCAGCAACGTCGACGCCCTTGCCGCGCGCAAAGCCGGCCGCCGCCTTGGTCGGATTGCCCTCGGCGTCGAACGCGATGCGGGCAGCTGGGCCGCGGAATTCCTCCACGGAAGCCTCGGTGCGCTCCGGGACTCCCTCGACGATCGCCACGAGGCGACGAGGGCTCGAATACACCTTTACGTCGTCGAAGGGAACGCGCACGGAGCCGAGTGCGTTTGCGACGAGCGACGGAAGCTGCTCGGTTGCGGCGTGCAGGTCGAAGGCGGGCAGCTCTTCGGTGCCGATTTCGAATGCGAGAGTGGTCTTAGACATCCTATGCCTCCTTCTCGTCGACGTCGACGCCTACGACATGCTTCATATAGGACGCGCAGCACGCCTTCGCGATCGCGCGTACGCGCAAGATATAGCCCATGCGCTCGGTTGCGGAAATAACGCCGCGCGCATCGAGCAGGTTGAACGCGTGGCAGCATTTCAAAACGCTGTCGTACGCAGGCAAGGGCAGGCCCGCCTCAAGGGTGCGCAGGCACTCCGCCTCGCGGTCGTTGAACTCCTGGAAAAGGAATTCGGTATCAGCGACCTCGAAGTTGTAGCGGGAGTACTGGCGCTCGTTTTCGAGATAGACATCTCCATAGGTGAACACGATGCCGTCTTTTCCGCGGCTCCAGACGATATCGAACATACTGTCGACACCCTGGATATACATGGTGAGACGCTCAAGACCGTAGGCGATTTCCACGGGAACGGGATTGCATTCGAATCCGCCGACCTGCTGGAAGTACGTGAACTGGGTGACCTCCATGCCATCGATCCAGACTTCCCATCCAAGGCCCCATGCGCCAAGCGTCGGGCTCTCCCAGTCGTCCTCGACGAAGCGGACGTCGTGCTTGTCCGTATCGATGCCAATAGCACGCAGGCTACCCAGGTAAAGCTCCTGGATGTCGTCCGGAGAGGGCTTCATGAGCACCTGGAACTGGTAATAGAACTGGGTTCGGTTGGGGTTCTCGCCGTAGCGGCCGTCGGTGGGACGGCGGCAGCCCTGCACGTAGCACGTACGCCACGTGTCGGGACCCAGGGAACGAAGCGTAGTGGCCGGGGCGTTCGTTCCCGCACCCACCTCGTTATCGTAGGGCTGCAGCACAACGCAACCGAGGTCGGCCCAGTAGCGCTGCAGGGTCAGGATGATGTCCTGGAAGCTGAGCGCGTCGGGCTTTGCAGCTTGACTCATGATTAAAGCACTCCTATGTGATCGAGGGGCCAATAGATTACGACAGCGCGCCCGCTGACGGACGCTTCGTCGATAGAACCAAAATAACGGGAATCGGCCGAATTCGTGCGGTTATCCCCCATTACCCAAATCTCGCCTTGAGGAACCGTATAAGGATACGATATCTCCACGCCGGAAACGGGCGTAAGCGGCGCCGACGGTTTACCGTTGGTGTACGGCTCGTCAAGAGCCATCCCGTCCACGTACACAAGGCCGTCGACAAGATCTACGGTCTGACCGCCAACAGCTATCACACGCTTGATGAGCGTTCGACCGGCGATTTCGGGATCGTCGAAGGTCACAATATCGCCTTGTTCGACATCGCGGAAATAATAAGACACCTTTTCGGACCAGACGTTGTCTCCCACCTCTATGGTGTCTTCCATAGACCCGGAGGGAATGGTATACGGACAGACCACGAACGTCTGCAGGCCCCACACAAGCGCGAAAACAAGCGCAATGTAGAATGCCCAGGAAAGGACGCTTCTAAAGAAGCCGCGCGAACGCGGCGTGGCATGCTGCCCATAACCCATGGACAAATCCTCCTATGAAATGAAAAGGCGCCCCGAAGACGCCTTAGAGTGTGTCGCCGTGCAATGATAGCAAAAAAGCACGTTCGTCTTCGGTTATATTCGCAGACTTCAGCAAATCGGGACGCAAGCGGGCCGTACGCTCAACGGCCTGAGCCCTTCTCCATGCGGCAATTTTCGCATGGTTGCCCGACAAAAGCACCTCGGGAACCTCCATTCCGCGATAGCTCGCGGGGCGCGTATACTGCGGGTATTCGAGCAATCCGTCGTAGAAGCTCTCGTCAATGGCGCTGCCTTCATCGCCCAAAACGCCGTCGAGCAGTCGGACCACAGCGTCGATGACCACCATGGAAGCAAGCTCGCCGGAAGTGAGCACATAATCGCCCAAAGAGATGCAACGGTCGGCAAGCGCATAGACGCGTTCGTCTATTCCTTCGTAATGACCACAGATGAACAGCAGACGTTCCTGAGAGGAAAGCTCGGTTGCCATTCCCTGGTCGAAAGGCTCGCCGCAGGGCGTGAGAAACACCGTGTAAGGCGCAGGACCCGATGCGGAAATATCGTCGTACGCCTCGAAGATGGGCTCGCACTTCATCACGAGCCCCTGTCCGCCGCCGTATGGGTCATCATCGGTGGTACGATGGCGATCATGCGTCCAATCACGCAAATCGTAGGCATGGAAATCAAGCGCGCCGCAAGCCTGGGCGCGCTTCATGATGGATTCTCCCATGACCGAATCGTACATACGGGGAAAGGTCGATAACGTCTCGATTTTCATAGAGCTACGCGTCTTCCTTTTCGCTCGATTCGTCCAAAACGCCGGGATCGACAAGTCCGTCCGGCAAATCCATATACAAGACCCTCTCCGCATCGTCGAATTCGACGATGAAGTCCTCCACGAAGGGAACGAGCACCTCCCCGCCCGGAGCTGTTACGACAAGCAGGTCCTGAGCAGGCATTTCACGCACGTCGGAAATGGTGCCGATATCGCCTAAGACCTCGTCAACAACCAAAAAACCGGAGAGATATTCCGCCGAAGAGCGCACGATGTCCTCGAAATCATCAGGAAGATCGGCGCGGGCGACCAGACAATGACTGCCCGTTAGAAGCTCAGCGGTATCACGCTTCGAGACGCCGCTGAATTGCACCGCGTATTCTTGCGAACCGAGATGCTGAACGCTACGCACGCTGGCCGTACGAGGACCATCGAGCGTAGGCGGTACGAAATGAACGGTAAGCCCCTCATGCAGAAGGAAAGGAAGGCCGCGCACGGAACGTGCGACAAGCCTTCCTTTAAGACCTTGTGTTGCGATGAGCTCGGCTACGTCAGCCCAACGACGCGTCATATTAGTCCTCGACAAGCTCGACTTCGACGGCTCCGCCGTCGGTGCATGCTGCAGCACGTGCAAGCACACGAATGGATTTAATGACGCGACCCTGACGGCCGATGACCTTGCCGGCATCATCGGCAGCGACGCGAATTTCAACACGCTCTGTTCCGTCTTCAGAGAAGGAGGAGGTCACTTCGACCGCTTCCTTATCCTCGACGAGCGGATCGACTATTTCACGCACCAGGGCGACGATGTCGGATGACGCCCGGTTCATTGCTACTGAGCCTTTTTAGCGGCTTCGATGAGACGCTTGACGGTATCGGTCGGCTGAGCGCCGTTTGCAATCCACTTCTCAACCTTCTCAAGGTCAAGGGTGATCTCAGAGGGATCGGTGTTGGGGTTGTAGCGGCCAACCTGCTCGATATAACGACCGTCACGAGGGCTATGGGCATCAGCCACGACCACGCGATAGATGGGCTTCTTCTTTGCGCCATGGCGGGCGAGACGAATCTTAACTGCCATTTCGGTAGACTCCTTCATGTATACAAACTGCCATAAAAACATGCAAGTGGACATAATATAACGTGCCACTTCGTTTTTCAAGCGTCCGTGCCCCGAAGACTCGAAACATGGACGCTTTGAATCAAATAGTGCCTAGTGACGGCGACGAGGCGTGCGGCCATCACCCGAATTCGCCTCGCGGTTGGCGCGGCCGGGACGACGATCGGAGCGCTCGCGACGACCCTCGCCACGCGGAGCGCGAGCAGGCGCAGGAGCGCTACCCTCGGGAGCCTCAGGCTTGTCGAGGCGGTCAAGAGAAATCTTGCCGGACTTCGGATCGATCTCGATGACCTCTACCTTGACGGTATCGCCCACGTTGAGCACGTCCTCGACTTGACCGACGCGACCGTTGGCCACGCGAGAGATATGCAGCAAGCCGTCCTTAGAAGGCGTGAGCTTGACGAAGGCGCCGAAGGTCTGGATGCCCACGACCTGGCCCTCGTAGATTTCACCGACTTCGGGCTCTTTGACGATAGCCTCGACAGCAGCCCTTGCAGCGCGACCGGCCTCCTGCTCGACAGCCGCGATATGCACCGTGCCGTCTTCCTGGATTTCGATGCTTGCACCCGTGGAATCCTGGATGCCGCGGATGGTTTCGCCACCTTTGCCGATGACCTCGCGAATCTTTTCGACCGGAATATGGATGGTCTCGATACGAGGAGCGGTGTCGCGCAGCTCGGCGCGGGGCTCAGCGATTTCGCCGAGCATGGCGGAGAGGATGTGGGCACGGCCTTCCTTGGCCTGCTGAAGAGCACGACCGAGAATCTCGGTGGAAAGACCCTTGGCCTTGTTGTCCATCTGAAGCGCCGTGATGCCGTTGGCGGTGCCGCACACTTTGAAGTCCATGTCGCCGAGGAAGTCCTCGAGGCCCTGGATGTCGGAGAGAATGACGACGTCGTCGCCCTCTTTGATCAAGCCCATGGCGATGCCTGAGACGGGAGCCTTGATGGGCACGCCGGCATCCATCAGAGCGAGCGTAGAACCGCAGGTGGAAGCCATGGAAGACGAGCCATTGGATTCGAGGATTTCAGAGACCACGCGAATGGCGTAGGGGAATTCGTCCTCGGAGGGCAGAATCGGCAGAATCGCTCGCTCGGCCAAAGCGCCGTGACCGATTTCACGACGTTTGGGAGCGCCCATGCGGCCCACTTCGCCCGTGCAATACGGCGGGAAGTTGTATTGGTGCATGTAGCGCTTGGACTCCTGCGGATCGATGGTGTCAAGACGCTGCGCCTCGTTGAGAAGGCCCAAGGTGCACACGGATAGCGCCTGGGTCTGACCGCGCTGGAACAGGCCGGAGCCGTGGACGCGGGGCAGATATCCCGGGCGGATATAGAGCGGTCGGATCTCATCGGCGCTGCGGCCGTCGGCACGCTCGCCCGTCTCGATGACCATGGCGCGCATGGCCTGCTTCTCGAGGGCTTTGCAGGCGGCTGCGATGTCGCTCTTCCACGCTTCGCGCTCCTCTTCGGAGAAGTCGTTCTCCTTGATGGACGCCTTGAGCTCTTCGACCTTGCCCATGCGGGAAAGCTTGTCGGCATCTTTAAGCGCCGCGCTCATCTCGTCGAAGTGGGCGTTAACGCGTTCGGCGATGCAGGGATCCGCCGCATGAACGGGATATTCCTTGGGCTCGGGGGCGACCATGGCCAAAAACTCCGCCTGCTTCTCGCAGAAAGCGGCGATGGCCTGCTGGCCGAATTCCATGGCGGCGAGCATATCTTCCTCAGTCACCTCTTCGGCGCCCGCCTCCACCATGGAGATGTAGTCTCGGGTGCCGGCAATGGTGAGCTCGAGATCGGAATTCTCCTGCTCGGCATAGGTGGGGTTGACGATGAATTCGCCGGTTTCTTTGTCGCGGGCGATGCGCACGCAGGCGGCCGGGCCGTCAAACGGCGTACCGCCGCACAGAAGCGCTGCAGAAGCGCCGCCGACGCAGATGCAGTCGGGCGGGTTCTGGCCGTCGCACGCAAGCGTGGTGGCGACGACGTGGACTTCCTGCTTGAAGCCATCGGCGAAACCAGGACGGATAGGACGGTCGATCATGCGAGCAGTCAGCGTGCCTTTGTCGGAAGGCTTCGCCTCGCGCTTCAGGTAGCCGCCGGGAATGCGGCCGACGGCGTACATCTTCTCGATGAAGTCCACCGTCAGAGGAAAGAAGTCATAGTCCTTCTGTTCCTTGGATACGACGGCGGTCACCAGGCAAGTAGTTTCGCCCTGGGTGACCAGCACAGCACCGGTGGCCTGCTTGGCAAGCTCGCCGGTTTCGAGGCGGTACTCCTTACCGTACAGCTCGAAGCTCGTCGAAATTTTTTCCATAGAGTATCGTTCTTTCTCTTCTTCTTCGGGCCTTGCGCTTTTCACAGGGCCTCTCGAGCAATGCGGGCCCCTGCCCGCATCGACCGAAATATGCAAAAGCCCGCGCGAGCGGGCTTAATGCTTGGCTAGATGTTGTCGCGGATACCGAGCTTCTTGATGAGAGCGCGGTACTCTTCGATGTCGCGATTCTTGATGTACTTCAACATGCCGCGGCGCTTACCGATGAGCATCATGAGACCACGACGGGTGTGGTTGTCCTTCTTGTGGGTCTTGAGATGCTCGGTGAGGTTGCGGATGCGCTCGGACAGGATAGCGACCTGAACCTCTGCGCTGCCGGAATCGCCCTCGCCCTTGCCGAACTCCTTGACGAGCTCTGCGGTGCGCTCTTTGCTGATGCTGAGCTTGGTAGCCATAGTGCTCCACCTTTCCTGCGGAATACCTCCGCTTTACACGGCTGTTGCGCGCCGTTTTGCGAATACGCCCAAAGCTGCGATGCCATGCAGGTGGTGCGTGACAGCGAAGCCGCGGGTAAAAATGCAACTTTTGCAGTATAGCAGAGCAAGAGACGAATGCAATGACGGCTCCGAACTTCGGCGGAAAAGTCGCAAACGAGAAGACGAACGAGGAAGGGACCCCGCGGGGTCCCTTCCTGCCTGATGACGCTTTTCCATACGCGCTTTTGCTTGGCGCGATTGTATTTCGCATCGCCATGCGCGCCGTGGCCACATGCGTAACCGTTGTAGCGCGGCTTTTTCGCCAGCGTGGCCTCTTCGGCCGACAGATGCCAGACGGCACCCGTTTTCGGCACGCGGTTCGCGCGCTTCGTCTTCTTCGACACTCGCCTCACCTCCTTCGGTTTTTCCTTCGAGCCTTCTTCGCGTGAGCAGCAGTCGATACCGCCGCTCATCAAGCGATGGTACCATGGAAACGGCGCTGTACAAACCGTGCGCAGATGCCGCTACGCCAACGAAGGAAAGCGAAACGAACCGATGATCCGCCCCATTATGAAAAACGAATTCTTCCTGCAGCAACCGAGCGAGACGGCAACGTCTGCTGACCTGCCGATCGCCTACGACCTGCTTGACACCTTGGCGGCCCACACGCATGAATGCGTAGGCATGGCGGCCAATATGATCGGGCAGCGCAAGCGAATCATCGTCTTTGTGGACGACGGCGCGGCGCGAGCCATGATCAATCCCGAGATTGCAGAGGCGAAGACCCCTTACGAAACCGACGAAGGTTGCCTTTCGCTCGTCGGCCGCCGCAGCGCAAAGCGGTTCCGCACCGTTCGCGTTCGTTACCTCGACCTCTCGTTCAAAGAGCACGTGGAGACGTTTTCGGGCTTCACCGCGCAAATCATCCAGCACGAAATAGATCACTGCAACGGCGTAGTGATTTAACCGAACGGATAGACCGCGCACGGCCCGAAGAAAAGCACGTCTTGTCCGCATAACAAATCAGGCTCCGAGCTTCACCTCGGAGCCTGATTTCGCTCGCTTCTTCCTGCTTGCAAACCCGAAGCTATTCTCGAGCCTCGAGCTCGTCGATGACCTCCTGCAGGTCTTGCGGCAGGCTGTCTTCAAACTCGAGACGCTCCCCCGTTATCGGATGCGTGAAAGACAGCCGGTACGAATGCAGAAACTGGCGGTCGAGCCCCAGATTGTCCTTCTTCTGCCATCCGTATACCGGGTCGCCCACGCAAGGATGCTTGATGTATTCCATATGCACGCGAATCTGATGCGTGCGCCCTGTATACAGCTTGCAGTCAATCAACGTATAGCCGTCGTCATTTTTGCCGGGCTCGAAACGGCGTTTGACCTCGAACGTCGTGATGGAGGGTCGCGCATTGTCGCGGTCGGAGACCTTCATGCGCAGACGGTCGCGATCGCCGCGGGCAATCGGAGCGTCCACCAGGCCGGTCTCAAGGGGAATCCACCCTTGAACGAGAGCCAGGTAATGACGGTCCACATCGCGCGTCCGAATGTCCTCCATGAGCGCAAGCCCGACTTCGTTGGTTTTGGCGCACAGCATAAGACCGCTTGTATCCTTGTCAAGACGATGCACGATGCCAAGACGGTCTTGCTCGCCCTGCACGTCGCAAAGATGCTCGCGACCGCAGTGCGCAATCAGAGCGTTGACGAGCGTGTCGCCGAAATGCCCATCGGACGGGTGGCATACGAGCCCTGCCTGCTTCGATATCACCATGAGGTATTCGTCCTCGTAGCGAATATCGAGAGGGATTTCCACCGCCTCAAGAACGGGGGCATGAGGGTCGTCGTAGGTTTCGTATTCGAGCACGTCTCCCGCAGCGACGGTCGCGCTCTTGCGCGCAATGCGCCCGTTGAGCGCAGCGCACCCATCCGCTATGCACTTGGCGGCGGCAGAACGCGTGGGATACAGGCCCTCGGCGGCCATGAAGGCATCGAGACGCATGCCTGCGTACTCCGCAGCAACCTCGACGTGCGCGACATCAGTCATGATGCGCCTCCTTCCCTTCATCACAAGACGGCGTTGTCTCCTTGCGAGACGGCGGCCTCGTTGCCAGCAGATAACCTATGACGAGCAAAACGAACCCGCAGGTCACGCCGATATCGGCGATATTGAACACCGGAAAATCCATGAACGTCAGATCGATGAAATCGACGACGAATCCGTTGACGAAACGGTCGATGGCGTTGCCTATGCCCCCCGCGGCGATAAGCGAGAGAGCGCAGGTCTCGAGCGCCGTTGCCCGATGGCCGAAAGCCCGTTCGTAGAAAAGAAAGACCAGCACGACCGCGATGCAGACGATAACGGAAACCACGCCGAGAGCAAACGTCGAATCGCCGAACATGCCCCAGGCGGCGCCGGTATTGTGCACGAGGCGAAAGCGGAACAGCCCGAACTCCGAAGCGGAAACCTGTCCGAGCGTATATGCGTTTTGGAAGTAGGCCTTGGTCAGCTGGTCGAAGACGAGCCAAAGGGCGGCGACGCCCGCAAAGACGCCGCCGCTTTTCGCCAAAGAAGAATGTCGGCTTTCTACCATGGGTGCTATTCGCCCATGCTCTCGAGAACTTCGCCGCAACGCGCGCACACGTCGGGATGCGCTGCATTGCCGCCGAGCTCGCGATAGTTCCAGCAACGCGGGCACTTGTCCGCCGAGGTCTTCTCCACGGTCACAACGATATCTTCGCCCTCTGCGCGCTCGACAGCAACGCTCGCCACGATGAAGAGCTCTTCGAGGTCAGCCGCATCGGCGGACGAAAGAACTTCGAAGGCGGCTTCAGGCGCGGCGATGGTGAGCGCAGCCTCCTGGCTCTTGTTGACCGTCTTGGCGGTACGCGCGTCCTCAAGCGCCTTGGTCACCGCATCGCGGGCAGCGAGCAGCGAATCGAAGCGATCCATGAACGCCTGGGCCTCTTCGCCCTCGGGAAGCGCGGGTGCAAAATCGGCGTCGGTCGGCCAGCCGGCGAGCTGAACGTTTACGGGGCGGCCTTCGCGGTTGCGCTCCGCCTCGGGGTAATGCTCCCAGACTTCATCGCAGGTGAACGAAAGAATCGGGCTCATGACGCGAACCATGACCTCGAGGATGTTCATGAGCACGGTCTGAGCGGCACGGCGAGACACGGAGTTCGGCGCCTCCGCATACAGACGGTCCTTGATGACGTCCATGTAAACGGCAGACAGGTCGGTGATGACGTAGTCGTACAGCGCGCGGAAGACGGAATGGAACTTGTATTCGTCATAGCCGCGCTCGACCTCGTGAAGCACCTCGCGCAGACGAAGCATGGCCCATACGTCGATGGGCTTGAGGTCGGCGAAATCGACGCAATCGCGCTCCCAGTCGAATCCGTCGAGATTGCCGAGCAGGAAGCGGAAGGTGTTGCGGAAACGACGGTAGGCATCAGAGGTGCGCTGTAGGATGGTATCGCCAATGGAGACATCGACAGAATAGTCCGTGGAAGCAACCCACAGACGCAGCACGTCGGCGCCGTATTTATCGGTGACCTCGCGCGGGTCGATGCCGTTGCCCTTGGACTTGGACATCTTCTCGCCGTTTTCGTCGACGGTGAAACCGCAGCACATGACGCTCTTGTACGGAGCAGTGCCGAATGCGCCCACGCCGCACATGAGCGAGCTCTGGAACCAACCGCGATGCTGGTCGGAGCCTTCGAGGTACATATCGGCAGGCCAACGCAGGCCGTCCGCCTCGGCGCGATGCTTCAAAACGCCGACGTGAGAAACGCCGGACTCCCACCAGACGTCGAGAATGTCCTTTTCGGGGAGCACGTCTTCGCAGCCGCACTTCGGGCAGCACGTGCCAGCGGGCAGATACTCCTTCGGGTCCTTCGTGAACCAGGCGTCGGCACCCTCCGTGTTGAAAAGGTCGATGACGGCATCGAAGGTGGATTCGTCGGCAACGGTTTCGCCGCAGCTCGCGCACTTGAACACGGGGATGGGCACGCCCCAGCTGCGCTGGCGGGAAATGCACCAGTCGGGACGGTCGGCCACCATGGCGCCGATGCGGTTCTGGCCCCACTCGGGAATCCACTGGACATGGTTGCGGATCTGATCGAGAGCCGCCTCGCGCAGGCCGGTCTTCTCCATGGAGACGAACCACTGGTCGGTGGCGCGGAAGATGACCGGCTGGTGGCAGCGCCAGCAATGCGGATAGCTGTGGTTGATGTCGACGTGCGCGACAAGCGTTCCCTGCTCTTTGAGCCACTCGATGATCTTCGGATTGGCCTCATCGGTGTCAAGGCCAGCGAACAAGGGCACGTAGTCGGTGAAGCGGCCATCGTCATCGACCGGCATGATGGTTTCGATGCCGAACTCCTGGCCCACCAGGTAGTCGTCTACGCCGTGGCCGGGAGCGGTATGAACCGCACCGGTGCCGGCATCGAGGGTGACGTGGTCGCCCCAGATGATGCGTCCGACGTTGTCCTGGATGACCGGGCACACGTACGTGACGCCGCCGAACTGGTCGCCGTTCATGAGAACAGGCTCGCCGTCGGCTTCGACCACGCGATAATTCTCCCAACCGGCAACTTCGGCAACCTGCTCCACCATTTCATGGGCAAACAGCATGAACTTGCCGTCGGCTTCGACGAAGCAGTATTTGATTTCTGGGCCGAAGGACACGGCCGTATTCGCAGGAAGCGTCCATGGCGTGGTGGTCCAGATCAAGACGTACGCGTTGTCCGCATCGACGCCCGCGGCGACGAACGGCTCGGGAACCTCGTTGAGCTTGAAGTTCACGTAGATAGACGGAGACATCTCGTCGGCATACTCGATCTCGGCCTCGGCCAAGGCGGTGTGGCAATGCTTGCACCAATGGATGGGCTTACGGCCGCGATAGACGGCGCCGTCAAGGTACATCTGCTTGAAGACTTCGACGTTGGCGGACTCAAAGCTCGGCTGGAACGTCAGATACGGATGCTCCCAATCGCCGTTGACGCCAAGGCGCTTGAACCCCTCGCGCTGAACATCGACGAAGCGCTCGGCCCATTCGCGACAGAGTTCGCGCACTTTGGACTGCGGAAGTTCTTTCATTTTCTCGGTGCCGAGCTTCTTTTCCACCTCGTGCTCGATAGGCTGGCCATGGCAGTCCCAGCCCGGGATGTAAGGGGTGAAATAACCGCGCTGGGCATGCGATTTGACAACGAAGTCCTTGAGGATCTTGTTGAAAGCATGGCCGATGTGAATCGGTCCGTTCGCATACGGAGGGCCGTCATGCAGGATGAACGGCTCGCCATCTTTGTTCTTCTCCAAAACACGGTGATAGATATCCTGCTCGACCCACTTCTCCAAGCGCTTCGGCTCGTTCTCGGGCAGATTCGCGCGCATGGCGAAATCCGTCTTGGGCAGGTTCATCGAGTGCTTGTAATCGTTTCCCATCGTGTACTCCGATCCTTTCATTCAAATCGCACAGGCACTACAGCGCGGCGTATTGCGCGCAATTTGTCTATTATAGGGAAAATTGTGACATTCCACGCCATGTATTCGATAAAGTTTCGTACGGCCCCATCCACAAAGTCTATACTCTTTCCTATCCTGGCCGATTGCATGCCGCAAGTCGAAACGCGACTTAATCCTCGTTGCGCCGCAGGTGATGAGGAGCAGTCCGTTAAGGCGCACTCGACGCAATGCCGGCCCCGAGACAACAGAAGGAGAACTCATGGCTTACCGCATTGTGACCGACTCCGCCAGCAATCTCGTCGAAGAGATGATTGACGAATTCGGTCTGGAAGTTTTGCCGCTGACATTCATGGTGGACGGAATGGAGCACCGCAGCTATCTCAAGGGGGCGAAAACCGACCTCAAGCAGTTCTACACCATGATGCGAGAGGGCAAGGTAATCACCACATCCCTTCCCAACATGCAAGAGACCGAGGATACGTTGCGCGCCATTCTCGAACAGGGAGACGACGTTCTCTATCTGGGCTTCTCGAGCGCTCTTTCCGGAACCTACCAGGCAACGGCCCTTCTTATGGAGCAGCTCTCCGGAGAATACCCAGAGCGCACCCTGCGAGCCGAAGAGACGTTCGCGGCATCGGGCGGCCAAGGCATGCTCGTCTACCTCGCCTGCAAGAAAGCGCAAGAAGGAGCAACGCTCGACGAAGTCGGCGATTTCGTCGTTCAGATGCGAGACCATTTGTGCCACTGGTTCACCGTCGACGACTTGATGTTTCTGTTCCGCGGCGGACGCGTGAGCCGCACGAGCGCCTGGGCGGGCACGATGCTCAACATCAAGCCGGTGCTTCACGTTGACAACAAGGGCGCTCTTATTCCGATGGGGAAAGTTCGCGGACGCAAGAAGTCCATCAAGGCTCTTGTCGATCACATGGAGAAAACCGCCATCGATCCGGCGTCTCAAACCGTCTTCATCACCCACGGCGACTGCATCGAGGATGTCGAACTGCTCAAGCTGGAAATAACCGAACGCCTCGGCGTCACCGATTTTGTCGTCAACTACGTAGACCCGGTCATCGGAGCGCATTCAGGCCCGGGGACCCTGGCGCTTTTCTTCGTCGGAACGGAAAAATAACGAATCGGCGGATGCAGATGCATCCGCCGACCCCAGAATAGTCTCTGCTTTTTACGCCACGCCGCTCGAGCCGAAGCCTCCTTTTCCTCGCTCGGTTTCATTGAGCGAGGAAACCACATTCCAAACCACCTGTTCAACTTTTTGGATGACGAGTTGGGCGATGCGATCGCCCGGCTTGACCTGGAAGACGTTGTTTGGGTCGAGATTGATCAGCGCGACTTTGAGTTCTCCCCGATAATGACTGTCAATGAGACCCGGGGTATTGAGCACGGTTACGCCTTGTTTGATGGCAAGGCCGCTACGCGGCTGAACGAAGCCGGCGTATCCTTCCGGAATGGCAATGGCGATTCCGGTCGAAACCAAGGTTCGTTCGAACGGCTTAATCTCGAGGCTCTCGATAGAGCGAAGATCCATGCCGGCATCGCCGGGGTACGCGTAAGACGGAATTTCAACCCCGTCAACAAGGGCAGTCAAAGGTATGGATAGGGAATCGGTCATGTTCTACTCCTTCGTTGTGTGATAAACGCATGCGTGTTCGCCTAGAAAACCACGCATGCGACGTGGAGGCAATATGAAAGGGCGGCTGCAGCCGCCCTTTCATCAGCTTTAAGCAAAAGACGCTTCACCGTAACGGCCGGCTAGTCCTCGAGTCCTCGCAGCGCCTCTTGAAATTCCTCGATGGTTTGGAAGTCTTTATATACACTGGCGAATCGGATATACGCAACATCATCGAGCCCTTTGAGGTGCTCGAGGACGATATCGCCGAGGTCTTTCGAATTTATCTCCATGCGACCCGAGTTGCGCAATTCCGCTTCAATCTGGTCGATAATTTCGGATTTTTTCTCATTGGGGATATTCGGACGCTTTGCGCAGGCGATGCTGATGCCACGATAGAGCTTCTCGCGGTCGAAAACCTGGCTCGTACCGTCGGACTTGATAACAATGACGGGATTGTCGCCCATACGTTCGTAGGTAGTGAAGCGACTGCCGCATTTCAGGCATTCACGGCGGCGGCGAATGGAATTGAATTCGTCGGAAGGGCGGGAGTCTACTACCTTCGATTCTGGATGGCCACAAGCCGGACAACGCATGAAATCCTCCTTCTGCCGTATGGCAGGCTAATCAATACGGCGCCTATCATACACGCTTGAAACGAAAACTCAGAGCAGGGTGTGAAATTCGCACCTTCAAACAAAAAAGAGACGGCTTTGCAGCCGTCTCCTCCAAGATTACAAAAAACGTAAACGTCGCATTTGCTCCTGTACGTTACGCTTGCGCCTTCTGGGACTTCTTCTGCTTCTTGCGCTTGTCCATGGAATCGATGCAGATGCAGCAAGCGGAATCGCCCGTGATGTTGAGAGCCGTGCGCATCATGTCGAGGATGCGATCGACGCCCGCAACAAGGGCGATGCCTTCGACGGGCAGATTGACCGAGGTAAGAACCATAGCAAGCATAATCATGCCGGAGCCGGGTACGCCCGCCGTGCCGATAGAAGCAAGGACCGTCGTCAGCACAATAACGAGCTGCTGCTGGATGGTCAGGTCGATGCCGAAAACCTGAGCGATGAACACGGCACAGACACCCTGGTAAATCGCGGTGCCATCCATATTGATCGTAGCGCCGAGAGGCAAGACGAAGCTTGTCATTTCCTTGCTAGCGCCCATCTTGCGCGTGCAGTCCATATTCATAGGAAGCGTGCCGACGGAGCTTGCCGAAGAGAAGGCGAACAAGAACGCAGGTGCAATGCCGCGGAAAAACGCGATAGGGCTCATCTTTCCAAGAGCTCGAACCATTCCGGAGTAGACCACAACAAGGTGAGCAGCCATAGCCAGGTAGGCAACAAGGATAAGCCACAGCAGAGGAAGCAAGACGTCAGGACCGTTCGATGCAATAACCGGCGCGATGAGACCGAAAACGCCGAAAGGAGCAAAGCAAATGATGCCGTGTATGACCTTGAGGCAAACCTCGTTCATGCCCTCGACGAAGTGAACGACGGGCTCCGCCTTCTTGCCGGCTGCGATAATGCCGAAGCCAAAGACCAGCGCGATAACAATGATTTGGAGCATGGTCGCGTCAGCCATCGGCTGGAAGAAGTTCGACGGGAAGATATTGACGAGAGTATCGATGAACGAAGGGGACTCCTTCGCCTCATAGGTGAGCTCGGATGCGGGAAGCGTATAACCTCCGCCAACATGCAAGACGTTAGCGAACAGCAAGCCGATAACGACAGCGAACGCCGTGGTAATCATATAGAAGGCAACGGTCTTTCCGCCGATGGCGCCGACTTTCTTAATGTCCTGCAGCGAGATGATGCCCGTCATGATCGAGAAGACGACCAAGGGAACGACGATCATTTTAATGAGATTCAGAAAGACCGTTCCGATGGGCTTGATATAGGTATCGGCAAAATCAGGGTTCGACTGCAACCCCAAGCCGCACAGCACGCCGAGAACAAGCGCTATAAAAATCCAGGTAGTAAGCGAGAGACGCTTGTACCAGGGCTTCGTGGCGGCGGCTCGCTCCCGCTGCCCTTCTTCGTGATGCAAAGTTGTATCGGACATGATGGCAATCCCCTCTCATAGTTTTTAACGGGCAAATGGTACCTGTGGGCAACGTAGAACACGCACGAAAAGCCATCAGCGAACGAAAATAAGCAGCGAAAGGAGTTTACCCATCGCGCGATTGCCGAGCGTTAAACCGAAACCAGAGCAAAGCGCGAAAGCAGAAGAGAACCCGAACTAAACCAAGAGAACAAAAAGAGAAAAGGCGAAAAGAGCGAAGGAAAACCCCCATGACACACGTGGTGAGATGCGATATGCAGCGCTCCCTGCGGCGTTTCCCTGTTCGAACTCCTCATACACCTGAGAAACCCCGAGCGCGAGATATGCCGACTTGAGGTCTTGCGTGAAAGAAGACGACTCCCCTTCGCCCCGAAAGCGACGACAATTGGCCTCGGAAACCTGGGGACGCAACTGCGCATGTTTGTCGCGGGCGGCTGCAGACGAGGTTCGGTCTGCGCATTTGCCGAAATCAACACGCATAACGTTAGGATTTGACGGAGACTGGCGAGGTATTTCCAAAGCGGAAGTTCCCTGTACATACGTATATGCATTTCGATTGCTCACCGTATCCTCCAAACTCTTGCAACGAACCTTTGTTCGGATATATAATAAATCGCACAAAAGTTCGTGTCAACGTTTTTTCAAACGTTTGTTCGATATTTAAGGAGCCGTCATGACCGCCGCAGAAGCGAAGAACGCGAAGAAAATCACGAAGAAGCAGAAGGCCGTGCTTGATTTCATCGCGCAGACCATCGAAGAGACAGGCATCGCTCCCACCGTGCGCGACATATGCGTAGGGCTTGGTCTTTCTTCCCCCTCCACGGTGCATGTACACCTGAAAACACTCGAGGAAAAGGGGTACATCCACCGCGACCCCCTTAAATCACGCTGCATAACCGTCGTCGGCCAAGAGCGCAATGCATCCCCCGCCCCGGCCAATACGACAAGCGAGCCGCCCGTCGGCGTCGGGGAGTTTTCCAATATCGTCTCATTGCCTGTGGTAGGAAACGTCGCCGCAGGCCTTCCTATACTCGCCGAACAAAACGTCACCGAGACAATCCCCCTTCCGACAGAAATCGTCGGAGACTCCAGCTCGTTCCTTTTGAAAGTACGCGGAGACTCCATGGTGGAAATCGGCATTAACGACGGCGATTACGTCGTCGTCAAAGAACAGCCCACCGCTACAAACGGAGATATCGTAGTCGCCGTCATCGATGACGGCGCCACGGTCAAGCGCTTCTTCAAGGAACGCGACCATATTCGCCTTCAGCCCGAAAACTCCAGCATGGAACCTATTATCGTGCGGGAAGACGTCATTATTGCAGGCAAAGTCGTCGCGGTGTTTAGAAGGCTCTAGCGACTCGCGCCCGAAACAGGACGGGAGCCCCATTACGGGGCTCCCGTCTTAACCGCGCTCCATCTTGAACGGCGGACGCTTCGGCAAAGAAGCAACCTGGTCTTAGTCCGAAAGCGCATACCCTTCGAATAGGGCCGTAAGGTCGCTCGGCACGCGCACCGTAAGCGCCGTGCCCCTTTCGTCGTACGACTCGGCGAGGACCGAACACCGCTCGTGGGCGATGGAGACAACATCGCCTCGCGAATACGGCACGAGCACTTCCATAACCTTCTCGCTTGCGGAAGCGGCACGGGCAATGGCCTCTATCAGGGAATCAGCTCCCTCTCCCGTTTCTGCAGAAACAAGCACCGCTGAAGGAAAGCGCGCGGAAAGCGCCGCACGAACCGAAGGCTCAACGAGATCGATTTTATTGAAAACGAGTATGCGGGAAATACCTTGCGCGCCGATCTGTTCGAGCGTGCCTTCCACGGCGCGCATCTGGGCATCTCGCTCGTCGGAAGACGCATCGACCACATGAAGAATCAAGTCAGCACCTCGAATCTCATCAAGCGTGCTTTTGAAAGCTTCCACGAGCGTTGTCGGTAGCTTCTGAATGAACCCAACCGTGTCCGTAAGCGTAACCTCCCTGCCTTCGGGAAGAACGAGCTTGCGAGTGGTGGAATCGAGCGTCGCGAACAGCTTGTCGTAGCTGAGGACGTCGGAGCCCGAAAGCCGGTTGAGCAGACTCGATTTGCCGGCGTTGGTATAGCCCGCTTCGGCGACTTTGAAAACGCCCGATGCGTACCGAGCGCTGCGCTGCGTTTGGCGCATGCGAGACACCTGTTCGAGCTCGCGACGAATGGACGTTATGCGCTTGCGCACCATGCGGCGGTCGACCTCGAGCTGGCTTTCGCCCTCGCCGAATCGAGACCCTACGCCGCCGCCCATGCGATTGCTCGCAAGGTGCGCCCACATGCCACGAAGACGGGGAAGAAGATATTGATTCTGCGCAAGGCGAACTTGTAGCCTGCCCTCTTTCGTGGTGGCATGAAGCGCGAAGATATCGAGAATGAGCGCCGTACGGTCAATTACCTTGACATCGCGCGGCATGGCTTTTTCGAGGTTGCTCTGCTGCGACGGGGTCAGCTCTTCATCGAAGATGACGACATCCGCTGCGAAAGAGCGGCATAAATCGGCAATTTCTTCCGCCTTGCCCGACCCGACGAACGTTCGGGGGTTCGGAGCGTCAAGACGCTGCGAGACGGTTGCGACGACAACCGCGCCTGCCGTATCGGTCAGGCGCGCAAGCTCGGCAAGCGACGACTCGAGAAGCGATTCGAGAGCGTCTTTGTAATCAATGCCGACAAGAACAGCCCGTTCAGCGTCGCCCGTAAAACTTTCTTGAGACATATCAGCAAACGACACAGGTCCTCCTCCGGTCATCAATGAAATATCGCCTTCGCCATGATGGGGCGATTGCTCCAAAGCCCCGAAACGACACGAAAAACCCCTCGTCAGCCCTCGTGCGAGTCCAGAAGCGCCATCGCCTCATCAGCGATTCGAGAAACATCGGCATCGTCGGCATCGATCCATGCAATGCGACCATCCTTGCGCCACCAAGTTCGCTGGCGCTTCGCGTAGCGGCGCGTGGCAAGCTTTATCTCGTCGATCGCCGCATCAAGCGTGCATTCCCCTCGCAGTGCAGCAACGATTTCTTTGTACCCTATGGCCTCGCGCGCGGTGAGCGCGGATTCGAAACCCTGCGATAGCAAGAATTCGACCTCCTCGACAAGCCCACGTTCGACCATTGCATCGACGCGCGCGTCGATGCGGCGTTTCAAAATATCGGGATCAACCGCTAATCCGACAAAAACCGCGGGCACGAATTGAGCCATATGAGAGAACCCCTCATGCTGGCGGGCGTATGTCGTGCCTTCGAGCTCAATCATCTCAAAGGCACGTATGACGCGACGTGTGTTGTTAGGATGGATAAGGCCCGCACTCTCGGCGTCGATCTTGGCGAGCTCTTCCCAGAGAGCCTGCGCTCCATGCTCTTCGAGGAAACGCTGATACGCCGTTCGAACCGGGTTTTCGACCTGCTCGCCATAAGGAAAGTTGTAATCGTCAATTGTGGCTCGAACATACAGCCCCGTGCCGCCCGCCAGAACGCTGGTCTTCCCTGCGCGATCGGCCCTCTCGAACAGCTCACGCGCATATCGCTGAAACAAAGCGGCGGAATACGCCTCGCCCGGATCGCAGATGTCAATGCCGTAATGCACGACCTTGCGATCGGCAGGAAGAATCTTCCCCGTTCCTATGTCCATGCCGCGATAAATCTGCATGGAGTCGGCCGAGATGACCGAGGCGCCGAGGCGTAGGGCCATCTCCTGCGCAACGTCCGTTTTCCCCGAAGCCGTCGGGCCGACGACGCAGACGACGGGTCGCTCGATCGGGAGGGCGTATTCGGGATTAGTCACGCAGCATCGCCCCGGAAAGATACCATGCCTTTGCCTCATCGATACGAACAGGAACAACAGTTCCTACGATATCGTCGATACGCACCCCTTCGGGAAGCGGCGCATGCACGGTGATATTGTGCGGGCTATGACCGGCCAAAACGCGCTCATCGCGTTTCGAAGCACCCTCCACAAGCACGTCGACGGTTCTTCCCACGAACCTCTGATTCTGAGCGAAAGCGTTCTCCTGAACAAGGTCGACCAGGGAGTCGAACCTGCGCTGTATAACCTCGTGCGGCGTATCGTCTTGCATAGAAGCGGCCGGCGTACCCTCACGTCGCGAGTAGATAAACGTGAAGACTTGCGAATACCCTACGCGTTCGACCAGATCATAGGTCGCCTGGAAATCCTCTTCGGTTTCCCCGGGAAAGCCCACGATGATGTCGGTCGAAAACGAGATGTCGGGATTGACCTTGCGAACCTCTTCGATAAGTCCGAGATAGTGCTCGGCGGTGTAGCGACGGTTCATGGCCTTGAGTATCGCATCGCTTCCCGACTGAACCGGCAGATGAAGCGACGGCATGAGGTTGCCAAGAGAGCCGTAGAGCTCTATGACCTCGCGCGTCAGGTCCTTCGGATGCGACGTTGCGAAGCGAAGACGCTCCACGCCCGTTTCCGCCACGCCACGCAGAACGTCCGCGAAGCGAGGCTCGCCGTACAGGTCGCGACCGTACGAATTGACGTTCTGACCAAGAAGAGTGATTTCCTTCACGCCATCCGCGACAAGGCCGCGCGCCTCTTCGACCACGTCTTCGAGCGTACGAGAACGCTCGCGTCCGCGCACATATGGCACGATGCAGTATGTGCAGAAATTATTGCAGCCCACCGTGACCGGCAACCAAGCCGACCAAGGATGCACGCGCTTCGATGGAAGCTCGGTGGAAAATGACGTGGAAGAATCCAGCACCTCGACCTGGTGGCCCCCTTGGATGATGGCCGCTTCGATCAAAGATACGAGATGCTCGATATTCTGAGTTCCGAACACGACATCGACATGAGGAAGCGCCTCAGGGAGCTTTTCGGCATCGCGTTGCCCGATGCACCCGCCGATGCATACGATGCGCTTCGAAAGCTCGCTTCCCTGCGGAAGGGGAATGTTTTTAATGGATGCGACCTGGCCCATGAGGCGAACATCCGCCGCCTCACGAATGCAGCAAGTTACGAAGATGGCGATTTCTGCCTGCTCCACCGAAGAGACCTGCACCGCCCCGTGCGATTCGAGCATGCCGGCGATGCGCTCAGAATCATGCTCGTTCATTTGGCAGCCGTACGTATACAGGCAAAATGTCTTTTGGGAAAGCATGGACATAAGAGCTCCTTTTCAAGAGGCGCGCAGCCCCTCTATAAACGAGCATCGCCGGCGCAGAAACAAGAACGCGTCAGGAACGAGGCTCGACGCTGAAGCGAATGGCCGTGCGATACTCTCCGTCAATGACAATGTTGGCAAAAGAAGGCACGCAAACGATTTCGATGCCAACGGGAGAAAGAAAGCCGCGGGAAATGGCTATGGCCTTCACCGCCTGATTGACCGCGCCCGCACCGACCGACTGGATTTCGACGCACGAGCCGTCTTTTATCATGCCCGCAATCGCCCCGGCGACCGAAGCGGCGGATGATTTCGATGAAACTTTCAAACAGCCTATCTGAGGCTTCTCGTTTTCCAGAGGCATGTTAGTCCTTCGATACGATGTTTAAGGTGTGTTTGATGAGCCTATTGGCATGCCTTGCGACCTTGTAGTCGCGAAAAGTCATTGTACTACAGCTGCTTGCGTACAGGAAACGTCACATACAATCCATCGCGCGAAATCCGCACAGAGGGCTCTATATCCGATTCGAGAAAATAGGCTTCGGCCAGCGTCTTCCAAGCCTGGCAAAGGGAATGCTTGAACTCCCCCATGTCCTCTTCGGCGATCTTCAGCCCGCGAAAGTCTTGCGAAAGGTCCATAGCGGAGCCCTTCTTTTCAAGAGAACGGCCTTCTTGCTCCTTCGAAAGCGTTGCAAGGTAGGAATCGAGCGGAAAAACCTCGCCCTGCAGTATCCGATAGGCGCTACGCAAAGAAATATCAAGGCCGATCGACCGAGCGCTTTCCGCAAGGGATTCCGCATCGAAGCACAGCGAAAGCCTCTTCGAAACGGGGACATCCTGGGGTGCAAGCCCCTCGGCCACGGAAGAGCGAGCAAATCGCTCTCCGTACGCATACATGGTCGCGGCGATTTCGACCGCGCTACCGCAGAAGACCGTGCACGCACCCTGCGTCGAAAGGGAGAACTCGGCAACGCATCGCACGATGTTGTGGGGTCCTGAAGCAAACGTCCAGAGGCCGTCTTCGCCCCGAGTAAGAAGAGGCGGCGTGCTCTGGTCTTTCCGTTCGCGCACCGAAGCGGTGTCAAACACGACAGAAAAAGCCGTTCCCCCCTGCTCCATCGAAGCTGCAACGCGCGCCTCTTCGGCATTCTCCTTGATGGAATACAACGCCATACCGCGGCCGTGCACACCCCAGTTATCCGAGCTGAAGGAATCGAGCTTCGACGTGACGCGCGGCTCGAAAATCGCATCATGCATATCCGCAGGCAGACCGTCACCATCGTCGATCATGACAATGCGGCGAAGCGACCCGCTTTTGCTCGTAGCGAGGAAGATGGAACGGGCGTGGGCATCGCGTGCGTTGCGGAGCATTTCTATGACGGCATCCTCGACGCAGCGAATATCCTGCTTCGCCTGACGTCTTTCGGCCTCGGAAACCTTGAGTCTGACGAAGCCGTGTCCGAGGTCGCTCTCCACCCGAAAAAGCGATTTCGAAGTGACGCGCTCGACAAACGCCGCCAGATCGTTTTCAACCATCCGATGCCTACCTTTTCTCGTTGCCCCAAAGGACAGGATTCATTCCGCCGCAACTTCTCCCATCCTGCCGCGACCTTCGCTAATAAAAAAGCGCGCCCGCCGAAGCAGACGCGCTCTTGCAGCAAGATTATTTCGCGTAATCCACCGCGCGGCTTTCGCGAATGACAACGACCTTTACCTGGCCGGGGTACTGCATCTCGTCCTCGATCTGCTTCGCGATATCGTGCGCAAGGACGACAGCCGCAGCTTCGTCGACCTGGTCGGGAACGACCATGACGCGAATCTCACGACCAGCTTGCATGGCGTACGTGCGCTCGACGCCTTTGTGAGCATTGGCGATTTCCTCGAACTTCTCGAGGCGCTTGATGTAGCTCTCGAGGCTTTCTTTGCGAGCCCCAGGGCGAGCGGCAGAAACGGCGTCGGCCGCCTGAACCAAGACATCGAGAACGCTATTGGGCTCGACGTCGGCATGATGGGCCTCGATAGCGTGCACGATTTCAGGCTTTTCCCCGAAACGACGAGCAAGGTCGGCGCCGATGACGGCATGAGGACCTTCGATTTCATGGTCGATTGCCTTGCCGAGGTCGTGGAGCAAACCTGCGCGCTTGGCGGGAACCGGGTCGAGACCGAGCTCGGCGGCCATGACACCGCAGAGATAGGCCACCTCGAGAGAGTGATTCAAGACGTTCTGCCCGAACGACGTGCGGAAGCGCAAGCGACCGAGCGTACGGACAAGCTCAGGATGCAGGTCATGAATGCCCACATCGAAGGTAGCCTGCTCTCCAGCCTCCTGAACCTGCTGGTTTACCTGCTTTTCCGCTTTGGCATACATCTCCTCGATACGCGCAGGATGGATACGGCCGTCTGCGATGAGGTTCTCCATGGTGACGCGACCGACTTCGCGGCGAACGGGGTCGAAGCAAGAGATGGTGACGCACTCGGGGGTGTCGTCAATCAAAAGATTGACTCCGGTGAGCTGCTCGAACGAGCGGATATTTCGGCCTTCGCGTCCGATGATGCGGCCCTTGAGGTCGTCCGAAGGGATATGGATGGTCTTCACCGTTGTTTCAGCGGAATGATCGGCAGCGACGCGCTGGATGGCAAGGCTCAAAATCTCGCGAGACTTTTTGTCGGCCTCGAGCTTCGTGCGCTGTTCAGCCTCGCGGATGATGGCGGCACTTTCGTGGGTAACCTCGTCGCGAAGACTGTCGAGAAGCTCTCGCTTCGCCTCGTCGGGAGTCATGCCGGCAACACGCTCGAGCTGAACGTTGACCTCCTGCATAGCGCTTTTGAGGTCGCGCTCGCGACGCTCGACCTGTCCCTGCATGGAAGAGAGCTGATGCTCGCGAGCATCGAGGGACTCGACACGGCGATCGAGGGATTCCTCGCGCTGGTTGATGCGGTTCTCAGCGTTGCGAACCTCGCGCATACGCTCTTTGTTTTCGGCCTGAGCCTCCTGCTTCATCTTGAGGACTTCGTCTTTCGCTTCGACGACCGCTTCGCGACGCAGCGTTTCAGCCTGGCGTTTCGCATCGCTGACAAGCTGCTCAGCCTCTTCAGCGGCCTTTTTGCTCGAAGCGTTGACGAGGTAGCGGGAGATAACGAAACCGACGGCGACGCCAACAACGGCGACGACGATAAGCCATAGCATTTCGGGCATCGGCTTCCCCTTTCTTGTTCTTTTAGACAAAACCATATATCGGTGTACCGGAAATAAAAAAAGCCGGGCATAAACACCTGGCATGAGCGAAGCGCATGGAACGACAAAAGCATGCATATGCGATTGTTTATATCGAAAAGCATCGGACATTCGATGCGAATACACTCAAGCTTTCCCTATGATACACCGACACGTCAAAGAACGCGCCCAGTTCCTCAAAAAACTCCTTCATGTTTCGCATAGCGCCGCGCTGCAGCGAAGACCACATCCGGCGAATAGCCGCGAGCGGCAAGCTTCCGACATGCGGCGGCATAGGCGTTTTTCGAACGAGGGGGTTTGCGGCAGAGAAAGTCGAAAGCACGGTCTTCCTCGGAAACACCGTCGATGCCGAAGTATTCGTCTGGCCAGCCGGCAAGCCGGCGAGGGTCGATGCCGCAGCGATTCAGCTCCTCCTCTATGCCCGCGCGGCCTCTGCCCTGGGACACCCTCGAACGAACGAGGATGTCCGCATAGCGAAGATCGTCCACCATGCCGCACGAAACGGCGCGAGCGATGGCGCTCTGTGCGTCGCGCTCCGAGAATCCGTCTTGCACAAGGCGCTTCTCAAGCTCGCAAGCGCAACGCTCACGAGAGGCCACTAGACGGGAAATACGAGAAAAAGCCTTCTCCTCCTCTTCCGGCACGGCCGGGGCAAGAGGCTCGCGCACGAGCGTCGACAAAAATGCATCGTCTATAATCGGCATGATTCACCTCTTGCTTGGCCGGACGAACCGCAACCTCATTATTCGGCCTGAGAATCGCCAGGATGAGCGCTGGGAATACCGAAATGCTCGCGCACCTGGGCCTCGAGCTCGTCGCGCAGATCGGGATTGGTGCGCAAGGTCTCTTTTGCTGCTTCCCTGCCCTGCCCAAGACGCTGCTCGCCGCAGGTGTACCAGGCGCCGCTTTTCTTCACCACGCCGGCCTCAACGCCCATGTCTACGATGCAGCCCTCGCGAGAGATGCCCGTTCCGTACATGAGATCGAATTCAGCCTGGCGAAACGGCGGTGCGACCTTGTTCTTGACGACCTTGGCGCGAACGCGGTTGCCCACAGGCTCGTTTCCTTTGTTTTTAAGCGTCTCGATACGACGGATGTCGATGCGAACGCTCGAGAAGAACTTCAAAGCACGGCCGCCCGTCGTGGTTTCGGGGTTGCCGAACATGACGCCGATTTTCTCACGCAGCTGGTTGATGAAGATGCAGGTTGTGTTCGACTTCGAAAGAGATCCTGCGAGCTTTCGAAGAGCCTGCGACATAAGACGAGCCTGCAGACCCACGCTGCTGTCTCCGATTTCTCCCTCGATTTCGGCACGGGGAACAAGGGCCGCAACGCTGTCTATGACAATGGCGTCAATGGCATTGGAGCGCACAAGCATGTCGCAGATTTCAAGCGCCTGCTCTCCTGTGTCGGGCTGGGAAATGAGGACTTCGTCTATATCAACCCCAAGACGGGCCGCATAGGTAGGATCGAGTGCATGCTCGGCGTCGATGAAGGCGACGACGCCGCCGAGCGCCTGGGCCTCGGCGAGAATCTGAAGGGCAAGCGTGGTTTTACCGCTTGATTCGGGACCGTAAATCTCGACGATGCGCCCGCGAGGGACGCCGCCGATGCCGAGCGCCGCATCGAGAGGAAGAGCGCCCGTAGGTATGACGCCCACCTCGAGGTTCTGGCCCCCTTCCCCCAGCTTCATGATGGAGCCTTTGCCGAATTTATGCTCGATCTGGTCAGTGGTGAGCTTCAGCGATTTTTCTAAATCTTGGTTCATTGCCGCTCCTTGGTTCGGCCTTGCGACCGCATGATGTTGAGACCGCCTTATTATTGCGAACATTTGTTCTTGTGTCAATCATCCATGGCGAAACATTGCGAATGACTGCGCATTATCTAACCACGTCTTCCTTGGCGCCTTCACGGAGAAAACCCGCTTCCGCCTTGCGAGCTTAAGCGGATTTTCCCTCCCGAATCCAAACGGAATCTCATTCGATTCTAATTCGTCGCCCTCTCGAGCATTACGCAAAGCGCGGCTTCGACGGTCTGAGCACGAACGGCATCCCTATCGCCTTCGAAATGATGAAGCTGGGCCTCCGTGCCTTGCGCGCACGATACGCCGACCCATACGGTGCCGACGGGTTTACCGGGAACCGCACCGCCAGGACCTGCAATGCCCGTCACGGAAACCGCGATATCGGCGCCGAACGCTTCACGCGCCCCTTTCGCCATCGCGCACGCGGTCTGCTCGCTCACCGCTCCGTGCTTGCTCAAAACTTCCTCAGACACGCCGAGGGAGTCGCGCTTGACCTCGTTCGCATAGCTGACGATGCCGCCAAGCACCGCCTCAGAAGAGCCGGGGACATCGGTCAACGCGGCCGAGATAAGGCCGCCCGTGCAGCTTTCGGCCGTCGCCAAGGTCAGAGAGCGTTCACGGGCCGCATCGATCACGCGCTGGGCCACGCTCGCCTCGTTTTCAACGATATCTTCGGACGCGGTGCGCTTCGGCCTGAACCCGATCAGATGACGTGCCTTCGAAACGTAGTCGACCATGGAGACCACGGTAAGGACGAGGGCGATGAGCATGACGAACCAGCTCAGGGCGTATACGGCAAGATAGACGGATTCGGAAGCATCATGCAAAACCGGGCTTTCCTTGACCACGAAAAGCACGATGGCGATCATCTGGAAGACAGTCTTGAACTTGCCGTACCACGAGGCGGCGATAACCTCCCCCTTGCTTGCGGCTACCATGCGCACGCCCGAGACGATGAATTCGCGGGCCACGATGAGCAGGACGACCCAGCTCGGCAAAGCCCCCAGCTCAATCAGCACGAGCAAGGCCGCCGTCACCAGAATCTTATCTGCCAAAGGATCCATGAACTTGCCGAAGTCGGTCACCTCGTTACGCTTTCGCGCCAGATAGCCGTCAAGCCAATCCGTGCACGAGATCACGACGAAGATTCCCGCCGCAATCCATGCCTTCCACACGTCGAGCTCCGCAAAGCCGATCCACTCGGGCCAGGGACTGATGATGGCAACCACAAAAACGGGTACGAGGCAGATGCGAACCATGGTGATGATGTTCGCCGGAGTCATGATGGACTCGGCGGATTTAGGAGCGTTATTCCCCATGAACAACCTCCCCTTCCATCTCGTAGACAAGCGTATCTTCTATGCGCACCTTGACGATATCTCCGACGGTGCCCTCTTCGAGATACACAACGCCGTCCACTTCGGGAGCCTGGCACATCGCGCGACCGAAAAGCTGACCGTCCTCTTCGCGACCAAGCACCAAAACATCCATGGTCTTGCCGATGCGTGCGGAAACATGAGATTCCCCGATAGCGTCGCTTATATCCCTGATACGCTGAGCACGTTCGATTTTGACCTCTTCGTCAACTTGACCGGGAAGATCCGCCGCACGAGTGCCTTCCTCCCGAGAGTACGGGAACACGCCGACGTAATCGAATTCGACCTCTTCGAGGAATTCGCAGAGTTCCTCGAAATCCGCCTCCGTCTCCCCCGGAAAGCCGGCTATAAGAGTCGTGCGCAACGTGATGTCGGGCACGCGAAGGCGGATGCGCTCGATGAGCTCTCGATGGGATTTCGCCGATCCCCGGCGATTCATGGCGCGAAGCACGCTTTCGCTAGCGTGCTGCAACGGAACATCCAGATACGAGCAGACGTTGTCGTGGGCGGAAATGACGTCGAGCAGCTCGTCGGTGACGCCCTGCGGCTCTATGTACATCAGCCGGAACCACGTATCGGAGAACTCAGAAGCGAGTCCGTCAAGCAGACGAGCCGTGGTAGAGGGGTTTTCGAAATCCTCGCCCCAGCGCCCCGTATCCTGGGCGATAAGGGTGATCTCTCTCACCCCCTCGTCGACGCGCTCTGCGACGGCCGCACGAACCTCTTCGTAGGAAAAACTGTGGTAGCGGCCTCGGATATAAGGAATGGCGCAAAAGCTGCAAAAGCGGTCGCAGCCGTCGCTGATTTTGACGTAGGACGCGGCGGATACCGCATAGGGAGAGACGAACCCGTCGGAGGGGGTCTGAGGACAAACGCCCAAAACACCGCAGAGAACCTCGACGATATCGTCCTCCCGACTGCAGGGAACGAACGCCTGGGCTTCCTGCAGCTCGTCTTGAAGGTCGTCGCCGTAGCGGGCGGGCATGCAGCCCGCCACGATCAGCTTAGCGCTGCCGGACGAGAAGTTGTCGAGGCCGCAGATTTCGAAGATGACATCGATGCTCTCCTCGGTAGCGGCCTGGATGAACGAGCAGGTGTTGACCACCACGGCATCGGCCTCGGAGGCGTCATCGACCACGAGAAAACCGGCCGCTTGAACCTTCTTGGTCATCTCGGCGCTGTCTACTTCATTTTTCGCACAGCCCAGCGTAACGAAACAGACGGAGGGAGCGGCACTCCCCCCGTCTGCGCAATGCGCCGCTGTGACGTCGATATTAGTCACGAAAGAACTCCTTGCTAGCGATAGTTCACATACTGAAGCGGCTGGCCGTAATCCTGCCCCTTCAAAAAAGCGATGACCTCCTGCAACGCATCCCTCGAAGCAGAGCTCACGCGCAGCTTGTCGCCCTCGATGGTCACTTTGACCTTGAGTTTCTGAGCCTTGATATCTTTGTTGATCTTGCCTGCGGTCTCCTTGTCTATGCCCTCGACGATATCTGCGGTCTGACGAACGCTTTGACCTGCGGCAGGAACGGGGTCGCCCCATTTCACCGAAGCGAGGTCTATCCCTCGGCGGATGAGCTTGGTGCCAAGCACGTCAATGACCTGCTTGGCGACGAAGTCGCTCGGAGCGGACACGGTGAACTTGCGTCCCGCCTTGTCCAAAGAGATTTCGGCGCCCGAGTCTTTCAGGTCGTAGCGCGTAGTAAGCTCGCGCTTTGCCTGGCCGAAAGCGTTGTCCACCTCCTGCATGTCAACGGTGGAAACGACATCGAAGCTTGATTCTTTCGCCATAAAAATACCTTTCTCGTGAATAATGCGCTCGAAGACGAGGTCTGTTCGGAAAGCGCAGGACCGCCATGCGTTGCAGCCCTTGCGCGCTCATATCGTCAATGATTGCAGGTCCCTCCTACGAGGAAGCCCCAGCGTCGGGATGCTCTTCTTGCCATTTGGCGAGAACGTCAGCAAAATCGACCGAGACCTTCGCCACGCCGCCAGAGTTGGCATCAAGAGCAACCTCCGTGCCATCCTGGGTGAGCTTGACCCCGTCAGGCGGAACGACAACGAATTCGAACGTGCCCGTCACATCGTAAGACTGCGTTTTAGGACCCGTTATGTCGCCGCCATCGACGTATTTCCCGTCCACGTAAACCTCCATGTACGTGGTTACGCCGTCGGGAATCTCGTACGCCATAACCGTCTTGGTGGGAGCGACCTGCGTGTCGGAAGAGGATTGCTTGCCCTCGTCCTGGCTTTGCGAAGAATCCTCCGACGATTCGTCTTGCTGCTGGGAATCTGTCTGCTCCGACTGCGTCGTAGAGGAGCCGGGCAGACCCGTGACGTTCATGGGAGCGGGCTGGTTGTCGGCCGTCTCCGCACGGCCCATTCCGTTCGCGATGACCGCGATGAGAATGACAAGGAGCAAAATGATGACTCCGGCAATGATGAACGGAATCTTGTCCCGCCAGCTCGGAGGCCGCACGCCGATGTTTTTGGGGGCGGCGTACAGATTGGTGTAATGCTCCGCCGGCATGGTGGAACGACGGGCCCGATGAGTGCTATGGGGGTCATGGCGGTGAGAATCGACCGACTCGATACGACGGGTTTGATCGGCTGATCTGCGAGCGTTTCGCTGGGAAAGCCCCTGGCCGTACGCGTTGTATGAACCGACATGAACCGCCCCGATGCGATTCGTGGTTTCTTTCGGAGGCGCAATTGAAGCGTCTATATCGTCAAAGAGGGCATTGTCGAACCCGTCGGAAGAACGACGGGAGGGACGAGCGTCGTGACGAGTTCCCGTACCCGAGAGCCTGTCGGAGTAGCGACGCTCCCCCGCATTCGCGCGCTCGGAAGCGTGACCGTGCCGCGGCTCGTCCTGATGACGCTCACGAACGCTCTCCCTTCGCGTGGAGGGTATCTCGAAGCCCAACGGCTTGATGTTCTCCCGAGCATGCTCCACCTGATTGCGATACTGCGCATTCTGATACATCTTCACGATTTCGGTGGTGTTCAGGCCAAGGTAGCGCGCATACGCATTGATCATATTGCGAGAATACCCGCGCGGTGGCATGCTTTCGATATCCGACGCTTCGATGCGCTCGAGGATATCCGGGCGAATGCGGATGCGTCGGGCCACAGAAACCAGGTCTTCGCCGCTTTGCTCGCGAGCCTGACGCAGCACATCGCCAAAATTCATTTCGTCCACGCGCCAGTCCTCCTCTAGAATCCGGATTCGGCGGCATCCTGGGCTTCGAATGCCTTCAACGTTTCAAGTTCCATCGCATCGACGAGAACCTCTCGTGGTTTGCTGCCGTTCGGAGGGCCGACGATGCCTTTTTCTTCAAGCATATCCATTATACGTCCAGCGCGCGAGTAGCCCACGCTCAAACGGCGCTGTATGTTCGAGGTAGAACCCATGCCGCTCGAGACGACGATATCGGCCGCCTCCCAAAGCAGCGGGTCATCCGAAGTCGAAGACCCTCCCGACCCGTCGGGCATGGAGGCTCCGAGGCCGATAACGTTGGTCTGCAGAATCTCCTGATGGTAGTCGGGCTCGCCTTGCGCTTTGAGATGCTCGACCACCGCTTCTATCTCGTCCTCGGAGACGAAGCAGCCCTGGAGGCGCTGAGGCTTCGCATACTCGGGCTTGCTGAAAAGCATGTCGCCGAGGCCGATGAGGTTTTCAGCCCCAGGGGTGTCAAGGATGACGCGACTATCGATACCCGAAGCCACATTGAACGCGATACGGTTGGTGATGTTGGCCTTGATGAGGCCCGTCACCACGTTGGTGGACGGGCGCTGCGTGGCCACAATCAGATGAATGCCCGCCGCACGCGCAAGCTGAGCGATACGGCTGATGGACAGCTCGACCTCCTTGCCCACATTCATCATCAAGTCGGCCAACTCGTCGATGATGATGACGATATACGGCATCTTCTTCGTAGGCTCGGCGTCTTCGTCGTCGCAATCGTCAAGAACCCCGGACTCCACCTTGGCGTTGTATTGGCTGATATTACGCACGCCGACCTTAGACAAGACCTTAAGCCTTCGCTCCATCTCGGCCACACCCCACGCAAGCGCGCTCGCCGCCTCCTTGTTCTCGGTAACCACCGGAACGTAGAGATGCGGAATGCCGTTATAAGGCGTGAATTCGACGCGCTTGGGATCGATCATGATAAAGCGGACCTCGTCGGGGGTGGCGCGCATCAGAATTGACATGATCATGGCGTTGATGGCCACCGACTTGCCCGATCCGGTGGTGCCGCCGATGAGCAGATGGGGCATCTTGGCCAAGTCCGTAACGATGGAATGGCCCTCGACGTCTTTGCCGATCGCCATCTCGAGCGGCGAGCCCTTGGCGTCTTTGATGACATCTCCCAGCAAGACGTTCTGGCGCTTCTTGTTGGGGACCTCGATGCCGACGTGGTTCGTGCCGGGAATGGGGGCGAAAATACGCACACCCGGTGCGGCCAGGGCGAGAGCTATGTCATCCTGCAACGCCATAATACGGCTCACGCGCACGCCGCTCGGCAGGTCAACTTTGAACAAGGTAACGGTCGGGCCCGCAACCCAACCGACAACCGAAGCCATGATGTTGAAATCCTCGAGCGTGCCCTGAAGCTCTCCTGCCGTAGAAGCAAGCTCGCGTTCGTCCGCCTCTGCCGCATGTTCGGTATGGCGAATAAGACTGAAGGCGGGCAGCGTGAAACCCCCTCGCGTCTCGCCGAGATTTGCCCCCGTAGAAGAAGCGGGGCGCTTCTTGAGGACCTTCGTCTTCTTGGAGGAGGAATCGTCCGCAGGCTCTTGGGCGGCGACATGCGAGCGCTCGAGCTTGCGCGTCATAGGCTTCGCAGGCGACGCCTGGACATCCTCCAGCAGCACCGACGCATCGGCCGTGTGCATGTCGGCATCGTCGTCTTCCCAGGGAAGGCGATGCTTGACGCGCTTCTTCCGCTCGGGTTTTGCAACCGCGGAAGAAGGCGCGATCTGTGCGAATTGCTCGTCGGCGCTTGATTCGTCGACCTCGCGGGCGACATCGGAGACAAAGCTGCCCTCGACTACATCTTCCACGCCTACTACGCGCGTCTTCGCGGTTTCCATGGCGGAATTCTCGTCCACAATGGCTCGGGCTTCATCATAGGCGTAATCGGATGGCCAATACATATCGACCGATGTGGCGCGAGGTCCCCCTTGCGCGATATGAGAGCCTCCGAGAATCTGCGTATTGAGCGACTGCACCGCAGGACGAGGGCGCGAAAGATCGCGCGGCACGCGAGGAATAACGTCTGCCCGACGGATGCGGGCGGGCGCAGGTTCAGGCGCAGGAACGCAGGCCGGAGCATCCAGCGCCGTTCCTGCGGCGTCTTCGCGTTCCTCCTTGCGGCGAACGCGGCGCTCACGGATATCGGAGGCCTTCTCTTGCACGAGGCGCAAAGCCCCCGATATGGAAAAGCCTATGACAACAGCGCCGCCGCAGGCGACGCCCACCATGACAATGCAGCCGACGAGACGGCCGAGCAGCTCAAGCAACGCCCAAGAAACGCCCGCGCCGAGATACCCGCCGCGGGATACGAGGGATTCCTGGACAAAAAGCAGGCCGGAATCAGCATCCGCCCCAGGAGTGAACAGCGAAAGGATGGTCTCGAACGCGAAGAAGAGCATAGCCAGGCCGACGCCCATGCGCAAAGCGAACGAATCGGCATCGCTGCGTGCCAGAAAGCTCACGCCCACGATAATGAGAACGAACGGCAACACGTACGAACCTATGCCGAGAGCAAGATGAAGGCCGGTCGCAAGCGCCGAGGTGATGAACCCCGAAGGAGGCAGCACGGCCGTGACGAAGAGGACTACCGCCAGCACGGCAATCGCCACGCCCGTGATATCCCGCTTCGTGCGTTCATCGAAAATACGCGGCGAAACGCACACTTCCTCGACCTCGGGTTCGGCCTCTTTGCGCCGATTTTTGCCCTTGGCGGGAACGTCCTTCAACGCAACGCGGCCGTCCGAAGCCGCGTTCGTCGATTTCTTCGATTGTGCGTCGGTGGTTTTAGAACCGCGAGCCACGTATTACCTCTCTCCTCTTCCCCGCTTAAATCTGCAGCCTTCAAACGAAGGCTGTTACAGCTCGATGATGGACGAGACTACCATCGGACGCTGCTTGGTACGCTCCCACAAAAGGGACAGAAGCGCATCGCGGCAGGCTTTGTCGAGGTCTTTGCCCTTGGCGCCCTTGTCGAGCGCGCGACGCAGCGTGCCTTTCACCGTGTCGGTTGCCTCGCGGCGCAATTCCGCAACGTCTCCGCCGGTGATGCCGCGCATCTCGACGCGTACGACGCCCTCGATCTGCTTCTTGCGCGCGTTGACCGCCGCGGCGATGGTGGCAAAGCCGTAATTCGACAGCGCCTGGCGCTCCTCCAGAACGTCTTTGGAGGTGTCTCCCACAGAGAGACCGTCCACGTAGACGATGCCGCTTTCCACCGGGTCGCCAAAACGAACGCCCGACTCGGAAAGCTGCAGCGTATCGCCGTTCTCGCACAGGAAGATATTGCGAGCGGGGACGCCCGTCGCCTCGGCGAGGCGCGCATGGGCACGAAGGTGAGTGGACTCGCCATGCACCGGCATGAAATGCTTCGGCTGCACGATGGACAAGACGAGCTTGAGCTCTTCAGCACCCGCATGGCCGGAAACGTGCACCATGGCACGCTTCTTGTCATAGACTTCGCAGCCGATCTTCGCAAGCGAGTTCACCACGCGCGTCACCGCTTTCTCGTTGCCGGGAACCGGCGTTGCCGAGATGATGACCGTATCGCCCTCGTCGATCTGAATGGTGCGATGCTCGCCGTTAGCGATACGCGCCAACGCACTCAACGGCTCGCCCTGGCTGCCCGTGCACATGATGACGACCTTCTCCGCGGGCGTGCCTTTCAGGTCATACGCATCGATCAGGTCTACATCTTGAATCTTGAGATAGCCCAGCTTGCGAGCGATATCGGTGTTTTGAACCATGGAACGCCCCGTGACAACAACCTTGCGGCCGTTGGCCACCGCGGCATCGGCAATCTGCTGCAGGCGGTGGATATGGCTCGCAAAGCTCGCGATGATAACGCGGCCCTTGGCGTTTTCGATAATCTGACGCAAGGTTTTTCCCACCTCGGCCTCAGAAGGCGTGAAGTTGGGGTTCTGTGCGTTCGTAGAGTCGGACATCATCAAATCGACGCCAATCTTCCCAAAGCGGGCAAGCGCGCCGAAATCCGTATGAACGCCGTCGATGGGGCTTTGGTCGAGCTTGAAGTCGCCGGTGTGCAAGACGTTGCCTGCAGGAGACTGCATGAACACGCCCACCGCGCCGGGAATGGAGTGATTCACGGCGAAGAAGTCGACGATGAAACCGCCCAGCTTTATCTCGTCCCCCGCTTTGATCTCGGCGAGCTTCGCCTTGACGCGATGTTCGCTGAACTTGCCCTCGATCAATCCGAGGGTCATCTTGGTGCCGTAGATGGGAACTTTGCGAGAAAGGTCTTTCATCAGATACGGCAACGATCCCGTATGGTCTTCATGGCCGTGCGTGATGATGATGCCGCGCAGCTTATGCTCGTTTTCGAGCACGTAGGTGTAATCGGGCAGAATGAGATCGATGCCCGGATGATCGTCGTCGGGAAACATCAGGCCCGCATCGACCAGTAGCATGTCGTCGCCGCATTCGAATACGGTCATGTTCTTTCCGATGGCGTCAAGACCGCCGAGCGGGATGATTTTCAGCGTCGCAGAGGGGTTGCGCTTCACTGCCCCGCGACGACGAGACCCGGCCGTGCTCTTCGAGGCGTTGCGGGTGCGCGGCTTGCTGAAAGCTTCGACCTCGCCCTGGCCTTCGGGGGTTATCTGAGGACGCTTGTGCTCGAGGGTAACTGTCTTATGGCGCGTCGTACGACGATGAGAACGCGACGAGCGCTGCTCGCGCGATCCTTCGTTCGATGCCGCGTGCGACTGCGCCTGGCCTTGAGACTGACCACGGGAATTGCGGCGGTCGCCGTGGGAACGCGAGCCTTTGTCGGCTGCGGTGTCGGCGCCTGCTTCGCCGTTGATATGTTCGTTATTCAAAACTGTAATACTCCTTCGGTTCAAATGTGCCTTTGGGTATGCAAACGCCGCAACGCGCCATGGCGCGCCCGACGCTCCGTTCTATGCAGATAAAGCTCATACGCTTCGGCTTTGCGCAAGTTCGAGAAGCATATCCGCAACAAAGCCGCAAAAATTAAAAAGCCATTGTACTTCATAAGGGGCCGTTACTCAAAATCGGCATTATTTCTCCCGAGCGGGAGTAGCACTGCGGAAAGCAACCGCCCCTATTCCAGATAGGCCCCGGTCTGACGGTTCCAAAGGCGCGCATACGCCTCGCCCGCCTCGATGAGCTCGGCATGCGAACCGTCCTCCGCGATGCCGCCGTCATCAAGCACCACAATGCGGTCGAGACTCGCAACGGTGGAAAGCCTGTGCGCCACCACGATCGACGTACGACCGCGCATCAGCTTGGCAAGCGCGTCCTGCACCATCTTCTCGCTCTCCGAATCAAGAGCGCTCGTCGCCTCGTCGAGCACGAGGATAGGGCAATCGGCGAGCATGGCGCGCGCGATGGCGATGCGCTGGCGCTGACCGCCCGAAAGCTTCACGCCGCGCTCGCCAGTCACCGTGTCGAAGCCCTGCGGCAGTTTCTCTATGAATTCCAGGGCGTTCGCCCGACGCGCCGCCTCGCGGATCTCTTCCATGGAGGCATCGGGCCTGCCGTATGCGATGTTTTCCGCCACGCTGCGATGGAACAGCAGCGACTCCTGAGGAACGTAGGCAATGCTTCGTCGCAAGCTTTGCTGCGTACAAAGAGAAATGTCCTGGCCGTCTAGCAGGATACGCCCCTCTTGGATATCCGACAAACGCAGCAGCAGCTTCGTCAGGGTGGTCTTGCCGGCACCGCTCGCGCCCACGAGGCCTACGCGCTGACCGGCGGGGATATGGAGGTCGAGTCCGTCGAAGACCCGAGTGCGCACCGCGCCGTCGGTATACCAGAAACCGATATTCTCGAAGTCGATGCGCCCTTCGCGCACGTGCAGATCGGACGCGTCGGGCAGATCGGCCACAAGACGCGGCTCGTCAAGCGTGGCCGTCATGCCGGACGCATCGCCGAACGCTCGGTTGAAACGCTGCAGGCCGTTGTTGATGAAGTTGAACTGGTTGGTCACCGTGTAGGTGTAGGTGAACATCATTACGAGCGTGCCAGGCGTGATGCCATACCACGCATTGCCGCCCGCGATGAACACGGTAACCACGCTCATGATGACCACCGTGATACAGGCGGTGATGATGCCGCGCGTAAGCGATGCCCACATGCGCCTGGAATCACGCGCCACCACGTCTTTGTTCGCCGCATCGAAAAGGCTTCGCTCATAGGCTTCACGACCGTAGGTTTTCACCGCCAAGATGTTGGCCACCGAATCGGACAGCTCACCCGACAGGTGATTCTGCGCGCTTGCGGCCTTTTCGTTGAGATGAAGTATGCGCTTATACATATAGTAGGAAATACCCGCGTACACCGCGAGCAGCACCATGAGGATGGCCACGTACACGGGAACGCGCGGCGCCAAGATGGCGCAGGTGAAGACCACCGAGCACACCACGGGGAGAAACGGAAACGTCACCGTTTCAAGCAAGAGTTGATACGCGCTCATGAACTTCGTCGTCTGGCTGACGAGCGTGCCGCCGAAACGGTTGGAGTGAAAGCTCATGGACTGGTTGCACAGGGCGTCGAAGCTCATCGTGGCCAAATCGTACGATGCCGCAATCTGCAGCTTGTACATGGCGAAATCCTGCAGCTTGCTTGCCGCCTGGCCGAATACGTTGATGGCGATGAGCGCGATAATGAACGGACCGAACGTGGAAAACACCTCGTCCGAGGAAACGGGGCCGGCGCTCACCTTGTCCACGATCAGGCTCATGACGTACGGGTTGCCGTACGAAAGCAGCGCCACGAACAGAAACGTCGAAACCATGAGAAGGGAGAACAGGCCGAAATGCCTGCGTGTGACCTGCCAGTAGTAATGCAGCGTGCGGCGCGTGGTGGATGCCGTCGATTTCTTCGTAGCCTTCTCGGATGCCATGCATTCCCCTTTCGTCAGGCATCCGATTATGCCACAGCAAGCGCCCCGGCGCAGACACGGCAGACTCTACCGACGGTTCACCCGATTCTACCGATGGTCGGTTGCGCCGCGCGAACCGTCCGCGCCGTCTTGAAAAGCATAGGCCTTGCGATGGGCGTTGCCACGGTGGCGCTTTCGGCCCTTGGCGTGTTCGATGCGCGCGACGGCATCATGCTTCTCGGCATAGGACTCGCATGCGTTGGGCTTGTCGTTCTTTCGGGAGCCGACGAATAGACGGCCGCTTCGATGCCGGGCGACGAAGCGTTGGCGTAGGCATGCAAAAAGGGAGCCGAATCGGCTCCCTTCTACGTTGTATGGCTTTCGCATAAAGCGCCCAAAAGCTACAGGTCCAACCAGAGCGCCACCTTCGGCGCATAGCCCATGATGAAGATAATCACAATCAGCACGGGAATGCCCCACTTCACCCACAGGCGGCTCCATGCGGGAAACTTCATGCCCTCGCCTGCATCGGCCTCGGCAAGGAAGTTCTTCCAGCCCCAACCGAAACGCTGCGTGCAGAAGAGCACGAAAATCAGTGCGCCGAGCGGCAGCATGTTGTTTGAGACGATGAAGTCCTCGATGGACTGAATGTCGCCGATGCCGGGAATAGCGACACCCGCAAGCACGTTGAATCCGAACACGCACGGCAGGCTCAAAACAACCACGAGCACGGCGTTGATCGCCACGGCACGCTTGCGATCGACATCCCACTTATCCATGGTAAAGCTGATCAGATTCTCGAACACAGCGATAACGGTGGAAAGCGCCGCAAAGCTCATGAACACGAAGAACAGCGCGCCCCAGATGTTGCCGAGCGGCATCTGGCCGAACACTACGGGAAGCGTGACGAACACGAGAGACGGACCGGAATCGGGCGTGACGTTGTACGCAAAGCATGCAGGGAAAATAATCAGGCCCGCCAGAATAGCGACAAGCGTATTGAGCAGCGTGACGTTGACGGCCTCGCCCGTCAGGCTACGTTCACGGCCGATACGCGAACCGAAAATCTCCATAGCGGCAATGCCGAGCGAAAGCGAGAAGAACGCCTGGCCCATGGCCGCATAGACCGCTTCGCCAAACGTGGTCCATCCACCAGCGAACATGCGGCTGAAATCGGGAATCAGATAGAACGCAAGGCCCTCGGCGGCGCCAGGCAGCGTGACCGAACGGATGCACAGCGCAATCATGGCGACGAACAGGATGGCCATCATCCATTTCGTGATGCGCTCCACGCCTTTCTGAAGACCCAGGCTGCAGATGAGAAAGCCGATGAATACGGCACCGAGCATCCAGCCCATGAGCTCTGAAGGATTCGCAAGCATGGCGTTGAACGCCGCTCCCGTGACCTCGGCCGTGCCGCCATCGAACATGCCCGATGCCATCTTGGGCACGTAGGCAAGCATCCAGCCGGCTACCGTGGTGTAGAACATCATCAAGATCATGCAGCCGATGTATCCCCACCAGGAAAACCAGTGGAAGCGACGCTTCGGCTCAAGGATATCGAAGGCCTGTGCGCAGCTTTTCTGGCTTGCGCGCCCGACGGCGAACTCCATGACCATGACGGGCAGGCCCAGGATGACCAAGAAGATAAGGTACAGCAGCACGAATGCGCCGCCGCCGTATTCGCCCGTGATGTACGGGAAGCGCCAAACATTGCCCAGGCCGATGGCACAGCCCGCTGCGATGAGAATGAAGCCCAGGCGGGACGCGAAGTGCTCGCGCTTCTGCTCCCCGCCTGCAGGCTTCACAGATTTCGTTTCAGCCATTGCGGTTACTCCTTGCATGATGAGAGAGGGTAAAAACGACAGAATTCTATCATCAAATGCAAGCAGCGCGAAAGAATCTCGAGCACGAAGGGCTTGAATGTCGGCGAGCCGAGCCAAAGGAAGAACCGCGGCGGCGTAGCGGAAAGACCCGCCGCGCCCAAACATCGGCGAGTCGACCCGAAGACAAAAACGGCTCGAAAAGCGCTATAAATTGCGGGCCATATCCTCGAGACGGCGAACGCGATGATACACCGCCGATTTCGAAAGGGGCGGGTTCGCCCGCTCTCCGAGCTCTTTCAAGCTGGCATCGGGATAACGAAGGCGAAGACGCACGAACTCCTGGAGCCCGGGAGGAAGATCAGCCACCTTGCCGCTTTCGGCAAGCTTTCTGATGCTGACGATTTGATCGATTGCAGCCTCCGCGCTTTTCGCCTGGTTGGCAAGTTCGGCGTTCACCTTGCGGTTGATATCGTTGCGCACGCTCTTGCGCACACGTTCGTTCTCCATGGCCAGGGCGCATTGATGAGCGCCGACGAAAGCGAGAAACGCCGATATGGCCGTGCCGCTTTTGAGGTAGACGATATAGGAATTGCGGCGGCGCAGGATGCGAGCCTTGATGTTGCGCTCGGCCATAAGAGCCACCAGCCCCTCGGCGAGCGCCTCGTTTTCCACGGTGATCTCGAAATGGAAATCGCCGCGCGGATCGGCGATGAACCCGCTACCGAGAAACGCGCCGCGAAGATACGAGGCTTCGCAACACGGCTTTTCGACCAGGTGCTCATGGATGCCCATCTCCAACCCTGACTCGCCAAGGATGCCCAGGTCGTGCAGGGCATCCTCCATTCCCGGCTGAGACGGCACGACGATCAGGTAATTCGGCGTTTTATGCAAGACGCTGCGGCGAACGGTCAGTTCCGTCTTGAGCGCATAGATCTGGTGCAGCGACTTGATGATGAGACGGGCGACCGAGCTGATCTCCGTGGCTATTTCGAGACGGTAGCGGCCGGGACCGGAGAAAAACAACGTTCCCTCGATGCGCGCGAGGGCCGCCAAGGCGGCCTTGTCGCAGTGGCTGCATCCCGGCATCACGCGGGTAAGTTCGTCTTTGACATCGGCGGTAAACGACATGGTGCTACCTTCTCAAGCGCATTCGGGACAAGCGGACAACGGTGCGCATCGCATCGCGCAGCGCATTCGGGTCGTGCCAGGTGGGACGAAGCTGATCGACGAGGTTTCGAACCAGCACGACAGGACCGGACTGCTGGATGGCGCAGGCGTCTTCGTAGGATATGCGAACGGAGCGAATAGCGGAAGCCTCCTGTTCGCTGCGCATGGGAAGCGTCTCGGGCGCCCGGCGAAGCGCCGCCGCCATGCGGTCGAGACGTCGCGCGGGACGCAACGGCTCGGGACTGTGAACAAGCATGTAGTCTACCAGGCCGTCCATGCCGTGACGTACAAGGGCCTCGTAGTGCTCCTTGGCCGACAGGCCCCAGGTCTCGCCCTGCATATCCGCAAGGGAGCAGACGAACATCGTGACACCGTGCGATTCGCGGATAGCGTCGATTACGCCCGGAACCAGCAAGTTGGGAATAATCGAGGTAAACAGCGAGCCCGGCCCCAAGACGATAAGGTCCGCCTGACGAATGGCGTCAAGCGCCGGCCCATACGCCCGAATAGGCTGGTCGGATTCGAGCCAGGCCCTGTGCAGAGCCGTCTTCGACTTGCACGCACGCGCCTGGCCGCCCAAAAAGACGCCGTCGCAGGCCTCGGCGCACAGAACAACCTTCTCGAGCGTCGATGGGTACACGCGGCCTCGCGCTCCCAAAAGCCGTCCACAGATGGCGATGGCCTCGGGAAACGAACCCGTAGCATCCTCCAGGGCGGAAAGCATAAGGTTTCCCAACGTATGGTTGCGCGCGAAGGAAAAGCGGTATTTGAACGCTCGCGTGAGCGGGTCGGAATCATCCGCGGCCATGGCAGCGAGGCATTTGCGGATGTCGCCAGGAGGAAGCGCACCGGCCTCTTCGCGCAGAATGCCGGTGGAACCGCCGTCGTCCGCCATGGCCACCACGGCAGACACCTCTGCCTCGAGGGAAAGCAACGTGCGTATGGAAACGGGGGCTCCGGTGCCGCCGCCGATGACGACCGCCTTGACGGGAGCGGCCGTGTCGTGCAGGGCCTCCTCCCCCACTTCGGAACGAAGGCGCGCAAAGGCGGCCGTCGCCGCAGGGTCGTAAGCGAACGGAAGATCGCTGGGAGTGAATTCCGCCATGGCTATTCGTCTTTCTTGGAATCGGGCGTCTCGTCGAGCGCGCAGCGCACGGATTCAGCAAGGGGAAGGTCGCGATGGGTCACGCTGACACGATACCCGCGCGTCTTCAGGTAATCCCCCGTGCTTTCCGCCAGCGCGACGCTTCTGTGCTGGCCTCCGGTGCATCCGACGGCGATAGCGAGCTGCTGCTTGCCCTCTTTCACATAGCCGGGCATAACCACGTCGAGAAGCTCGCGCCAGCGCTTCAAAAACTCGACGGTCTCGTCCCGATACATCACGAAATCCCGCACGGGAACGTCAAGGCCGGTCAGAGAACGAAGCGCCGGATCGTAGTAGGGATTCGGAAGAAAGCGCACGTCGATGACGATATCGGCGTCGAGGGGGGCGCCGTGCTTGAATCCGAAGGAGTAAACGGTGACGGCAAGGCCCTCCCGCTCTTCGTTTTCGGAAAACAGCTCCCGAATTCTCGTGCGCAACTGCATGGGAAGCATATCCGTGGTGTCAATGACATCGTGCGCGGCATTGCGCAAATCGAACAGAAGGGCGCGTTCGGCGGCAATGCCCTGCGCGATGGTCATGCCCTCTTCGCACAAAGGATGCTTGCGGCGGCTTGCCTTATAGCGCGCGACCAGTTTGTCGTCTCCCGCATCAAGAAACACCATGCGGAAGGGAATGCCCTTGTCGGCTATCTTTTTCAGCTCGCCCTGAAGGTCGGCGAAAAACGCCTTGTTGCGGGCATCGCAGACGACGGCGAGCTTGCGCGTCATATGTCCATCGGCGCCGCGCGCCGTGTCGAGCAGGTTGGGAATGAGGCTGGCGGGAAGATTGTCTATGCAGAAATAGCCCAAATCCTCGAAGGAATGCATGGCTTCGGTGCGGCCTGCGCCGCTCATTCCCGTGACAAAAACAAGATCGTTCGCATCGTCTTGCTGGAACGACGCATTCATATCGGCACCCATGGATTTCGCCTCTCTCTTCTGCGGAACCAGGCAATGCGGCCCGCCATGGAAAACCCGTTTGAACTTGCCTCGCCTTCAGGCGAAGCCCCGTCCGAATATATCGGCAAAACGCCGCCTTGCCGGGCTGCCAGCTGCGCAGCCGCCTTGACGCGCGGCGTGAAGGCGCGTCAGCGCATCGCTTCGGATGGGGATTGACGCTCATTATACTGCTTGAGAACGCGATGCACCTCTTCGGCGACCTCGGCCGGCACGGCCTTCGTCTCCAAGATGTCTTCCAAGCTCGCCTCTCTAAGGCGCCTGAACCCGCCCATGGCGTCGAGCAGGGCTTTCTTGCGCACAGGACCGAGACCGACCACGTCGTCAAGGATGGATTTCGTCATACCCTTGCCTCGCAGTTCGCGATGGAACGTAATCGCGAAGCGATGGCTTTCGTCTCGAACGTGCTTCACGAGGTATAAAGAGCTCGACCCGCTCGGCAAGACGACCGGACCTGTATCCTGCCAGGGAACAAACAGCTCTTCGTCGCGCTTCGCGAGGCCGGCGACGGGAATATCGGTGATGCCGAGCTCTTCGAGCTGCGCGAGGGCAGCCGTGAGCTGGGGCTTGCCGCCGTCGACAATAAGCAGGTCGGGCTTTTTGCCGAAGCGCTCGTCCGCCATGCGTTCGGGGGCATAGCGGCGACCGAGCACCTCGCGCATGCTCAGAAAGTCGTTCGCCTCATCAAGCGGCGTCTTGATTTTGAAGCGCCGATACTGGTTTTTGTCGGGCCGCCCTCCCGTGAAGACCACCATGGAGGCAACGGTGTAGCTGCCGTGAATCGTAGAGATGTCGAAGCATTCTATGCGCATAGGCGGCGCGTCAAGCGCCAAGGCGCTTTCGAGCTGCATAAGGGCGTCGTTGATGCGTTTGTCCTCGTAGTTCGTGCGGACCTTGTAGCGGCTCAGCGTGTGGCCGGCGTTCTTTCGGGCCATGGCCAAAAGCTCCGCCTTCTCGCCGCGCTGCGGCACGGTGAAGCGCACCTTCGCCCCGTGGGGACTTGCGAGCTTTTCGGTGAGCCACTGCTCCATGGCGGCTTCGTCCTCGAGCTCGCAATCGACGATCACCTCATGCGGGATCGACGTGGTGGCATCGTAATAGCGAAGCAGGAAGTTATGCAGCAGGTCGACGTCGGGAACGTCGCGACCGCGGTCGAGCACGAATTCGTTGCCGTTGACGATTCTTCCCTCCCTGATCATGAACACGTGCACGCCCGCGATGGTCTCCTCGCGCTCAATGCCGATGACGTCGGCGTTGAGATTACGCGCGGAAACGGCGTGCTGGCGATCAGTGAGGGAGTTGATGGTGTCGATGCGCGCCTTGATGCGACCGGCGCGCTCGAAATCGAGATCGGCGGCGGCAGCAGCCATCTCATCAGAAAGCTCTTCGACGAACTCCCTGTGATTGCCCGCGAGAAAACGCTCGATGCGCGCGACGTTCTGGCGATATTCATCCGGCGTGATCCACCCGCAGCAGGCGCCGGGTCCTAGCCCCACATGGGCGTCGAAGCACGGGCGACTCCCCGCTTCGGAAAGAAACGCCTCAAGCGATCCGGCGTCGAGCCTGCGCTTGAGCCTGCGCCACTCCGCGCATTTAGACGCGCAGACGGGAACGACCTTGCGGGCGATATCCACCAGATTGCGCGCCGCGCGACTATCGGTGTACGGCCCGAAATAGCGCGTCCCCGCCACGTGCTTCTCACGCGTGTATTTAATTGCCGGAAACACGTCCCCTTTGGTGATGGCAATGAACGGATAGCTTTTGTCGTCTTTGAAGTCGGCGTTGAAAAACGGCGCGTACTGGCTGATGAGATTTTTCTCGAGCACGAGCGATTCGTGCTCGTTTTCGACCACGATGTACTCGAACGAATCGATCTGCTCGAGCATGAGCGGAATCTTGGCGCGTTCATCCTGCCCCATGACGTACTGCTTCATGCGGGCGCGCAGCTGCTTGGCCTTGCCCACATAGATGACCTGGCCGTCTTTATCTTTCCAAAGATACACGCCCGGCAGCGTTGGAACGCTGGCGAGTTCTTTCTTTATTTCCTGTATGCGAGTCTCGTTTTTCATGCCTGCAAGTATAAGGCACGCAAAACCCTCCGCCTGAGGCGGCTACATGAATGCGTGGAAGAACTCTATAAGCACGGGAACGAAAGCCGAGCAGATCACGCCGTTGACCACCGAAAGAACCACGGTTTCGCCGTTGGTGCAACGAATCATCATGGGAAGCGTGGTGTCTTCGCTCGTGGCCCCCGCCGGCGCGATGCAGGTAGGATAGTTCAGATGCTTCGCAATCCAAGGAATGGTGAAAAACGATATGAGCTCGCGCAGCAGGTTGGAAAGAAACGTGATGCTTCCGATCTGAGCGCCTGCGATGCCCGTGAGCATGACGCCGGAGAGGCTGTACCACCCAAGGCCCGACGCTATAGCCGCGCCCGTCGGAAGGGAAAGCCCACAAAGAAACGCCGCGACCAGGCCGCCTGCGATAGAGCCCACGATGATGCCGGCAGGAATGATAAGCACGCGCACGTGGTATTCCTTCACCTTGCCCACGAGGCCTTTGCTGCCTCCCACGCTGATGCCCACGAAGAACATCAAGGCCGTGAGAATCCAGTCGGAATGGGCAACGAGCGCATCAATCGCGCCAAAGCCGACGTGAGAGAGGCCGTAAGCGACGCCTGCGACAAGAGAACCGACAGCCATGACGATCATGGCCACCTCCCCGCCTGTGGCATCGACCTCGTTGCGGGCGGCGGCATGAACGGCGTCTTCTTTATGGCGCCTGGTGATATCGGACATGAACGCGCGCGAAAGAGCGTAGACGACAGCCACCGAGAACGCGATGGGAAGCACGGCGAAGGCGAGGCTGCTCAAACCGAGCGAGGCAAGTTCGTCGAGAAACGAATCACGCCCCCCAAGCATAGCCCCCATGGAAAAAATCAGCAGACCCGTCGAAACGAGCGTAAGTTTTTCATTCACGCCCTTCAACGACGAGGGAAACGCGAAAGCGCCCACCAGCACGCCGACGCACATAACGAGGATGATTTCCACGGAACTCCTTTCAACACGAAAGCGCTATTGTACGACGAGGCGCCCTCGAAGCGCATGTGAATCAAAAGATGACGATTGCGCAACGATGTATCAAGACCCCCTTCTCCTCGCGCCGAAAGGGAGATAATACTTTGAATCACCGTCGTGAGGCGGCGCGTTCGCACGCAAAACCGACGCAAGCAACCCGGTTTCCCCGCCGCGCGAATCCGCGCAAGACGCAGGTCCGCAGCAAGCAGCAGAAGGAGCGCCATGACGCCGAAGAAGCCAATGCCACCATCGCCCTATGCCGACATACGGACCGTGGGCATTCCCCGCGCGCTCATGTTCTACCGCTACGAAACGCTGTGGACTTCGTTTTTCGAAGCCATCGGCGTACGCGTCGTGACAAGCGAACCGTCCGAGCGCGCGATGCTCGAACGGGGAGACGCCCTCTCCATGGACGAATGCTGCCTCGCCTCGAAGCTCTACATGGGCCATGCGGACTCCCTCATGGGCGCATGCGACGCAATCTTCGTGCCGAGCCTTGCGAACCTTGGCCGTTTCAAAAGCTTCTGCACTAAGTTCCAGGCGCTGCCCGACCTGGTGCGCAACACCTTCTACGACACGCCGCCGCGCATCGTGTCCTGCCTCGTAGAGGAGCAGGAGTCCTCCACGTCGATGCAAGACGCCTTCATTGAGATGGGCATGAAATTCGGATGTACGAAGCACGACGCGAAGCAGGCCTGGAAAGAAGCGCGCAAAGCCTCGAAAAACGAACGCAAGAACGCAGAACGCGCTCTCGACGCGAAACTCGACGAGCTGCGCCGCCGAAAGAAAAAGGCCGATACATCCAGGGGCGAAAAAGCCCCGCTCGCCATCCTAGTAGTCGCCCATCCCTATGTGGCGAAAGACCCCCTCATGGGAAAAGGCGTCGTCGACGCGCTCGAAGAGCTCGGCGCAACCGTTTTATTCGCCCAAGATTTCGATCGAGAGAAAGCCCTCGAAAAGAGCTTCGAATTCTCCGCAACCCTTCCCTGGATCGTGAACCGAGAGCTGATCGGGGCGCTTCTCTGCCTGCATGAAGACATCGACGGCGTCGTCTTAATCAGCGCGTTTCCCTGCGGCCCCGACTCCATGACCAACGACGCCGTGGCCCGCTGCATCAAGGGCAAGCCCATGCTCTCGCTGACCGTCGACGCGCAAAGCGGCACGGCGGGCCTCGAGACCCGTATAGAAAGCTTCATCGATATCCTCACCTATCAGCGAGAAGGAGGCTACCTGCGATGACCGCCCCGAAAGATTGCGCGACGGATGCGAGCACGCCCGTACGCGCGAACGACCCCTTGCCCCTTCGCGCCGCGAATCTCCTCGGAGACACGCTCGATGCCCTCGACACGCTCGGCCGTCGCTACGACGAAGGCCCGCGGGCAAGCGCGTCCGTGCGCAAGCAGGACGGCCGCCCCGCCCGACTCGTGGCGAAGCGCGAGCGCCGCAAGCGAGAGCGCCACGCTAAGACACGCGTCGCGTTTTTCCGCTACAGCTACTACGACATAGCCTTCCGATTCTTCGTAGAGCACGTCCTCAACGCCGAGTTCGTCTGCCTGCCCGAAGCAAATAGGCAAACCCTCGAGCGGGGCGCCGCGCAAAGCAACGACTTCGTCTGCGCACCTTTCAAGCACATCCTCGGCAATTACATGGAGGCCCTCGATGCCGGCGCTGACGTGCTGGTCCAGTTCACGGGGCCCTGCCGCCTGGGATATTACGGAGAGCTTCAGGAATCCATCCTGCGCGACATGGGATACGAGTTCGAGATGCTCAACTTCGCCGCCATAGCGGGCCGGCCCCTCAAGGAGTATGTGCGCACGTGCAAGAAAATCGTCAACCCCGATTTGTCCGTCGCCGACGGCATCAAGGGCATGCTCGTCGCATTCAAGATGATCGAATGTCTCGATGCCTACAACGACCGCTATCTCGAACGCGCGGGATTCGGCGAAAGAGCAGACGTCGACAAGGCGCGCGCCGCCTTCTTCGAGCGCATGGGGCAAGCGACCACGCGCCACGAGGTCGAGGCGGCCTTCCAGGCGGGCATCGAGGACCTCGAGGCCGCAACGGAGCCCTTGCCCGAAAACCCGATCCGCATCGGCATCGTGGGCGAGTATTTCACCGCCGTCGACCCGCAAAGCAACCTCGACGTCGAACGGAAACTGCTCGATATGAAGGTAAGCCTCGCGCGCGTCATGAACATCACGAACCGCAATATCCGCTATAACGAGCCTGAACTGCGCCGAGAAGTGGCGGAGTATGTCAAATACGATACCGGCCCCACCTCCACGCTGACTATCGCCGCCGCGAAGCGCTATGCCGAAGAAGGATTCGACGGCATCGTGCACCTCAAATCGTCGGGATGCACGCCCGAAATCGACTGCATGCCGGTGCTTCAGCGCATCAGCCGAGACTACCGCGTTCCCGTTTTGTTCCTCAGCTACGATTCGCAGACGAGCGACACGGGGCTCGACACGCGTCTTGAAGCGTTCTACGACATGATTGCCATGAGAAAGGCAGCCCGATGAGCAACCAAACCGCATCCGCATCGCCCCGCCGCGCATTCCTCGGCGTTGACACGGGGTCCATCTCCACCAAAGGCGTCATCATAGACGAAAACCGTTCGATCATTGCGCGGACGTATCTTTGGACCGAAGGCGACCCCTCCCAGGCCGCACGCCGCGTAGTCGCAGACCTCGCACGCCAGATAGACCGAGAACAAATCGAAATCGCCGCCGTGGGAACCACGGGAAGCGCCCGGCGCCTGGTGGGGGCGATGCTCGGCGCACAGGTGGTGAAAAACGAAATCACCGCACACGCGGTCGGAACGACGTATCTGCACCCCGACGTGCGCACCATCCTCGAGATCGGCGGCCAGGATTCGAAAATCATCTGCGTGGAAGACGGCGTCGCCGTGGACTATGCCATGAATACGCTATGCGCCGCAGGAACGGGGTCGTTCCTCTCGAGCCAGGCCCACAGGCTCGGCGTGGAGGTCGAGGAGTTCGGCGAAATAGCCCTGCGCTCCGACAACCCCGCCAACATAGCCGCCCGATGCACCGTATTCGCCGAAAGCGATCTGGTCCACAAGATTCAGATGGGCTACGCGCGCGAAGACGTCATCGCCGGACTGTGCAAGGCCGTAGCAACCAACTACCTCAACAACGTCGGCAAGGGCAAGAAGATCAATGCGCCCGTCGTCTTCCAGGGCGGCGTGAGCAAAAACGTCGGCGTCGTGCACTTCTTCGAAGAGGCGCTCGGGTGCGAGGTGACCGTCGATACCGACGGCCACCTCATGGGCGCGTTCGGTGCGGCGCTGCTCGCCGCGGGCACGCCCGAGCAGGACCTGCGCCCGTTCGAATTCGACATAGACGATTTCGAATTCAAAACCCGCGAAATCATCTGTCAAAAATGCCCCAACCATTGCGAGATCGTCTGCGTCTACCGCGACGACGACCTCATTGACTCATGGGGCAACCGATGCGATAAAGGCGCACTGAAAGCGAAAAGGAGATAACGAGAGCAAATCGAAGCGCATGCGTGCTCCATATGATGCTATGATGTATCAATACCGAACACATGTACGTGTTTATCCGCGTAAGTGGCTTAGACACCAGAGCACAAAGGAGCGCCATGCGTCTTCTGCACATCTCGGACCTGCACATCGGAAAGCAAGTCAACGAATTTCCCATGCTCGACGACCAGCGCTTCATGCTCGAGCGCATCCTCGACATCATCCGCACACGCAAAATAGACGCCCTGCTCATCGCGGGCGATATTTACGACCGGTCCGCCCCGAGCGCAGACGCGGTGGCATGCGTCGACTGGTTCCTATCCGCCGTCGCAAAGACGGGCGCCGCATGCATCGCCATCCCGGGCAATCACGATTCGGCCGAGCGCGTGGCCTACGCATCGGACCTGCTCGCGAAAAACGGCATCCATCTTTCGCCGGCATACAACGGCGAAATCGCGCACGTCGCCCTCGAAGACGAGCACGGCCCCGTCATGTTCTGGCTTTTTCCCTTCTTGAAGCCCGCCCTCGTGCGTCCCTTCTTCCCCGATGAAGAAATCGTCACCTACACCGATGCCTTGCGCCTCGTTGCCGACTCCTGTCCCCTCGATTCCAGCATGCGCAACGTGGCGCTGACCCACCAGTTCATCACGTACGGAGGAACCCAGCCCGACCGAACCGATTCCGAGCTTTCGCTCGGGGGCGTAGACAACGTGGACGTGAGCGTCTTTAATGCGTTCGACTACGTTGCCATCGGGCATGTCCATCGGCCCCAACGCATCGGACACGACACCGCACGTTACAGCGGAAGCATCCTGAAATACTCCGCCTCCGAAATCGACTACCCGAAATCGGCGCCGCTCATCACGCTTGGGGCAAAGGGGTCGGTAGATATAGAACTCATCCCCCTCGAGCCCCTTCACGATATGCGCCAAGTCCGTGGCCCTTTGGCAGAGCTCGTGTCCGATGAGACGACCGCCGATCTTTCGCAGAGCGATCGTGAAGATTACCTGCACGTTGTGCTCACCGACGCATTTCCCCCCGTCGATGCGCTTTCCACGCTTCGCAGCGTCTACAAAAACGTCATGAGCATCTCCTACGACAACGCACGCTCTGAAAACAATGCGGTCCATGATACCGAGGAGGAAACCGACCTCGAGCAGCTTTCCCCCATCGAGCTGTTCGCTCGGTTCTACGAAGCCCAGAACGGAAAACCCCTGACGCAAGCCCAAAACAAGCTCGCCGCCAACGCGCTCGAGAACAACGAGGAGGATCGATGAGACCCGTCAAGCTCACCATGAACGCATTCGGTCCCTACGCCAAAACGGCCGAGATAGACTTCACCAGGTTCAAAGACCACGGGCTCTACCTCATCACGGGCGATACGGGCGCAGGCAAGACCACCATCTTCGACGCCATATCGTTCGCCCTGTTCGGCTGCACAAGCGGCGACGACCGCAGCACGAAGACGCTTCGAAGCGACTTCGCCGACCCCGCAGCGGAAACAAGCGTCGAGCTCGAATTCGCTTATCGCGGTTCCCTCTATCGCATATGGCGCTGCCCCGGATACGAACGCGCCAAAAAACGCGGCGAAGGCACTACGACGCAAGCCCCCGAGGCGGTCCTTGAGCGACCGGGGAAAGCGCCCATAACGCGCGTGCGCGACGTTGACGCCGCCGTAAAGGAAATACTCGGCATAGACCGAACGCAGTTCGCCCAAATCGTCATGATCGCACAGGGAGATTTCCGCAAGCTGCTTTCCGCGAGCACCGACGAACGAAGCAGAATATTTCGCACCCTGTTCGACACGGGAAAGTTCCAGGCGTTCCAGCGGCGTCTCGCTGAAGAAAAAAATGCCCTGGAAGCACAGCACAGATCGATCGTGCAGGAAGTGCGCGTTCATGCGGGAAACGCCCGCCTCGAAGCGGAAGCGGCCGAATCGCTCGCAGAGCAGCTTGAGCAGGACACCCTTCAGGCGAATTGGCTGAAAGACACCCTGGAGGAAGCCGTCATTCGCGATCGAGAGCGCCATTCCGCGCAGAAAACGCGCGTTGACGCCGCCAAAAGCCGCAGGGACGCTGCGCTTTCCGCCGCAGACGGCCTCGCTCACCTGGACGCCCTCAAAACGAAAAAAGCCGCAGTAGACCAGCGAGTGAACGATCTCGAGTCCGCCGCCGCCCACGCACGCCGAAAGCTCGACGAGCATACCTTGGGTCAAAGCATCCGAGACGACCTGGCAAACCACGTGGCCGTCGGGCAAAGCGAGCTGCCGCTGTACGAGAAGCTCGAAAAAGACATCCGCCACGCCGAAAACCTGCACGCCGAAGCGCAGGCGGCCGCCTCGAAGGCGAAAGTCGCGCTGGAGCGCGAGGCAGGTCTCAAAGACGAACAGAGCCGCGCAGCGCAAACCATAGCCGATCTGGCACATGCAGAGAAGGCCTATGCGGACGCGCGCCTCGCATGCAAGGACGCAGAAGAAGAGCTCAAGAGCACGGTCGCCCACGTTGCGGCCTGGCAGTCCATGGAGAAAACCGAAAAACAAGCTGTGCAAGCCAGGGCGGAATCGGAGAAACAGCAGCGCGACGCGCAGGCCTCCGAGGCGCAGCGGGCAAAGGCGGCCGAGGCCATCGATAAGGCGGAAGCCGCTCGGGTTGCCCTCTCGGACGCACCCGAGCGCATCGTTCGATACGAGGCGCGCACGCGCGAAATAGAGGAATCCCTCGAACGCCTTCAGGCCGCAGCGCACGCCGAAGAACGCGCCGAGAAAGCCTGCGAGGATGCGCGTCGAAACGCTCGCCAAGCGCTCGAAAACTACGCAAAGGCCAAGGAGGCCTCCGACGAGGCGCACCACGCATGGTCCCAAGCGCAATCCCTCTACCTCGACGGGCAGGCGGGGCTGCTCGCATCCGGCCTTATGCCAGGAAACCCCTGCCCTGTCTGCGGCTCCATCGAGCATCCACGCCCCGCCACAGCGCCCCTTTCCACCCCTTCCAAAGAGCAGGTGGAAGCGCTTCAGCGCGCATGGACGAACGCGACAAAGAAAACAGAAGAGGCATCGCGGCAATCATCGGCGGCGCATGCCGCCGCACAAGAAAAGGAAGAGGCGCTCAAGGCCGTCATAGAGGCAGAAGGCCCTCGCGAGCAACGGGCAGCGCGCATCAGCCAGGAACAAGAAGACCTTGCCGACGCTCGGGCAAAGCTTGCCGCGGCAACCGAAGATTCCGCGAAACTGAAAAAAGCGATCGAGCTGCTGCACGCAGCACAACAGCGCCACAAAGCAGCAGATGAACAGGCAAGACTTCATGCGAGCCAGGCCGCAAGCGCCCTTGCCGAGGCAGAGCGCCACAGCGCAACGGCCCGCACACGGCGCGAGGCCATCCCCTATGAAAGTGCGCAGGAGCTCGAAAAAAAGCACGCCGAAGCACAGCAAGCCCTCGAAACGGCACGGAAGGCCCTCGCTCGCGCACGGGTCGACGCGCAAACGTTGCAGAAAGCCCGAGATGACGAACGGCGCGCATCAGAGCTGCTCGCGCAAGCGCAGTCGGAAGGCGCCGAAGCCAGAAGGCGTGAAGCCGCGCTTCTCGCGCAGGCCGAGTCGGCCGACTCCTCCGCCTCCTCGGCCCGCGCCCGCCTGAAATACGAAAGCAAGGAACAAGCATTGCGCGCAATACAGGATGCGCAGAAGCAGATTGACCTCTTCGACGCGACCCTCGCAAGAATCCGAACATCCCTAGGCGAATCGGAAAAGGAACTCGCAGCGTCACGGGGCGAGGCGGACACGCTCGCCCGCTCGATACGCGAGGCCCCTTCCTACGAGAAAGATCAGGTTGAAGAAGAACGGCGCAATGCGCACGACGCACTCGAGCGCGAAGAGCAAAGCCTCGCGGAAATAGGCGCAGCTCTCTCTGCAAACGAAAAAACGCTCGAGCAGGTACGCCTCCTGGCAAAAAAGGCCGGCGCTGTCGACGAGCGTTACGGGGAAGTGGCAACGCTGGCCGACACCGCCAACGGCAGGCTCGCAGGAAAAGACAAAATCGCATTCGAGACATACGTGCAGAGTATGTATTTCGACCGCATGATAGCGGCAGCAAACCGTCGCCTGCGCGCCATGACGAACGAACGCTACAAGCTTGTCAGAAGACGCGCCGCCATCACGAAAAGCGGACAGAGCGGGCTCGACCTCGACGTCATGGACGCCTACACCGGCAAAATGCGCGATGCATCCTCTCTTTCCGGTGGAGAATCGTTCAAGGCGGCCCTCGCACTCGCCTTGGGGCTCTCAGACGTCGTGCAGGCGCATGCCGGGGGCGTGCAGCTTGACACGATGTTCATAGACGAAGGGTTCGGTTCGCTCGATCAGGAATCGCTGCAGCTTGCCGTCAAGACCCTGACCGAGCTTTCCGGAGGAGACAAGCTCATCGGCATCATCAGCCACGTGGACGAGCTCAAGGAGAGCATCGACCGCAAGATCGTCGTCAAGCGCGGCCGCAATGGCTCGTCGGTCTCCATCGAAGCGTAACGTTTTACGCGCACACGCCTCGAAGGCACGAAAGCCGATGACGGCCGGCGCTTACCGCAGCATAGCGGCCGTCATCGGCGAAGGGCATCAAGCAGCTCTTTCATCTCGCGCTGCACCGCATGCTCAACGTTCGTGCCAATAACCCTTTTCGCAATCTCCTTCACCGCATAGCGGGCGTTTCCCATAGCGCACGACTCCCCCACCATGCGAAGGATTTCGTAATCGTTCATCGAGTCGCCGAACGCCATCACCTCGTCGGGCTTCACGCCGTGCGCGAGCATGACCTGCTCGATGCCTGTGGCCTTTGAAACCCCGCGCTGCATGACGTCGATCCAGTTCGAGCCGGACGGCGCGAAAACGAAATCGTCATCGAGCTCTCGGGAGAGCACGTACGCCATGTCCATGAGCTCATGATCGCAGAATATCGATGCCTTCACGATTGACGTGCTTGCAGGGGGCATATCTTCCATGCGAATGGGATTGGGGAGGTCCTTGTCGAATTCCGCCTTGTAGCAGGAGGGGTCATCGAGCAGATAGCTGTTCGTGCGATCGAACACCACCAGATGAAGACAGCTGAAACGCCTTGTCACGGACAGCAACCGTCGAAGCGCCGCGTGTGAGAAGACCTCGCGATCGACCAGAATTCCGTTCACGACCACTTGAGCCCCGTTCGACGCGACGAAATCCATCGAAGAGGCAACGGGTCCGAAAAACTCCTGAAGCGTGTCGAAGCGTCTGCCCGACGCGGCGCAGAAGCGAACCCCCACGCTTGTAAGGCCCCGAATCAAATCGAAGGTCTCCTGAGGAACACGCGACCTCTCGTCGAGCAGCGTTCCGTCCATATCCGATGCCACGAGTTTAATCATCGGGCTCTCCTTTCCGCGCGAGCCGGCTCGATGAGACCGAGCCTTCCAGCCGCACTTTGCCTTCGGCTTTTCGCCATCCTAGGAAACGAATCCGAAAAAATCGCAAAGCACCGTGCAAGTTGACGCGGATTTGACGCGGCGCGCACGAAGCGTTCACATTCACCGCACAAGCGAAAGGAACACCTCGTGAACGGACGTGTCGTCATCGAGCTCCGGATGAAACGACAACGCCATCTGGTTTCCGTAGCGCACGGCGACGATATCGCCGTGCGCCCGAGCGAGCACCTCGACGCCTTCGCCTACCGCCTCGATGCGCGGAGCGCGCACAAACGTCATCGGAATCTTCCCGCTTTTCGAAGGGTTCTTGCAGCATGCAAACAACCCTTCGGTGCGAAAGCTCCCCAGCTGCCTGCCGTAAGCGTTTCGCCGCACCCTGATCGGCATGGTCGCAAAGCCCCGAGGAGAGCCGCCAGAGCACGAGCCCGACCCTTTCCCCTCGTCGATTCCCTCCGCAAGCAGGATGGCTCCCGCACACGTACCAAGAACCGGCATCCCGCCTTCGATGCGGGCCTTTAAAGGAGCGAGCATGCCAAGGTCTTCAAGCAGTTTCGCCTGGACCGTGCTTTCGCCGCCAGGAAGAATAAGAGCGTCGAACTCCTTGCGCAGATCACCCGCCTCGCGAAGCTCCGTCCAACGCACCCCGAGCTTCGCGAGCACGACTTCATGCTCGGCAAAAGCTCCCTGCAGCGCCAACACGGCCACTCTAGGCGATTCTCCACACCCGGTCGCGCACATTTCTAGATTCCCCTCTGCGCCATGAGCACGTCTATTTCCTGCTCGTTGATTCCAACCATAGCTTCGCCCAAATCTTCGGAAAGACTCGCTATAAGCCGCGCATCCTCGAAGTGGGTAACGGCCTGCACGATTGCCGCCGCACGCTTGGACGGGTTGCCCGATTTGAAGATTCCCGAACCCACAAACACGCCTTCGGCTCCCAACTGCATCATCAGCGCAGCGTCCGCAGGCGTCGCAATGCCGCCTGCTGCGAAGTTGACCACGGGAAGACGGCCCTCGTCATGCACGCGGCGAAGCAAGGCATAAGGAACGCCCAGGCTTTTCGCGTGCTCGAAAAGCTCGTCGTCGACCATGGCAACAACGCGACGAACCTCCGCCATCATGGCGCGCATATGGCGAACCGCCTGTACTACGTCGCCCGTGCCCGGCTCCCCCTTCGTCCTGATCATGGAAGCGCCTTCCGCTACGCGTCGAAGCGCCTCGCCCAAGTCGCGGGCTCCGCAGACGAACGGCACGGCAAAACGCGTCTTGTCTATATGGTGCACATCGTCGGCCGGAGAGAGAACCTCGGATTCGTCCACGTAATCGATGTCGATCGCCTGGAGAACCTGTGCCTCGACGAAATGACCGATGCGGCACTTCGCCATGACGGGAATAGAAACGGCGTCCTGAATGCCTTTGATCATCTTCGGGTCGCTCATGCGGGAAACGCCCCCAGCCGCCCGTATATCGGCAGGGATTCGCTCGAGGGCCATGACCGCGCACGCCCCCGCTTCCTCCGCGATGCGCGCTTGCTCGGGCGACGTAACGTCCATAATCACGCCGCCTTTCAACATGCGGGCCAACGAGCGATTCAAGGAGGCCCGCTCCTTCGCGACCGCCTTATCCTTCAAAGCAACTCCGTGTTCCATAGGGCATTCCTTTCCTTCGAACAAACGCCGCGGGGCATTCCTTTCAGCTGCGTCGCGGCAAGATTGATGTCGATTCGGCAGGATAGTGCCGTTCTGGGTATGGCGGTATATCCAATTTCACTCTTTTTGATAGAATCAGATTAAGACCAGTTTTCTAATAGATAGAGCCAGTTATGTTGACATACAACCTCGACGAAAGAAACGAAGACCCCCTCTACGTCTACCTGTACAAGTGCATCAAAAAAGACATCGAAGACGGCATCGTGCATCCTCACGACAGGCTTCCTTCCAAGCGGACGCTCGCCCGCAATCTCGGGGTCGCCCTCATCACAGTTGAGTCGGCCTACGCCCAGCTTATGGCGGAAGGCTACCTCTACGCCGAGCCTCGCCGCGGGTATTTCGCCTGCGACATCCTCTCCCAACCGCAGCCCCAGAACGCTCGCCGGGATTTTTCAGACTTTGCGACAGGCAAAAATACGCCCTCGACCGCGCCCGAAAAGGATAGAAAAGGTCGTGACCCTCAAGAGGGAAATTCCTCTTCACAGCGGGACTTTACATTGTATAATTTAGAAAAACCAGAGCTATACAATGTAAAGTCTAGGATTCGCTTCAATCTGGCGTCCTTGGAAACGAGCCCCGACTCCTTCCCTTTCAGCACATGGGCCAAAACGTTGCGCGACACCCTTTCTCTCGAGCCTCGTTCAGATTTGGTCTCGGCCCAGGATTGCCAAGGCACCAAACGCCTCAGAGAGGCGATCGCCTGGCACATCCGCTCGGTGCGCGGCCTTGAGGCCGACCCCGACTGCATCGTCGTAGGCGCAGGCGCGCAGGTTCTTTACAACCTCATCATCCAGCTCCTCGAAAGGCCGGAAGCGGTCGCTTTAGAAAACCCAGGCTACGGGCGCCTTGCAAGCATCTACGAGGCCAACGGGATTCGCATATTCCCCATCCCCCTTGATGCGAAGGGCATTTCCTCCGAAGGCCTTCGCGCCTGCGGGGCCGACCTTGCGCATATCACGCCTTCACACCAATTTCCTACGGGAATCGTCATGCCTCCGAGCAGACGTTACGAGCTTTTGGCCTGGGCCACAGAAAAACCGGGGAGATACATCATCGAAGACGACTACGATTGCGAGTTTCGCCTCGCGGGAAAACCCATCCCCTCTCTTTCGGGAATCGACCGGTCCGAGCGCGTCATCTACACGAACACCTTCTCTCAAACGCTCGGTTCGGCCTTCCGCATCGCCTACATGGTGCTTCCCGCGCATCTCGCGCGCGTCTATCGCGAACGCATGGGATTCTATTCCTGCACGGTTCCCGCCATCGATCAGATGGCCCTTGCGCGCTTCATCGAGCAAGGCGATCTTGACCGTCACATCAACCGAACGAAAACGCGATGCAAAGCAGTGCGCAACGCCCTTATCGAAGCTCTCCGACTAACGCCTGCAGGCCCTTATCTTTCCTTCGAAAACATAGATTCAGGGCTTCATTTCCTCATGGAGGTGCACACGCAAAGCCAAGCCTCGCCCGAAGAAAACCGTCCTCAGAACAATTCCGCCTCTTGCACCCTTCTTGAAAACGCCATGGTCGAATCTCTCCTGAAGCAAGACGTAGCCGCAAGGTCGCTTTCTTCCTACCGAATTGGAGCCGACGAAGCGCCCGATTCGAGCAGATGCCGCCTCGTCATAAGCTATGCGGGGCTTTCGAAACGCGATGCGCGGGCTGCCGCGGAAGCCATATCGCGTGCACTCGTTTCGTTCCTTTCCTGATGGCAAAACACCCCGCATTGTGGCAAACGAAGCATCCTCATACTTAAAGTATGACTTTGACCTGGCATTTTGATACCTCACATAAAAATGAGTAGGCGCTTAAAACCAGAGCAATGCCCTAAATATCGCCGTAAATACTCCCTATTGGGGGATTTCAGGGGCTGTTTTCGAACCTATTATGGCAATCGTTCCGAATGACACCCTTCGGACATGCCCCACGCTCGGCTTGCTCTTCCCCATATATACGCAAGCCGACGAATCGGTCCACCAACCTCCTTGCTCGGACCGACGCGGCTCGGCTCGTCTTTCCCCTTTATCTACGAGCCGAAGCCCACAACCGCCCCTTTCCCTTGCAGGCGGTAGAGAAGCCTTGGGCGCTTACCACGCCAAGGCGAAGACGCTTCTCTCCTCTCTAGCGTCTTCTTCCCAAAGAGGCCGGGATGCACGCATATGCATCTCGGCCTGTTTTTTATCCTGGCTCTATGAGCTTGCACGGCGATTTGGGAAAGGGCCCGCGTACTAAGCACGATGCCCCTTCCCGATACGTGATACGTCAGCTGAAACGCGCCGAACAATTGAGCTCTATGAACGACGGAACCTCACCATGGCGCGTGCCGTGAAATACGTCACAAGGAAGTATGCGCCGTACACCGCCAGGAATGCCGCGACGGCGATTACGCTCATCTGGCCGATATCCATGTATCCGAACACCCTCACTACATCGATCACCACTTGCATGGCACACAGCGTATGCGCGACGCCTAGCACAAGCGGGAAGAGGAAGTAGATGCCGATCTGCTTGAAAAGGGCGCCGCTTATCATGGACTCGGGGGCGCCGAGCTTGGCGAGCAGCTCATAGCGGCGCACATTGTTCGAAGCGTCGGTCAGCTGCTGAATCGCAAGGATTGCCGCACAGGCGATTACCAAAACGAAGCCGATATACATGGCCAGATAGCTCACCACGGCCACAAGGCCTTTGCTCTGCGTACGCACGTCAGACGCCGTCTGCACCATCGTCACCGGCCACGTGTTCGTATCCGGAGTGTTTTCGACCTCGTCCATAAAAGCACCGAACGCCTCGGCCTGGCCCGGTTTGCACTGCACGTCGAGCAACGACGAGTAGGGGACCGCGTCAGAAGGGATGCACGAATCGGGAACCACAAGCACACCAGCCCTTTGGGCCACGCCGGTGGTCTCAAGCGTGTCGCGCGAAATCTCGCTTCTCACGCGCAGGTCGCGTCCTTCGTAAGAAAGAACCGGCTGTTTGCTGGCAACCGCTTCGAAATACGGCACGGTCGTGGTGAAGTCGCTCCAAATTAGCGCCTCGTCCTCCCCGAGGGCAACAGGCTCCAGCCCCGCAAGCTCGCGCGCATCGTTGAACTGCGAAACGCCCACTACATCGAGAAACGAGTTCGACTCCATATCGGAAGACATGATGCCGGCGCCTACGTGATCGAAAATCGATTCGCCCGAAGCCTGCCTTACGTCGCCGTACGTGATGCCCGACATGTAGAAATCAACCTGGACGCTGCGATCGACAAGATCGTCCCACGATGCGGCGCCGAGCGCGGCGGCACTGTCGGCAAGCCCAGAGGCCATATCGCGATCGTGCTCTTCGACGAACGCATCGAAACCCTCGGGGACAATCGAGACCATCTCGCCGCTTTCGGGGTCGGGCGTCATATAGCCGGTAATGACGCTTGCGTCATATTTCGTCCCGCTTTCCACCCCCGACGCCATCGCGTTGCAGATGCCTATGCCGCCGCACACGCTGGTGATAGCAAGGAAGAGCGTCAGCGAAATCACGCTCATCGACACGAACGCGGAATTCACACGTGCAGAAAGCTGGCGCAGAAAGAACATGTTCAAGCCACGCAGGTACAGCGGCCTTATCGTCTGGAAAAGGCGGAGCAGAAACCCGGAGAGCGAATAGAAGAACAACACGGTTCCCACGCATACCAGAACCGTCGCACCAATGAACTGCTCATTGACGTTCATGAGGCCGTTGTCCATCAGAAGCTTGTAGGAAATGCCGATGATTACGCACGATACGACGAAAAGAACGAAGGAAAGCGGCAGGCTGCGCAGGGTCAGCACCTCGTTCTTCCGATCGCCATGCAGCAGATCGATAAGCTTCGCCTTGAACAGATAACCCGTATTGAGCGCGACCGTGACGAAGAAAATAACCGCGAAGACAGCAACGGTATAGACGAGCGTTTCCGCGGAGATGGAAAACGCCACGCCTTCCACCGCGGTATCGAACATCGAGGCCGCCACGTTGGAAAGAACCTGGGATATCCCGATGCCCAAGGCAAGCCCCACGACAAGCGAAAGCGCTCCCACGATGCACGTCTCCAGAGCGGAAACCTTGAACAAGTCGCTCTTGCGCATGCCGAGCGTCAGATACAGAGCGAATTCCTTGTTGCGCCTCTTGATGAGGAAACGGTTGGCGTAGATGACAAGAAACGCCAGGATGACCGCGATGAACAGCGAGACGCCGGATATGATCACGCCCAAAAGTTCCACCATCTGCCGCGTGTCCTCGGAGATGCGCGCGACAGCATCCGACCCGGCAACGGAGTTGAATGCGTAGAACACGGCGATGCCCAGCACCAGCGTGAAAAAGTACACGGCGAAATCCTTCGCCGATTTTCGCACATTGGCGAACGCGAGCTTAGCAAGCATGGTCCGCCTCCGATCCGAGCTGGGTGGTTGCGGCGACGATCTTCGCGAAGAACTGCTCGCGCGTGCTCTGCTCGCGACGCAGCTGGCCCCACAGCTTTCCGTCCTTGATAAAGATGATGCGGCTGCACCAGCTGGCGGTAAAGGCGTCGTGGGTCACCATGACAATCGTCGAGCCCAGGCGGTTGAGAAGCTCGAAGGTCTCAAGCAGCTGCCCGGAAGATTTCGAGTCGAGGGCGCCGGTGGGCTCGTCCGCCAAGACGAGGCTCGGACGCGTGATGACCGCACGGGCCGCGGCGGCACGCTGCTTCTGTCCTCCGGATATCTGATACGGGTACTTGTCGAGCACCTCGACGATGGAAAGGCGCGACGCCATGTCTTCCACGCGCGCGGGAATCTCTCTCGAAGGAGCCTTCTGGATGGTGAGCGCAAGGGCGATGTTCTCTCGCACCGTCAATGTGTCAAGTAGGTTCGAATCCTGGAAGACGAACCCCAGCTCGTCGCGGCGAAAGCGCGAAAGCTCCTTGGAAGAAAGCGTCGTTATATCACGTCCCGCCACGCGAATGGAGCCGCTCGTGACCACATCGATCGTGGATATGCAGTTCAAAAGCGTGGATTTGCCCGAACCAGACGGGCCCATAATCCCTACGAACTCGCCTTCGTCCACGAAAAAGCTCACGCCCGCAAGACCGAGCGTCGCCAGCTCGTCCCCGCGCTTCGCGCTGCCGTAGCGTTTCGTGACGTTTTGAACTTCAAGCACATGACCTGCCATGGCTTCCTCCTATCGTTGCGACGGGCAAAACGCACTCGACGCCACGCCCGCCAAGGCGGTGGCCAAGCGAAACGCCCGCATTTCATGACCATTCCATCGTAGAAGCGCCCCCTTGCGCCAACCTTTCCCCAACCTGACGTTTGCCTGACATCGATGCGTCGAATGCTCCACGAACGGCGCTTCGTGCTTTAATGGACGAAGCGCACGCACGCCCGAAAACCGGCGGGTCCAGGCAATGCCGCATGCGCGGCAGACCCGCAGGGTCTTGTGCCCCGCCCGCACGCCGAGCCATGTTCGACGACGCCGCGTACGCAACGAATGCACGACGACATCCTGGAGCGACGATGAGCGACCAAAGCTTGAAAAAACGGAGGATTCTCCTGGTGGACGACGAACCCGAGCTGCGCCGCATGGTGGCGGCCATGCTCGAAGCGGAGGGCTTTTCCCATGTTGCCCAAGCGGCCAACGTGCAGGAAGCGCTTGCCGCATACCGGCAGACAAAGCCCGAGCTTGCCCTGCTCGACGTCATGCTTCCCGACGGCGACGGATTCACGCTGTGCCAATACCTGCGCGCCTTCGAGCCCGACACGCCCCTGCCCGTCATCTTCCTCACGGCGAAAGATGAAACGGACGATCGCCTCGCCGGACTGCGCTGCGGCGCCGACGACTACGTGACGAAACCGTTCAGCCCGCAAGAGCTCATCTTGCGCATGCAGGCAGTACTGCGACGCTGCTATCCGGCCGAGCCCGAAACCGTATACCTGGAAAACGCCACGCTCGACCTCGCGAACGCCGACGTGCTACGCCGCGACACCGGCGAACACCTGACGCTGACGGTTAAGGAGCGGGCGATTCTCGACACGCTCGCCCGCAACGCGAACCGCATCGTGACGACCGACGCCCTGTGCGAAGCCGCCTGGGGCGATTCCTTCGGCTACGCGCAATCGCTCATGACGCATGTGCGCCGTATTCGCGAAAAAATCGAGAAGGACCCCTCCCAGCCCCAATCCCTTGTCACGGCGAAAGGCCTGGGATACAGGCTCAACGTCTTAAAGGATCGCTAGCATGGGCGCGCATAAGAACGATTCGACATTCTCTCCTTCGCAAGAGCGCGCAAAACGGGCACGCCGCAAGACGTTCGCCCCGTTCTCCATAGGAAAGCAAGCTGCGTTGTTCGTCTGCCTGACGATTCTTTTGCTCTTCGTCGACCTGTTCCTTTATATGGGAATCACCATCTATGAGAACAATCAGGCATTCGGCAGTGGAACGCCCAAAGGCGTCACCATGAAAATAGGAGAAGACCTCGTCCGAAACGAAGACGGAGACTACGAGCTTTCCACCTACGCCCAGAACTGGATGGACGAAGAGCAATGCTGGGCTATTCTCATATCCAACGAAGGAACCGTGGACTGGAGCAGAAACGCCCCGGAAAGCGTCATACGCCCCTACACGCTCGCAGACGCCGCGACCTTTGCGCGCATGGGCTATCTCGACGACTACCCGTGCTTTATCTGCAAGCGAGACGACGGAATCCTGGTCACTGGATTTCCCAAAGACTCCTACGCGATGTTTCCCCTGAACTACTGGCCGCAGCAAACCATGCTGCGCACCCCGTTCTACATTTTCTTCATCTTCATCGTGGATGCGGGAATCATGTTCCTGGCATATTTCGTGTCACGCCGACGCGTCGAAAAAAACATCGAACCCATGGTGAAATCGCTCGACGACCTCGCCCGGGGCAAACCTGCGCATATCAACGCGACGGGTTCGCTTTCCGAGGTGGGAGAAAGTATCAACGCCGCGAGCGCCATCATGCGACGCAAAGACGAAGCACGCAAGCGGTGGGTGGCCGGCGTAAGCCATGACATCCGCACACCGCTCGCCATAGCCATGGGACACGCCGAGGGCATAGCCGAAAACCAGAGCCTGTCCGATGAGGTGCGTGCTTCGGCACGTATTGTCGTGAGGCAGAGCGCGCGAATCCGCGACCTCGTCTCGGACCTCAACATAGCCTCGAAGCTCGAATACGACATGCAGCCGCTCGACGCGCATCCCGCAGCCTTCGCCCGCATGGTCAGATCCATCGCCGCAGACTGCGCCAACGACCGCCTTGATGAACGCTTCTCCATCGAGGCCGATATCTCTCCGGCGGCGGAGCAGGTGCGTGTCTCCCTGGACGAAAGGCTTATCACGCGCGCCGTACGCAACCTTATCGACAACTCCCTGCGCCATAACGACGGAGGCTGCACTATAACGCTCGGAGCCGACGTGCGCGAAGGATTCGCGCTGCTTCGCGTGGCCGACGACGGAACCGGTATGGCAGAAGAATCGATCGCCCGGCTCAACCTCGAAGCCCAAAACATCGCATCATCCGCCTTTTCCGAAGACCGCCGCGACAACGGGCCTGTTCCGCCCCCGCACTACGAAGAGTACGCCGCGATGGGCGCACGGGCGGCGCGGGCGCCCATTGCACCCGAAAGCGAGGCCGGCTCCGCCGAGATGCCACCTTCGCTTCGCCCGAAAGAGCTCGCGGGCTTCAACGACCACGGTCTGGGCCTCTCCCTTGTGGCGCGCATCGTCATAGCGCACGGCGGGCGCATCGATTTCTCCACGAGCGACCCAGCGGGCTTCGAAACAACCATGCGTTTCCCGCTCGAAAGCTCCTAGGCACGGCTTTTCGACCAAGTCGAGGGGGCGAACGCGGACGTTCGTCCCCTCGACAGGAGCAAAGAATTCGGCAGCGAAACAAACCGCTCGCCGACAAATTGTTAAATACCGGAAACAGTCCGTGCGCTGCAGTCTTGCGGTTCTTCGCCAGGCTTATAATTCCTTGCTTCCACCGTTTCAGCTCGCCAGAGTTCCGCTTTCCACGATTCGGCTTTGCGCGAGCACCTGTCGAAAAGAGGATATATGAGAATGGGTCCCCAAGAGGTCATCTGGATCGCGGGCGCGGCTGGACGCATGGGCCAAGCGATCGAACACCACCTCGATCACGCACGCTACATCATCATGACGACAGACGCCGAGCTCGACATCACCGATCTCGAAGCGGTCAACAACTACGTCGATACCTACCGTCCCGACGTCGTGGTCAATTGCGCGGGCCTTTCCAGCAAGGAACTCGCCGAGCAAGACCCCACACGCGCCTACAAGGTCAACGCCCTCGGCGCGCGCAACCTTGCCATCGCCAGCGCGGCCGTCGGCGGCCTGATCGTCCACCTTTCAACCGACGACCTCTACCCCGGCTCCATCCAGCACCCCGTCAACGAGTTCGACAAGACGCTGCCTCCCCACGTCTACGGAAAATCGAAGGAAGCGGGCGAAACGCTCGTTCGCGAGCTCAATCCCCGCCACATCATCGTGCGATCTTCTTGGGTATACACCGCGCTGCCTACCGACTATCTCGTACGCATAATAGAAATGAGCAGAAAAGGCGAGACAATCGAAGTCCCCGCGAACCAGTTTGCCTCCCCTACCTCGTCGAACACCTATGCCAACTTCGTCATCTCCGTCATGGAATCGGGCGAGTTCGGCACCTTCCACGCATCAACGGAAGGGCTGTGCAGCCGCTACGAATTCGCCAAGCGCGCGCTCGAGCTCGCCGGCGTCCCCACCACGAATCTCGTAGGCAAGCAAAATCCCGAAGACGCCTACCGCATCGAGCTTGAAAACCTCATGATCAAGATGACCGGTATCTTCGAAATGCCCCGATGGGAAGACGACCTGAAGGCCTACATGGCCGACCACGGCATGACGGCCTAGCGCGAGAAAGGAGCATCCATGACCGAAACCCCCGAAAAGGCCATGACGAAAAAACGTCGCAAACTCGGCCTGACCACCACCATTCTTATCGCGCTCGTGCTCGGCATCGTCTGCGGCGTGATCTTTCACTACCTCATCCCCGCCGGAACCGTGCGAGACGACGTGTTCGTCGACGGCGTCTTCTACATCGTCGGCCAAGGATTCATCCGCTTGATGCAGATGCTCGTCGTTCCGCTCGTGTTCTGCTCGATTATCTGCGGCGCCGCCTCTATCGGCGATACCAAGACCCTCGGCACCGTTGGCGTGAAGACGCTTATCTTCTACATATGCACGACCGCCATCGCCGTTGGCGTGGCATTGGGCGTCGGCAATCTGATCAGCCCGGGCAAAGGCGTCGACATGTCCTCGATTGTAGTGAGCGATACCTCGACGCTCGATACCGCAAGCGCGGCCTCGGAGCTTTCCATCGCCGATACGCTTCTGAACATCATTCCGAAAAACCCCATCCAGTCGCTCGCCAACGGCGACATGCTCCCGGTCATTTTCTTCGCCCTGTTCGTGGGCATCATCATCGCGCTGCTTGGCCGCAAGGCAGAAACGGTGCACAGCTTCTTCGAGCAGTTCAACGACATCATGATGAAGATGACCTCCATTGTCATGCTCGTCGCTCCCATCGGCGTATTCTGCCTGCTTTCGCGCACCTTCGCCAACATAGGCTTCGATGCGTTCTTGCCCATGGTGAAATACATGCTCGGGGTTCTTCTGGCGCTTGCTCTGCAATGCCTCGTGGTCTACATGATCTTGCTGAGCGTGTTCGCGCACGTCAACCCGTTCACGTTTTTGAAGAAGTTCGTCTCGGTCATGGCGTTCGCGTTCTCCACAGCAACCTCTAACGCCACCATTCCGCTGAACATCGAGACCCTGGACAAGAAGATGGGCGTAGATCGCCGCATCTCCTCATTCACCATCCCCTTGGGCGCCACCATCAATATGGATGGCACCGCAATCATGCAGGGCGTGGCGGTCGTGTTCACCGCCCAATTATTCGGCGTGGATCTCGGCCCGGTCGAGTACGCGACGGTCATAGCCACCGCCACCCTCGCCTCGATCGGAACCGCGGGCGTTCCCTCCGTCGGCCTCATCACGCTTTCGATGGTGTTCAATTCCGTAGGACTGCCGCTTGAGGGCATCGCACTGATCATGGGCATCGACCGCATCCTCGATATGACGCGCACGGCCGTCAATATCACGGGAGACGCCGTATGCACCATGGTCGTCGCCAAACAGGAAGGCCGCGTGAACAAGGCCGTGTTCGACGACCCCGACGCGGGCAAGACGCTCGAGGAGATGCGCGCGGCTTCTTAGAAGAATTCTTCGCTTCCGGCCGGTCTTTCGCGCCAACGATCAATTCGCATGTCCAACCGGTGGTTCGCGCCGATAGTCCGCCCGAACCACCGGCCGATCGGCCTCAACCTACTTCTCGCTCCTCCGAATCCGCCCGTTGCGGCGGACGGGCGGATTTTTTTGCTTCCAGAACCCTCCGAACAATCGAACACCCCGCCGCTCGCTGCCAGGAGCGGTCTTTTTCCTTTTTTCGGAAAGACGCTCCACCAAATCAGAGCGCCAAAACGATATGATACGCAAACATTGTTACTTTTCGGTGGCCAGCGCGACTGCCTCGCAGGAATTCGAATCAGTCGCGCCGCGATCCCATCGATTGTCGAAAGGATGTGTGGTGAAGAAAATCTGGCAAAAATGGAACGAGATAAACCTCATCAAGCGAATTCTCGTATTCCTCGTTCTTGGCGCCGTACTCGGCGTCGTAGCACCGACGCTTGAATGGATCGGCATCTTCGGAACCCTGTTCGTAGGCGCCCTGAAGGCGGTCGCTCCCATCCTGGTATTCTTCCTGGTCATCTCCGCCCTCACGAACGCACGTGCAGATGGCTCCATGAAGACGATCATCGTGCTCTACATTCTGTGCACCTTTATTGCGGCGCTCGTTGCCGTCATCGCAAGCTACCTTTTCCCGATCGAGCTTACCCTCACCGGCCTCGAAGCGGCTGAGAACGCCTCGCCCGAGGGTGTCAGCGAAGTCCTGGGCACGCTGATCATGAACGTGGTGGCAAATCCCGTCGATGCGCTCGTCAACGCAAACTACCTGGGCATCCTTGCATGGGGCGTGCTTCTGGGCGTGGCTTTGCGCATCGCTTCCGAGGCAACCAAGAAGGTCTTCACCGACGTTTCCGACGCCGTGAGCCACGTTGTCCGCTGGGTTATCAGCCTTGCTCCCTTCGGCATCTTCGGCCTGGTCTACACCGCCGTGTCCACCAACGGCCTGGAAATCTTCACCGAGTACGGCATGCTGCTGCTCGTGCTCGTTGGCTGCATGTTCTTCCTCGCCTTCGTCGCCAACCCGCTCGTCGTGTACGCCTGCACCCGTAAGAACCCCTATCCGCTGGTTCTGCGCACCATCAAGGAATCCGGCCTGACCGCATTTTTCACCCGCAGCTCCGCAGCGAACATCCCCGTCAATATGGAGCTGTGCCGCAAGCTCAAGCTGGATAAAGACGTCTATTCCGTCTCCATTCCCCTGGGTGCCACCATTAACATGGGAGGTGCGGCGGTTACCATCACCGTCATGGCCATGGCCGCCAGCAACACCCTGGGAATCAGCGTCGACCTTCCCACTGCCGTGATTCTGTCCGTGCTGGCCGCCGTGTCTGCATGCGGCGCGTCCGGCGTCGCGGGCGGTTCGCTCATGCTCATTCCGCTCGCATGCTCCCTGTTCGGCATCGGCAACGACATCGCCATGCAGGTCGTGGCCGTCGGCTTCATCATCGGAGTAATTCAGGACTCCTGCGAAACCGCGCTGAATTCGTCCACCGACGTTTTGTTCACCGCAGCGGCCGAATATCGCGAACGCCGCAAAGCCGGCAAGGCAATCGACTACAGCGAATGGGAGAAATAATCTTCGCTTTACACCCGGAGGAAAAAGCCGCTTCAAGCGGCTTTTTCTTTATCCGAGATCATCTGCTCAGGAGACTTTCGCCTGAAGCTTTCTGTATCCAAGGCATTTTCAAACCAAATTCTTTCTTCGTACGAGCGGGCTTTCCCCGAAACCGCTCAGAAGGAGCCGCGCAGTGAACTACCGTATCATCGAGGAGCACAAAATCGACAGGGCGCTTTTTCGGGGCTTCATCCGCCGTCAAGAAGTCACGCTCTGCCGTCGCAGAAAAGGCGGCGAATGGGTCATCGGACCCGACCCCTTCGTCGATGATTGGAGCGAAGAGGACTATCGCGAACTCATCGGGCATATGAAGGATCTCTCATTGCGAGGGGGCTTCGTCTACGGCGCGATGCAGAGCAACGTCCTTAAAGGGTTCGTAACCGTCGATGCAAAGGCGCTCGGTCCCGATAACGAATACCTCGATTTGCGTGACCTCTTCGTGTCCGCAGACGCGCGCGGGCAAGGCATTGGCCGAGAACTTTTCCGGGCAGCAGCCCAATGGGCGCGAAGCAAAGGCGCGTGCAAACTTTACCTCTCGGCACATTCGGCCATCGAAACCCAGGCGTTTTACAAGGCTATGGGCTGCGTTGACGCGAAATACATCAGCCTGCGGCACGTCGAAAAAGAACCGTACGACTGCCAACTCGAATACCCCCTCTTCCCAGACTGCAACGCCGATGCGCCCGCACTATAAACCGTCCGCACGATTGGAGCCGCCCGCATGATTCAAGGATGACGGAGCAGACAAAACGACGGCCCCGCAGTCTTTCGGCATAACGGAGCCGTCTTGGTCTTTCATCGAGGCTTTAGCCCCCGGAATCGCGCGGAAACCGTATTCGAACGCACTTTCCGGCGATTATGCAAACTTACGCCAAGGCATCGAGCAGCTGCTCGATGTTCTTGCGGCCGAACAGCACCTGCTCTCCGTCATCGATCACGACGCACGGCACGCTCATCACGTTGTAGCGCTCTTTAAGCTCGGGCGCATGAGCGATGTCGTAGACCTCGGCGCGGACGTTTTCGTTCTCGGCAGCGATGCGCTGGGCCGCAACAACCGTCTCGGGGCACATCGTGCACGAAAGCGAGACGATCACCTTGACATCGACCGGGCCGTCCAACGCTGCGATGCGTTCGCGCACCGCATCATCAAGCGGCTGGCCGGGACCGGCAACGTTGTAGAGACCCAGCACGAACGACGTGAACTCGTGGCCTCCCGGCACACCGTGGAAGGCAAGACCGCTGTCGGACCCATCTTCACGCAGCACGCGAACGAACGCCGTCTCGTCTTCTGAGACGCCCTCCCCGCATACGACATTCACGCGATTGCCAAGGGAGGCAAGCGCATGGGCGTAGTCGGACAATTCGGAAGAAACGGCAGTCTGGTTGCCGTGCAATTCAAGCGTTACGGACGTCGCCATGCGGGCGAACACGGCATCAAGCTGAGCGCGCATGCCTTCGTCGAAAAGCGCCTGCGCATCTGACGAAGAGCTTTTCGGCGAGACCTCTCGCCCTGCAGCTCCCTGTTCGGCAGCGCCGCGCTTATCGGCCTGTTCGGAAACGGGGCGCTGAGGCACAAGCCCCGTCTTCTCCTGCATGGCGGCCGCATAATGCTCCATCGACGCGGCGGCTTTCGCCCCATCCCCCGTGGCGGTGACCACCTGGCGAAGATCTTTCACACAAACATCTCCCGCGGCATAGAGGCCTTCGACCTGGGTGCGCTGGCCTTCGTCGGTGACAACGTAGCCGCGCTCGCTCAGCTCAACGAGATTCTGTACAAGCTCGGTAGACGGCTCATAGCCCGCAAATACGAACAGACCGAACGTATCGCCCTCGGGAGCGCGGTAGCACCCCTCTTCCCCGGTGACCCGATTGCGGTAGCGCAGTGCGCGCATGAGGTCGTCCCCCTCGATTGCAACCGCTTCGGTGTTCGTGAGAACCGTGATCTTCTCATGCTCGCGTGCAGCGGCCGCTGCGCCGGGCGCACAGGTGAAATCGTCGCCGCGAACGAGAATGGTCACGTGATCGGCGTATTTCGTCAAAAACACGCCCTCCTCGGCCGCCGAGAAACCGCCGCCGATCACGAACACCTCTTTGCCCTCGAAGAATTCACCGTCGCAGGTTGCGCAATAGCCCACGCCGCGACCGGCAAAACGGTCCTCGCCGTCAATGCCCGCGCGACGCGGACGAGCACCCGTGGCAAGAAGAACGGAGAACGCATGCACCTCGCCTTTCGAGGTGCGCACGGTCTTCACGTCGCCGTCCATATCCAGTTCGAGCACTTCGGCCGCCATGAACTCGGCGCCAAACGATTCCGCTTGAGATCGCATGGTCTCTGTCAGCTGGGCGCCGCTCGTTTTAGCAACGCCCGGATAGTTCACGACATCCGACGTAATGGCAATTTGCCCGCCGAAGCGATCCTTTTCAACCACAAGAACGCGCATGCGCGCCCGCGCCAGATACAATGCCGCGGTCAGGCCTGCCGGACCACCGCCCACAATGACGGCGTCGTAGAAATTCTTCATATCCATAATGGCTCCTTCGTAGAAAAGGAGGCCGCATGCGCAGCCTCCTTTCGTTGTCTTCATTTTATCGTCGCACGTAGCATCGACGTCATTGAGACCGCAGTCCCGACTTACAGCTGGCCGACCAAATCGAGGCTCGGCTTCAAGGTCTCCGCGCCCGGCTGCCACTTCGCGGGGCAGACCTGGTCGCCGTGCTCGGCAACGAACTGGCACGCCTGGACAAGACGGAGCAGCTCGTCAGCATTGCGGCCAACGCCGCCCGCGTTGACCTGGTAGGACTGGATGCGACCCTCGGGATCGACGATGAAAGTGCCGCGCTCAGCCAGGCCGTTTTCCTTAATCAGAACCTTGAAATCCTTGGCGAGAGCATGGGTGGGATCGGCGAGCATGGGATACTGGATCTTCTTGATGCGCTCGGACTCGTCATGCCATGCCTTGTGCACGAAGTGGGTGTCAGTGGAGACGGAGTAAATCTCGCAACCGATCTTCTGGAATTCCTCGTACTTGTTGGCAAGGTCTTCAAGCTCGGTCGGGCAGACGAAAGTGAAGTCTGCGGGATAGAAGAAAAAGACGCTCCACTTGCCCAGCACGTCCTGCTTGGTGACGGTCTTGAAATCGTCGTTATGGAAAGCTTCCACGGTGAAATCAGAAATCTCTTTGTTAATCAAAGACATGGCGTTCTCCTTTTCATGGTGCCCTTTCGTGGGCAAAAGCGCTGATAATATACTGTGTTAGATATGTCTTACTTGGTGACAGGCCTTATTCTACACGATTCGTTTTTAATTGCAACTACTTTTATAACATTTATCGCTCAGGCGGCGCGTGCGCTGTAAAGCGGCTCCCCCTCCGACGCCCACGAAGCACACCGCCTCGCCTCCGACCTATGGGGCAGCCCAGCGTTTCGCTTTCGAATCCCGTAGCCCGAAGCGGCTCGGCGTCGCGCCTTCGGACCCCAAAGCGATCCGATGTCGCACTTCCAGGCCCCAAAGCAGTCCGACGTCGCACCCTCGGACCCCAAAACAATCCGACGTCCGGCAATCCATGCTATTTCGTGCATTTGCGCAGAGAAAATGCACGAAACGACGAAATAGTATGGATGCGACGGGCCTTCTTTCCCGAAGGAAACAACCACAAGTCTCTGACCTGGTGTTTTGCAAGCTGATACGCGTATGGGAATCCAATGTGCGGGACGAATCCATACTATTTCGTCAAAAGGTGCGTTTCGGCTGCACAAACGACCGTTTTAGTATGGACGACGGCCACGCCGCTGCCCTGCAGTCGCGATGCAGCCGTTCAGCCGCAACGCCGCCCCAGCCGCGCAGTCGCCGCCCCAGCCACGATGCGCCGCTTAACCGCGGCACTACTGCGAGGCCGCGACGCGTTGTGAAGAATTCGCGTACGAACCGTTTGAAACGCTTGACCGGGCTAAATCGCCCTGGTATAAAGTTACCCGAAGGTAACTTCCACACAAAACACCTCCATCTCCTGAGGAAATCGCCTTCGACGCGCGAAACGTATCACCCAGACACAACCGTTTCGCGCATGTGAAATACACCTTGCTTCTCCGAGAGCGAACGGCGCGCTGACCCCCTTGCGCGCCGTTTCGCGTTTTCCTGCTGTGAATCTTTCGTGAGAGCCTATTACGAAGGCGAAAACGATTTCGATACAATAGCTGCGTGGGATGCGCCTCTCGATACGCATCACGCCGTCGTCAAGTCTGCGCTTCGCGCCTCGTTCTGACGAATCTTTCGAACAATTGAACATGAAAGGATTCTTCATGCAGGGAAAACCCCTCGTCATGCTGCTTGCTGTGTTATACGGCAGCGCGTTTCTCGCCGGCTTCAATGAAAACCTCGTCAACATGGCGCTTTTGTCCATCATGGGCGAATACGGCGTCGACTCCATCACCGCACAATGGCTCGTCACTGGGTATATGATCGTCGCCACCATCGTGGTTACCTGCATGGCGTTTTTCTATCGCCGCTTCAAGCTGCGCACCCTGTTCTTCTCCGCCTCGGCGCTAAGCTTCGCAGGCTCCATCCTAGGCTTTCTCGCCCCGAATTTCACGCTTCTGCTCATCGCGCGCCTCATCCAGGCAATCGGCACGGGTATCTTCATCCCCATGATGATGAACACGATCCTCGCCGTCACGCCGAAGAACAAGCTGGGCACCTTCATGTCCATCGGCAGCTGCATGATCACCTTCGGACCCGCTTTCGCGCCCGTAATATGCGGCGGCATCGTAACCGCCCTCGGATGGCACAACGTCTTTTTGGTTCCCGCAATCGCCATGGCGATCCTGGCCGTTTTGGGCTTCTTCTTCGTCAAGAACCTCGACACCAGCCCGGCACATCTTGACATGCCCTCGGTGGCGCTTTCCTCGGTCGGCCTGTTCGCCTTGTCCTTCGGTCTGGCAGAGCTTACGATAACCCCCCTTGTCGCCCTGGCCTCGCTTGCCGCAGCGGTTCTGTGCGTCGTCGTTTTCATCCTACGGCAGCTGCGCTGCGCCCATCCCCTGATCGACCTCGCGCCCGCGAAAAGCATCACGTTCTGGCCCACGCTCGTGCTTGTCACCATCACCATGATGTCGACGTTTTCCATGAGCGTATTGCTGCCGCTCTATTTCGAAGGAGCGCTCGGTACCACGGCGTTTCTTGCAGGCGTCATCATGCTCGCTCCCGTGCTTGCGAACACCTTTATCACGCTTTTGGGCGGACGGATCATGGACAAACGCGGCGAATGGCCCCTTCTTCCCGCCGGCTTCGCCATCGCAACCGTCGGATTTGCAATTATGGCAATCGGTGCCCCGTCGCTTTCACTCGCCGCGATGCTTGCGGGGTCAATCCTCGCATTTTCCGGCATTGGCCTGGTCTTTTCCCCATCGCAAACAGCGGGCCTTCGCACGCTTCCGCCCGAGCAGCATCCCTTCGGCGTAGCCCTTTCCACCACGTTCGTGCAAATTGCCGCCTGCATCGGCCCCTCGCTTTACACAGGCATCCTCGCATCCGCCCAATCGAACGCGCTTGCTGACGGAGCAAATGCCCAAATTGCAACCGCGCAGGGCTTCTCGAACGCCATGGTGGTCGCCACCCTCGTGGCCTTCCTCGGGTTCGCCGTCGCGTTCGTCTACGCCCGAGCCGCCAAGAAACGCTCGCAGGCAGAGATGCATTCGAAGCATGTCGCCATGCGCGCGAAGAAAGAAGAATCGGGCCACGCGCACCAAGGCGCCGCTGCATCCAAGCCTTCGGCCGGCATGGTCTCCGAAGAACTCGCAGACATCGTCGAAGCGATCCCCTATACGCTTCCCGCAGACGCCTCGGTCGCCTTCGCCATGGAACAGTTCGCCGAACGAAACGTCAGCGGCATGCCCGTCGTAGACGAGCACGGACGCGGCGTGGGATACCTTTCGGACGGAGACATCATCCGCTACCTCGCCGACAAGCATCCGCTTTTCATGAACACGTACTCGCTCATAGCGCTCGCCGACGGAAGCACCTTCGACGACCGTCTGCGCGAACTTCTATCTCTTCCCGTCAAGACCGTGGCGACCGACAAGTTGATTGCCCTTCCCTACGATGCCACGCTGCAAGACGCATGCACGCTTCTTGCCCAACACAAGCTGAAGAAAGTCCCCATCGTGCGCAATGGGGCCATCGTAGGAACGGTGAACCGCTCTGCCATCATCCGCTATGCCATGGAACGAGCAGCAGGCGTCATGCCTCGCCCATAGCGAACACCCGCAGAAAAGACGCATTCAACGGCAATCGTCCAAGAAGAGGGCCGCCGCACCCAAACAGTGCGGCGGCCCTTCCTGCTTCTAAGCAGCCAGACGTTCTTCGGGCTTCGACGCTTCCTGCGTCGAAGAACGCGCCACCACATCCATGCGCGCCGCTTGCTCCTTCTTGCGCTCTCGACGCGCAATCGCGGCATACAGGCCCACGCCCGCCGCCGCGAAGGCCGCCGTCAAGGCAACCACCACGGCACTTGCCACCCAATCGCCCGATGCCGCAAAGCCCGCGGCCATCGTCGAAGAAACGATGGAAGGAATGCGCCCCACCGTGGTGATCAGGGCAATGCGCCACACGGGACACCTCGTCAGGCCCGCCACATAGGTCATCACGTCTTTCGGGGTTCCCGGGATAAGGAAGCACACGAACATGAGCAGCTCGAAACGGGCGGAATCCTGCAGCCACTTCATGGATTCTATCTTCTCGCGCGAGAAGAACAGCTCCACCGCCTTCATGCCCAGCGTGCGCACCAGCGTCACCACGATAAACGTACCCACCAAGCCCGCCGCCATACACAGCGCCGTGCCTTCCCAGAACCCGAAGATGTAGCCCGCGCCCAGCTCGAGCGGCTCGCCCGGAAGCACGGCCGCCACGATCTGCACCACGATCAGGGCCACCATGGCAAGAGGCGCGAAAGCCCCCTGAGCGTCCACCCATGCGCGCACACGCTCTCCATCGGCAAAAAACATGAAGAGATCGGGGCCATAGAGAACGAGAGGGACCGCCACGGCCAGCAAGGCTACGCATGCGGCAACTCCAAAAATGACATGTCGCTTTTCGATCGTGTGTTTCCCCAATACTTTCCGCTTCATTGCCAAAACCTTTCAGTTCCGCCGCAAGGGCCGGGTATTTCCTGATACTGAAAAGTCTAGAAAGCGAATATCAACTCAACATCAACGAAAAGCAACGGTGCGCTGACGAGCCACTCCGGCAGGAGCAACGCTATTCGTCCGCAAGCGGCGCTTCCACAAACGCCTCCACCACGGCGCCCCCCGATTCCGCGTTCGACAGTTTCACGCCGCCTCCGTGCTTCTCGCACAGCTCTGCGCAGATGTTGAGACCCAGGCCGAAATGAACGGAATCTTCGCGACGCTTTTCGGAGGCCTCGCGCCAAAAGGGCTCGCAGCCGTGGGCAAGCGCGTCGTCGGCAAAGCCGGGGCCGTCGTCGGAAACGCGCACCGTAAGCACCCCTTCGTCCCACTCGCACGCAAGGCTCACCTTAGAGTCTGCATAACGCAACGCGTTCGACAGAATGTTTTCCACCACGCGCGACAGCGCAATATCGTCGAAGCTCGCGAAACGAGGCAGGCCTTTCGCCTTCGCCTCGAAGTCTTTTCCCGCAGCATGCGCCAAATCCGACGCTTCGGCAGCCGCGCGCACGAACCACACGCCCACGTTGCCCGCATGCGGCGCGACCGAGCATTCGTTCATATCCACCAGGTCTTTCATCGACTCGACGTAGCGCTGCAAGCGTTCGGTCTGACGGGTCATGGCGCTTGAAGCCTCGGCGAGCTGCTCGGCGTCCACCAGGCCTTCGGGGGCGAAGGTGGACAGCATCTCGGCGCGCCCCTTAAGCACCGTAAGCGGCGTACGCAAATCGTGGGCGAACGCCGCGTTGACCTTACGGCGATTCTCGGCCATGCGCCACATGGCCTTGTTGTTGCGCTCAAGAGCGTCGCGCATCGTTTCGAACGAAGCGCACAAGCGGTCGAGCTCGCTTTTCGAGCCCGCACAAGGCGCAGGCATAGAAACCGAGAGGTCTCCTTCGGCAATACGACGTGCCGCTTCGTCCATCGCCTGGATGGGACGTTGGAGCTTTCGCTTGTAAAAGGCATGGCTTGCCAAGATGAAACACACCCCGAACACAATCGGAACCATCACAATAATCGAGAGGTTTATGGCCTGATAAGCTGGACCCGTCGTCGGAACGTAGACGTAATACCCCACAAGAGACGCAGCCGGGCGGTTTCCCTCGGAATCGGACGGAAGCTGCGCTTCCAATGCGACTGCGTTGCCTCGCTGGGCGTTGGCCGCCGCATCATAGGCCGGAAGCTCGTCGAGAGGGATGCTCGTATCACGCGCTTCTCCTTGGTCGACGATTCGCTCGTCCATATCGTGCACCACAATCCCTTCGGCCTCCTTGGGCACGTCATTCAAAGGGATGACGTAGCGATAGCGCGATTCCGACTTGCTCAGACGGCTTTCTATATACAAGGACACCCCTTCGACAACGATGGGTTCGTCACCATTGGCGTAGTTCGTAAACTCGCCCTCGGCCGCTTCGTACCAGCTCATATCCTCGGCTTTAACAAGGGCGTTCTCCTCTTCGTCGTAGATATACAGCCCAGGATAGACCCCGCTGCCGTTGAGGAGCACGTCTTCCGATAGCGAGGCGAGCGCCATGCTCGCGACCGCAGAAATGGCAAACGCCGCAAGAGACCCGATAAGCGCATAGAAGAAAAAGGCGCTTTTCACCGAACAGGCGTCAAGATAGCTCCGAAGGGAACGGACAGGGTGCCTCATGCATGCGAAGACCCTCTTCTTTCTCGACGGCATTGCCTGTTCTTCTAGTTCTGCCATGTGTAGCCCACTCCCCACACCGTCTTGATGTAATCCTTTTCGGCACCAGCCGCCGCAAGCGCCCGACGGAGCCGGCGCACATGTTCTGTCACCACGGAGGAATCGCCTTCAGCGCCCCAAACGCGCTCGTATATCATGTCGCGGTCGAACACCTGCCCCGCATGCTTGGACAACAGCGTGCAGATCTCGTATTCCTTGCGCGCCAGCTGCACCTGCTTGCCGTAGACGCGCACCGTCATGGCCGCGTAGTCTATGGAAAGCGTGTCGTCTATGCGAACGGCGCTCGCCCTCTTCGCACGCTCCCCCCTTGCCAGCTGGGCCTTCACGCGGGCGCCAAGTACTTCGAGCGAAAACGGCTTGGTCACGTAATCGTCCGCGCCGGCGGCGAAGCCGTCAATGGCGTCGGCGTCTTCCACGCGCGCCGTCAGAAACATGATCGGACAGGTGTGGACATCACGCAGCATGCGGCATATCGAGAAACCGTCTATATCGGGAAGGCCGACGTCAAGAAGAATGACGTCGGGCGAGCGCTTCGCCTTCTCGAGCGCCGAGGCACCGTCGAACGCGACCGTGGCAAGATAGCCCGACATCTCGAAATAGCTCTTGAGCATGTCGGCAATATCGCGCTCATCGTCGACGATCAAAACGAGCGGCTTTTTCTCTGCATCCACCGTTGAATCCACCTTCCGTCCTCTTTCTAAGCGCGACGCACGGGCGCACATCGCACATCGCACATCGACACGATACCGCCCAATTCTCAACTTTTCATCTACAAGAGTCCGACAAAGAACGGCATAGCCCCGCAATCGCTCATGGACCCTTCGGACTCCCGCATTTTGCACATTGACATATGAGCATATGTTCATATAATAGCGGTATTGGATATATGAGCATATGTTCATATGAATGGAGCTAGTATGTTAAACAACGAATTCCCGCAGGATTCTGTCGCGAAAAAAACCGAGGCCTTCATCGCGGAGCCAAGCACCGTCTTTTCGACACACGCCGGCTGCACATCTTCGGAGCATGCGAATGGCATTGAAAGCATGCCCGAGGAGGAGCTGCTGTACGACCTCGCCGACTTGTTCAAGGTATTCAGCGACACCACCCGCATCAAGATTCTCTACGCGCTCTTGATCGACGAGCTCAGCGTAAACGAAATCGCCGAAGCCATAGGGGCATCTCAATCGGCGGTCTCTCACCAGCTGCGCATCCTCAAGCAGGCGCACCTCGTGAAATTCCGGCGCGACGGCCGCAGCATCTGCTACTCGCTGGCCGACGACCATGTACAGACCATTCTCGACCAGGGTCTTTCCCACATCTGCGAATAAAAGCCCCGTATATCGCCCGAAAAATCGCCGCATAATGCGGCCGGAAGAAAGGAACAACCATGCGCAAATCCTTCAAACTCGACGAAATCGACTGCGCCGTGTGCGCCGGCAAGCTCGAAGACGCCATCAAGAAGCTCGACGGTGTCACGGACGCCAAGGTCAACTTCCTCACGCAGAAACTCACCCTCGAAGCCGCAGACGAAACCTTCGAAAACGTGTTCGAATCCGTGGTGAAGCTTACCGCCGACATAGAGCCCGATTGCGAGATCGTGCGCTAGCGCATCCACGCCCGCCGCGGCATCGTCGTCGCAAAACGCGTCTCTTTTTATGCCGGCGGCACCACCGATTGGAGAATCAACCCATGAACAAGAAACAAAAGAAGTGGCTCAGGCGCATCCTTATCGCCCTCGCGCTCTTCTTCGCCGTCATGGCCGTCGACAAGCTCGGAGTACTGACTGCCGTCTTCGGCGAGCCTGGAGCTCTCTACGCCAGCTTCGTGCTTTACCTCGTTCCCTACCTTATCGCCGGGCACGACGTCTTACTCAAGGCATGGCGCAATATCCGCCGCGGCGAGGCATTCGACGAAAGCTTCCTCATGACCGTGGCCACGATCGGCGCGTTTGCGATGGTGTTTTTCCCCGATGCCGATCCGCACATGGCCGAAGGCGCCGCCGTCATGCTCTTCTATCAGGTGGGAGAACTGTTCCAGAGCTATGCCGTGGGCAAGAGCCGCAAATCCATCGCCGCCATGATGGATATCGCCCCCGACTACGCCAACATCGAGCGCGACGGCGCGCTCGTTCAGGTTGATCCCGACGAAGTGCGAATCGGCGACGTCATCGTAGTCAAGCCTGGCGAACGCGTGCCCATCGACGGCGTTGTGGTCGAAGGAGCCTCGCAGCTTGACACCGCCGCCCTCACCGGCGAGTCCGTGCCCCGCCATGTCGAGGAGGGTGCGGAGGTTATCTCGGGCTGCATCAACATGACGGGCGTCTTACGCGTACGCACCACCAAGCTCTTCGGCGCCTCCACCGTAAGCCGCATCCTCGAGCTTGTGGAAAACGCCAGCGAGAAAAAGGCCCATACGGAAAACTTCATCACGCGTTTCGCGCGTGTCTATACGCCCATCGTCACCCTCGCGGCGCTTGCCATCGCAATCGTCCCGCCGCTTCTGGGCATGGGCGCCTGGTCCGACTGGATTTTGCGCGGCCTGACCTTCCTCGTGGTGAGCTGCCCGTGTGCCCTGGTCATCAGCGTGCCGCTGTCGTTTTTCGGCGGCATCGGCGGTGCCTCAAAGCTGGGTATTTTGGTCAAAGGATCAAACTACCTCGAGGCGCTTTCCGAAGTGGACACCGTGGTGTTCGACAAAACCGGCACGCTTACCAACGGAACCTTCAACGTGGTGGCCATCCACGCCCAGGACGGCGTCGATCCCGATTATGTGCTCTCCATGGCCGCGCACGCCGAAGCGTTCTCCGACCACCCCATCGCCGTCTCTGTCAAAGAGGCATACAGCGGCACGATCGACCAAGCTCGCATCGCACAGGCCACCGAAGAGTCAGGCCATGGCGTTTCCGCGAAGATCGACGAGCATGTGGTCTTGGTAGGAAACGACCGCCTTATGAGCGCACACGGCAGCAATTGGCACGACTGCGAACTCACTGGCACTATTCTGCACGTCGCCATCGACGGCTCGTACGTCGGCCACATTGTGATTGCAGACGTGGTGAAAGACGATGCCGTCCAGGCGATTAGCGACTTGCACGCCGCAGGCGTCGAGCGCTGCGTCATGCTCACCGGCGACCGCAAAGAAGTGGCACGTGCCGTCGCAGCCAAGCTTGGCCTGGACGAATACCATGCACAGCTGCTTCCCGGCGACAAGGTGGAGCAGGTCGAGCGCATCCTGGATTCCGCGCGCGGCAACCTGGCTTTCGTGGGCGACGGCATCAACGACGCGCCGGTGCTTACCCGCGCCGACGTGGGCATCGCCATGGGAGCCATGGGGTCGGATGCGGCCATCGAGGCGGCAGACATCGTCCTTATGGACGACAAGCCCAGCAACATCGCCCGTGCGATCCGCCTGGCACGCAGGACCATGCGCATCGTGCATCAGAACATCGTGTTCGCCATCGGCGTGAAGGTACTCATCTTGATACTTGCCGCCTTCGGCATCGCCAACATGTGGCTCGCCGTCTTCGGCGACGTGGGCGTGGCCGTAATCGCCATCCTCAACGCCATGCGCGCCATGAACACGCGATCGATCCGATAAAGCCGCAGGCCATACACCGAAAAAGCCCGCATTAAAAGCGGGCTTTTTCCTTTGCTATTCGAAATCAGAGAAAGACCTCACCACGGGAAGCAGAGCGTCGTCGCGAATGATGCGCATCCCAGATATGGCCATGACGCAGCCAAGAGAAACGCTACCCGAATCGATGGACTCCTTCGCAAGGTCGAGCATCTTTCTGCCGTTTTCCTCCAGCGCATCGACCGGCACTCCTTCTGCAGCCAGAATCTCGTTGCCCTGGCTTTCAGTGCGGCGCTGCAGCCCCTTGACGCTTTCGACAAGCTCGCCGAATTCGACCATCGCCTGGTCGGCCATGACCGACCTCAAGTTCGCGCACTTCGTGTAGCACGCCGCTGCGGCGTCGTAGCGTTCGAGTTTCCAGAACGCGAAGCCCATCCAATACCAGCACAGCGCGGCATCCGACGTCTGCCATGCAACCCGAAGCGCCTGGCAGCACATGTCCACCTCGGACTGGAATTCGCCGCGAACGAAATACGCCCTGGCCGCGCGAAGGTACGACTGCGCACGGGACGGCGCCAGCTCGATGCACCGCTTCGCATGGTCGAGCGCCTGATCGGACGCGGAAAGAGACATCGAATACACCTGCGAGAGAGCATCGTGGACAAGATACACCTCGTCGGGAAGAGGCAGCACGCGACGGCCTTGCGAATCATCCCGGCAATGCAGCGCGTACATGAAACGCGTCTCGTAGCTGTCGAAGTAGCGGTAGCACGTGCCCGCCGTGTCGGCGAAGCCCTCGAGCGATTTTGTTTTCGCAAGCAGCTCGTTGAGAGCCTCGAGCGCATGAGCCTCGTCGTCAGCGCGCAAAAACGCCGTTGCGCGAGCCATGGGAGCCTTCAGGCCGTATGGATCGACCAGCGCCTCCTTCACCTCAAGGTACGAATGCTCGCCCAGCTGCCCCGATTCGAACCCCTCCATGAGCGTAAGGCAGATACGACGCAGCATAATGTCCTCGGTGCGATCGTGGATGCCCTTCAGACATTCAAGCGCCGCAGGAACGCCCTTGTCGAGGGCCTCCGAAAGCTCGTCGGCATAACGAGCCCTGCCGCGGCTCTCGAAAATACCCAGGTCTTTCGGGCGAGCGACGCCCGTCATATCGCGCGCCGCCTCGGAAAACGGCGTGAAGTCCCGATCGATGCTCGCCTCGTACGTATTCCCGAAAACCCCTTCCCCCCGCTTGAAGCAAGACGAAACAGACTCGAGAGAAAACTCTTCGCCAAAGCGGAAATCTACGCCGCATTCTCTCAGGAAAGCGAACGGGTCTTTGACCGAGCGGTCCGATTCCTCCCGTTTGAGCAACTCCTCGAAGCGCGCACGTCGAATGCAGCCGGACACCACCACGTCGGACGCCACGCCGCCGCGCAGGCAGTTGACGTACGCCTCCTCCACATCGCTCGACACGGAAAACGCAAGCGACGCCATCAGGATGGCGGCATGAGCGGCATAGCGCGCCTCTGCCCCGTTGCGGTCGGCCGCAGATGCCGACAGGAACAGGCCGGTCTCTTGCGACCATGCGCTCGAAGGCATGGTGGATGCCGTAGGGCAGGAAACGTCCAGGCCGAAGCGAATGCCGTCGGCGCTTGAACAGAACTCGTAGCCAAGCCTATACGGCAGACGAAGACTCTCTCCCGCCCGAGCGAAGGCCACATGCTTTTCCCAGCGGCTTCGCAGCAAAGGCGCCTTCGTGATATCGGGGGCCTGCAAGCAGATGCGATCGATGAGCCATCGGTCGGTTTGGGCGCAGACGCCCTCCGTGGCGCGAAGGAAACCTCCGTCGGTCGATTCAAGATAATCGACAAGCAAAAGGAACCTGTTCAGCGCAGCCTCCGTGCGCAAGAACGACTCGCGGGCTTCGCGGGCCTCCGGCAGCGCCTCAAGAAGCCCGTTTTCCACCAGAATGCCTTCGGCGTTCAAGTACGAGAAGTCAAGATAGAAAGTATCGGCGTATTTCTTCGTGCGAACCATGCGCACGTTCGGCACGGACTCAAAGCCGTCCTCAAGCTCGACCGCGAAATCGGCGGCCGACTTGCCCATGATTCCCGCATCGCGCAGCTCGTGCACAAGGAAGCGCTCTATCCCCGCGCCCGAATCCAGGGACTCCCCCCACGAGGCCTCGGCCTCGAGCACCTCCTTGTTCACGGCGTCGAACGGGTCGGCCGTGTTGAGTCTCGCGAACACCGCGCCGAGGTCGAACGGCCTTGCGGCCTCCACGGCGTCCGCGAACGTCACGAACGTGAGGTAGAGCCGCGCAAGGAAATCGGCGTATTCCAGCCACGAATCCAACGCCGCAGTATCGAGCAGGGACGGGCGCTCGTAGCGCTCCATCCTATACGGCCCATCCTCTTCGGGGTTCTTGCACGCATACGAACCCACCACCTGGTCTTTCCCGTTCGCATCGCACGCGAATACGACGCCTGTAGAATGGTCGGAATCGGCGTATGTGGCAAGGTAGAGCGTGGGCGTGCGCGCAGGGGGCGCCACCAGCACGTCATCGCAAGAAAACATGCGGCCGTATTTATCCGCATAAGCAATAAGACGAACACGGACGCGATCAGCAGGATCGAACTCGACGACGTAGAACGACCCGCCATCCGTTAAATCGATGCCTTTCGAAACGTAGCCGAACACACGGCCCGCAGGCTGGCCCGCCACGTTTTCGAACCGCACGCACCTCGGCGATACGCCAAGCTTGATAGGAAACGAATCCGGCATAAAGCACCTCGCACACATTTCATTCGCCCGATGAGTTTCCTTCGAATTATACGGCAACAAAGCGGAAACGACTCTCTTTCGGGAAGAACCGCGAAACCCCGCACGGATACAATCCTCGGAAACGAAAGCTTAAAAACGCGAATGCGAGGTTGCCATGAAAGAACCCTGGGTCATCGAGACGGCATGCCTGGGCATGCGCCCCTTCACCAAGCACGATGCAGAAGAGCTGCGCAGCGCGCTCGATAACGACGAGTTCGTCCGCGCGGCGCACGAATATTTCGGAACCCCCGAAGCTAAAGAGGAGCTGGAGGAAAGCCTTCTCGAAGGCGGCGGGCACGCACCCTGGGCGGTCGTCATGAAAGCAACGAGAGAATTGGCCGGCTTCTTCGGCATACGCCCCGTTGCCGAAGAAGGAGAACGCCGTCTGAAGGCCCTCTATGTCATGAGGTCAAAGCGCTTCGAGCAAGGCTACGCCTCCGAGGCCATGCAGGCTGCACGCAGGTTCATCGAACGGGTCTTCGTGCGGGCGAGCAGCCCTTGCGAAAGCGCTTCGTCTCCCGCTCTGAAAAGCGGCTCCCTCGAAAGCCTGTCGCGCGAGGAAGAGGAGCTGCTCGACGAATACCGGAGCGTCATCGCGGCAACGCGGGCGGCCCTTGCGAAGGAGGCCTCCCCGGCAAATCCCCCTGCAGGCTTCCGCGTTCACGGGTCGATCGTGAAGCAGTTCCACGGACTTGACGTGTTCAGCTTCTCCTTCTCTCTGTATTAAAAACGCGGTATCCGCCCCTGAAATGCAAACGAACGCAAAAGCGGTCCCGCGCCTAACGCACGGAACCGCTTCGTTGTTTCGGATTCGCACCATATCGGCCTTTTCGGCTGCAACGGCTAATTTTTCAGCCGCAAGGCCTAATCAACAAGGCGCCGGGGTTTTTTCAGACGAGGAACGCCCGCTCCTCCGTTCGTCTTGTCCACGGGAATATTGCCCGTTACAACCACAGGATCGGACTCGAGCAGAAAGCGCCTCAAGAAATCCGCCTCCTCCGGCGTCAGAATCCTGCCTCCATCGGAAGAGCGCGGCGGCTGCGCCTTATCCGCAATATGTACCATGTAGAAACTCCCTCTCCGCGGCGTAATGCTACGTTCTTCTATCCGACGCACGCGCCCTGCGAGCATCGGTCACTCGGCCATGCCCCATTCTCTCCATCAGCCGAGCATTCATTTTGTGCATTGCTTGCGCAGTATGATATGGGATTGGAAAGCCGAGGTTATATCCGAACGGGATAATCGCGACCGACGGCTGTTTTAAGCCGACGAGGGCAAACAAATATGCAGAAACAGACGGTGAGCGGCGAGAAATTTTCCATGCGACTCGTTTTGCCGTAAGCGCATTACATTCCACTTAAGCAAACTTGTTACGCATATATTAAAAACGCTATGCATATTGACGTATAACTGATGATTCCTTGCAAAGCGCGGTATCATAGGCGAGATTACAGGCCCGATGGAGGGCGTCGATGGCCTTTCCGCCGTCTTCCATCACGACGGAAAGGATTTCCATGGCAGCAGACCGCCCCATCATCGGGGTAGACGAGCGCGTCCCCGTGGCGAAAGCCATCCCGCTCGGCATCCAGCACTTCATGAGCATGTTCGGATCGACGGTGCTCGTGCCGTTTCTCACCGGGCTCTCGCCATCGCTCGCCATCATGTGCTCGGGCATCGGCACCATCCTGTATCTGTTGGTGACCCGCGGCAAGATTCCCAGCTATCTGGGATCTTCCTTCGCATTCATCACGCCCATCGCCATGGTGGCGTCGAGCCAAGGCGTCGGTGCCGTAGGAGGCGCGCTGATCGTAACCGGCCTGGTGTACGTGGCGGTAGCGGGCATCATCAAGGTGGCCGGAACGGGCTGGCTTGACTTCATTCTGCCTGCACCCGTTGTCGCTCCCGTTATTGTGGTCATTGGCCTGGGTCTTTCCGCAACGGCTGTGAAAATGGCCTTCTTTAACGGCGGATACGACTCGGGCGCGCCTTTTAGCTACGAAGGTTTTGCCGTAGCCGCGCTGACGCTTGCGGTATCGGTGGTATTTTCCACCTGCTTCAAGGGCTTTTGGTCCACCATCCCCGTCCTTGTAGGCGTGCTGGTGGGTTATGCCGCCTCGTGCATGCTGGGACTCGTGGACTTCCAGCCCATTGCTGAAGCGGCTTGGATCGGGCTGCCCACGCTTACTGCGCCAACCTTTGATCTGGGCGCCATCATCTTGATCGCGCCGGTGGCTATCGTCATCATCATCGAACACATTGGACATTTGCTGGTGGTAGGCGAAGTGGTTGGCAAAAACTACAACGACATGCTCCCCCGCTCGCTTCTGGGCGACGGCCTGTCCACCATGGTCTCGGGCTTTCTGGGCGGCACTCCTACCACCACCTACGCCGAAAACATCGGCGTCATGAGTGCGACGCGCGTGTATTCCACCCAGATCTTCTGGTACGCGGGCGGCATCGCGTTCATCGTGGGCGGCTTCTGCCCGAAGATCGAGGCTATTATCAATTCCATTCCCACCTCGGTCATGGGCGGCGTAAGCCTGCTGCTGTTTGGCCTGATTGCCTCCAACGGCTTGCGCATGCTGGTTTCCAACCGCGTCGACTTCAGCAAGGCGCGCAATCTCATGCTGGTTTCCGCCATCTTGGTTGTGGGCGTAGGCATGGAAACCGCCGGCATCAAAATCCCCGTGGGAGCCTACGAGATTCCCGGCATGGCCACAAGCGCCATCGTGGGCGTGATTTTGAACCTCTGCCTGCCGAAAGACACCGTGGCCGATAAGACCTACCCCGCAGGAGAAGCGGGCGGAGATGTGCCCGTAAAAACTCAGGAATAAACAGACGAAAGCAACGCCGTTCGTAATGGAACGCAAGCAGGCCCCGTCAGTCGCCCGAAGCGTCTGGCGGGGCTTGTTGCATGCGCCTCGATACAAGAAAAGCGACCGCCCGTAGGCAGCCGTTCTCAAGCAAGACCCCGAACAAACCGCAAGCCAATCCCAAACCCGGGCCAAGCCGCAGCCGCAATCCAGTCCCAAGACAAGCCCCAGGCCCCAAGCTGCCCGTCTGCGCCTTGATTCTACGCTCCAACCTCCACCTTGCACCTGAGCCCCGGCTCAACATCCCATGCAGACCCGGAATCTGTACTATCTCGTTCGTTCGTGCAAGAAAAATGCACGAAATGCCTTTTTAGTATGGCTGCTCGACGGCTTCTGCCGGCAAGGAAAAAGAGACGCCGTCCTGACCAGGCGTTTTTGTTGCCCTGCAAATTCGAGCCCGTTCTATCGAGGCCGCAATCCATGCTATTTCGTCAAAGCGTGTAATTGCCGCGGCAATAACATCCGAAATAGTATGGATGCGCGCTTCGCGCCGAGCACCCCATCGCCGCCCATAGAGAAACGACACGAACCGCCGCGCATCGACACGCTTCATGCGCGAAGGTGCCGACAGGAGCGACAAAACACGCGGCGCGGCCGAAGCGGCAATCCCCTATCACTCATTTCGACAGCGTTCGACGGCCTTACGATAGGCCTTACGATAGAACGCATATTCCTCTGAACGATGGACAATAGCCAACTGAGCGCCGAAACACAGCCTAATCTACCTGCGTGTAGTACACGTCAAGAACGATCTGATACACGGCCTCTTCATCGAGATAAACCTCGACGAATTGGGCGCCCTGAACAGGTTCTCCCGGGAGCGTCACCACCTCGAGCGAGGTAATGCCGTTCGTCAGCACCGATGAAGCCAGGTAGCTAAACTCGTTAACGCCCAAATTGGTGACCGAATACTGGTTAGCCACGTTAAATAGGTCGATAAGCGAAGTCACATTGCCCTTAGCACTCGCGAGCGCCTTAGAGGAAAACGCCTGCAGATACTGAACCTGACGCGCCTGGCGGTCGAGCGATGACGTGAGTACAGAAGTGTCGCGATACTGCACGTAGCGCGCGGCGTTATCGCCATACAGAACAATGTCTTGACCGGCCACGATACCCGTGTTGGGAATAGTCTCGAGAGCATTGACCGAAACGCCGCCTATAGCATCGTTGAGCGGCGCAATGCCATCGTAATCAAGCGCCATGTAGTACGACATGGGCATGTTGTACAGCGCGCGCGACACCGCAGTAGTGGTGTATTCGCAGCTGGTATGAGCACCGTCGCCGTAGCTGAACGCAAGGCACAGCTGCATCTTTTCCTGGCCGATGAAGGCATCGCTCACGAACTCGCCCACGTCAACCATGCTGTCGCGAGGAATACCAATCACGGTCGCCTTGCCCGTCTGGGTGTCAAGGGCAAGCACCATCACGGCGTCGGCCTGCCCGGAACCTGCGGTAGAGTTCGCATGGAGAGACTTGTCGTAGCCCATCACCACGACCGACACGATGTTCTCGTTGTAGGCGTATGTGTGTCCGTTATGCTCGATCGTGCGGCCCTCGTCGTAGGAAACAGCGTCTTCGGCCGTTTCGATCTGTGTGGGCTCTGAAGCCTGCTTCATGGCAGCCTCGCCCGCCTTGATGGAACCGACTACCGCCCAGGCGGCACCGCCCGCAATAAGCGCGATGGCACCAACCACGATGACAGCTATCTTCAAGCGCTGTTTAAGCTTGTTGTGCGTGCGTTTCTTCTTGCGAATAAGCACCTCGTTCGTCGGACGCAGCGGGAAATCATCCGCCGGCTTTTCGAAAGAAGCGTCAAAAGCCTCCGCGTGTCCCATCCGTCCGAAATCGTTACTGCGTTTGTTGTTCATCTATCAGGACTCCCGTTACCAGGTATCGAGTATGGTCGCGATTCACGGCATCCATGCACGTGCTCAGCTGGACAATCTTATCATCATCGGCAAGCACGACGCCATCGCGCACGTTAACAAGCATCGAGGCGGGACTGAGCACCGAATCGAAGTATTCCCGAACGACCTCGGGCTTGCTGAAATCGAATGAATTGAGCACATGGCGATCGTCGTATTGGTAGGCCGCGACAATACGGTAAGTAAGAATGTGCCCAGGCGTGTAGATATACATGACATCGTGCTCATCGAAGAAGGTCTTGTCCTCGAAATAGTGCAGCGTAGTGAACATAGACCCGTTCTGTACCTGATGCCCGTAGACCATGGTGACCGGGTCGCTGAAGTCGGTCGCGTTGGCACGTTGGGTATACGCAGCGCCCTCTATCGCATAGTCTCCGTCGGCATTGTGGTCGAGGTAGAAGTTGTCGTCCACTGTGGACTGAAGAATGGGCACGTCAACCTTGGTTCCAGGAATGCTTACCCAAGCGTAGATATCAGGATTCTTCGTTTTAAGCTCGACGAAATCGACAGGGTTCTCAGGCAGGTTTCCCTCGCCGCTCTGCTCCTGGGCAGGCGAAGAAGAACCCTGTGCTTCGGGCACATCCTGCGCTTGCTGCGCGGCGCGATCGAGCTCTTGCTGCTGCCATACCATGAACCCTATTCCCGCCGCCGCAACGAAAAGCAGAATTGCCAGCAAGGTGAAAAGAACTGCCACCTGGCGCTTCTTTTTCGCAGGCCACGGATTCTTCTGGGAGCCTTCCTCCCTCTTCGCATGACGAGGGGCCGAAGCGGCCCCTGCGTCTTTCGAGATATGGTCACAATGATGCTCGCTCATGTGCGGGCGCCTCTTTCTTATCGCGGTTTTTTCGCTTCGCCCCAGTGTACACGCTCGCGGCACGCGTGCGCAGGCGTTCGGAAATCCCACACTCAGTCAGCAAAACACGGTGCCTTGCGCCCGTACAACAAACCTAAGCCACAGCCAAAGGAAGCAAGCCTGAACAAAAGAACGCCCGCTCGTTTGAGCGGGCGTCTGTCATCTTGAAAAAGCGATGCACTATTCAGCAATCTTCTTGCGAAGCGCGAAAGCAACCACGCCGGCGCCTGCAATCGCAGCAACCGTCACGCCCGCAACGGCGTTCATGTTAGCGCCAGTCTGGGGAGAGGTGGCGCTGGTATCGACACCAGCGGAGCCGGTCGCAGTGCTCTCATCAATAACAACGGAGAAGATGGAAAGCTTGTCAACGGTGATGGTAATGGTGCCATCAGCCGCAACCTTGGCCTGCTGGGTCTCGGTGGACCCATCACCATGCTGGATGTAGATGGTTGCATCCGCACCAGCATACTGAGCACCAACGCTGAACACGAAGGTCAGCTCGGTGAAGGAAATGCTGTCGTCAGCGGTAACCTCGAAAGAAGCGACCGGAGTAACGCCGGAGGGAACGTTGGAAGCCCGAACGCTGGACGGCTCGACATGGATGAATCCGTTGCCGGAAACGTCGCCCTTCACAGTGAGGGCAACGCCGTTTGAGCCGGTAACCGTGGTGCCGGCCGGGCTATTGAACTGAGCTGCAAATGCCATAGCGGGCAAGCTCATTGCCAGCACTGCAGCACAGAACAAAGCTGCGAGTTTCTTTTTCATGTTATTCCTTCCCATTTTTTAGCAAACGCATATAGCGCCGCTAGTTCCGAATCCAAAATATCGTTTTTTAATATTTTACCGCAAAAACAAGCAAGCTATTTCCATAATGTCATAAATTAACATTTGAAAAGCAGGGAACGTGACGACCTCACGGCAACCGAGCCACAAGTATACGCCGTTGCTCCCGAAACGTTTCTGATTGGACCATAATGACAACAAGGCACTGCATCGAGGGGCTCTCTCCTTTCGATAGGTGCTACAACCTTTAAAGAATAGCCTCTCCACCTACGGCCCGGTGTCCGCACTCCGGGCCGTAGGTGGAGAGGCTATTCTGTTTTTCTTGAGGCTATATTTCAAGTAGTCCCACACACGTATCGCCCTCTTAAGACCAGAATTTCCCTTAATGCAATCTACGCCTCCGTTTTGCGATACGTAGCTCGAAAGGTACGACCGCAGTTCTTCGGTATCTATTTCGTCCTCCGAAAGCACTGCCAGTCTCTCAAAGCCTTACTGAATCCGAACGCCGACACCAAACCTGCAACCGAAGCCTCCTCCAGCCTCCTTCTCCAACCCGGAGCCGCCAATATCCGGCCCGCATCGAAACAACTATCCAAAGTTATATGGAAATCGATTTGTCTCCTAAGCCTCTCATCCAGAATGATAGATTCACTTTCATTCAAGCATTTGAACATTGACATACCGCCAATGTTGCTCGTAAGAAGCTTGGACAAGTCTTCAGTAACAACAAGAAGACAATCGAGTCCTAGGTCGTCAAGCAATGCGTCTTTGTATAGTTCTTCAGCTGACGGCTTCTTGTCAAACCCCTCATTGAGAGGACTGAAGCCAATGACGATTCTGACATCGTCATCAAGTTTGTCGAGATTCGAAAACCCACTAACGGCAACAGCAGACGAAAGGCCTATATGCGATGCAATTCCGTATACGGACTTCTTTAATACTCGAATAACCTTCGAATCGTACATCGTTCTTGATTACGCAATCGGCCTTCAAACACGGGAACAAAGTCATTCGTCACAACCTTGCCCATCGCCACCTCCTCCTTCCCAAGAATAAACGTTGTCTCAGAAACCTCGGAGCAATCACCATACTGGATGAACACAAATCCATTGACAAGAGACGAGAGTTTGCCCCTCCCACACACTTCGCTATTGATGACAGGATTTCTTTTATACTGCTATCTCTAATCGAATCGCCTAGAAAAACTGATTGCGTGCCGATTGTTGGTGTAAGCGCTCCGAACGCGACGTTCCGGCTTTGGAAAGGAAAACGGCCTTCGCCTAGAATCCATAACGACCAAGAAATGGATTCTAAAGAAAGGCGAAGACCGCAATGGACGCTCTACAACAAGTCGCGGCGGAGATGGAAGACGGCGCCCTCGATACGCAGAAGCTCGTCAGGGCCCTGCCGGAATCGGCGTTGAACGCGATCATGGACGAGCAGGCCGACATGGCCTGCGAGGGCGGCGCGAACAGCCGCAACGGCTACCGCGAGCGCGGGCTGCTCACTCCGGCCGGAAGGATAACGCCGCGCATACCGAAGCAGCGCTGCGGCACGTACTTCCCCGACGGGATACTGGAGCGCTACAGCCGCGTCGACAAGGCGGTGGCGCGGCCGTGGCCGAAATGTACGCCACGGGCGTGTCGACGCGCAAAATCGAGCGCGTGGCGGCAAGGCTCGGCATCGACAGGCTTTCCGCCTCGCAGGTAAGCCGCATATGCGAGCGGCTCGACGCCGAGGTGGCCGAGCTGCGCTCGCGCGAGTTCGGCGTCCCGATGCCGTACCTGCCCCTCGACGCCACATACGTGAAGTGCCGGCGCGACAACCGCGCGCGGTCGACGGCGCCGGTCGCCGCGATAGCGGTCGGAGCCGACGGCGTCAGGCGCGTCGTGGGGCTTTCCGCCATCGACACCGAGACCTACGCCGGGTAGCTCGGATTCTGTCGCGACCTGCGCAAACGCGGGGTCTCCAGCGTCAGGTGCGTGACCAGCGACGCCCACGAGGGGCTGCGCCGCGCGATAGCCGAGTGCTTCCCGAGCGCCGCGTGGCAGCGCCGCATCGTGCACCTGGAGCGCAACGCGTGCTCGCTGCTCGGGTCGAAGCGCCGCCGCAAGGCGGCCGGGAAGATCATGCAGGCGGTGTTCGCCGAATCCGAGCCCGCCTCGGTGCGCGCGGCCTACCATGCGGCGACCGACGCGATCGGGGGCTTCTCCGGGGAGGCGGCCGAATTACTCGGGGAGGCCGAGGCCGACGCGCTGGCCTATCTAGACTTTCCCGCCGAGCACCGCCGCCGCATACGCACGAACAACGCGCAGGAGCGGACGAACCGCGAGATAAAGCGGCGCACGCGCGCCGCGCAGGTGCTCCCGAGCATGGAGCCTATGATTCGCCCGGTGGGCGCGGTCATGGCCGAGGCGGACGAGGACTGGTCGGTGCGCCGCTGCATGGCGACGATGGACGCGCTGGAAACCCCGCTGCCGCCCGAGCCGCCGATCGACGACGAGACCAGGTCGAGGGCCGAGCGGCTGGTGCTGGTGGCCATGGAGACGGCCGGCATAGGCCCGAAAGCGGCCTAGCCGTGCTATGATGCGCGTATCCTAGGCGAAGGCCCGAATCCATCCGGGCCGGAAATGCCGTTCGCTCGGGCCGCCTTCGGCGGCTTCTCGCTGGAACGGCTTACACCAACATCCGCGACACTACCGAACGCGCTGCTATCAGAGCACTAGAATCCAAACGCATTCCGTGGGCATCGATATGCCAAACTTCCACTTGGATGTAGTGCCCTTAGTCAGGGACGAAGAAGCCCTTCTATACATTGGCTCCTGCAGCGATGGGAGAACGACACGACGCGCACCGCCAGCATGCCCCGAGCACCAAACTCAATCATGCTAGGAAGCGGCCACGTCCAAGCCGATCGCGATGCTCGACGAGAAGGCCGACCAGCTCGTCGGCACCGGACCCTACGAACGCACCGACGAAAGGGCAGCATACCGCCTCAGCCACTACGAGCGCGGCTTCGCCACGACTTCTGGCCAGGTCACGCTCAAGATACCGAAGCTCAAGGGGATAAGGTTCGGCACGGCGGTTATCGAGCGCTACAAAAGGCGCGGGATCAGCGTGGAGGCCATCATCGAAATGTACCTGGCCGAGGTACCCACTCGGAGCATCGAGGGCGTTAGAGAAATCATGTGGGGCTCGGCCATATCGGCCGACACGGCATCCAACCTCAACGATAAGGCGTTCAAATCGGCCTACGAGTAGCAGTGATGGTGACGAGCGGCGTGAACGAGGACGGATGCCGCGAGGTCGTCGGCTGCGCCGAGGGCTTCGCGAAATCCAGGGAATGCTGGCGAGGGCTTCTTGTCGTGGCTTAAATCGCGAGGGCCGCGCGGCGTCCGGATGGCCATCGGCGACAAGGCTGCCAGCATGGTCAACTCAATCGCCGAGGTGTTCCCCGGAGCGAAATACCAGCGCCGCACCGTGCGCTTCTACCGCAACGCCCTCGCCAAGACGCCGAAGCGGCCGCGGGGCCCGGCGATGTTCATGACCATCTACGCCATGGAATCGCACGAAGCGGCGAAGGTCAAGGCGGAATCCGTAGCCAGCGAGCTCGAGACGACGAGGTTCAAGGAAGCGGCGAGGTGGTTCGCGAGGACTTTGTCGAGACGCTGACGTACTGCGAGATGCCGCGCGAGCATTGGCGGCGCATCCGCACGAACAGTGCGATTGAACTGCTCAACAGGGAAATCCAGCAGCGCACCTGCATGGTCGGCACGCTCCCCGACGGAAAGTCGACCCTGATGCTGGTTACCGCCCGCCTGAAATACATCATCGATAGCGATGAGGCTCCCGCCGCCACCTGGACGCGTCTCTTCTCAAGGAGTAGCTGTACCGGCGGCTAGCCGAAAGCTCGCAACGGTATCGACGACACCGAATTCTAGACGACAGCGATTTTCTCCCTTCTGTCGGAGCCATTCGCTTGTTGCTTTTCCTGGCGCCAACAATAGCAGCATGACCAGCCAATCAGGCAAGCTTCTTCTTGAACGCGCAAACACTGAGACACTTACCGCAACGCACGCAAACAACCTCGTCAATCATAGGGTACAAAAAACCGTAGCGATTCGGAATCATGCTGATGGCACCTTTTGGACAGACGGCGTAGCAGGCACTGCATCCGCAGCACTCCGAATCATTGGAGAACAAGACGGGGACCCTCTTTTCCGTCATCTGCCGAACACCCCTTTCAGAAACCTCTTGACAGCCCTCTTAGCGAGCCATTTTTTGGATGATAGCAATGTAGATCGGCGATACTCGTCCTCCAGCACGCCGATACCCTCCTCCTTCCAGCGCTCGAACACAACATCGCGCGATTCAGGTCGCGGGGAGGGGTGCATGAGCTGATCATTTCCGCACACTGCCTCCTCCAGTGGACGCTCAGCCCACGAAGTCTCGCTCTTTATGTAGGGGATGAGCGTTTCCGCCTTCGCCGTGTTCGCGATGACGACGGAAATTCCACGGCGGGCATCGAGACCCGAACCACCAACATCAATTCCCCAAAAGTCGCCGATGGTGAAGTCGCCAGGGCGCTCGCCGCCGGCATAAGGGCACCTGTAACAGCTCTCGCGATACACATCCCCAGCAAGGAAGCGCCTGTAGTAATACGAAATCTTAGGCGAAAATGGTACATTTTTTTCAATTCCGGCATGGAGAATCGTTGCACCACCACCACAGCCCCAGCCTTCACGTTTGTCGCGGAAGCGAAGCGAAAGCAGCCGGTCGGAGAACTCTTCCCCCATACAGTCAACGAAGAACGCCTGGCTAGGCACCCCGTGACAAACGATATCCACAGTGAGCAGCCCATCCTGCGGGCCACCGAGAAACGCGAGCAGCCCGTCCACCTGACATGGCGTCCCACTGAACAGGACCTCACGCCCTGCCCTGAGATCGCACCCGACGCTTGCAATTGCATCGCCCATATCGCTTTGAACGTATTTGGAACCGCGCATCGCCGAAAGCCCGTCAAGGTTCTCTGCCCGCACGCAGCCGACATGGAGCCCATCATCGAAAGCGTGACCATACACAACGCCATCGAGATCGAAAATCCTTCGCGCAAGGACTGAAAAGGCTCCGCCCGAGGATGAGAGCATGAGCTCATCGCCATCGGAATCAATCGCAGCGAGACATGTCCTACAAGATTGAGAAGCGTTATCTGCCATTCTGCCCCACCTCGACACAAGTCCCAAATGCACCGTCAAGAAACGCCTTCGCCTCTTTCGCGAACTTCTCCTTACTTGCACGCACCGCATTCCAATCAATTACCGCATCGGCAATGGCCATAGGATCGCGTCCATCGGCGGCTCGCCTATCGGCGAGCGCAAAGTCCCCGAGCACATCTTTAAGACGCACCGAAAACTTAGGCGGATCGAACACAATCACAGGACACTCGAACAGGAGCGAGAAGCAAGTGCCGTGGAAAGAATCTGTCACCACGTACGAGGCATCGCGAAACAATGCGACCCACTCTTCAGGCTTGGGAAGACAAACGCCCTCCAACCCCTCTGGCGCGCGCTTCAGAGGGTTGAACGTCACAATGCGAGCACGCATCCTCTCGCGCTCGGCGAGCTCCCGGGCAAATGCGCACATACCGGGATTGGCGTTGAGCATGTAAACAAGCACATAACCGTCCGCCGCGGCAGGAACACCCACCGAGAGCTCGCGCCAAAGCTCCGACCGACAGAGCAGAACGGGATCCTTGAGGGCCGTGCCGCTAAGCCCCATTTCCTCCAGAATCGCAACGCTTGAGCTCTCACGAACCGAGATAGCGTCAAACTGCGAGAGCAGTGGCTTCGTGAGCGCAACTTCCTCGGCGCTCAGGCTAGGGCGCCCGAAACTCGCCGAGAAAGCCACCTTCTTATAATCCTCAGGTACGTTCTTGAGGAAATAAACGGGGTCGATGCCATAGTTGCACTCGATGTTCCACGTTTGATCGCTGCCCACGCAATACACGGCATTCGAATCAAACCCTTCACCGCGAGCAAGATACGGCGCCGACGAGCACAGCTCAAGCTCGCGCTCGACAAAGGAGCGAAACAGCGTCGATGACTTATGCCTAACCGGCGCATTCGCAACGAGACGAGCAAGTCTCTCGGGCACGTTTCGATTGGTGTTGTCCATGTACGACTTTATCCAGCCCTTAGTTGTCCAATGCGGCCGACAATAGTCTATGAAAACGGGACGGCCGTAGCGCTCGAGGACATCGCGAGTTGCAACCGCCTGCAGCACGGTCCCATAGTTATGCGAGTCGATTACGGTCGACACGTAGATGTCTTGCTTCAGGGCTGGATTCATCAACCTTTGAACTCCTTAACCTTTGTGACAATTTTTTTGCGGAATACGACGGCCACGACGATGGCGATGCCGAATACGACGTAACGAACGATGGGGTGCGGATAGAGAAGTGGCAGGACAAGAGAAATCGCAGTAAAGATGAGGGCGAGCCCCCACACGGCGGCGCCGTTGAGGACAGCAGAGCCAACCTCTACACGCACGACCTTTTGAGAAAAAACGTAGTGAGCAGCGCCGAGCGCCACATAGCACGCCAAGGTTGTATAGCCCGCAGCACGATAACCAAACAAAGGGATAAACACGGCGTTGAGGGCGACATTAAGCACTGCAGCGAGCACGGAAGCGACGGTGGCAAGGCCAGTCTTCTCGTAATAAAACTCAATGTTTGAGCAGTACGAATACATGAACATGAAGAACACGCTCGCGGCGATGACGGGAACAAGTGCCATCGCCTCGCTATACTCCCCAGGAGCCAGGATAGCGACGACTTCCGGGGCCAAGATATCAACAACGAGCACAATCAAAGCCAAACCCCCAAGAACCGCAATGCTCGTTTTGCTGATTCTCCTAAGCTCTTTAGCAGCCAAAGTGCGGTAGAGCCATGGGACGACAGTCGAATTCAGGGAATTTGTGAGCAACGTCATAATCATCCCCGCCGAGTAGGCGATGCTGTAGATGCCCGCATCGGATGCGGCGCACATGTTCGCAATCATAATGCGATCGCTGGAGCTTAGCACCACTTGCGAGAGGTAGTGAGGAAGCAAGGGGATGTTAAACAGGAGGGTGAACTTCCAATATTCCCATTTAAACAGGCACTTGCTGCGTTTAAGCATGCATCCGCCAAGGACTATTGCAAAGGCCGCCTCGACAAGTACAAAAGACAGAACTCGAGCGAGAACTTTGTCACTAGCCATCACAACAAATAGGATGCCGAGCGCGGGAACCGTAATAGAAAGAACCAGAGAAGCCGGAACGAGTTTCCGATATTCATAGTCGAATTTCATTCTGGACACCCAAATATCGTAGATGCCCTTAACAATTACCTCGACGAACAATAGAGATGCGAGTATAAGCGGCATACCCGTAAGGGCCACGACGTTGTCGGACAGGGCGTAGCAAAGCGCAATCCAGAGTACGCCAAGAGCAAGAACCAAGCCAACTACGGAAGTCGTATAGCCTTCGCGATCATCTTTGAAGCGCATCATACCGTTGTTGAAGCCGCCGTATGTGACGCCAAGGGTGGCCACGTACATAGCGACCATTTCCCAGCTCTGGTAAACACTCACGGAACCATAGTCCGCGGTGCTCAGCAAGCGAGTGAAGATAGGGACCGTGATAAAAGAAAGCCCGCGTTGCAGGAAACTGCACAAGGTTATCCAAAGAGTTGCCTTCTTAACCTTGGAGAGCCCGCCGTATCTCTCCTTCGCGCTCTTGGCCAATCTGCTTATCTTTACCGCCACCAAACCACCACTAACACCAAATGACTAATCATCTAAGCATGCCCTCAAGGTGCTCGATGAAATCCTCATACGATTCAAACTCAGGCTTATGCTGCATAAACCGCTCGTAGCTCATGCCGCGAGTTCCGCGCAAGGCCATAGTCGCCTCGAAAGACGGGTCGCTGAGCACGCCTGTATCCCTCGACTCGAACAACCAAAAGAACTCGCTGAAAATGCATTTCGGAGGAACCACCCCCCGCTTACCTTCAAGCGAGTTGCGCCGCCAGCAATCGTACAAATCCGCCGCCTCGGAGACTTGGGCGGCACGGCGCTTCTCCAAATAAGAGTCGATGTCGCACACCACGCGCTGCGGATTTCCTACTACGACGCAGTTGTCCGGCACGTCCTTGTTGATAAGCGAATTGGCGCCAATCACAACGTTATCGCCGATGGTCACGCCCTTGAGGATGGTCGAGTGCATGCCGATGAATACGTTGTCGCCGATCTTCACGCGTCCTGCACTGCCTAGAACATCACCGTACATACCTTTGAAGACACTCCAATCATAGCCATGTGTAAGGATGGTGACGCCAGTTGTAATCGATACGTTATTCCCAATTTCAATCATCCAAGGTCGCGTCTGGTCAATGACGCAGTAATTGGGCGAATAAATAACGGTATTGTCGCCAATGGTCATGCCCAGGGAACGCAGGTACGCAACATAATCCGATGAAGAGGCCTTAGGCCCCAATATCGATTTCTTCAGCATGTGTTTAAGCCCCATGCTTCCCATTCCTTCCTTTAGCCAAGCAAAGCGCCAGGCCAATCATCTTATATTTCATACATACGAAGAAAACTGCTTGCTTAACAGGCAGTCTCCAAAACGGGAACGATTTGCAGGCAGAGACAAAAACTTGCCTGCCAAGGGCATCATCAGCAAGTCTTCTTTTCTCGCAATCCGATAAAGATGCCGAGGCTATGAGAATCAAGATTCCTCTCGTGTAATCGATTATCCTTCTATCCGCCCTCTTGAAACACTCGCCTTGAAAGATAGCAGGCTCATTTCCGCACTCTTCTAACAGGGTTTCAAAAAATACGAAAAAGGAATCAATGGTTGAAACTCGAAACGTTTTAGTAATGGAGTCCTGATCGTCCTTGCGATAGCAATACGGAGCACCATCTAACGCAGCAACGCAATCGGCTGCCTTGCAGATATCCGTGTTAAAGAGTATGTCTTCACTTCTTATCGCGCGAAATCTAATTCCATTATCCTCGATAAGCTGGCGACTATATAAATTCGGACATGCCGACACAGGAACGGGATCTTCCCTGAGCTTATTCGGAAGCGCACCGTAAAATGATCTCCGAAGCTCAAATATTTCCTTATCGCCATAAAGGGTCCTTCCAGCAAAAGGATGGCTAGACCACTTTTGGGAATTCCCATGCACAACACGCTTCAGATTCGAAAAAACGACTTGCGCTTTGGTCTCCTTTGCCGCGCGATAAAGCCGCTCGTACATGTCTTCCTCGACCCAGTCGTCGGAATCGACAAAGCCGACATATTCTCCTGTCGCCACCGCTAGCCCACTGTTCCTTGCCGGTCCTAATCCACCGTTATCCCTATGAACAACCTTCACACGCTCGTCAAGTCGCGCATACTGCTCTGCAATCTCACCGCAGGCATCTGGGGATCCATCGTCCACTAAAAGAATCTCGATATTATTTATCGTCTGCTTTAAAAGGCTATCGACACAGTATCGAAGATACCTCTCGGTGTTGTACATTGGAACGATTACGCTTACCACCGGTTTATTGCTCATATACATCTAACCCCTACGCATCTCGGAAACAATGAATAGCCCAACGCAAAGCGAAAGCGCCCAAAGAACGGCTGGATAAGTAACCGCTGTATTGTTATACATGCAATTAATCAAGAAAAGAATGCACATTGCAATGGAAAAACCGCCACTGGTGGCAAAGCCCTTTCGAACAATATCCCCCCTGCGAGCAATCAACATGATGCCTAAAAGCGCAACTGGCATCACGAATAAGACGGTGCCAATATAGCCCAATTGAATAAAGACCATTGCGGAAGTGAGAAAATGATAGTTGAGCCACCCATACAAGCTAAAGAAGGGCGAGCAGAAGAAGGACATCGATGATTGGCTGGCGCTTCCAAACCCAAACCCAAACATCATCGTGAATAAATCTCCATTGAAAAACTGCTCGCTTATCTGAGAAAAGGCATTGAGACGAGAAATGCCATAGCCTGTCTCTATATTCGAATTATCCGCCTCCGTCATAAGCGCATCAAAATCAACCAATGTTTCGTATTGAAGCGGGTTTATTGCTGCAAAAACAGACAGTGCCACAGCAATGAGGAGAACGATTGCTGCCACTGAGACGATTGTTTTGCGCGAGACGCGTGCATACAGGATAGATATGGCCACAATGAGGGCAAATTCCACGAAGAAGAACTTCAACTCGGCAACGGCGGCAATTAGCAATGCCGACAAAACAGTCAGCAGCAGCCCCGAAAGCCGCCCCTCTTTAGCAAGATAGAGGTTAAGCCCCCATGCCACCACAATACAGAGGTACACGTTGAGAATTCCGTTGCAACCTCTTTCGACTCCGAAGATACCGCCGATATTATCTTGGAAAAGCCCTAATACGTAATACTGTATCAAAACGAAGATGACGTTTGGCACCTGCATTTTGTAGACGAACCACATGAAAGCCCTAATATAGTCTTTGTCCCAAAAAATACGAAAGAGATAAATCCAGACGAACAAGCGACTGAAGGATATCGCTTGCCAGATTATGTATTGTGGCGCAATAGTATTTATGATTCCCGACAAAGGAGCTATAACCGCAAATAAGGCGACAGGCACGTTGAAAAACGGCTCATTGCCGACGCGTTTCCCGATAAGACGAGCATTCGAGAGAAGGATGCAGAGGTTGACGATATCAAAAACATAAGTGAAAGCACTTGGGATTAGACCAATATTCGAGAGGAAATTAACAACAAACAACAGCACAAACTCGATTGCCAAGAAATCCGCCATGTTGAACCTATGCACAAGTATGGCGCCCAAACCAGAGGTAGAAAGCCCTCTATTCTCATGCATTTGTTTAGGAGTCATTGGGTAAGACATTTATCTGCAACCTGTAATCGAATCGAAAAGAAATTCCTCTTTATTCCGCAGCAATTGCGCAGCGCTATCCGCAAACGACATCGAGTACCTCCCGTTTCCATGTCGCGACGTCGTAATTAACACGGTCCTCATAGCTGTTTCGCTTCAGCCGCGCAAGCAAACCACGGTCCTCGATGACGCTACGCATCGCCTCAACAAGAGAGCCGACATTGCGGGGTCTAACTATCAACCCGTCAACACCATTGCCGACGCATTCCGGGTTGAACCCAGCGTCGCTCACGATGTTGGCCACGCCAGCAAACTTGCACTCAATGTTGGAGCCGCTCATGCCCTCGCGCCACGAGGACGAGGACACGGCAGCATCATACATGTTCAGCTCGCCACACACGTCACCCGTCGCGGCGTCGAAAGCGCCCTTGTACGTCATGTTCGGAACGTCGCTCAAAAGACGCTCAAACTCATTCTGAAAGCCATCGACGACCGTTCCGTACACGGCGATGTCAAACTTGTCAGCAAGGCCCTCCGAGTTGAGCGTCCTCGCGGCTGCCGCTAACGTATCAATGCCCTTCTCGGGCCGCACCTGGGCGAAGTATACGAAGTGCACCGTGTCGCCTACGGCGCGCGGCGCGCGCGCCCTGCCCCCCTTTCGGAAGTTGGGCAAGTAGCGAGAGTTGCGGCACCCCACGGTCTCAAAATCCGCCATCAGCGAGCGGCTCTCAGCAAAAATGCACCGGGCGGCTTGATATTTCCAGACTTGCCCCGGATTCTCCCCAAGGTAATCGGCCAGCTCGCGTCCCATCATGAACACGGTCACATTGCCCAAGAACTCGCGCCCCCTGAGCTTCGCGATGATACCCAGCATCGTGCTCTGGCGCGAGTTGCTACCGATTCCAAGCGCTATCCTGTCTGCACCCCGGACCGCCCTAGCAAGCGCGATGGCCAAGCTAGGAAGCGCAATCGGTCTGCGCTTGAAGTCGTACAGGTCAAAGGTCTTCGCGTCACACGAAGAGAAGATCTCGTCGCGAAGCAGCGAGTCCTTGACAGTCACGCCACCGTACGGTGGCGGAAACTCCCCTATAAATAGTAGTTTATTGCTCAATGTCCAACCTCTGTATCAGGAGGGTTCTTTTGCCCCTCGGGGTGAGCTGTAAGGCGTCCACGCGTCTCAGCTCGCACTTCATGTTGCCCATAAACTTTGATCCGAGGCTACGCAGAAGCGCATCTTTCTCCGTATCATCCAGCTCGCTAGTAGCTATATAGTCCATACGCAGCCTACCGGGCTCATCCTGTACGAACTGGAACGAAAGAAGACTCGAGGCGCTCTCGCCGAGGTCACACAGCGATGCAGTGCTGATGTGCTCCCCGTTTCTTCCCACAACAGGGACATTTCTATGACCCCTAATCGCGTAGCCTCCAGCGCGGGGCTCAACGGCGTCGTCGATTGTGTAGCGAAGAAGCGGCATACGCCTGTTGATGAAGCCAGTGCCGACAATATGCCCGTCGACAATCTCCGTGAGACCGTACAGCCTGTTGAACTTGTACACGGGCGTATTGCCGTCCCATTCCACCTGTTCGCCAAACACCGTCCTCTCGGTGGAGCCGTATGATATCCTCACCGGGCAACCAAACGCCTCCTCGAGCTGGCGCAGCTGATAGGAATGGACGTTTTCCGACTGCAGAAACACGCCCTTGGGCTTCTTACGCAGCCTCACACCGGTCTGGATCAGCAGCTGTGCGAAAAAACTCACCGATGAAGTCAACCCGCGCAGATAGTCAGGCGCAAACGCATCAATCCTACGCACGGCCTCCTCGAGGTTCCCCTCGTTGAGCAGCTTGGTGTTGCACCTAACCATGCGGTAGAGCGGGCTAGTAGTGACGAGAGTCGAGCCGTCACCTCCAAAGTAGGCAAGCTTACTTCTGCGGAAGTCGTACCCCAACGTCCCATAGAAATGCATCGCAAAGGCGTTCTCGCGGTAGAAGCACTCGTCGGAATTCATAACGACGAGACGCCGACCCGTCGACCCACCCGTCTCGGCCGCATACGAGCCTTCACCGGGAATAGGCACGCTTATCTCATCATAGTTCATGAGCACCTGCTCCTTATCGAGCAGGGGCAGCGTGGCAAACGAATCGAAATTAACCGTCTCAGGACAGACGCCCGCCTCGTCGAACCTCCTCTTGTAGAAGGGGCTCGTGGCGTAGCAGTACGCACACAGGTCGCGCAGCTTGCCGAGCTGAAGCTCGGCAAGCTGGTCCTCGCTCATAACCTCGGAGGCCTCCAGCTCGCGCATCTGGGACAGGAACGTCTTGTTGCCCACAAGGCCGCGATGGATTGGCGCCGCGAGGACGTCCTTCGCGACCTCGGGCATCTTCTCGTACATCTTCTTGAGCTTATTGGTGTCCATTTAACCTGCTTCACTATCGCGTATGATAAAAATACCTGTGGTCAGTGACTCATTAACAGAGACGGAGAGCTCGACGCCCGTAGCGTTCATACCGTAGTCGGGCGAGTACTCAAACTCCCCCGACTCCAGGGACCCCCCCGCCTCGATGCGCACCACGACCCCGGACTGCAGGCGGAATTCAGCGACGCCGCCGTCGACTTCGACCCCCGCAGAAGGAAGGTGCCAAAAAACCGCAGCTGCCTCCCCACCTTTCACCTCGTCAGTCACAACGGCCTTCGCGCCCTGGACCTTCACCGTGCGGCGCACGCGCACAGGCGAGTAGCCGTCATGCTCGGCCGACATGATAACGCGGCCTTCACATTCCTCGAACGCAAATCCCGAGACGTTCGCCTTGCGCCCCCACAGGAACGGGCCGAGCGCCTCGGACTGGTCCCTGCCGCCCACGCACATCGTATTATGGACGCATGTAGAGCGGAACTTATCTCGCATCCTACGGTCACCATTGTAGATAAAGGTGCCAGGATCGATAAGCACGGGCTCACCGTCGACATACAGCTGAACGCTCAGCGCGTCGGCATGCCCATGGGCCGCAAGCCGACCGAAGCCAAGCGGGCCGTGGTCGAATGCGAGCACACCATGTCCTTCGTCGAAGCGGACTATGGTCACCCCGCCATCAGGAAAGCTCTCAACGGATGCGTTTTGAGCAAGCGGGAGAGCATTGGCGGATTGGAGCCTCCGCTTGCCGCACAACCAGCCGACTGTCTCGCAGCAGCGAACGTCCTCCACCCAGCGGTAATCCGATTCGAGCTCCAAAGTGACCAGCGCAAGAACGTAGTCCGGGTAGCAGGGCTTCTCGGGCCCGAGACAAAGGATGACGCCCTCGTCGTCGTCGCCGAACCCGACGTACTTGCCGCTGCCGACGCTGCATGCGCGTGCATAGCGCGCCATGGAGTGCAGACGCTCAACGAGAGACGCCGGCAGAGCCTTCCCGATCGTTCGCAGCACGTGCGAAACCAGACAGAGCGCCTCCATGACGAACAGCTGGTAGTGCAGCGCCTGTTCCTTGTTCACGCCATCTAGATAGGTCTGATGGGCAACTTCCGATTCAAGCAGCGCCAAAGCTTCGTCGAGCCACTCGTGCTCGCCGAACACCGTGGCCGCGACAGCAACGCCAGCCGCCTCAACGATTGTGTGGTTGTTCGCCGAGGAATGGCGGGAGTAGTGCTGCCGCACATGCGCGGCCATAACCCATGCGCCGACGCACAGGCGCCTCCTCAGCCCATCGGTGGCTTCATCGCCAGCGGCTTCGAGAAACGCAGCCGTCACGAGCCAGTTTATGAGCCTGATGGACTCCTCCATAGGGCTAGCCCACTCGGGACCCCACATGAAGGGGTTTTGTTCGCTCCAATCATCGAACAAGTCGGAAAGCTCGAAAAAAAAATCATCCGTGCCCGTAACGAAGTAGGACTTCGCCAGGAGGGCAAACTGACGGTGCCTGTTTAACTCCCAGTTGGTGCGGATGTCACCAGGCGCGCCCTCGTCGCCGAAGGCGTAGTCCGCCGCAAAGCGCATCGGCCAGTCGCCGGGAGACTGAAACGCGGCGTGCCAGCGCTTCCGATATTCGGAATACCGGTACCCGCCCAAAAGCTCTATGTCCGCCCCAACGCTGAACTCGCCATTCGTGAAATCGATGCCGAGTCGCGAGAGATTCGCCTTTGGCACGCGTCCGTAGGCGTCGACAGCATAAACAGGCTCCATCTTGGAGAAAGCCCGGCGCTCATGCACGGAAAGGCGCTTCTGACCGAAGCGCCACGCAACCTCTCCCGCGCTCATGGCCCGGAGTCTCTGGATGTACCAAGAAAGTCCCACTAGGCGCCCATCCTCCCGCACAGCGCATCCGCGATGCGTTCGCTGGCGTGCCCGTCACCGTAAGGGTTCGACGCATGGGACATAGCCGCATACTCGACCTCGTCGGAGATCAGGCGGCTAAACTCGCAATAGATCGTTTCCTCCTCGGTTCCGACGAGCTTCAGGGTGCCAGCAGCCACGCCCTCGGGGCGCTCGGTGGTGTCACGCATCACCAGAACCGGCTTGCCCAGGCTCGGGGCCTCCTCTTGGATGCCACCCGAGTCCGTAAGAACGAGATGACTCGCCGCCAGAAAGTTGTGAAAGTCCAGCACCTCCAGCGGGTCGATGATGCGCAGCCTATCGAAGCCGTCAAGCTCCTCATGAGCTGCTTTCCTCACGAGTGGGTTCATGTGTATGGGGTAGATGGCCTTGGTGTCGGGGTGCTCCTCCATAACCTTTCGTATTGCCCTGAACATCCTGTGCATGGGCTCGCCCAGGTTCTCGCGTCGGTGCGCCGTAATCAGGATGAGACGACTGCCCTTCGCCCACTCCAGCTCGGGGTTGCTATAGCCGTCGCGCACCGTAGTGTGCAACGCGTCGATGCCAGTGTTGCCGGTTACCCAAATTCTGTCGGCGGGCTTGCCCTCCTCGAGCAAATTCTGCTTGCTGGCTTCCGTAGGCGCGAAATAGTATTCGGTGACAATGTCCACAGCCTGGCGATTGAACTCCTCGGGCCATGGGCTGTATATGTCATGCGTACGCAGACCCGCCTCCACGTGGCCCACCGGGATATGCAGGTAGAAACAAGCAAGAGCGGCCGCGAAGCTCGTGGTCGTGTCACCATGGACCAGCACCACGTCAGGTTTCTCCTCCTCGATAACCTCCCTTATCTTCAGCAGCACATTGCACGTCACATCGAACAGCGTTTGACCGGGCTTCATGATGGCCAGGTCGTGATCAGGCACCACGCTGAACACGCGCAGAACTTGGTCCAACATCTCACGGTGCTGGCCCGTCACAGTGACAACGGTCTCGAACTCGCTTGGGCGCGCCTTCAGCTCATTCACGAGCGGGCACATCTTGATGGCCTCCGGGCGCGTCCCGAAGACGAGCATGACCTTCTTCAAACTTTTGCTCCTTGTAAACTATATCGTCGCTTTCGTATCAGGATCCAGCGTCTTGATAACCCTAGCGGGTGCCCCGACGGCCACGCTATTGGCAGGAATGTCCTTGTTGACCACCGAGTTCGCCCCGATGATGACGTTGTCGCCAATATGAATCGGCCCGATGATTACGGCACCCACGCCCACCTGCACGTTATCGCCCAGGACGGGAACCTCATACAGACCAGACGTCCCACCAATGGTGACGTTCTGGGAGATGTGGCAGTTTTCGCCGATGACGCAGCGCTTGTGGATAACCATGCCAAGCGCCTGGTATCCGAGAATCGTGCCTTTACCGATCTGCGCCTGATAAGGCACGACTCCAAAAAAATGATTCTTATACCCGCCTTGATAATCATCGGCAGCACCGGCACATGGTGCAGATACAGCCATCGGGATGCCGCATACCACTTGTAAACGTTCACGAGTAGCCCCTACAGCTTGTAGACGTTCTCACCGTCACCACACACGTTGCGCGGGTCGATGAGGATGCGGTCGCCGAACACTTCGGGCTTGCCCTTGATCTGGGAATGACCCACCATCACTATCACCATCTCCAGGCCGTCCAGGAACTCCTCCATGGAGTGCACCTGGCCCGGAACCTCGTCGCGCTCGACCCACGGGTCGTACACCTTCACGACGCCACCGCACAGGTGCTCCTCCATGGACTCAAGCATCTGCAGCGTCGGGCTCTCGCGCACGTCGTCAACGTCCTCCTTGTAGACCAGGCCGTAGATGCCCACCTTGGAGGCATCCTTGATCCCACGCTCGGCCATAACCTCGTGGGCACGATGCAGCACATACTCAGGCATGCCCGCGTTGGTCTGAAGCGCCAGACGGATGAAGTTTGCCGTTTCGGGGTAGTCGCCCACCAGGAACCATGGGTCGACGGGGATGCAGTGGCCACCCACGCCGGGGCCAGGCTGCAGAATGTTCACGCGCGGGTGCTTGTTGGAGATGCGAATGACCTCCGCCACGTCCATGCCGCCGATACGGCAGATCTTGGCAAGCTCGTTGGAGAATGCGATGTTAATTGCGCGGAAGGTGTTCTCGACGACTTTGGTCATCTCAGCGGTACGGATGTCGGTCACACTGATTTCGCCCTGACAGAAGGTTGCGTAAATCTTAGCAACCTCCTCGCCCACCTCGGGGTCGTCCGCACCAACCGTACGGTTGTTGTGCAGCAGCTCGTAAACCATGTTTCCGGGGATGATGCGCTCCGGGGCGTGCACGAGCTTAACATCTTCACGTTCAGCCTCAATGAGCAGCGGGCGCACGAAGCGATCCACCGTGTTGGGCGAGATGGTCGACTCGATCACGAGCACGGCGCCCTTCGGGGCGACCTCGAGCACCGTCTTGCAAGCGGCGATCACATAGCAGGGGTCGATCTTCTTGTCCAGCTTGTCGTAGGGCGTCGGCACGCTCACGATGTAGGTGTCGCACACCTGATACTCGGTCGTGAACTTGATGCCCGACTCCAGCGCCTCAGCAAACAGCTCGTCCAGGCCATCCTCCTTGAAAGTGGTGTGGCCAGCGTTCAGCGTAGCCACCAGCTTCTCGTTGTAGTCGGTGCCCACGACCTCCACGCCGTGCGTGGCCATCATGAGCGCAGTGGGCAATCCGATGTAGCCGAGGCCAATGACGTTAACCATTTCTCTATTCGCCTTTCTTCGCGAGTTTGTACTTATACGTGAGGGCCACGAACTTGACGTTGCCCACGATGTAGCGCTTCCAGAGCCTTCCGGGCTCCTGTATGAACCGATAGAACCATTCCAGGCCGTGGTCTTGCATCCACTTCGGCGCGCGATCGGTAACGCCCGCCACCACGTCGAAGCTGCCGCCCACGCCCATCACGAAGGGAATTCTAATTTTGTCCAGGTACCTGTGCACCCAGTACTCCTTCTTGGGGGAGCTGAAGGCCACGAACATCATGTCCGCGCCCGAAGCCGCCATGTCAGCCACAATTTGAGGTTCATCGACCTCGGTGAAGTAACCGTTGCGACAGCCGACGATTCGAATACTCGGATAGCACTCCTCAAAGATTGCTTTAACCTTGGTGACAACCTCTTCTTTAGCACCGAAGAGATAGACGCCGTAGCCTTTCTGATCGGCAACCTCCATCAAACGCTGAAAAAGGTCTATGCCAGTCACGCGTTCTTTCAGCGGAACGCCCAACTTCTTAGCGGCCCACACGATAGAGGCGCCATCGGCGTTGATGAGCGGGCAGGCGTTCACGATTTCGGCCAGTTCCGGATCGGCCTCCATCAGGTTCACCTTCGAAGCGTTCACCACCACATGTTGGGTGGGCACGCCGGCAGCAATAACCTTCTCCACCTCGGCAACCGTCTCGTCAAGCGAGAGAGCGTTAACGTATGTGTTGAGAATCGGATAGCGCCTGGGTGCTGTTATATTTTTTTGAGAATTCAACAATTGCCTAACTTCCCTGAGCCGTAAGAACTACCCCCACGGTCTGAACGATCAACTTCAAATCACTCCATGCGGAGCACTTCTTGATGTAAAGCAGGTCAAGGTCGACCCACTCGTCGAATGTGATGGAGTCACGGTTGCGCCGCGTCTGCCAATAGCAGGTGAGGCCGGGCTTGACCAGCAACCTTTGGCGCTGGTAGTCGTCGTAGGTTGCGACCTCAGCCGGCAATGCGGGACGCGGGCCCACGATGCTCATATCCGAGCGCAGGACATTGATGAACTGGGGCAACTCGTCGAGCGACAGCTTGCGCAGCCACTTGCCCACGCGGGTGATACGCGGGTCCTCGGCGATCTTGAACACCGGGCCGGTCTTCTCGTTGAGCTCCCTGAGCTCAACGAGCTTGTCTTCGGCATCCACGCACATGCTACGGAACTTCAGCATCCGGAAGGTTCTACCGTCCTTGCCAACTCGCTCCTGACTGAAGAACACGGGGCCCTTCGGATCGTCGACTTTGATGAGAATCGCGATAATGGCGAACAACCAGCAAAACACAACGAGCACCACCGCACTGAAAACGATGTCGAACGCACGCTTAAGAAAGCGGTACGCCACCCTGCCCTCGATGCCGGTAACCGGCACATTCCCAAGCTCCTCCTTGAGGCGCCTGGCGCGCTCGGAGCTTTCAGTTGAACCCCCGCCGCCATTGATGTCATACGCGAAGCCGCTGCGCACAGTTTTGCGCTCCAAGGCACTGTTATTCGCCGTCGCTCGCCTGACTTCGTCTGACGGCGAATCCCAAATGTCGGACCTTGCCTGCCCGGACTCGCAAACGGCTGTGAAATCACTGGCCACTATGCGCACACCGCCTCGAAAACGGGTTTTGCATGAAATCGTCCTTCCATGCTGCCACCGCGTATACAATTGAACTCAGAGATGCGGCACATCCGCAGGTCGCTCGTGAAAGAGCTCACGACCTGCGAAAACGCCTGTTTCTTGCTCGTGCTAGATTTGGCGGAAAGCGCGAACGCACCCATGGATTCCTCAGAGAACTCCGGGCGCGTTTTAAATATGCGCAAAGGGATGTCGCCCTTTAGAACGTTAAAAAAATTGAGGAAGCCATCGAGGGAGAGCTTTCGCAGCCATTTTCCCGGCTTGGCAATACGAGGGTCATCAGTAATTTTGAAAACAGGGCCCGTTTTTTCGTTAAGCTCCCTCAGTTCAGCAAGACGAGCCTCCGCGTCGACGCACATGCTGCGAAATTTATACATGTAAAAGACTTTTCCATTTTTTGTCAACACGTTGTTGTTTGAAAAAACAGGACCTTTGGGATCGTCTACCTTGACGATAATAGCCAGCAAGAGAAAAAGCCAACTCAATACAATTAAAACCGAAGCGCTGAAGCAGAAATCGAAAACCCTTTTCACGAAAAGATATCCGTATCGCCCATCAGGTCCTTTAAACGGCTCGTCTCCGACCATCTCTTCAATACCAGCAGCGCGCTCGGCGTCATCAGGACGAACCGGCTCCGTGCTGTCAAAATCATAGGCAAACCCACTTTGGATGGTTCTGTCAGCATCAAACTTAGCGCCCTCGGCCGCTTCCTTCATCGCACTTGAATCCGGCGAAACCTGCACCGGCTCCATATTTTCATATTTCTTTTCGGACAATTTCCAACCCTAACTTAACCGATTTTTTACGCCCCATTATTTCCATCTCGACATAAGCGCATCGCTTGTGTCGGTCAATCTTCCTTATGATGCCTTCATGCCCCTTCAATGGGCCTTCTTCTATACGCACGCCATCTCCGTTGACAACTCCACGAGATATCTCCACGAGACGCTTTGCCCCGCAAAATGCCTCCAGTACGTCAACCTCACTTTGGTCAAGAGGAAGGAAGCTGTTACTTCCGCAACCCAACATGCGAGTAAACGCCGGCACGTACTTCAACTCTGAAAGCAGCTCTGCCGGGTTTTCTGTTACCACGAAAACGTATCCAGGAAACAGAACCTCGGAAACACAGAACTCTTCCCCGCACCTTTTGCGTATCACCTTGCGGCGAGGAATAAAAACCTCTTTCAAAGTGCTACCGTCAACAAACTTTTGGATTCTCTCCAGCGTTGCTTGCTCTTTCCCGCTTGCAACCTGTACTACATACCACATGTGCACTACCTCCTTTCGCATGCAGACACGGCTTCGCCATCGGCCTTATGCGACCGGACGGTTTGCCAAGTATGTCCCCCACATAGAGAGAAACACGCCTAGCGATGATTTCTCTGCATGCGAGATATGCAGTACGCAAGCCTGCAGAAGCAAAGCAGGCGTAAGCGCCGCGCATAACGCGGTGCTCTAGCGCGCGTGCGCCCCCCTCACTCGAAAGCTCGAGCGTGCTTTCGCGAGGTATGCGTAATGCTCGGCACAATGAGCATCGCTTGCTATGTAGCGATACAGCATGGCATCGAACATCCGCTTGGCGGGCTTTCGCTCGCGGCCAAGTCGGCCGCCTTTCACGAAATCGGCCGAAGCCTGAAGTTTGCACCCCATGCTGACCAGTCGTTTCGCTATATCGATATCATCCTGAATGGCTTTGCAGCGCTCAGGATGAGCGATAATCACCTCGTATCCCCTACCTTGAAGTTCAAAAATCGTGCGCTCATATGCTTCGAACTCATGCGGGGTTGCCCGTGTTGAAAGCTCCAGCAGAAACTCATTGCTGCTATCGAAATGCAGATAGTCCGCCCATTCCATGCCCAAATCCATGAGCTTGGCATGGTTAACCTCAAAGCCCATCTGCAAAGGGAACCCCCCCGCATGAGCCACCAGTAACTCGTACGCATCCCATATAGCGTCATAGTCGAAATACGGATCGCGACAGTGCGGCGTGCAGACAATGCTCGTCACACCCGCGGCCTTCGCAGCCTCCAGCATGCGTAAGCTTTCCTGGAGATCCGCCGCTCCGTCATCAACACCGGGGAGTATGTGGCAATGAACGTCTCTCATACGCGTTACTAACCGCGGCGCGCGCGATTAGGCGGCGTACCGTGCTTGCCACCTACACGACGCACATCAGTGGACACGAACATGCCAGGCTCAGATGCGGCGCTGGTGTGGTCGAGCTCCCCATTCTGCGTGTAATACGCGTAATAGTATTCATTAGCCGTGGTCTCACAGTAGTTCATGACCACGCCAATCACATTCGCGCCGGCCTTGCGCAGCTGGTCGTGCGCTTCAAGGATGGCATCGCGCTTGGTGAAGTTCTCACGCACCACCAGCACCGTGCCGTCTGCCAGCGTAGAAAGAATTGCCGCATCAACAAACGTACCCACCGGAGGCGTATCGTAAATCACGTAGTCATAGCGTTCTTCCAGCGCATCCACCATACGACGGAAACGCTTAGAGGACAAAACGTCTGCCGGATTGGGGATATGCGGCTCAACATCAAGCAGATACATATTGGGCACTGTGGTGGAAGCTACCGCCTGTTCAAGAGACATTTCTTCAGAAAGCACCGCATAGATGCCGCCTTGGGCGCGTACCTTCAGCATGCCTGCAAGGGTACGGTTGCGAAAATCGCATTCCACCAGTAGCACGCTTTTGCCGGAGGTTGCAATAGCCTCTGCAAGATTGATGGCCACCGTGCTCTTGCCCTCATCGGGGATAGAGCTAGTCACCACCAGCGAAGCAATAGGATTGTCGACGCTTGCGAAGCGGATGTTGGCCAGCAATGTTTTTGCGGCGTTTTGCATCTCAAGCTTCATGGAGCGGGATTTTTTACGAGCCATGATTACCTACCTCCCTTCATGGCAGGCATACGACCGATGACAGGAAGCCCAAGCAGCTCTTCAACCTCTTCAACGCGGCGCACCTTGGTGTTAAGCATGTCCGCCACCACCACAATGGCAACCGCCAAAAACAGGCCGGCCATCAAGGCAACCGCCACATACATAGGACGATTGGGGCCGCTGGGATTTACTGGGGCAACTGCTTTGTCAATAACGTTAACGCTCTGGATGTCCATGACCTCCTGCGCAACGCTAGAAGCACTTTCAGCGAGCTTGTTGGCCACAACGGCCGTTGCGTCTGCATCTTCGCCCGTAACAGACAACGTGATGACGCGCGTAGTGGTTTCGCTTGTAATGGCCACATCAAAACCGGCAAGGCTTTGCATGCTGAGTGCCTTTGCCGTATCCCCCATGACGCGATCACTCTTGATAAGAGTTGCGACATCATTGGTGAGTAGCTGGCTGGCGTTCAAATCGCTATACATATTGCTACTGCCATTGGAGGTTTCCGTCTTCGTGAGCACATACAGGCTTGTAGAGGCCGTGTATGTGTTAGACATGAAGAAGTAACTATACGCACCCATGGCAAGAGCGCATACAATAGGCAGCGCAATCACGAGCGCCAGACGCTTGCGCAAAAGCTGCAGCAATTCAAGCAGTGTCATCCGTTCAAAAAACCTTTCGTCCATCTGCGTACACGCCTCAAACAAGACGCGCCGAATCGTACCCATACGCGAAAAAAGCACGCTAGCGTGCCAGGCATGGGGCATGCATTGGTTCATTTCATTCAACGATTATTTTACGGAAACACTCCGTTGGTTGACGAATCACGCATACCCGTTACGAAACAAGCTTATACGTTAGAAATAATACCCCATCTTTACGATTCATCGCTCTTCGTCATGCAAATTTTTCTCAAAATGAAATTTTCCACAAACTCGTACAAACCCAGCTCATTGGGGTATTTCATAGCTTCTCGATATGAAATTAGGGCTTGGTTAGCGTCTTTGCTTATAGACGACTTTCTAGCACCCGCCACCTCCGCACTCCTCAGCCTGCTTACCGCGCTTTTGAGGCTGCGCGGGAGGGCGCCCCGCCGCGTTCGAAACGCTTCGCGTTCTTGCACGCCATCACGGCTGGAACCCTCTCATTCGCCCTAACCGTATTCGGCGTTGTGTTCGGACCCTGCCCGAAACTCTTACCAGTTTTCCGGGACGGCGAAATCCATGATTTTATCTCGCCACAACACCATGCACCCAAGCCGCCTTGTTTCCACAAGGTCAATCACCCGCTGGTTCGAAGACCCCTTCCAATGCAGGTCGTAAGAACGCCTTCCCATAACGAACGGACCGTCCACCAGCACATCGCACACGTCAAGCAGCGCGCGTGCTGCGCAACGGGCGGCATTGCCCCTGCATGTCTGCGAGGCATCCTGCGCTTTGCGTCCGGGAACATTGCCCGCCAGAATGTCTTCATAGCAATAGCCCGAATACGCCCATACGCTCAGCCCACGCGTCTTACACCATCGGGCAAGGGCAAGGCATGCCTCGGGCTGCTCGAACGGCTCGCCCCCGGTAAGCGTCACGCCCGAAACGGACGCGTTGTTCGCAATGCGCTCACACAGCTCCCCCACCGTCGAAAGATACCCGCCTTCGTGCGACTGGCTCTCTCGGTTGTGGCACCCCGGGCAATGATGGCTGCACCCTTGGACGAACGCCGAGAAACGCAAGCCCGGTCCGTCCACTATGCTTTCCTCCACCACGCCGTACATGCGAATGGGCATCGCATACACGGCACCCAGTTCGTCTTGTACCCGGCGCGTGTTCTTCGTCTGTTCTTGCGCCATAACGTCCTGCCCTTTCGCATTGCTCTTCGGTGCTCCCGCGCCGGCCCTTCATGAAACAGGCGGCGCGGGCGCGGGAGCACAGCACGCGTTAACGCGTCATGACCGAATGCTTCACGCGGTCGGCCTCTTCCGCCGTTTTCGCATCGTTCCAGCGATCCATGGTTCCTACCAGGTAACCCGTAATGCGGCGGATGCGCTCAAAGGCTACGCCGTCCGATTCCGCGCGGCCGCATTTCGGGCACACATCGCCGATGATGCCGTTGTATCCGCACACCGGGTCGCGATCCACGGGATGATTCACCGATCCGTAGCCTATGCCCGCTTCTTTCATATGGCGAACCACCGCTTCGAAAGCGTCGAGGTTTTCCGTGGGATCGCCGTCAAGCTCCACATAGCTGATGTGGCCTGCATTGGTGAGCGCGTGATACGGCGCCTCGATGTCGATCTTGTCGAACGCGCTGATGCTGTAATACACCGGCACGTGGAAGCTGTTGGTGTAGTAATCGCGGTCGGTGACGCCCTCAATCACGCCGAAGCGCTTCTTGTCCATGCGCACGAAACGACCGGAAAGACCCTCGGCAGGCGTAGCGAGCAGCGTATAGTTCATCTTGCGCTCGGCAGAAAGTCTGTCCAAGTAGCGGCGCATGTAACCCACGATCTCCAGGCCAAGCTTCTGGCTTTCGGCGCTTTCGCCATGATGCTTGCCCGTAAGCGCCACCAGCGTTTCCGCCAAACCGATGAAGCCCACGGAGAGCGTGCCGTGCTTGAGTACTTCACGCTGCTCGTCTTCGGGCTTGAGCTTCTCGGAATCCAGCCAGACGCCTTGCCCCATCAAAAACGGAGCGTTATAGACCTTTTTTCGCGCCTGAATTTCGAAGCGCTCGTCAAGCTGGCCCACCGCCAAAGCGAGTTTTTCGTCGAACATCCGGAAGAACAACGTAACATCGCCCTTCGCCATGATGGCAAGCCGCGGCAGGTTGATGGAGGTGAAGCTCAGATTGCCACGCCCGGTTACAATTTCGCGATCGGGGTCATAGACGTTGCCCATGACGCGCGTGCGGCATCCCATGTAGGCGATCTCCGTTTCGGGCGTGCCCTTGTAGTATGGCAGGTTGAACGGCGCGTCCACGAAGCTGAAGTTGGGAAACAGCCTTTTCGCGGAGCAACGCATAGCCAGGCGGAACAAATCGTAGTTCGGATCGCCCGGATTGTAGTTCACGCCCTCCTTCACGCGGAAGATCTGCACCGGGAAGATGGGCGTTTCGCCCGAGCCCAAGCCGGCCTCCGTAGCAAGCAGCACGTTCTTGATAACCATGCGGCCTTCGGGAGACGTGTCCATGCCGTAGTTCACCGAGGAAAACGGCGTCTGCGCACCCGCGCGGGAATGCATGGTGTTGAGGTTGTGGATAAGAGCCTCCATGGCCTGATAGGTTGCACGGTCGGCATCTTTGAAGGCGTTTTTCTGCGCATAGGAAAGCGCTCGCTCTGCCAACGGACGTTCGATGCCTTCGTTCGCAAGCGCTTCGGCAACAAACGCGCGGTAGCCTTCGTCCATTTCAAGCGACGCCCACGTCCCCGTGGCCTCTTCGGCCGCAGCGGTTGCCCGCTGGGCAATTTCGCGCGCATCCTCGCGATCGGCCAAAAGGTCGCACGCTTCGGCTATGTGCTTTTTGAACAGGCGGCGGTACGTTTTGCGCACGCCCTCGGCCAGGCCGTAGTCGAAATCGGAAATGGACTGTCCGCCGTGCTGATCGTTTTGGTTACTCTGGATGGCAATGCAGGCAAGCGCGGAGTAGCTGGCGATGTCGCTCGGCTCGCGCAACACGCCGTGGCCGGTGGAAAATCCGCCGCGGAACAGCTTGCGCAGGTCAATCTGGCAGCAGGTGGTGGTGAGCGTGTAGAAGTCCATATCGTGGATATGGATGTCTCCATTGACATGCGCCGTCGCGAACTCGGGCGCGATCACGCACATCTCGTAGAACTGCTTGGCCGATTCGCTGCCGTACTTGAGCATGGTGCCCATGGCGGTGTCTGCGTCTATGTTGGCGTTTTCGCGCTTCATGTCGGAATCCGACGCTTTGGAAAACGTGATGTCCTTGAGCGTTTGAAAGATGCGGCTGTTCACATCGCGCACGCGGTTACGCTCGGCGCGGTAGAGAATATAGGCCTTTGCCGTTTGGCCGAAGCCTTCGTCGATGAGGGCCTCTTCGACAAGGTCCTGCACGCCTTCAACCGTGGGTACACCTTCCACGGCCCCGCTCTCTATGCGGGCCACCACGTCTTCTGCCACCTTCCAGGAAACGGAGCGCGGCTGCATGGAGCCAGATGCCTGAAAAGCCTTGTCCACCGCTTCGACGATCTTCTCGATCTTGAAATCGGCGGTGCGTCCGTCGCGTTTGACGATGGTCTCGATCATAGCCTGCCCCTTTCGCCGCGAAGGGCGCACGATGCCGGCGCGCATGCGCGCACTACGCCCTCTGTTCAACCTGTTTTGCCCCGCATGCGCATCGTGCGCTTTGTCTGCCACGGACGAAACCGAGCATGTAGCAACCGGCTTCGCTCCATGCGCAAATGCTGCGCCCCGCGTGCGCCGCCTGGTCCAAGCATGGGGGTCGATCGAAAGCGCACGCCGCATTCGAAGAGCCGCCGATCGCCTGGCAAGGCTTTTTTGATAGAAATACGCATCCACAATATATAGTGGATGCGTATTTATTGCTTGTATAGATATGGTATTTTGAGCATCTTCAAATTGCAAGAGCGAATCCGCCAGCGGCATGCGAGTCCGCTTACTTCAGCCGCAGGTCAAAAGGGGTGTTATTCGGGAAGAAAAATCTTTGATTCACCCCTTTCGCACCCCATGGTTCACGCTGAACAACCGCTCTCCGAAAAGCAGGATAATTGCGAAACCGGCGCAACGGGCAAGCCACCGGCGCACCCACGCACACTCAGGTACGCTCAGGCGGAACCAAGCAAACCCGGGCACGCTAACGCACGCCCGGGCAAACCAAGAGTGCGTCCTATTCGACGGTGCCGTAGACATACCCCCAGGCATGCCCGGCAATAGAGGAATTCAGCTGCGCACACAGGGCGATGCGCGTATACGATCCAGGGGGCAGCAGGTCGACTATTTCGCGCAAATCGGCGCAGATGTCGAAGGTTTCGGCCGCAAGGACCACATCAAGACGCTCAACGAACTGGGCGTCTTTAAAGAGGTAGTCAACGACACGCTGCAGCTCTCCGTACGATTCGCTTCGTTCCAGCAGGGCCATACGGCCTCCTTCGGTTGGATTATCGTGGTCGAAAATGTCCGAGGGCGCTCGGGGCGCGACGGCGCGGGCAGCGTTTCGCCGCGGACGTGCCACGCATACTCGAGGCCGCTTTCGGCAACGCCGACCGGTCGCTTCAAATCGGGTGTTCCAGACTAGCGAAGGCAGTCCGCTCCGCTCACGGCAACAGCAAGCGCACCCGTGCATGCCGGCGTCGCTTCGCCCACGACACGCAGGAACTGAGCGCCCGCCGCGCGCAGAGCCAAGGCCGCATCGGCCAGAGAATCGGGCGTTGCATAGGGGTTGCCAGGAATAGAGACGCCCAGGGTTGCGCGTTTCTTCTCCATAGCGGTCGCGGCCTTCACGCGAATCTGCACCAGCAGCGGCTTTTCCGTAAGCGCTGCGAAACGGCGCACAGCTTCGGCAATCGTCGCCGCTTCGGCCGCGCAAGAAAGCCCTACCACGTCGGCCCGATCAAGGGCGGATACAATATCTTCGACGTCCTTGCCCGCGAAAAGGCCGTCTTCGTCAAGGTCAACGGAAGCGAACACAGGCCGGTCGGTCTTTCTGCGCACAGCATTGATGGCGCATTCCGCATCGGCCACGCTGCGCAGCCCGTTTAGCAAAATCGCATCGTACATGCCCAAATCGAGCTCTGCCGACGCATCGTTGAGCGTCTGCACGGCGTTTTCGTACTGCTGCTCGGTCTGAGCGCGAGAGCCTTCGTTCGATGGGTCAAGAGGAAGGCCGCACGAGCCTATTTCGCAGATCAGGTGCTGAGGCTTGCACGCCCAAGCCCCCTCCAGGGCCCGCAGCGCTATTTCCTGCGCGCGATCTTCCATACGGTTGTGGGCAAGACGGGCCTCGCAAATCCCTTCGGTTCCGGCGACCAGGCACTGAGCGCCGGTCATCGACTCCATGCGGAGGGCATCCTGAACAGTTTCGGGCTCCATGAGCATAACAAGCTCGCCATCCTCTTGCATATTGATGCCTTGACGCTCCAGGGCGAAGGCGACAGGCGCGGAAAGCACCAGCATGTCTTTGTGAAAACGAAGTTCTATATCGGCCACGGTGAAGCTCCTCTTCAGATGGGCGGAAATGGGCGAGATGGGAGCGCGCCGTTGACGGACGCGCGATGCAAGCTTATTGAACGGGCGCACAGTACGCACCTGTTCGGCAAGCGTACAACGAGCCCGCCAGGCGATGCGCGGCATGCACGCACCGGCAAGCGCAGCAAAGGTCTCTTTCGGGACGCTATTGTAGCGCATGGCCCCGCAGCGCCTGATTCAAAAGACCGCATGATTGCATCCGGGTATTCATCAAGCCTTCATATATAAGTAAAACCTACGCAAAGTGAGCGGGCAAGGCGGGCGGTGAGCGGTTACTTCACACATCCTTGAAGTTTTGTCCATTAGACCTCCATAGGGCCATCATAGGTTCTTGAAATGAGGCCTTTATACTTGCAAGTGCAAGCACGAAGGTTCCCCTCCTTCGCTTGCCTGCTCGTTAAGCAGAAGCGGCGCAAAGACGCCGTAACCCCCTCCTTGTGTGAGGCCCGGCTTCCCTTCCGGGCCTCGATTTGTTTTCTGGGCAATTCGCCTTCCAAGAACGCACCCGCCTGAATCCCCTCATTCAGCCTTGCACCCTCATCCCCTTCGCTATCCTTCGCGGCTCTTCGCGCTCCCTCTTTGCGACCCTCCTCGCGCTCCCTTCGCGACCTCCTCGCGTCTCGCTCAAGCCAAGCGCCCAGACATAGAATGCGCTGCGGACTCGTGACGTTTTACGCTATCGATAGCTCTTCCCGATGAAAAGATGCCCCACCTAGAAACAACGTCTAGTCATACATCAGACCTCCACAGCCTCGCCATAGGTTCTCAAAAAGCGCCCCTTATAATGACAAGTGCAAGTTCGAAGGCTTCCCCTCCTTCACTTGCCTGCTTCATAGCAGCATTCGATGCCTAGGCATCGTAAATCCCCTCCTTGTGTGAGGCCCGGCTTCCCCTCCGGGCCTCAATCTTTTTCTCGGCGAAATTCGATCGGCAAGCCGCGTGCGCTACGCCATCCCGAGCATCTCTTTCGCATGGGCGCAAGAAGCCTCGCTCGAATTGCCCGAAAGCATGCGCGCCACTTCCAGCACGCGTCCCTCTTCGTCAAGCTCCGTCAGCGTGGTCTCCGGAATAGAGCCGTCTTCCGCGACGTTTTTGCTTACCAGGTAATGCGTTTGCGCACGAACAGCCACCTGCGCAAGATGAGTCACCACGATGACCTGGTGCGTTTCGGCCAAATCGGCCAAAACGTCGGCCAGGGCAAGCGCAACCGAACCACCCACGCCCGCGTCAACTTCGTCGAACATGAGCGTGTCGCCCTCGTCCACCGCGCCAAGCGCCGCTTTGACGGACAGCATCACGCGGCTCACCTCGCCGCCGGACGCAATACGGGCCAGCGGACGCGCGGTCATGCTCGCAGAAGGCCTGTAAGCGAACTCGAATTTCGAAGGACCCGCCGAGGTCCACTTCTCGCGATCCAAAGGCACGAACTGGCACACGAGCCCGGCGCCTCCCATTTCCAGACGGTCCATGAAAGCGTTCACCCGCTCAGCGAACAGCGGCGCCGCTGCGCTGCGGGCGGCATCCAGGTCGGCCGCTTTAAGCGCCAAGACCTCTTCCGCCTCATCAAGCGCCTGGACTGCTTGCGCCACGCGCTCCTGCGCATCATCCACCGAGGAAACCAAGTCGGCCGCGCGCTCACGACGCTCCACAACGTCTTCCATACGCGGGCCGTACGTGCGCATGAGACCCTGAAACGCACTCATGCGCTCCTGCAGGCGCGCAAACGATGTGGGGTCGTGGTCTATGCCATCCCGATACGCGCGAACATCGCGGGCAGCATCTTCCAATATATAGGAGGCTTCGCTGAGCGCTTCGCATGCGGAAGAAAGCGTAGGGTCCATCTTCTGCATGTATTCGAGCTGCATGATGGCGTTGTTCAGCGAAGACACCGCGCCGCCGTCTCCCGAAAGGCCCCAGTAGGCCGCATCCGCCGCCTGAGCCAGAGCCTCCGCGTTCTCGACGCGAGGCAGCTCCTGCCTGATTTCTTCGTATTCCTCGACCGAAGGGGACACTTCGTCTATGCGCTGCACGATGAAACGGGCCTCTTCCAGCTGGGCCGAGCTTGCGCGGGAAGCCTCCTGCACACGCTCGAGCTCGGCTTTTGCCTCGGTCGCGGCAGCAAAAGCGCTCTTGTAGGAAGCAAGCGCAGCGGCCACGTCCTCGCCCGCCCACGCATCGAGCATGGCAAGATGGCCCGATGCCTTGAGCAGGCGCTGGTGCTCGTGCTGGCCGCACAAATCGACCGACGATCCGATGCGGGAGGCAAGCTGGCCGACCGTGGCCATGGAGCCGTCTATGGAAACGCGGCTGCGCCCATCCGCGCTCACCTTTCGAACAGCCACATGGCCATCAGGGGCATCTTCGCCGCGCAGAAAGAACCTGCCTTCAACCGAGGCGGCCGATTCTCCCTCGCGGACCGTTGCCGCATCGGCGCGCTCGCCCACCAAAAGTTTTATAGCCGAGAGAAGCGCCGTTTTGCCGGAGCCCGTTTCGCCCGTGATGACGGTAAGCCCCGAAGACGGGACGAACGAAGCATCGCGAATCAAAGCGACGTTTTTGACATGAAGTTCATCAAGCATACAGCACCTCGCAAAAACACGGCACGGCGGCGCAAGCCGAATCCGGACTGCACCACGCGCCGCACCGAATAATTCTTGGCACATTATCGCGCAAAAGCATGGACAAATGTTCGAGACAAGCCCTGTCTTCCTCGTTCTTCGCGCAAAACAGCACGGTTTAAGTCCGCAGGAAGAATACGGCAAGAAAGCCGCCAGAAAAGCGAGCGTTTTCATCATGAAACAAGCGGCACCCTCGCCTGCAAAGTCCTATTGCCGGAAAAGAAACGATGCGCGTCTTTTGCCCCTAGCGCCTCGCAACTCAAGAACATACCGCACGAAGTCACGCTACAATGGACGCCCGCAACAAACGCCGCTTCGACAGACGCTCGTTGCACAAGGCCTCGGGCCGTCCCGCATGCAAAACCTGACGATAGGAGCCTTCGTGAAAAAGACCATCCTCTTCGCCTGCGCCTGGCTGGCTTTCGCCGTAGGTTTTCTGGGCGTGTTCATCCCCGTGCTTCCCACCACGCCGCTTCTCCTGCTTGCCACCTTCCTTTTCGCGAACAGCTCGCCGCGCTGCCACGCGTGGATCTGCAAAACAAAAGTCTATGGCGCCTACGTCAAGCCGTTCAAAGAACAAGGCGGAATTCCGCTGAAGCGAAAGGCTCACATCATCGGCGTATCCTTCGCCGTCATGGGCATAAGCGCGGTTCTGGTGCAAAAGCCCCTGGTGTGGGGCATTCTTGCGGCCGTCGCCTTGTTCCTTTTGTGGCTCATGGGCATGCGCATTCCCACCATCAGCGAGAAGAAGGCGGCGGGCCTGGAAGAATAGCGCGCCGTCAAGCCGAACGCGGCGAGCGACGGCGCCATCAAAAGCCTATCGGACGCGACGCGAATCGTCCGACCTATCGGGCCAGACGCTATCGACCGGACGTCGTTTTTCGGCTAGCGCGTGCAATACGCGCAAACCGCGTCGCGCAGGAATTGCGCTCCCCCGGAAACAGCCTCGTCGTAATACGCACGGAAACGTTCGTCTGCGACATAGCCCTCCGCCAAAGACGCATGCGCTTCGGGCGTGTACATGCCGTCGGGCCAATACATGCACAGCCAGCGCTTATGCATGGCGCACAGCCTTCGGGCCGCATCCCCTTCAGGATCGCCCGTCGCCGCCGCCTTGGCAAGCTGCTCGAGAATAGCCGCAGCAAGCTCCTCGGCGGATTCCCATTCCTCCTCGTCCATGGCAAGAACCTTTTCCCGCGAGGCGTCGATCGCTTCGTTTCCGTACAGGGCACGCGCCTCCTTGCCGTAGGCGCGTTCGTTTTCCTCGACGGCCTGGCGCTTCATGCCCTCGAACTTTTCCTTATCGCTCATAGAGACTCCCCTTTCAAGATGGTCTATGGTCTTTCTAACCGACGCAATCATGGCATCGGTTTCATCCCGACGCCGCTCAAGACGCTCAAGGTGCTCATGCAGGGCATCCCGTACATCGAAGCCAGGAGCGTCAAGAACGCGCCGTATTTCCTCGAGCGCCATGCCGGCGTCTCGGTATAGAAGAATCTGCTGCAGCCGCTGCACGTCGGCTTCGTCGTAGATGCGGTAGTTGCTGGCAGAGCGTTTCGGAGAAAGCAGCCCCACCTCTTCGTAGTAATGCAGCGTGCGCACGCTTACGCCCGCCATTTCAGACAGGCTCTTTACCGTATACGACACGAAATCCTCCTTCTTGCCGGCAAGACACCCGAAGTCTAGACCATCACGTCGCGTGAGGGTCAACGCCTTTTGCACAACGTTTTCAAGCGACGCATCCACCACGCCGACCGGCGCGCCGCACGCCACGCCATGACACCGTAGGAAAAAGCGGCGTCACCTACAGAGGAGCCGAGGCGTATGATGGACGCAGATGGCAATCGCCGCACGCACGAACGTTTCGCATGCGGCGGGAAAGGAGTCACGCCATGCTACCCACGAAACCCATCAACGCTATGATCGAGGATGTCTTCGCAACGCGCTTCACCTGCAAGCGTTACGACCCCGATCGCACCGTCTCGGACGAAGACCTGAACACCATTCTGGAGGCAGGTCGCCTCTCCCCAAGCTCTTTCGGGCTTGAGCCATGGAAATTCCTGGTGATTCCCAGGGAATCGGCGCTGACCGACAAACTGCGCGAAATTGCCTGGGGCATGAAGCGCAACGCCCCCTACAGCATCGTCATTCTGGCCCGCAAGCACATGGAAGCCTCCAGCCCGCACGTCGCCCATATGATGACCGATGTCCAAGGGGCTTCTCCCGAAGACTTCGAGCAGCGCAAAGACATGTTCGCGAACTTCCAGGCGAACGACCTCGGGGTTGCCTCCGACCCTCGCCTGATGTTCGAGTGGTCGTGCCGCCAAGCCTATATCGCGCTGGCGAACATGCTCACCACCTCCGCGCTTCTGCACGTAGACTCCACGCCGGTAGAGGGTCTGAATTACGAAAAAGTAAATAAGTTCCTGGCAGACGAAGGCCTCATGGACCCCGAGGAATTCGGCGTCGCCGTCATGCTGCAGGTGGGATATCATGACCCCACGCACATCATGCATCCCAAGACGCGCCAAAAAGCCGAAGACGTCGTCGAATTTCTGAAATAGCGCACACGAACACACCCATAGCCAAGGAACAGTCATGCCAAGCACGATTGAACACACTATAGAACCCGTCTTCGACAAGCGCAGCCGCGTGCTCGTGCTTGGCAGCATCCCTTCGCCGAAAAGCCGCGAACAGGGATTTTTCTACGGACATCCCCAAAACAGGTTCTGGCGCGCGCTGGCCGCCGTCTTCGACGAACCCGTCCCGCGCACCGTGGAGGACAAGAAGGACTTGCTGTTGCGCCGCGGCATCGCGCTGTGGGATGTGGCGGCCTCGTGCGAGATAGAGGGCGCGAGCGATGCTTCCATCCGCAACGTTGTTCCCAACAACCTGAAACTCATACTCGAAACGGCGGACATCCAAGCCGTGTTCTGCACGGGCGCGAAGGCGGGGCAGCTGTACGCACGGCTCTGCGAAAAAGACCTCGGCATGCCCGCTGCCACGCTCCCCTCAACCAGCCCCGCCAACGCGAAGACAACGCTGCCGCAGCTTGTGCAGGCGTACCGAAACGCGCTTTCTCCGTATACGGCAAGCAGCGAAAACGCACCCGTCCTAGACGTGGCCGACGTGGTGCGCCTCGAACGCGAGATAGCGAAGCGCGGCACACCCCTCGCACTGCTCATGGAGCGGGCCGGATGCTTCCTCGCCCACAGGGCGCAGCGCATGGCGGAAAAGCAAATCTCGATTGAAGAAAACGCGTTGCTCAACGAAAACGACCAGATTATGGATAATGCACGGCCTGAGGACAGGCCGCGCTTCATCGTGCTGTGCGGCAACGGGAACAACGGCGGCGACGGATGGGTTGCCGCGCGCGATTTGGCCGAAAACGGCCAGCACGTCACCGTAGTGTGCAACGTGATGCCCAATGAGATATCCGCCCAGCCGGCACGTGACGCCGCCCAAGCCGCGAAACGCGTTCTTGAAACCTTACCGCACGCGCTCATTCTGGCAACGCCGACGCAAGAACAGCTACACGAAGCATTGTCCCAAGCGGACGTCTGCATAGACGCGCTGCTGGGCACAGGCTTCGAAGGCTCGCATGTGCGCCCGCCCTTCGACGCATGGATCGCCGCAGCCAACGAACAGCGTGCACGCGGCATGCTCACGATTGCCGCCGACGTGCCGAGCGGGCTTTCCGCCCAGACGGGCAAGGCGGCCACGCCTTGCGTCAAAGCGGACGAAACCGTCACCATGATCGTTTCCAAGCCAGGTCTTGAGACGCCGTTCGCATTCGCATTCTGCGGAACGGTGAGCGTTGCTCCCCTCGCCTATATCGACCCCATCCTCGATGAGAAGAAAGAAAGCGCGCTCGCAAAGCCCCGTGCGGCATCCGCGAACGACCGCACACTTGACGAAAACGACGAAAAAGCCGCCGCATCGGACAAGCGGACCGCTCACGCCGAAGCAAAGCGGCCAACCGACAGAAACAACGAATTCTTGCGTGCCGAGGCGGAAGACGACGACGGCTACGACCCCTATTCCGACCGACGCCCCGAGCCAGAGCCGCTTTTCCAACGCGATCCGTGGAGCTAGCGACACCCCTCGCGCAAAGCGAGAATCCCGTCTACCAGCCCCGGAAAATCAGAGCATGCCAGACACGGATTCTCGGCGCACAGCGCGTCTTCGTCGAACATACCCCACAGTGCAGCGACCGAAAGCGTGCCGGCGGCGTTGCTCGCCTGCAGATCGTACGGGCTGTCTCCCACGTAGATGCAGCTCTCGGGAGTCGCCCCCAAAAGACCGCACCCCATCAGAATGGGATCGGAATCGGGCTTATGCTTGGGACAGCTATCCGCGCCCACAAGGCAGTCGAAGAACTCGGCAACCTCGAGCACTTCCAAGCCGCGCCTGGCAAGAGGGCTCATCTTTGATGTGACCACGCCCATCTTGAACCCCTCTTCGCGCAGGCGCTCAAGACCTTCGCGCACGCCCGGAAACAGCGATACGCGTTCGTCATGGATGCGATGGTTGAACTCGCGATACGTGAGCAGAAGCTCTTCGTGCACCGCCGGATCGTCGGTGAAATCCCACATCTGCGTCGAAAGCGGCTGACCAACCTTGGCCATGAGCTTTTCGTCGGCTATATCGTGCCCGAGCACGTTGCGCACGGCATGATGGAACGATTCGAGAATAAGGTCGTAGGTATCGACGAGCGTGCCGTCGTTGTCGAACAGCACCGTGTCAAGAATAGGCATTGTCTCCCCTTGGTTCATGGTTCGCTTCGTTTCGGCGTTATCGTATCATGGAGCACGAAACGCAACCGACCGCGAGTCCAGTCAACGTGAGGAGTACGCATGCGAGCACTTATCCAGCGCGTCACCCGTGCCCAAGTGTCCATCGAAGGGGAGCTTCATTCCAGCATCGGGAAAGGCTACGTCATCCTTCTCGGCGTCGGAGCCGAAGACGGCAACGAGCAGGCCGAGAAGCTTTGGTCCAAGATATCGAAGCTGCGCATTTTCGAAGACGAGAACGGCAAGACCAACGTAAGCCTGGCCGACGTGCAGGGCGATGTCATGGTGGTGAGCCAGTTCACGCTGTATGCGAACTGCAAGCGGGGCAACCGTCCCTCTTTCACCGAAGCGGGCGCGCCTGACGAAGCGAACCGCCTCTACGAGTACTTCGTGGAATTGGCACGCCGCGACATCGAGCACGTTGCAACAGGCTCGTTCGGCGCCATGATGCAGGTGGAGCTGGTCAATGACGGGCCTTTCACCATCTGGCTCGACACCGACACGCTGTAGGCCGAGCGAAACGCCAACGAAACGGCAACAAGATGCCGCCGAAAGCAACGGGAGGAAAACGGGCGTATTCCCCGCCCGCCTCCTTTCTGCGACGATAGTCTCCTCCAAGCAAAACGGCACAGAGAGGGGCATCCATGATCGTCACCACCACCCAGTCCGTCGAAGGCTACAAAATCACCGGCTATTACGGCATCGTCTTCGGAGAAGTCGTCACCGGCGTGAATTTCCTTCGCGATATCGGCGCAGGGCTGCGCAACGTGTTCGGCGGCAGGTCCGCAGGATACGAAAACGAGCTTGAGCAGGCCCGCAACAAGGCGCTCCGCGAAATGGAAGAACGCGCCGCCAAAATGGGCGCGCACGCGGTCGTCGGCGTGGACCTTGACTACGAGGTCCTCGGTGCGGGCGACATGCTCATGGTCACCGCAAGCGGCACCGCCGTCACCGTGGAAAAGGCGTAGCAACGACAACGGGGGTTCGACCGATAATCGAACCCCCTGTTTTTCTTCGCGCCCTAGGCGTCTTCGATAGCGGCTTTCAGGCGAATTGCGGTGTGCCTCCTACTGCTCCTGCACGGCCTTCTTCACCTTGAAGAGCACCAGCACCAGGCTTACGCCCAAGATGATATGTCCAAGGCCCGCTATGCCAGAAATAGCAGCGTCCGCACCGTTGGGAAGCGCGGTTCCAAGCACCTGGAAAACGCCCCTGACCAGCAGCATGACCACCGAAACGTTCAGGCCCGCATGGTACGCGACAAGCACCTTACCCAAACGCCCCTGAATGCCGAACAGCTTATCAAGCATGACCAAGACCACGAAAAATAGCATGCCCAGCGCAAGGTAGTGCGGATGGATGAATGCAAGCGTCGTGGTGCCATCGAAGCCGTTGATCTTCGTGAATTCGCGGAAGAACACGCCTCCCGCCAAAGCAAGAATCGCATACACGATTGCGCAGTTGATGTATTTCTTCACTCTAGCCCCTCTTCGATTCCTTTCGCCATCTTCGCAGGCGAATCTTACGTACGCCTCGTATTCTAGCGTATATTTGAACATTGTTCATATAATCCCGAAGACTCCGCATAACAACAAAAGGCGCCGGGAAACCGGCGCCTTTCGGGCGGGACTAGCTGCGAAGACAGACGAGCCATGCTCGCGAGTTCTCGAACCTCGGCGAGCCTCGATTAATACACCATGCCCATGGCTTCCTGAACCTCAGCAAGCGTCTGGTTGGCTATTTCGTTCGCGCGCTTGTTGCCTTCGTTGAGAACGTCCTTGATGTAGTCGAGGTCGTTTTCGAACTGGGCGCGGCGCTCGCGAATGGGCGCGAAGTATTCGTTGACCGCTTCGGTGACATACTTCTTCAGCGCGCCAGAGCCGCCCATGCCGATCTCCTCGGCAATCTCGCGCTCATCGCGGCCGGTGCAAATGGCGGCCGTGGAAATGAGGCCGGAAACGCCAGGGCGATTCTCGGGGTCGAAGGTAATCATGCGCTCGGAGTCGGTCTGGGATTTCTTAATGCGCTTGGTCGTTTCTTCGGCGGTCATAGAGATGGAAATGGCGTTGCCGTAAGACTTGCTCATCTTGCGACCGTCAAGGCCAGGCAGAAGCGGCGTATCGGAAAGCAGCGCGTCCACCTCGGGGAACACCTTACCATAACGGTTGTTGAAGCGACGAGCGATGGTGCGCGTAAGCTCGATGTGAGGCAGCTGGTCGCGGCCGACGGGGACCACGTTGCCCTTGCAGAACAGGATGTCGCACGCCTGATGGACAGGATAGGTCAGAAGAAGGCCGGTAAGCTCGTGGCCGGACGCCTCCATCTCGGCTTTGACCGTAGGGTTGCGCTGCAGCTCGGCCTCGGTCACCAGGCTCAAGAACGGAAGCATGAGCTGATTGCACGCGGGAACCGCCGAGTGCGTGTAAATCATGGTTTTCTCGGGGTCTATGCCGCACGCCAGGTAGTCCATGACCATGTTGTAGACGTTGTCCTGGATATGCTCGGTGGTGTCGCGGTCGGTGATGACCTGGTAGTCGGCGATGAGGATATTCGTGCGAACGCCCATGTCCTGCAGCTCTACGCGCCCCTTCAGCGTGCCGAAGTAATGGCCCAGGTGAAGCCTGCCCGTGGGGCGGTCACCCGTGAGCATCGTGTATTTCTCGGGATGGCCGGCCAAATCAGCGCGAATTTCGTCGCTGCGCTTCTGGCTTGCCTCGAAGCTTCCTTCGTTCGCCATATCTGAACTCCTTCGAAAGATCGAGCCGCACCGCACGCCATGCGCTACGGCAATAATCGCAATCACGATTGCCCATGGTACCACGACATGCGTGCTATAGTAGGGCGCATGAGTTCTTACACCACCATATCGGGCCGTGCAACGGCCGAAATCGAAGAGAAGAAGAGCCGCTTCATCGCCAGCGTCGCACATGTCGAAACCGAAGAGGAGGCTCTGGCGTTTCTCGAGGAAATCCGCGCCGCCAACCGCATGGCGCGGCATAACGTGTATGCCTACGTTTTGCGCGAAGGCGGGGCGGGCGCCGCCGGGCGCGTTCGCTACTCGGACGACGGAGAGCCGCAGAAGACCGCAGGGCTTCCCACCCTCGAGGTGATTCAGCACGCAGGTTTGACCGACATCGCCGTGGTGGTCACACGCTATTTCGGCGGCGTGCTTCTGGGCACGGGCGGACTCGTGCGCGCCTATACGCAGGCAACTCAGGCGGGCATCGAAGCGGCCGAGCTTGTCGTGGTATCCAAATGCGTGGATATCACCGTGCGCATGGACTATTCCTCGTACGATCAGATGGTGCGTCTCGCCGAAGACTGCGGCGCCAAAACGCTTGACGTGCAGTACACCGACCGCGTTTCCATGGTGCTGCGCATGCTCGACGGCACGCAGGAGCCCTTGCTCGCAAAGCTGACCGAACTGTTCCGGGGCAAGGAAGACGTGGAAGTGTCCGAGCCGGTCGACGCCATGTTTTAGGCGAAGCCTATTCATTTCGCGGAAACACGGGAAACGCCCGGCGACCGTCGGCAGAACACGCGCAAACCTCCACATCGAAGGCCTCGTCGATCGCCTTCGACGCGTACACTTCGTCCACTTCTCCCGCCGCAAGAACCGAACCGTCCCGCATGACAACCAATCGGTCGGAATAGCGAAGAGCCAGGTCAAGGTCGTGAATAACCATGACGACCGTCTTGTCCTCTTCGACATTGAGCCGCCGCACCAAACGCATCACATCATGGCATGCGCCGATATCCAGATACGTCGTGGGCTCGTCAAGCACCACCGTCTCCGCATCCTGCGCGAGCGTCATGGCGATAAACGCACGCTGCCGCTCGCCGCCGGAAAGATGCGCCAGGTCGCACGTGCGAAAACGCGCCACATCCGTCAGATCCATGGCGCGCTCCACCGCATCGCGGTCGGCCTTCGGGAGGCGCCCTCGCCCGTTCAGATACGGAAAACGCCCGCACGCGACCAGAGACTCCACGGTCATCGCCGGCGGACGAGGCCCCTGCGAAAGCAGCGCCAATCGTCGAGCGCGCTCCCGCGAGGCGTATTCGCGCACGGGCCGACCGTCGAGCAGAGCCTCGCCGCATTGCGGGCGCGCAATGCCGCACGCCAGCCTCAAAAGCGTCGACTTGCCGCAGCCATTCGGTCCAACAATGCTTGTGACCTGGCCTTTTTCAAATCCTACCGAGACATCTTCGACAAGCGGCCGCACGCGGTCATAGGCAAACGACACCGCGCGCAGCTCCATGGCAAAGCATGCGGACGCGCGCCGGCGATCGGAATCGGCCGAGGCGCCCATCGAGCGCCCGCCGAATGCGCGGCAATCGCCGCCAGCGAAAGCAAACTCGTCAGTCAAGGCCGCCCCTCCTGTTCTTAAAAATCAGATAGATGAAAAACGGCCCGCCCGCAAACGCCATCAAAATGCCCACGGGCACTTCGTACGGCGCGAAGAGCACGCGCGTCAAAAGATCGCAGCCCACCACAAACGCCGCGCCGAGCAGCGCAGAGATAGGCAGGACTGCGCGGTTGTCGTGACCTGCCAAAAAGCGCACGATGTGAGGGATAATCAGCCCGACGAAGCCGAGCAGACCGGCAAAACTCACCGCCGCGCCGGCAAGCAACGCGGCCACGGCGAGCATTCCCAGCCTGCTCGCGCGCACGTGCAAGCCCAGCGCATGCGCCATATCGTCACCGAGCGCAATGATGTTGAGCCGATGCGCGCCCGAAAACCCCGCGGCAAGTCCCACCGCGATAAGCGCCGCCGGCCAGGCAAGGTCGCGCAGCAGCACGCCGGAAAACCCGCCGGCCAAAAACATGGACGAACCCACGTAAGCATCGGGCGCCACGATCAAAATGGTGTTCATGCCCGCACCGAACACCGTGGTGATCGCGATGCCGGAAAGCACCACGGTCAAGCGAGACACGCCGGCATTCAGCGATATAACGAAGATGACCGCCGCCGTCGCAAGCGCGCCGACAAATGCCGCGCAAGGGGAAATCCACGGCACCTGAGGGAAAAAAGCGGCTGCCATCAGGACGAATAATCCCGCGCCCGAATTGACGCCTATCACATTGGGACTCGCCAAGGGATTATCCAGCACCGCCTGGATGATCGCGCCCGCAACGGCCAACGCCGCGCCCGCGAGCAACGCCGCCGCCACGCGCGGCAAGCGCACGTTCACCAAGATGTTCTTCGCCGCCTCATCCACATCCCCTCCGGCAAGCCATGTCGCCAGTTCGCCGAAGCTCACCGACGACGACCCCGTCAGAAACGCCAAGACCACCAGAGCGGCAAGGCCGCCGAGCGACGCGACGACGACACACGCCGTCGATCGCCCGCGAACCCTGCGCGCGGCATCGAATGCTGCCGTCGGCATTACGCATTACCGCCCGCGCCGTACAAATGCCCGGCAAGCGTCTCGTACGCCTGCGCCCAATTCGCATTGGGCTTGTACAAGAACAAATTGGGATCGAGCACGATATAGCGATCGTTTTGCACCGCAGAAAGCGTTGCCCACGCGGGGTTTTCCGCGGTCTGCGCCTCAAGGTTTTTCGTGGCCGCCGCCGTGTCGTTGCCCATGGGAATGACGAAAATGAAATCGGGATCAAGGTCGATGATGGATTCCAGACTGAAATCGGACAGCAGGCTTTGATTCTCGTCCGCCAGGTTCACCGCGCCCAAATCGGCGAGCATATCGCCCGCCATGGAAGACGACGCCTGCACGCGAGTACCGCGAGAATACGTGGTCATCAGCAACGCCGTAGGAGCATCGCCTTCGGCAGGAACCGCAGCGATCGCGTCGTCGATCGCTTTCTGCACGGCAATGCCGTTTTGCTCGTACAGGTCATCGCGACCCGTGATATCGCAGAAAACACGCAGCATACGCAGGTAATCGTCGAAGGTGGTCACTTCGAAATACGCCACGGGAATGCCCGACGCGTCCAACGCGGATTTGAAATCGGCCTGGCTGGAGTCGCCGCCGCGGCCGCCCGTTCCGCTGGTCATAATGACGAAATCGGGCTCAAGCGCAATAATCGCCTCAAGGTTGAGGCTCGTGAAATCACCCACGCTTTGCACGTCGGGAGACGCGATGTCGAAGTTGTCGAAGGTGAAGGCGTCGTCGGATACGCCCACCAACGTGCCGCCGGCCAGTTCCCACGTATTCGCGAAGCTGCCCATGCATGCGACTACGCGCTGCGGATCGTTCACCGTGACTTCATTGCCCATGTCGTCGGTAAACGTGTAGCTTTCAGGCGCTACAGCCTCCTGCTCGGCGATGGACTGAGAATCCGCAGGGGTGTCGGAGGCCGCGCCGCAAGCGCTTAGCGAAAGCACGCCGGCGGTGCCGCATGCAAGAGCAAGCGCCATGCCCGCCGCTGTGAAACGTTTTGCATATCCGCTCTTCATCATGGGAATTCCTTTCCTTTTTCTTATCCGAATACAATGCCTATGCATCCAATTTCAAGCCGTGAGCGCAGTAATCGTCTTGCGCAAGAATGTCGCCTTCGTGGTAATATGCCGCACGAGCGCGGCAGCCTCCGCAGCCCTCGCGATAATCGCACGTGCCGCATGCGCCCCCATATGCCTCGGTGCGCAACGCACGAAACACCGGGCTCGTTTTCCAGATTTCGTCGAAAGGCATGGTGCGCACATCGCCCGCCTCCTCGGTCATATAGGCGCACGGACGCACGATGCCTTCGGAACCCACCACGCAATACGTCAGGCCCGCAAGGCATCCGCGCGAAAAGCGCGTTTCCACGCCGAGCTGCTTGGCTACGCGCGTGAACTGGGGCGCGCACGTCGGCTTCACGTCGATGCTCACCTGCTGGGACTTCAGCATGATGTCGCGCAAAAGCGCTTCGTTTTCCTGAACCTCAAGGCTCGTTTCCTTGATGAACTCGCCGCGACCCACCGGAATGAGGAAGAAAATATAGTGGGCGATCGCGCCGATTCGCTCCGCGAAATCGGTCACACCGCAGATCTCCTCGCGGTTCCAATCCACCACGGTCGTGTGCAGCTGGAATGGCAGCCCCGCCTGCTTGCACGCTTCGATGCCCCTCATGGTCAGGTCGTACGCATTTTCAAGACCGCGGAATCTGTCGTGCTTGGCGGGGTCGAGGCTGTCAACCGAAATGCCCATTGCGCATGCGCCGCATTCCTTCAAGCGCATGGCGATCTCATAGGTGATCAGCGTGCCGTTGGTCCCGAAAACAGGACGCAAACCGCGCGATGCCGCATGCGCCACCAAATCGAAGATATCGGGGCGAAGCAGCGGTTCGCCGCCGGAAAAAATCATGATTTTGAAACCGGCATGCGCGATTTCGTCAATCATCTTCATGGCTTCTTCGGTGCTCAGCTCCCTGTCGGTAGCCTCTTCGGCATCCTGATAGCAATGCACGCATTTCAGGTTGCATTTGTTCGTCGTCATCCACGATACGATCATAGATACCCCCTTTTCGGCGCGCAAAAACCTAAGGCGCGCCTTCGCCTTTCCTTACGAAAATCTTTGCTTGTTCTTACAGAAATCGAGCGTTTTAGCAGGTCAAATACAATTTCTATCCCATGCAAAACGCACGTTTTTCCCCATAATCCAAACCGGCCCTACCCGCTTTGCCGCTCGTCGAACCAACGCATGTATTCGTGCGCCTCTTCGCGTGCGTGCTGCATGACCGACGTCTCCGAAGGCGCGCGCACGGCATCTTCGCCGCCGTCGATTCCTTGCAGATCGGCCAACGTATACACGAAAATATCGTCGAAGCCGACGCATCCCGTATCCACGCAGCCCCGCTCGGTCAAATCGAAGACCACGCTCATCCTGCCTCTGCGAGCGCGACGCATGCTCTTTGCCTCCGTGCGGGAAAACACGCATGCTTCCTGGTCATCGCAGAAAAGCACCACGTCCGCGCGCGCCAAGCCCTCGCGCCATGTGCCATCGCGTGCCGCCGTGCGCACGACCGTCGCGCCGCATGCTTCCAAACGCTCGCACACCGCTTCGCCCGTGCGATTCTCCCCTACGGCGAACACGACGCGTTTCGGCAAATCGTCGAAGACGAATTGTGCGAGGTCAAGAGCGGAAACGGCCCTGTGTTGCGCCAACGCCTGTTCATCGAGGCCCGCGCTACATGTTCCGAATTTCACCGCAGACGCAACGAGACGCTTTATGCACGCACCCGATACGCCGTGGACAACGGAAGCGGCGTACGCGGCACGCATCGCTTCGACAGGCGACGAATCCGTCGCGCAAAACGTGTCGTATCCGCTTGCGACATGAAGGGCATGCAATGCGGCGTCGAAGCCTTCGGCGGCATACAAACACCCCACGACCTGCGATGACGCACATCCGATGCACGAAGCGACCATGTCCGCCAGCACCTCGAAGCTGTCAAAGCCGCCGTGCATCACGACATACGCCTCGAAGCGCCCTCCATCGAAAATCACCATCGCTTCTGCGATGTCGGGCGCCGCCGCGCAGACGTCAAGCATGCTCGCCGGCCTCATCTCCGACGCTGCGCGCCACACATCACGCGGAGCTGACGCGCGTTCTATCCCTGCAAGCACCAGCTCCATGGCTAGCCTGCCGTCACGAACATGAGCAGCAGCGCTCCCAGAAAACCGCAGATAGAAAGCACAGAGCGCACTTTCGAGCTCGCCACATGGGGCGCGAGATACGATAGCGCCACGAATGCGGCGATGACGACCCATACCGCAAGAGACAGCCCAATGCGCGGCCAGAGATAGGAAAAACCCGCGGGGCACCCCAGTGCAACCATGGCTCCATGATGCATCGCGTAGCGGCCGAAACCGATTAGCATCCCCAGCGTGAACAGGGGAAATCCTACCAAAGCGGCACGCTTCGCCACCCTATTGAGCGTCTCGATGGCAGGCATGCTCAAGCTGAACAGCCGCGCGCTGCGCGCCTTCATCAGGCGACGCTGGTAAAGCTGCATGGCCGATGCGGCGGCGCTGATCACGAAGCACGCCATGGCCACCAGGAAAAGCAGAATATGCACAACGAGCGACGGCCACTGCTCGTAGGCGCTATTCGCGTAAAGCGCATAGCCTGAAGCCATAAGAATCATCTGGGAAAACAGGATGAAAAGCGATACCGTTGCCGACGCGATGGCTAGATACCCATACGGTCGGCGGCTTGCAACGGATACGAAAAGCGACACCAAGGCAAGCACCCAGGATGCAAGCATGAGAATGTTCGGACCTTGAAGAATAGTTCCCGACGTGCTCACCGACTCCATTCCGATCGACGCAGAATGGAGCAGGAAAGCCGCAAGGAAGAGAAGTCGAGCAGCAACAGGAAAACGGTCGCTTTTTCGAATGGTGCGAAAGGCGCACAAACCGGCAGAGCAGCCATACAGCGTGACGCTTGCCACGGCCATGAGAAAGGCGACCATCGTTCTCCTTTGATGCTTTTCGTCGGGGATTCGACGTGTTTTCAGCATACCGACGCGCGCGACAAAACAAAATAACCCATTCGGGCTAATCGCGGCACGGGACGTACGTCGCACGGCGTATAGGCGAAAAGACGGCGGATCCTTGCCGATTTCGCAGCAGACTTCGAGAAAATCTTACCTGCCTCGCAGCACGCCCGTTTCAAAACCATACGCAACAAGCGCGGCTCGATTGTCGCAATGCGCCTTCGCCGTCATGTTCGCCAAATGGACCTTCACCGTCTGCTCGGAAAGAGCCAAGCGCGCAGCAATTCCCCTGTTGGAAAGACCGCGAGCGATATGATAGAGAATCTGCTGCTCACGCACAGTCAACACGCTTTCCTGCTTGATGGACAGAATCATGGCTCCTCCAATTCGTTTCAATGCACGTCGCCGACAGTCGCGCACGATTTCGCCACGTCGGAAAAGACGACGATTCCAACCGACCGTCATCCGCGCAGTCTAGCGCATCCCGCACCATGAAGCGACAATCGCGGCGTGCCCTCACCGACATATTCGCCAACCACCGCGTCAATGGATCCTGCGCGGCAAGCATCCGATCAAGGCTTACTGCAGCAAAGAAAGACGTGGCAATCTTCGGGCCTCCGGGCCAGTCGTCCATGCTTTAGATGAAGCCGCGGCGTGCTACACTTGCCCACGTAACCGACCAGGATGCCGTGCGCATCCGCTTTTAAGGAGCTCCGCATACATGAAGTTTTAGACGATGCGCGTTTTCGTGCCCCATCCGCATCAGGCCGCTTATGCGGCGCACCTTTCGCGCATGTTGGGCAGCATCGTCTTTTTCGTTCGTTTTTCACACGGTTTCGTTTCGCATCCCTTCTCGCAAGACATCGTACATGCGACCTTCCCCGTATGTCCTTCTCGCGGGACCCCCGCACGTCGGCCTTGCGCGTCGCTCCCGCACGTCGGCCTTGCGCGTCGGCTCCACACGCGCATCTCCACACCCCGCGCGCGTCCTCCGCGACCGAAAAGCACGCTCCCCCCATGCGCGACCTCTCACGACAGGAGGCCGCCTTATGGCACGGCAAACACTCACACTATCCCGTGTTTCGTTCACCTATCCGCAGGCCGCACGCGCCGTTCTCACCGATTTGTCCGCCGCCTTCGCGCAAGGTTGGACCGCCATCGTAGGCGATAACGGATGCGGCAAGACCACGCTCGCCCGCATCGCCTGCGGCTTGGAAACACCCGACAAAGGCAGCATTTCAGCACGCCTTTCCTTCGCATATTGCGAGCAAGACCCGCGTATCGAGCCCTCGCTGCTGTACGATTTCGCATGCGATTTCTCCCCCGAGGCAACACGCTTGCGCACCGCCCTTGAAATTCCCGACGACGCCCTTTGGCGCTTCGGTTCGCTCAGCGGCGGCGAACCGAAGAAAATCCAGATTGCCGCGGCGCTTTGGAGCAGCCCTTCGCTCCTTGTCCTCGACGAGCCCACCAACCACGTCGATGCGACCTGCCGTGAACGCATCCTTGAGGCGCTGCAAGCGTTTTCGGGCATAGGCATCGTCATCTCACACGACCGCCGCCTGATAGGCTCTCTTCCGAATCGATGTCTTTGCTTTGAGAACAGACATTTCGTCATGAGGCCCGGAACCTACGACAACGCCTCGGAACAGCGCAAACGGGAGCTTCTTTGCTCGCAGCGCGCCAATGAGAAAGCGAGAAAAACCGTCGCGGCATTGCAGCGCGAACATATCCGCCGCGCAGAAGAGGCGTCCAGGACGGCGAAACACCGCAGCGGCCGCACACTCGACAAGCATGATTCCGACGGACGCGAAAAACGACGGCTGGCGGTATACGCGGACCAGGACGGAAAAGCCGGGGCGCTCGCAAACGCAATGAGCGGGCGGCTTGAGCGAGCTCGAGCAGACCTTTCACGTACACGCACGGAAAAACGCTACGAAGGAGACATAGCCTTCGACATGCAGCCCCACCCGCGCAAAACCCTGCTGCGCGTAGAAGAGGCATCGATAACATGCGGGCCGCAGGCGAAGCTGCACGTGCCCCGGTTCCACGTGGACAATACGGACCACGTGGGAATCAGCGGGAAAAACGGAAGCGGCAAAACGACGCTGATGAAATATCTGATCAGCCGCATTGATTCCGATATCCCCGCCCTATTCGTGCCTCAAGAATACACGCCCGACAAAGCGCACCGGCTCGTACGCAGAGTGCGCAAGGAATCCTCCGAGATAAAGGGGCGCATCCTCTCCATTGTCGCCCGCCTCAATTCAAACCCCGATCGCATCCTCGAAGGCGAGCAGACCAGCCCGGGAGAGCTGAGAAAGCTCGCTATAGCTTGCGGCATCGTCGACGGCGTCGCGCTCATTGCGGCGGACGAGCCCACCAACCATCTTGACATACACTCCATTGGAGCGCTCGAACGGGCGCTGGCGCAGTACCCCGGAGCGGTCGTTGCCGTAAGCCACGACGAGCGCTTCCTGGAGACGGTATGCACAAGACGCATTCATATCGAACGCGAAGGGGACGAGTCGCGCTGCCATATTTCCTGGAACATCGCCTGGGCGACGGATTCGACGCCGCGCCCAGGCCCAGGCGTCAGCCCCTGTGCGTATCCGGGCGTCGCCCTCGGTTCGCGTCGCGTCCGGCACCCCAGGCAGCGGCTTCTTATCTGCAGGTTCTTAGCAAACCCGCAAACTCCTTGTTTTCACGGAGCGCCGAGTCCTCGCAGACGCAAAATGCACGAAACGGCTCCCCGACACTCGCAAAACTCACGAAACATATCAAATACCCTTCAAGATTAGGGCAACATGCGCTTCCAATCCCAAAATTACTGGACAGAATATGCGTTAGTGTAGATTATCTTGCATGAATTGCCCAGGAAGCGACATCCGATTGATACGTTTCGTGCAATATGCGAGTGCCAGAACGTGTTTTGGCGCATTTTGACCCGCAGACACCCTAAGTCTCGGCTTCTCCGGCAAAAGACACGACTCGCTACTCCACGCCGAGCGCATCGGCAAGCTCGAGCCACTCGTCCTCGAGCGCCTCTTTCGCCGCGCGCAGCTCATCGAGCTCCGCCTGCAGCTCGCCCAAACGCACGAAATCGGTGGGATCGGCGCCGTCCATCTCGGCCTGCTTGTCCTCCACCTTGCGAGCAGCCGTGCCCATTTTCTTATTGAGGCTTGCCAAGCGCTTTTTCATCTCGCGCAATTCCGCGTTGGTGTAGCCAGAATCGGAAGCCTTCGAAGAAGCGCCCTGCTGAGCCTGGGCCGCCGCTCCCTGCCCCGTCACGTCGGCGAACGTTCGCCCGGATGCCGCGGACCGATTGCGCTCGTCAAGCAGCTCGAGATATTCGTCAACGCCGCGCGGGCAATGGCGAAGCTTGCCGCCTACGAGCGCATACTGATCGTCGGTGACGCGCTCCATGAGGTAGCGGTCGTGCGTCACCATGACAAGCGTGCCCGCCCAGGTGTCCAGCAAGTCCTCGAGCACCGCAAGCATATCGGTATCGAGGTCGTTTCCCGGCTCGTCGAGAATGAGCACGTTCGGCTCGTCCAAAAGGATGAGCAGAAGCTGCAACCTGCGCTTCTGGCCGCCCGACAAATCGCAGATGCGCGTGTACAGGTGGCGAGACGAAAAGCCCAGGCGCTCAAGGAGCTTCGCCGGCGTGGTCTCCTTGCCGTCGAGCACGACGCGCGTGCGATAGCGCGAAAGCACTTCCGTCACGCGATACTTGCTCATTTCCTCGAGTTCGTCCAAGCGCTGGGAAAGCACGGCGAATTTGACCGTTTTGCCTATTTTCACGAATCCGAAAGTGGGCTTGAGCGCGCCCTGGATGATCTTGAGCAACGTGGTCTTGCCGGCGCCGTTTTCGCCAAGCACGCCGATGCGGTCGCCCGGCCCGATGATCCAGTCCACATTGTCGAGCACCGTGCGGTCCCCGAAACGCTCGGTCACGCGAGTCAGCTCCACGCACTGCTTGCCCAGGCGCTGCATGGCCATAGCCCGCAGCTCGAGCGTGTTACGCACGGGCGGCTCTTCGGCAATAAGCTCCTGGGCCAGCGCCATATGAAACTTCGGCTTGGTGGAACGGGCGCGAGCACCGCGGGAAAGCCATGCGAGCTCTTTGCGCATGAGGTTCTTGCGCTTCTGCTCGGTTACCTGCGCTACGCGGTCGCGTTCCACGCGCTGCAAAACGTAGGCGGAATATCCGCCCTCGAACGGATCGACCAGGCCGTCGTGCACCTCCCACATGGCATTGGCCACCTCATCGAGGAACCAGCGATCGTGCGTGACCGTCAAAAGCGCTCCGGTACCCTTCGGCCAACGACGGTTCAAATACGCCGCAAGCCATGCAATAGCGTGCATGTCCAGGTGGTTTGTCGGCTCGTCGAGCATGAGCACGTCCCAATCGCCCACGAGAAGACGAGCAAGGTCCACGCGACGACGCTGACCGCCCGAAAGCGTCTTCACCTTGGCATCCCATGCGATATCCGCAATCAGCGCTGAAATAACCTCGCGCACGCGCGGATCGCCCGCCCAGACGTATTCGGGGGTGTCCCCCACCACCGCGTATTCGACGCTCGCTTCGTCTTCGAGCGAATCGCGCTGACCAAGCATGCCGATGCGCAGGCCGCGCGTATGACGAACCAGACCGTCGTCGGGCTCGACCAGGCCCGCCAGCACGCCGAGCAGCGTGGATTTGCCGTCGCCGTTTTGGCCCACGATGCCTATGCGATCGCCTTCATGGACGCCGAGCGCCACGTTGTCGAGAACCGTCTTTGCCGGATATTCAAGATGGATGCCTTCGCATCCGAACAGAAATGCCACGTACTTCGCCTGCCTCGTATATCGAAATTGCGTTGAGCCAATGATGCATCCAGCCATTGTACCAGGCTCGGCGCGTTCGTTTCGTCACCTTGCTGCCGTCTTTGTCACCAAGCCGCTACCCGCCCGTCAAGCTCGGGACAGCGCGATCGGTCATACTGGAAGGAGAATTCAAGGAGGAACGCCATGAGAAGAGCCGCCTACACCAACGACATCTCGAAACCGCCCATCGTGCTTCGCGTTCTGGGGAGCATCGTCAAATGGACGCTCATCGCCCTGCTTGCGGGCCTTGTGGCGGCAGCAGCGTATTTCGTCGTGCGAGGATACGCGCTCTATAACAACGCCGCGCAGGAGAAAAGCGTCGCGGACATGGTTACAGACATCGAATCGCGCGCCGGCTTCACGCCGCTCGAGGAGCTCCCCGAGACATACCTGGCGGCAGTCGTATCCGTCGAAGACCACCGTTTCTACCAACACCCCGGATTCGACGCGCTCGCCACAAGTCGTGCGCTGTTCAACGACTTGCGGGCAGGAGCGATCGTCGAAGGCGGCTCGACCATCACGCAGCAGCTGGCGAAAAACGAGTTTTTCTCCCAGGAGCAAGTCGTGGAGCGAAAAATCGCGGAGGTGTTCATGGCGTTTGATATCGAACGCGCCCTGGACAAAGACCGTATTTTAGAGCTCTACGTGAATTCAATCTATTTCGGCGAAGGCCTCTATGGCATCGGCCCGGCCTGTCAAGGATACCTGGGCAAGGCGCCCGGCACCATGAACGACTGGGAAAGCACCATGCTTGCCGGCACGCCGAACGCCCCCAGCGTATACGCCCCCACCGTGAATTACGACCTGGCATGCCAGCGCCAGCAGCAGGTGCTCGAGCAAATGGTGAAATACCACGCGATCACACAGGAAGATGCGAACGCCATAGCGGCCCAGGCAAACGAATCGCCCTGGGCGTAGAACGAGAACTATAATGCTGTCAAACGGCAAGGAGGAGCAGCTATGGACACCAAAGCCATCGTGAGGCAACAACGTGCCTACTTCGACACGGGAGAAACCTTGAGCGTGGATGCACGCATAGACGCGCTCTGTCGGCTTCGCTCCGAAATCAAGCGATCGGAACGCCGTATCATCGATGCTCTTGCCTCTGACCTGGGAAAATCATCGCAGGAAAGCTACATGTGCGAAATAGGGCTCGTACTTTCCGAGCTTCGCCACCACATAGCGCACATACGGGAATGGGCCGCCCCGAAGCGCGTGCGCACCGATGTGGGCAACTTCCCCGCACGCAGCTTCACCATAGCCGAGCCGTATGGCGTCGTGTTGGTCATGGCTCCTTGGAACTACCCCTTCATGCTCTGCATGGAGCCGCTCATCGGAGCGATTGCGGCCGGCAATTGCTGCGTCGTCAAGCCGAGCGCGTACACTCCCGCCACAAGCCGCGTGGTGGCCGAAATCATCGAGGCCGCATTCGATTCGTCATACGTGACGGCAATCGAAGGAGGCCGCGCCGCCAACGAAGCGCTGCTCGACCAGAGATTCGACTACATCTTCTTCACCGGGAGCCCCGCCGTCGGCAAGCTCGTCATGCGCAAGGCGGCGGAAAACCTGACCCCCGTCTCTCTCGAGCTGGGAGGAAAAAGCCCCTGCATCATCGCTGCGGACGCCAATCTCGCGCTCGCCGCACGACGCATCGCATTCGGGAAGTTCCTCAATTGCGGGCAGACGTGCGTCGCACCCGACTACGTGCTCGTGGAGCGCGACGTACATGACGAATTCGTTGCCTTGCTGGGAGGATACACCGCAAAAATGTACGGATCCGATGCGTTGCTTAACCGCAATTACGGGCGCATCGTAAACCGCAAGCATTTCGATCGTATCCTCTCGCTGATCGAGCCCGCCAAAACCGTATACGGAGGCACGCACTGCGTAGAAGATCTGCGCATCGAGCCCACCATCATGGATTATGTCGATGCGGAAGACGCCGTTATGAGCGAGGAGATTTTCGGACCCGTGCTCCCCGTGCTCGTCGTGGAGAATATGGCCGAGGCGGAGGCGTTCGTCAAGGCGCGCCCGAAGCCTTTGGCGCTCTATCTGTTCACCGAAGACCGCGCGCTGCAGGATCGAATCGTACGCACCGTTTCGTTCGGAGGAGGCTGCATCAACGACACGGTCATGCACCTCGCCACATCCAACATGGGATTCGGCGGCGTTGGCGAAAGCGGCATGGGAAGCTATCACGGCAAAGACAGCTTCGACACGTTCAGCCACCGCAAAAGCATTCTGCATAAATGCAGCAGCGTCGACGTGCCGTTGCGCTACCAGCCGTACTCGCGCTTGAAAGAGCGCATCATCCGCAGTGTGCTGCGCTAAGAGTCCCGTTCGTCGCAAGCGAGATTATTCGTCGGCCTCCAAGGCTTCCAGATACGCGGCGTACAACTCCGGCATGATGCGTTTCTGATTCACCGGCTTGAAGCTTTCGGCGCTTACGAGGCAATGCGTGGACGAGCCGGTGCAGCACGGCTTGTCCACACCGACAGCCTGGCCGTCCTTGTACACCTCGTACGAATACACCGTTTTAGCCGGAGTCAGCTTCGTCACGCGCGTGCGCACGATGGCCGTATCGCCGTATGTCAGCGGCATGCCGTAGGAAAGCTGCACGTCAGCAACGGGAGACATATAGCCCGCCTTTTCCATCTCTTCGTAGGAAAAGCCAAGCTTCTCGAGGAACTCGGAGCGGGCGATTTCGAACCACACCAGATAGTTTGCGTGATACACAATACCCATCCGGTCGGTCTCGGCATAACGAACTCGAATCCTGCTCTCGGAAATCATTTTCTCTCCGTTTCTCCAGCTCTTCGCTTCCTATGTCCCTTTGAATCGCGCCCGCAGACGCATCGTTTCACAGCGGCGATGATACCACCGCGTATACTGATACCTGCCGCCAAGCGCTTGCCGCAAAGGAAAAAGCACGAACCAAAGCGAGGCGCACCGCCGCATACCAAGCACTCGGCCGAAGCTGGACTGATCCTGTATCCCGGCGCAAAAGTAGACCCTCACGCCTACGTCCCCTTGGCGGAAAAGATCGCCGAGCGAGGATATATCTGCGTAATCGCGAAAATGCCTTTCAACCTGGCTTTTTTCGGCATCGATGCCGCTTCAGGCATCATAAACAACTACCCGCAAACCGATGCATGGTGGATTGCGGGTCACTCGCTCGGCGGCGACGCCGCCGCTCAGTACGCAGCGAACCATGCCGATGCTTTGGAAGGCATAGCGCTTCTTGCCTCCTACCCCGCAAGCGACCTTTCGGAAACGAGCTTGCGTGCGCTTTCGGTCTACGGCTCGCAGGACCTCGTTTTGAACCGCGAATCACTGGCTGAAAACGCAAGCAAGCTTCCAGCCAATGCGAAAACCGTCGTCATCGAGGGTGGCAACCATGCCGGATTCGGAGCCTACGGTCCACAGAAAGGCGACGGCGAGGCAGCGATATCTGCCGATGAGCAGCAGGAGGCCTTTGCCAATGCCTTTGATGCGGCGGCGAGCGCCGATCGGCAATAACCAGCGTGAGCATTCTGCACCATAGGACAGCACCGCCCGTGACGCCACGCGAACTAGGCGCCAGGCGATGCCGTCCCAACCAGAAAACAACCCGCCGCAGTTAAACTGCACGAAAACCGATGCCGACACTCGCAAAACCCACGAAACGTATCAGCGGATTCCCCGAAACAATCCTGTCATAAAGAGAATGGGCTAGTTTCTCTACATATCTTAGTTGTGTGTTGATTATCTCATTAAGAAAAGCATTTAGATTTTCTCATCTTGATACGTTTCGTGCGTTTTTCGATAAAACAACCAGCGTTTCGTGCATTTTCCGACAGATGCGCCGCAATTCGTGAGGACATGGACGATCGCCCCGCGCTGCAAGCCGCTTTTCTGAAGACGGGCGCCTTAAGCCTTCGGCCCGGCTTCAAACCGCTCGCCCCAACCACACCCCCCGCATCTTTGAAACGCAAAGCAAGGCGCGACCGTGTATATAAAGGCGACCGTGTATATAAAACTGCGAACCCGCGGCAAAGCCCGCGAATCCGCAGAATAAGCTCTCATTGTTAGATTCCGAACCGCACGGCGCAACCTGTCGAAAGCGCAGAGCTTCGAGTCCCGCAATCATGCCCGGTGAAACCGCAAGGTCTCGATCTACAGCGCCTCGAGGTCGTACGGCGTGGTCTGGTAGACGTAGTAGTTCAGCCAGTTGGTATAGATGAGCTGGCCTTCGGCGCGCCAGGAGACAATCGGGGCCTTTGTGGGGTCATCATTGGGATAGTAGTGCACAGGCACCTTGATATCCAGCCCGCGCTCCACGTCTCGATCGTATTCGAGCTTGAGCGTATCGCGGTCGTACTCGGGATGGCCGAACACGAAGAAATGCTTGGAGTCGATGCTCTTGGCAATGGAGACGCCGCATTCATCGGAATAGGAAATGACCTCGAGCTTTTGATTGGCGACGATGTCCTCATAGCGCGTTTCGGAGTGACGGGAATGGGGCATCATCGAAACGTCGTTGAAGCCGCGTACCAACGGAGACGAGGGCTTTATCAGGCGGTTCTCGAAAACACCGAAGCATTTTTCGTCAAGGTTATGCTTCGGTACGCCGTAATGATGATACAGGGCCGCCTGGGCTCCCCAGCACACATGGAACACGCTGTGGACATTCGTCAGGCTCCAGTCCATGATTTTCACCAGCTCGGGCCAATAATCCACCGTCTCGAAGTCCAAAGTCTCTACCGGGGCGCCGGTGATGATCATGCCGTCGTAACGATAATCCTTCACCTCGTCGAACGTGCGATAGAACGTTTCCAGATGATCGGCGGAAACGTTTTTGGACTGATGGCTTGCAATGCGCAGAAGCTCGACCTCGATCTGCAGAGGGGTGTTGGAAAGCTTGCGCATGATCTGCGTCTCGGTGACGATCTTCGTGGGCATGAGATTGAGAAGCAGTACGCGCAGCGGACGAATGTCCTGATGCATGGCGCGATGCTCGGTCATGACGAAGATGTTCTCGCCCTCGAGAATAGACGTGGCAGGCAATGCGTCGGGAATTCGAATTGGCATGGGATGCTCCTCTTTGGTTGAAACGTGCCGAAAATAAACCGCAGCGCGATACGCAATACGCGCGCGGCACAAATGCACTGTGCCCGCATATTGTACGGCAACCGCAAACGCATACAGACGAAAAAACGCCGTCTGCCGAAAAGCACCTTCGCCATGATCAGCCTTCGACGTCAAAGGCCGGCTCTGGTCGCATCGCGCCAAAGCACCGCCCGACAAGAACTTGCAACACAATTGCAACACTTGACCCGTCCGAAAAACGGCCCTTCACCCTATAATGGCTCGAAGCGTACAATCCACGCGCTCCTTTCGGAGCGCCCTGCACACGACAACGAGAGGAATCGCATGACCGAACGTATCGGCACCACCTGCGTACAGGGCGGCTACCGCCCCGGCGACGCACAGCCGCGCCAAATTCCTATCTACCAATCCACCACCTGGAAGTACGACACTTCCGAGCACATGGGCAAGCTCTTCGACCTGGAAGAGTCCGGCTACTTCTACACCCGCCTGCAGAACCCCACCAACGATGCCGTGGCCGCGAAAATCGCCGAGCTCGAAGGCGGCACCGCCGCCATGCTGACGAGCTCCGGCCAGGCCGCGAACTTCTTCGCCGTCTTCAACATCGCCGGCGCCGGTGACCACGTGGTGGCAAGCTCCGCCATCTACGGCGGCACCTACAACCTGCTCGCCCACACCATGCGCCGCATGGGCTTGGAGTGCACGTTCGTCGCGCCCGATGCGAGCGACGAGGAGCTTGAGGCGGCATTTCGCCCCAACACCAAGTGCGTGTTCGGCGAGACCATCGCCAACCCGGCGCTCGCGGTGCTCGACATCGAGCGCTTCGCCGCCGCAGCTCATGCGCACGGCGTGCCGCTGATCGTGGACAACACGTTTCCCACGCCCATCAACTGCCGTCCCATCGAGTGGGGCGCCGACATCGTGACGCACTCCACCACCAAGTACATGGACGGCCATGGCGCCGCAGTAGGCGGTGCCATCGTGGACTCGGGTAACTTCGACTGGATGGCCCATGCCGACAAGTTCCCGGGCCTCACCACCCCCGACGAGACCTATCACGGCGTGACCTACGCTGAGAAGTTCGGCCAGGGCGGGGCCTTCATCACCAAGGCGACGGCCCAGCTCATGCGCGACTTCGGCTGCATCCAGAGCCCGCAGAACGCCTTCCTGCTCAACCTGGGCCTGGAGAGCCTGCACGTGCGCATGCCGCAGCACTGCAAGAACGGTCAGGCCATGGCGGAGTTCCTCGCCGGCCACCCGGCGGTCCGCTTTGTGCGCTACCCGGGCCTTCCCGACGACACGTGCTACGACCTCGCCCAGAAGTATCTGCCGAACGGCTCCTGCGGCGTGGTGAGCTTCGGCTTCACCGGCGGCCGTGCTGCTGCCGAGCAGTTCATGAAGAGCCTCAAAATCGCCCAGATCGCCACGCACGTGGCCGACGCGCGCACCTGCTGCCTGCACCCGGCGAACGCCACGCATCGCCAGATGAACAACGCCGAGCTTGAGGCGTGCGGTATCGCGCCGGACATGGTGCGCCTGTCCTGCGGCATCGAGTCCACGGAGGATTTGATCGCCGACGTCGAGCAGGCTCTCGCCAGCCTCTAACGCGCCCTTTCTGAAATCGCAAACGGGCTCGGCACGCAATTGTGCCGAGCCCGTTTTTCGTCGCGCGACCCCCTTTTCGACAACAGCGCAACCGCTCGCCCGCAGACCCGTCCTCCAAAATGACGGCGCGCCCCTGCCCCGAGACAGGCAAAATCATCCGCCCAGCAGCGCATACTTCTTCTTGATGCGCGCAAGCTTGCGCATCCATGGACCGTACAGAATCACCAGGAACACCACCGTGGATATGGCGTGCATGGTATCGAAGGGAAGCGCGACCGCATACACAATCAACGCCTGCCCAATAGAGTGCGGATGGTAAAAGCCCACGATGCTCCAGATGTTAAGAACGAAGCCGTAGAGATACCCCGAAACGAACCCCCATGTAGCCAAAGGGACAAGGCCCAGAACAGCCTTCGCGAACTCGTGGCGCGAGACGGGCGCAGCATCGCCTCTTTCGCCCTCTTCCACCCGAATGCGACCGAACACCTGACGCACACCGTCGAAGACACCAAGCGACGCCAAGACGCCGCCCAGATACCCAATGAGCCCCCATCCATACATCTGCCAAGGGGTCCACGGTCCTTGCCCGAAGAAGAAATTCGAGACCAGCGCCGCAAGCGCCCCCACCATAAAGCCGCTGCGCCTTCCGAAGGCAGCGCCCGCTATGATGGCGATGGCCGACACCGGCTTAAAGCTCGGAAACGGAGCGAACAAGATTCGCCCCGCTGCCGCAAGGGCAGCGAGAACCACCACAGGCATAGTATCGCGCAAGCGCGGAGCGTTTTTCTCATACCCCGCGAAGAACAAAACCAACGACGCCACCGCAACGACGATGCTCAACAAAGCCGCCTGATCGATCCCCGTCATTGCGCATGCGATAAGCGCAATCGGGGCCATCACAACAGCGACAAGCTCTACGACGACGTTAATCGCGCGCCTCATACGGATTCCTCCCCCCACCGTCGAAGCAACGTCCCGAACAGACGCGATGCAGCATTAGGCCTATATACCAGGTTGTTGGCGAAGAATTCGCGGGCGCTTTCGGTGCACGCCGTCTCCCCATCGAAAAGCATGGACACCTCATCGGCGGTCACCAGCGCGAAATCAAGATCATGCGTCACGAACACGACGGTGCAGCCCTCCGCGGCCAGACCGCGCACGATGGTCGAAACATCCGCGCAGGATGCGGGATCAAGTCCCTTCGTGGGCTCGTCAAGCAGCAAAAGCTCGGGCTTGCAGAGCAACAGCTTCGCGAACGCGAGCTTTTGCTGCTGACCGCCTGACAGATCGTACGGATGACGCTTTTCGCACCCTTCGAGCCCGAATCGACGCAGCATCGCGCGTTCGTCCTCGCGGGCGTATCCGCATCGCTCGCGCCATTCCGCAAGCTCCTCTTCGACGCTGTCGCAGACGAAAAGCGCCTTGGGGTCCTGCGGCAGAAGAGCCTGCGCGCCCACGAGGTCGTTTTCCACTCTGCCCCTTTGAGGAGACCCCACTTTGGCCACAAGCTTGAGAAGCGTGGTCTTGCCCGAGCCGTTGCCCCCGACAAGCGCATGCACGCTTCCACGGCGCACTTGCAAATCAACCCCACGCAGCACCCACGGCGCGCTCTTTTCATAGCGAAACATCGCCCCGCGTACGCGTACGCAGCATGAACGCGCATCTCGCGCGTCTTTCCCAGCCAGATCAGCGTCCCAAGCTTGCCAGCGCTTGTTCAACGCGGCCTCCACCTGCTCGCGTGTGCCGACATCGCCTATCTTTCCCATGGCTATGGTGCGCGTCGCGTAAGCGGACACATCCTCAGGCGTGTGGGTAGCCATGATGATGGTAACGCCCAGCTCACGGTTCACGCGGCCGAGCATGAAGAGGAATTGCTTGAGCGCGTTCGGATCAAGCTGGGAAGTCGGCTCGTCAAGCAGAAGCAAGCGCGGACGCAGCGCTAAGACCGCAGCTAGGTTGACCAGCTGCTTCTGGCCGCCAGACAACGCCTCAACCGACGAGCGAACCCACGGCCCTATCCCGAAGAAATGAGCGACCTCGGCTACACGACGTCGCATCTCGTCTTGTTCGACGCCGAGATTCTCCAAGCCGAACGCGAGCTCGTGCCACACGGTGTCGCACACGATTTGGGCTTCGGGGCTTTGCGTGACGAACCCGATAGAAGAAGCCGACTCTCTGGGAGAAAGACCGCACGGATCCTTCGGAGAAACCATCTCGCCGCCTTCGACGACCTTTTTCCCCACAACGACGATAGACCCCGTGCGCGAGCCTTCGGGCGCCAGCTCAGGCTTGAGCGAACGCAAAAGGGTGGTTTTGCCAGATCCGGTCGAACCCACCAAAACGCAGAAATCCCCTTCATTCACTTCGAAAGAGACCCCATCAAACACACGGTCGCCCACGCCACCCCGGCGCGGGCTTCCATCGGCAGGATAGGCGAACGAGAAATCGTTTACCTCAACGAGCGCCACAGCCACCACTCCTTCGCATACAACACGACGGGAATAAGCATCATGAGCGCATAGGGAACATACCCCCACCACGCAACCAACACGCTCGCCGTCGGATAGAACTGATACTGGGAACACGCGATGTAGGCCAAGACGGCGTTGATCGCCGCGAACAGAGCAACCACCGCGAGAACTGCCATATCGCTGGCAGCAAGGCGGTAGCGCTTATACGTCGTGCGACGCGCGCCGCAGTCGTAGCCCCGAGCGCGCATGGCACTGCTGCGCTCGATGCCGTCTTCCATGCCCCATCCCATGAGAATGCTGACGATTCTGAGCCTGTCGTCCCTCATCTGCCCCTTCGTGCGCGGCGCGGCGGCGCTCGCGGCGTCTTGTATCAGGGCAATCGAGCGTCCGCGTGAAAGAAACTGGGGGACAAGACGCATGACCTGCGTAATCATCAGCGTGACCACGGGAGCCACGTTGCCGAACAAGGCCAAGGAACGATCGCTGTTCATGCAGGCCGAATAAGACGAAAACCACAGAAACACCGATGCGAGCATGCCGCCCGAGCAGGCGCCGTAAAACAGGGATTCCGCGTAGACGGCGAACAGGCCGAAACGGAAAACCTCGGTCGACCCCATTGCCGAGAACAACGGATTGGCCACCGTGACGATCAGCCACATGGGCACGATCCAAAGCAACGAACGGGCCGTACGCCCGAAACCGCGCGTCACGCACGAGGTGGCGAACGCACCCGCGAACGAGATAAGCACATATACCGGCTGCATAGCCGCCATCGAAAACACGAGGGCGCATGCTAAAAAGACGAATGCGACCGCGGGATGATAAGTAGAGAATACGTTTTCCATGAACCCTCCGGTCATAGCGAGCGACGCATGAGGAAAAGCGCCCGCCCCCTCTCGGGACGGACGCTTGCGAGGCTTCGCGCTGTTATCCGTTGATATCGGTCACATAACGCCATGCGACGACATCGCCGTCGCCGAGCGTGTACAGCCCGGAAGACATCTGCGGATCCACGCCGTTTACGGAGTATTTCCAGCCCCATGCGCCCTTGGAGGTATCCTCGGCAAGACCGCCGATGGCGCTTACATAGGACCCTCCGAAAGGCGAGCTGCTCGCGTTGACGGACAACCCCGTCGCCACCAATGCATCGAGCGCCGTCGCCCCGCGTTCAAAGGTGAACTGCATAGGACCCGCCGAGACAGGGTTGCCCACCGTCGCGCTCGTTACGGAAACGGTGATGGTCACCACGTCGCGGTTGGACTCCGGAACCGGGGCGGACGGAGAGGAGGCGCCGGCGCTCGCCGTCTGGTCGCCAGCATGGGACGCAACCACCGTTTCGGTGCCGGTCTGCACCACCTCGGAAGCCTCCGACACCTCCTGTCCTGATGCGCCGGAGGCCTCGCCTGTACCGTCATCGGACGAAGCCTCATCGGAATCCTCGGAAGAGTCGGAAGCCGGTTCCGAGGAAGCGGCAGCTTCCCCGTCCGAAGACGCCTGTTGCGTCGTCTTGAAAAGATCCGCATGATCGAAAGCTTCTTCCCCCGGCACGAATAGGAAAGACGCCGATACCGCGATAATCGCAACAGCCACGACGGACACGATGGCCATGACGACGCGCTGGGTGTTCGTCAGCGGCTTTTTCGCCGCAGGGGCGGCCGCGGAAAGGCCGGGGGCAATACGGGCCGTCTTGTCGGAAGATGAGGCGCTGGCGCCGCCCGACTCGAGGATGCTCTTTTTTTCATCAGACATGGCTCGACCACCCTCCGGCTAAGCGCGACGACGCGCGACGACGAAATACACCATGACGCCCGCCAGGGCGACAACGCCGACCGCAATGCCCGCGACAGCGAACGGATTGAGCGTCGCGGAAGCGGACGATGTATCAGCTGCGGTAGCAAAGGCGGAACCGACGGCGGGAGATTCCTTTTTCGCGCTCGAAGAGGCGTCGTTTGCGCTCCCCTGCATCGCGGAAGAAGCCTTCTCGTCATCCGCGGCAACAAGCGCTGCGCTAGACTGCGTCACCCCAGAAAGAGGGCTGCGCGTAGCCACGACGCCATAGGTGGACACCACCTTCGTCGAATAGGACGGAGACGGCGAAACGGACTGCGATGTCGCGGACGAAGACGAATCGCCCTGGGACGACGGCGGATTCAACCCGCCGGAATCAATGGGGGGCCTGACGCCTCCGCCGTTCACATCCTCGCCCCACTTCGCATACAACGTCATATCGCCCGTGACGGGCCTGGAGAAGTCCCACGCCTGCGTCAGCTGTTCGTCGGAGAACCACCCCAAGAACAAATGCCCCTCACGCGTCGGGTCGCCCGGTCGGGTCATCGGCTTGCCCTGCGCCACGCGAAACGTCGAGACCGCCGATCCTCCGTTGGACTCGAAGCTCACAGCAAAGCTCGGCGCAGCGCTCAGCTTGAACAACGTGCCCGAATCGTTGGTGTAGTAAAGGTTGCCCTCCGCGTCGGCCACAATGGAGGCAAGGCAGTAGTTCTGCATATCGCCTTCGGGAACGAAAAGCTGCTCGGCAGCGTCGTCGCCGAGCTTGTAGCGATACACGCCGCCCGGCACGCTGTTGCAGGTGAAGTACGCATAGACGCCATCGCCCTGAACCGAGATCAAAGGAGCGCTCTGAGACTGGCCCGTGCCTGCGACCACGCTTTTCTCAAGCGTCATCGTAGCAATATCGATCACGGAGATGGTACCGTTGACCGGGTATTTCAACGAATCGGACCCGCAGACGACAGCCTTGCCCTGCACGACAGCGGGCGTAGAGGTCGACGTGGCGGAGAACTTCACCGATCCAGCAAGCCTCAACTCGTCGCCGACGCGCTCGATCTTATGCAGAACGCCGTCGCTCTTGGTCACGGCAAGATAGCTGCCTTCGCCCGCCTTCGAGGTCTCGGCGGCAACGATGCCCGCACGGCACGGGCCGCTCACGGTGACCGAAGACAGCTCCATGCCGGTTTTGCCGTCTATGAGCGCGACTTTGCCGAAATCGTCGCCAACGATAAGGTCGTCGCCCGACGCGGCAGCACCTGCCCAGTAGAAACCGCCCGTATTCTCCTGCGCGGCAGTTCCGGTGCGCTTGACCCACTTGGTCGATCCGTCTTTAAGGGAAACGCACACCATCACGCCCTCGGTGGTGGGATTGTCGCCGTTTTGCGGCGAGAACATCGCGTAGACGAAACCGTTGGAAACGGTCAGCGAGGACATGGCCTGGTACTTGCGTTCGGAACCTTCGGGGGCGAAAGACGCGGTCTTCCACACGCACGTCAACGTATCGGCGGTGTAGGCGGCAAGCTTGCCGCCATCGTAGGCAACGACAATCAGTCCGTCGGCATAAACAGGACGGCAGATGTACTGCGTGTCCTCGCCGGTCGGCGTGGTCGCGACAGGTTTGCCGGTATCGCCGTCGATACGCTGGATTTTGCCCGATGCAACGAGGTAGACGTCGCCGCCGACCACGAGAAGGTCGGAAACGGTCGCCCAGGATGCACCATCTTTAAAGTCGTACTTCCACGCAAGGTCTGCCGCCTCGGTCGGCGTGGGGGTGGTCACCGTCGCGCCGGCAGAGCCGCCCGCGAAACCTGGCCAGTCGGCATCGAGTTCAGGACGCTCGGCATCCGGATTGGTCGTGTCTCCCTCGGAAGGAAGCGACGCGCCATCGGCAGCGTAATACCACATAACCGTATCGCCCGCGCGCAAATTGACGCTCGAGGCGCCCACGCTGGAGGCCTCGCCGTTGACGAACAGCTGCCAGTACCTGCCCGTCGCCTCGTCCCAGCCGAGCACGCGGCCGTCGTAGGGCGAGGT
>NZ_JH815198.1:522500-546279 GCF_000296445.1 Slackia piriformis YIT 12062 | reverse complement strand
TCGCTGCCCGCGCCAGGCACAGGATCAAAGGTCGAGAGACCCTCGCTTCCCTCATCGTCTACAAGAGGTTCTTCGTTTGCATCGTTAGGCGCGTCCGTGTTGCCGTCCGCAGAGTCCACGGCGGGATCGCTAGGCGCTTGCGCGGCGTCGTCCTCGACGTCATCCGTTTGATTTGCGCCCGTGTTCGAATCGGCATCAACAACATCCGTCGTCTGCGCAACACCAGCGGTACCCGCCGTCTCCGCCGCGTCGACGTCATTTGCGAGCGCGGCGGCAGGAATCATCGATGTCGCCAACGACACCGCGATCATCAGAGGTATCAATTTCTTGAGGAAGCCCGATCCGAGCTCATGATATTGGGCTTTACCGCCCGATACGCTGCGTGTGCGCCTTGCGCGCGCAATTGCCTGCGTTCTTCCGATCATATTCGGAACCTTTCTATCCAGGGCCTAAAGACGAACGAGTATTCCGACTTCGACGCGGCGCGCTGCCCTTGTCGTCGGCAGCGTCCCCGGTGCTTTACGGTTGCTGGTACAGCGAGGGATTCTCACCCTCATTCCCTCTTGTTCCGAGGAAACACCCCGAAACCAATGGCTTCGCAGGAAGCATCGTCTTCGACCATTTTTTATCCATACGCGGTCATGGCCTGCACCGCTCCGCCGATTCTTCGGCACAACCTCCTCTCTCGGTCGGCATTCTACCAAACGCAACGCTATCTCCCGCGTTCGAATGCGCTCTTCCCGCGCCGCAGGCCGCCAGCACGGGCGATCAAAGCACCGAATTCGTAACGTCTTTCTCCGAACGCCTTAACGCTGCTACAATGCCACCCATGCTCGAACGGCTTACCGACATAGACAACGCTATTCTCCATGCGATACATGACGCATTCCAATCGCCTGCGATGGATACGGCCATGACATTCGTCACATCCCTGGGGGATATGGCATTCGTCTGGTTTGTCGTCGCAGGGTTGCTGCTATGCAAAAAGGAATACCGCTTCTACGGCGGCATCGTCATCATCGCGATCATGTGCGCCTATCTTGTCGGCGAGCTCGGCCTCAAGAACATCATCGGGCGCGACCGCCCGTTTTTAGCGGACCCCACGCTCGCGACGCAACTTATTGCGCTGCCGGAAAGCTTCTCGTTCCCATCGGGACACACAGGCAGCTCGTTCGCTGCCGCCACGGCGCTCTGCTTTCTGCCCATGCGTCACGCCTGGTACAAGGCAATTCCTCTCGCAGGAGCCGCATGCGTCGCATTCTCACGACTCTACCTGGGGGTCCACTATCCAACCGACGTATTAGCCGGCATGGCGCTCGGCATCGCAAGCGGCATTGCCGCCGTATACATCGCCCGTTACTTCGTGCGCCGCAAAAAGAAGGCCAACCGCCCCGAAGAGGATACGTTCTAGCTATTCGATACGATGCAGCCCCGCCGAATTGCGATGCGGTTCAGATTCATTTCGGCGGGGCTGCTCATATTCCCGATGAGAAACGGTTCGTGACGTCGCTGAAGAGGCCGTTCGCTTCCGCTATTTCCACAGACGAACTTCAGGCTCGAGCTCGACGCCGAAGCGTTCGCGCACGCGCTGCTGCACGTCGCCAATAAGCTGCAAAACGTCAGCGGCCGTAGCATTGCCGGCATTCACCACGAAACCTGTGTGCTTCTCGGAAACCTGGGCTCCACCGACTCGATAGCCGCGCAGATCCGAATCCTGAATGAGCTTGCCCGCGAAATAGCCTTCGGGACGCTTGAACGTGCTTCCTGCACTTGGCATCTCGAGGGGCTGCTTCTCCTCTCGGCGCGCCTGCAGGTCGTCCATGCGCTCCTTGATGGCCGCAGGGTCGTCCTCCTCCAGGCGAAGAAGGGCTTCGACCACCACATATCCCGCTTTGTCCATCATGCTGTGGCGATACGACCAATCCGCCTCATCGCGCGACACGCTCACAATCTCTCCTTCGGGGGTAACGCATGTCAGCTCCACAGCAACGTCTTTGAACTCGCCGCCGTACGCCCCCGCGTTCATGATGGCCGCGCCGCCGATGGTTCCGGGAATTCCGCTTGCGAACTCGAATCCCGCAAGGCCGCTCTCGTACGCGACACGCGCCACGGCCTCGTTCGTCGCACCCGCCTGAGCACGTACGAAGCTTCCTTCGACGTGGATGCTCGACAGATTGCTGAGGATCTGCACAATCACGCAGCGCAAACCTTCGTCAGCCACCAAGAGGTCGCTGCCGTTACCAACGATACGATACGGAACGCCCGACTGGCGGCATGCGCGCACGATCGCCGCAACGTCTTCGACGTTCTGCGGTATCACGTACGCATCGGCGGGACCGCCTATGAGGAACGTGGTGTGCTTCGCCATAGGCTCGTCAAGCAGAACATTCTCCTCGCCGACGATGCCGGCGAGCGTCTTCGCGAATTCGCGAACATCGGCCCGATCGACACGGCCCTGTTCGTTTTCGCCCTGGATGGAAACATGCATGGAAAGCACCTTTCGTTATGCGCCATGCGCCCTTCGGGTAGACGCGTTCGTTTTCTTCGACGGAAAGCATATCAATTCGAACCGCATCACGCATCCGCAGGCTCGCAACGCACTGAAACGACAAAGCGATACACCCGCCCGGGAGCCACGTCCGAAAGTCGGAAGGAGATGACCTCGTACCGAGGACCGCATGGGCGAAGCCCTCGTCGACCGACCTCCTCGAGCAAGCGCGCATGAACCGCAGCGGCCTTTTTCTGCGGTCCTACCTCGGAAATACACGCATACGTGCCGGCCGGCACCGTTTCAAGCTGGCTTTCGTCGCACAGATGGCTCTCGGAACGAAGCAGCCGCACGACTTCCTCGAATGTCACGCTCTCGGGTAGAAGGTAAAACCCACCGTCGTAGCAAATCCGCCCCCGCTCCAACGCGTCATACGCTTTAAGACCGTACAGGGAAAGCGACGCTTCCGGAGAAATTCGTTCGAGCGTCTCCATGGCCTTTCCGTCGGACAGCGCGGCGTCCGCGCCCTTCAGCCACATGGAATCCACCGGACAATCCAGATTGATAATCAGACGATCCGGTCTCTCTTCAAGAAAAAATGCTCCGGGCTCCGCTTCGCGATTCGACGAAATCTGCCTATCAATCTCATCCAGAAGACTGGCGGCGTGGGCAAGGCGGTCGATATGGGCGCGAAGTTCGGCCCGGTGCTCGGCCACGCTTCGACCGAGCGTATCGGGATCGTATTCGGAAAATACGGAGCGAACTTCCTGAAGCGTGAAGCCCGCATCCGTCAGCGCACGAACCGTCTTAAATCTGAAAAGATCGTTTGGCCTGTAGTAGCGATACCCGTTCTCTCCCACCTCCGTCGGCTTGAGAACGCCCACATGGTCGTAGTGGATAAGCGTATTTTTCGTGGTCTGGCACAGTTCGGCGAATTCCCCCGTTTTGAACAGCGATTCCATCCTGCCTCTTTCTCGAGCGCAAAGCGGCGACGCGGGCGCGACAGCCATCGCGGCATTTTCGCTTTCTCCCTTGACCCTATGGTTACCCGATAGTTTAGCATCCACCTCGCTCGCATGTATCACGAAAGGAGGGCAGCCGTGCCGTCTGGAAAAGCAGCATCGCATGATGGGGCAACAAACCCGAAAGCCATTCTCGGCCTTCTGGCGGCATCGTTCGCCTTCCTCGTCCTTTTCACCTCCTCGGCCGTCCCCATTCCGCTGTACTCGGAATACCGCGCATCGATCGGACTTACGGACGCGGCTATATCCGTCGCCATGGTGTCGTACCTGATCGGCGTATGCGGGGTGCTCTTCGTGGCAGGATCGGTCTCCGACGCCATAGGATATCGAGCCTCCGCCGTTATAGGGCTTCTCCTTGGCATAGGTGGGTGTCTTCTTTTTTCCCAGGTCAAAAGTGTACCCATGCTATTTGCAGCGCGCTTTTTCCAAGGCCTTTCCTGCGGTATAGCCATGAGCGCCATTTCGGCCTGGGTCGTAGACGTCGCAAAAGGAAGGTTTCTCGTCGTCGCCACGACGATTGCAGGATGCGGAGCGCTCGTAGGCGTCATGATCGGTTCAATCGCCATCGGCGTTTTCTGCACCGTAAGCAGCAATTACGCGATCATGTACTACATAGTGGCCGCCCTTATGACGCTGGGGATCGTTTTCGTGCTCTGCGCGCCCGAGCCGCCGCACGCCCGCGTTCGCCTTCGCGCCGCCATCCGCCCGATCACCAAAATAGACCCCGCCATTCTGCCCGTCTTCCCCGTTGCCGCAACGGCATACCTCGCGGCCTGGACCATAGGGACCTACTATCAATCCTTCAGTGCCATCGTCGCGCTCGACTGCTTCGGCATGGCCGCACCGATTGTCGGATCGTGCATTCTGGCGCTTTCCATGGCTCCTAGCGCATTCGGCGGCCCTGTAGAAGCCCGCATGCGTTCGGGGCTCTCCCTGCGCGTCTCCATGGTGGCACTCGTCGCGACGACCGCGCTCATGTGCCTATTCATGGCGCTCGAACAGTTCGCCGCCTTCCTTCTCGCAACCGGAGCCTTCGGCATGACAACGGGCATGTGCCTCTCGGGAAGCCTCCGTCTGCTTCTGGCAAAAGCCGATGGAGACACGGCGCGCATCGTTTCCACCATTAATCTGGTCGGATACGTCGGATGCACCATTGCCAGCCTCGCCATGGGCGCAAGCATCGATACGCTCGGACTTCTTGGCGTGCTCATAGCCCTTCTCATCTGTGGAATAGGAGCCGTCGGCATCGTCTTCGCCAAAACGAAGAACGCCTGACGCCGCCCTTGCCCATAACGGTCGCCGCGACACGCGACCGGACAAACAAAGGCGGCTGCGACAACACTCCATCGCAGCCGCCTTTCCCGTTTGCCCACGCACACGCGCTACCGCATGGCAAGCTCTTTACAACAAAGCCTCTTCCCATGCAGACTCTTTGAAGCCTATCAGCACAAGGTCTTCTCCTACGACAAGCGGACGCTTTACCAGCATGCCGTCCGTCGCCAGAAGCTCGTAGCATTCCTCGTCGGTCATTCCCGCATCGAGCTTCGCCTTGATGCCCAGTTCTCGATACTTCATACCGCTCGTGTTGAAGAACCGGCGCACGGGAAGCCCGCTTGTGCGATGCCACGCGGCGAGCTCTTCGGCCGTGGGGTTATCCTCCACGATATGGCGGTCGACGTACTCGATTCCATGAGAATCGAGCCATGCTTTCGCCTTCTTGCACGTCGTGCACTTGGGATACTCTACGAACAAAACGCCCATAACAGTGTCCTTTCCTCATACGCATCATCGTTAGGCCGAGTCTTTGCCGCCTTCATTTTGCACCTGCAACCGTGCTTTTCGCGCTTACGGCTGCACTTGTCGCGCCCAAATCACGCTTCTGACGCTAGCAACAACGCCCTCGCACCTGCAGAAGCGAAAGACTAGCCCCTCTCCTCTTCGCATGCAAGAGCATCGATGAGGGCTTCGGCCACGCGCAATCCATCGACGGCGGCGGACATGATGCCACCTGCATACCCGGCGCCCTCTCCGCACGGATACACGCCAGAGCCACCCTGGGACGAATCTACCCCTTCGTGAAAGACCGCCTGCATCGTGTCTTTTTGACGAACGATGCGCACGGGGCTCGAGCTTCGCGTCTCGACGCCTGTCATGACCGCCGTCTTCGACGCGAAACCACGCAAGCGCCTATCGAGAAGAGGGAGCGCCCCTTCAATCGAGCGCGAAACGAATTCGGGAAGAACCTGGCGAAGGTCGCACCAGGCAACCCCGCGTGCATACGTCGGATCAACTCCTTCGTCCACGGGGCCGTCGCTTGCACGATGGGCCAGGAAATCGCCCACGTATTGCGCCGGAGCCGCATAGGTAGAGCCCGCAGCCTCATACGCTGCGCGCTCCATCATGCGCTGGAGTTCGACGCCCGCAAGCACGCTGTCCCCGGGAAGGTCCCGGTCTTCCACGCCCACGAGGACGGCAGCATTGGCGTTGCGCCCCTCTCGGGCGAAACGACTCATGCCATTGACGCATACGCCGCCCTCCTCGGACGCCGCGCACACCACCTCGCCGCCCGGGCACATGCAAAACGTATACACGCCGCGCCCGCTTTCCAGGTGAACAGCGAGCTTGTAGTCCGCCGCGCCGAGCGCAGGATGCGATGCGGCCTTGCCGTACTGAGAACGGTCGATGAGTTTCTGGGGATGCTCGATGCGCACGCCTACGGAAAAAGGCTTGCGTTCCATGAAAAGACCCGCGTCATGCACCACCTGAAACGTATCGCGCGCTGAATGGCCGCAAGCGAGCACCAGGTGACGCGCCCGCACGCATTCCGCCCTCCCGGTCTTCACGTCCACAACCGAGATGGATTCGAGGGAGCCGTCCGCAAAGCACGGAGATTCGAAACGCGCTCCGAAGCGAACCTCTCCCCCCATGGCCACGATCTCCTCGCGCATGCGTCGCACAACGTCCACAAGCAGGTCGGTTCCGATATGGGGCTTCGCCTGCCACAGGATTTCCTCCGGAGCCCCCGCTTCGGCGAAAATATGCAGGACGTCTTTGCATCGTGGGTTCTTGATATTCGTGGTCAGCTTGCCATCGGAAAACGTACCGGCACCGCCCTCTCCGAACTGAATGTTCGAATCGGGGTCGAGCGGACCCCCTCCGTTAAAACGAGCGACCGATTCCAGACGCGCATCCACGCATTCTCCGCGCTCAACGACCAAGGGACAAGCGCCAGCCTTGGCGAGCGCCCAGGCCGCAAACAAGCCGGCAGGACCCGTGCCCACTACCACAGGACGAGTCGCAGGGCGACGCTGAAGACGTCTCGGGCGATAGCCCGCATACGGCTCATGAAGCTTCAGATGCGCCGGAGGCTTGCATCCGCGCCGCGCGGCATCCAGCTCGTCCGCGCCAGTAAGGCTGAAAGCGTACGTCGCGACGAAGTGAACGTCGTTTTTCTTGCGCGCGTCCACGCTGCGCTTCAAAAGACGCATGTCCGCAATGCGCAACGAATCGCACCCTATGGCCTTCGCGATGCGTCTGCGCACCAAGTCCTCCCCATGCGAAAGACCGGCATCGAGCGGAAGGCGCAGATTGCTTATCTCGAGCATGCAAACCCCTATCGAAGCACGGAGCGGACGGCGCCAGCCGCCGCGCGGCCCGCAAGAATACCGCTCGTCCAAGCCCAATGCAGGTTGTAACCGCCACAGCGTCCATCGATATCGAGCGCCTCGCCGACGGCGTAGAGCCCTGCGTGCTTTTTACACTCCATCGTGCTCGGGCAGAAATGCTTCACCGCATAGCCGCCGCGCATGACCTGGGCCTGCTTCGGATCGGCAATTCCCTTCACGGTCAGGCCGAACGATTCGGAAACCATCGCAAGCACCACGGCCTCCTGCTCGGCAATAATCGGCTCATCAGGATTGAGCCCTGCCGCCGTGACGACGGCGCGTGCAACGCGAGACGGCATCATGCCGGACAAAACCTCGCATGCCGTGCGCGAAGGGTGGCTTAGAACCTGATTCCAAATGAAATCAACCTTTTCTTGGGGGTCAAGGTCGGGAAGAAGGTCTATGAAGACCATCTGACCAGGGCGGACATAGCGAGACATATCGAAGGCCGCAATGCCGGAAATGCCGTAATCCCTGAACAAAATCTCGCCACGTTCTTCCGGCCCCACATAATCCGCCTCGAAATCGGGGTCGACCACATCCATCCATGCGTCGCGAAGATCTTCGGGATCGGTATCGAGATACAGGCGAGCACGAACTCGTATCCCTGAAAGACCCTTGATATTCGCGGTATCCGTCTTCAGACCCACCAAAACAGGATGCGTGGAGACATACTTGACGTCATCGGGCACAAGCCCTTTCTCCGGGGCGCCTCCTACAGCCACAATCACCGAATCGAACGCCTCGACCGCACCGTCGGCGCAGACCAGGGCCCAACGGCCGCCATCGTTTTCGCACAATGCGGCATTCTGAACTTCGCCCGCCTCGCCCGCAGGCACGATACGCTCCACCTTCGACGAACAGCATGCCTTGGCGCCTGCCTCGGTGAAGCAAAGGCGCAACACGTCGACAACGGTCGCGGCCTTGTTGCTGTAAGGATAGATGCGGCCCTCGTCTTCTTCGGAAACAAGCAGGCCGGCCGATACGAACATCTGCAACACGTCTTCGGGAGGTAGCTCGTTCATGGCCTCTTGCACGAATTCCGGGCGATTGTAGTCATCGCTCATGATGTCGGCGTTGCTGAGGTTGCAGCGGCCGTTTCCCGTGGCGAGGATTTTCTTCCCTACGCGGTCGGCCTCTTCGTACAGCACCACATCGGCTCCGGATCGCGCCGCTTCGATGGCGGCGACAAGGCCCGAAGCGCCGCCGCCCACAACTGCTACACGTGCCATAGTTACGCCTCTTTCTTTATGACGGGACCGTGCTCAATGAAGAACTTGCACACGCGGCACACTTCCTTCACGGGTGCGTTCCTGTCGACATCGGGATTGTCAAGCATGGACAGGCCGTAGGCGACCTCGTGCGTGGGCCTGTCGCACGCGGCGAAGTTACATTCGGTCGGACAGAGCTCCCCCGGGATGTTATGAGGGCAGCGGCTCTGCATCTCTTCATCGCAGCCGCGTTTCTCCCAGCAAAATGCCATAGCGTTTCCCACTTTCACGTATCTCGATACAGAATCGTTCTATGATACCGCCGCAGCTTTCGAGTCATTGAAGCGGCAATAAAAAAAACCCGAACGCCATAAGGTGTTCGGGTTTGGATTTATGGTGCCCCCAACGAGAATCGAACTCGTGTCTCAGCCTTGAAAGGGCCGCGTCCTGACCTCTAGACTATGGGGACGAATCAAGCAGCTCGGTTATTATGGCAAAATCCAATTTGTAATGCAACTACTTTTTTAAAAATTTTTCTCCGCATTGTTTCAGCGCCTGAAACCCCGCTGCATACGGCATTGCGCCAGCGCCCGAAACCCCAGCACCCTCCTACATTGCACAACCTTGGGCAATGCAGCGAGACCTGGCGCCTCAGCGCCCCGTCAGCAAAACCGCAACGCAAGCCCCTTTCGATCTAGACGGTAAGGTCGGCCAATTCTGCTTTGGCCTCTTTTTGCAGATCGCAAAGCGAAAGCTCAATCTGACACCCTATACGGCCGCCGGAGCACATGATCGAATCCTCGAAAAGCTGGGCGGTCTCGTCGATGAACGTTCTGAAATGCTTCTTCATGCCCAAGGGGCTGCACCCGCCGTGGATGTAACCCGTAAGAGGAAGCAGCTCGCGCGATTTGAGCATAGACACGCTTTTCTCGCCTGCAGCAGCGGCAGCTTTCTTCAAATCGAGCTCTGCCGCCACAGGAATCATAAACACGTAATGCTCGCCGCTTCGACCGACGCTTACCAGGGTTTTGAAGACTCTGTCCGGGTCCTGCCCCAGAAAACGAGCGACCTCGACCCCCGAAAGGGCAACGGAGCCGTCGTACACGTGGCATTCGTACGAAACCCCTGCGGCATCGAGCATACGCATAGCGTTGGTCTTTTCGAACTTGTCTTTCTTAGCCACATCAACCTCGCATGTCGTACTGAAGAGGCGGAAGCGGGTCGTATTGGGAACCCCATGCCGCAACGTTGAGCTGAGCGGTCCAATAGCCCAGCGAACGATACACCAAAGCCTGCAGAACAACCCCTAGCGCCATCGAAACGTATACAACGGCCAGAAACAGCAGAATGGCCGCGATGGCTCCCATAATGGCGAATCCGTCCAGCCCGTACGCTGCCATGCCGGAAAGGTCGGCCGCCCCGACGAAAACCATAGCAGCGATCATCCCGACGAAAACCAGCACTGTCCATATTACGGCCAACACGACACCGATCAAAAGCGATGCGACGAGCTCGTAGAGAAATATCTTCAAAAGGCCTACGGGATCGCGCTTAATCATCGACCAGATCTGCCCTATTTGAAAACCCGCGCTCAGCGTGTCGTAAATGCTCATTCGCATGCATCCTATCCAGATAAAGAATTGCGCCGCGAACGAAACGACAAGAGATACCGCGCCTATGCCGAAAGATCCTATCGTGGCGGGAATGGCAAGAAAGCCGGCGGCGTACGCGCCGTCGAAAAGCGTCGAGAAGACGCCTGCAGCCAGGCCGAAAAGCGACATGCAGACAAAAACGACGACGAAGACCGCCAGGCCCATGACAAGCGAGATAATCCAAACAAACAGACCGCGACGATACAGACGTCCGTCTTCGTTCCCGAAAACTTTGCGCGGAAGAGGATTGTCCATGCCCCATGCGGCATCGCGCGCCCAACCTAGAAGGTAGCCGGAAACCACGATGGGTCCGAGAATCGGAATGAACGCGACGAGCGCAAGAACGCATATCTTGGCAAACCACCCTTCCGTGGAACGAAAGGCTTCCCACGACCGAGAAAAATACCCTTGCTGCACCTGAGTCTCCTTTGCCTAGCCTATGCGTCATCTTCCGAGAACTATACAACGAAGGGTCGAAGCGTATGCTTCGACCCTTCGTTCGTGATTGAAAAGTGATTCAGTCGTTGCTGAGTTGTTACTTCAAGGTAACAGCAGCGCCAGCCTCTTCGAGCTTAGCCTTGATTTCCTCAGCCTTGTCCTTAGCGACGCCCTCCTGGATAGCCTTGGGAGCACCCTCGACGACCTCCTTGGCCTCTTTCAGGCCAAGACCGGTAATCTCGCGGACAACCTTGATGACAGCGATCTTGTTGTCGCCGAAGCCCTCGAGGACGACGTCGAACTCGGACTTCTCCTCTGCAGCGCCACCCTCAGCAGCGGGAGCAGCAGCAACAGCGACGGGAGCAGCGGCGGACACGCCGAAGACTTCCTCAAGCTCCTTGACGAGCTCGGAGAGCTCCAGGGCGGGCATTTCCTTCAAAGCTTCGATGATCTCTTCACGAGTAACGGCCATTGTTATGGCTCCTTTCACATGAGGCGCGACATCGTTGTGCCGACGCCTTGGTTTTCACGTAACGCGGCCTAAGCCGCTCTATGCAGCTTTATGCTGCAGACTTCTGGTCCGCGATAGCGGAAACCGCGCGAGCGAAGTACTCCATGGGGCCGTTGCAGACGCGGACCATCTTGACCATGGGGTTGCTGATGGTGCCGAGCAGCTTGGCGATGAGCTCCTCGCGGGAAGGAAGGGCTGCGATAGCCTCGACCTCTGCAGCGCCGTAGGCGACGCCGTCCATCATGCCACCCTTGATGACCAGGTTCTCGTTCTTCTTCGCGAAGTCCTTGATGGCCTTTGCGGAAGCAACGGGGTCACCCGTGGCGAACACGAAAGCGGAAGGGCCGGAGAGGATGTCACCCAGCTCGGGGAGCTCGGCGTTCTCCAGTGCGAGACGCATAAGGGTGTTCTTGTAAACGCCCATCTTCGCATCAGCCTCGCGGACTGCGCGACGAAGAGTCTCGACCTCCTTGACGGTAAGACCGCGGTAATCGATAACCCACATTGCGGTGATGTCCTGAAGCTCTTCAGCGATCTTTGCGACATTTTCGACATTGTGCTTGTTTGGCATGCTGTTTCACCTCCTTTTCGTTTTTGCTCAAACGCTCCGCCACATTGAGGGTGGGCCTGTTCTCGCAAAACGAAAAGAAAAGACCCCCGGTCGAAGACACGGGGGTCGCACTATCATCATGCGCTCCACCTCGGCTGGCTGCAATGCAATTAAACCTTTCGGTGCCTGCTGTCTTCGGTAGCGGAACTATCGTTCACATGCGTTCTTTCAAACGCGAGTAGATATTTTATCCTACTTTCCGAAGAATGCAAGATGGAATTTCAAAAAATCAAGCTACGCAGCCTTCTCCTCCGATTGACCGGACGCGCTCTCTTCGCCAGAAGCGGAGCCATCCGAACCGTCCTTATCCTCGGCGTCGGAGGCAGAAGAGCCGCCTTGGCCGGAAGAATCCTGCGTGCCGTTGACGGCCGTTTCGACAATCTCCTGGGCAACGCTTGTCGGATCGCCTTCGATATAGCGGAAAGTGATCGTGTCGCCCACGGCGTAAGAGACCACGTTGAGCATGCCGGGCAAAGCGAAGTCGTAGATGCGGCTATCTCCGTCGAGGGTCACGTAGAAGTGCGAGTTGCCCTCGATAACCGCCTGCGCGATCGTCTTGATCGTGCCGCTCGCCTCAATGGCCGAATCGCTCGAAGCCGAATCCTCGCCCGATCCGTTCGCCGCAATCAAGGACATGTAAGCCTTCTGGGTGTCAGCCACCGTATCGCCGACTGCAACGTTTTGATAGCTGCGGATATCAACCATCGCATACTTCTTCACCAGACCGGCATCGTCTTTCAGAGCCATGAAGTACGTAGGCGTGTTGCTCACATTGATGAGAATTGGGAAGGTTGCCTGGTAACGGAGGTTTTGCACCTGGCCTTCCGCAGACTGTATGGCAGAGTCCTCGGTTGCGCCGGCCACGGAATAGAAGTGGCTCTCGGACGTGCGCTGGTTCACCAGCACGAAGCCGACAATGGAGTTGTCGCCCGTGGCCGAAGTAACGCCCGTGTACATCCAAACGTCGTCATCTTTTGCGATGTAGTTGTAACCGAGCGTGCCGTCGGTGCCGGGAGTGGTCTGGACGACGCCGTTCTGGCCGAGCCAGCTATTGATCCATCCGTCCTTGTACTTGCCGGACCAGTTGTACTGCTGGATGAGCAGATTCGCCGGGTATACGCGGTCGACCCATTCGGGAACTTCGGAAACATCGAGGTCCTGGCATTCGCCCGTTGATGCGTTCACCAAAACGGCACGAGAGACGGTCTCGCCGCCGAAAAGACCGATCGTGAAATCACGAACGGGGCAAATCCACCACGCGTTGCCTTCGTCGTCGATTTCGAAAGACTTCTCGCCGAACATGTAGAAGGGATACTTCAGCTGCACATAGCGATCGATGTTTCGAGCGAGAGGCTCGCTTTCGGAATATTTGATGGCCTTGTCGCCCTCGAGGCGCACAACCTGCGCATCCTGAGAGGTCATGTCAACGATGACGTAGGCGGGAATGCCCTGCTCGCGATTTTGGAGCCATTTGAACAAGTCGGCATACACCAGAGGGCTTACGCGCACCGGGTGGTCTTGATAGTTGATCTGGCTGTACAAGGGGGAAATCTCGAACTGGCTCACCAGGTCGGACATAGCGCCCATCGTACGGTTGCCCAGAAGCACCGCGGATTCGCGGTCGATAACGGGGATTTCGTTATAGTCCACTTCTTGAATGTCCTGAGTGAACTCCATATCGGTGGTCTGAAGGACGCTTGCGTACTTCTGGGCATTGCCCGGGAAGAAAGAAACCGACATGAGGGTTCCTACGAGCACCAGCGCGAAAACGACCACGGGAACGAAAGAGAGCACCTTGAAGGCTTTCGCCTTGCCAGCGTTGCTCGACACCTTGGAAGTTCCGTTTTTGTATGCGCGGGTTTTCGCGCGGAAGAACAGAAATGTCGGCAGCAGAATGAACACTGCAACAAACATCCACGTATCGACACTGTGGATGTTGATGGGAGGATGGAACCACCAATACGCGGCGGCAAGGACGATAACGGCCACGATGACAAGCGCGACCAACGCCTTTTTGCTCATACTTGCGAACTTATCCTTGAGCTGGTGGAAATCTTCCGTCGCATTGAACTCGACATGAGGCGTAGCCTGCTGAGATCCCTCCCCCGCGCCAAATGGATCATCCATGCCGAACATGGTGAAGAATGGATTTTGGTTGCCTGCCATGTATTCCCTTCCCTATGTATCAAGCCGATATGCAACGGGCGCCTGCGTTATGCAGGTGCCCGTCAGCGCGTCGGTCAAACTTATGCGTTGGCCACAAGGTGGCGCAACACGTACTGCAGGATGCCGCCATGGGCCATGTATGCCCCCTCGGTCGGCGTATCAACTCGTACTATAGCCTGAAACTCCTTCGCAGAGCCATCCTGCTGCAAAGCCGTTACCTTCACCTTCGACGGCGTTGGCATGCACGGCTCGCCGTCGCCGAAATCAATCGCCTCGATGGAGAATGTCTCCGTCCCATCAAGTCCAAGACTCTCGACGCTTTGCCCCTCTTCGAACTGAAGGGGAAGGATGCCCATGCCAATCAAATTCGAACGATGGATGCGCTCGAAGCTTTCGGCGAAGACCGCGCGAACGCCCAAAAGAAGAGGGGCCTTCGCCGCCCAGTCGCGCGACGACCCGCTGCCGTACATCTTGCCTGCAAGGACCACCGACGAAAGACCCGCCTTTTCGTAATCGCGCGCAGCCTCGAAGATGCTCGTGACCTGCCCCGTTTCGAAATCGCGCGTATATCCGCCATTACGGCCTTCGGCGAGAATATTGGACAGCTTGACGTTGCCGAAACCTCCGCGTGCCATGACCTCGTGGTTTCCTCGGCGACTGCCGTAGGTGTTGAACATCTCGGGTTCGACTCCGCGCTCGCGCAGATACGCCGCAGCAGGGCTGTCGGAGGCGATGCTGCCCGCAGGAGAAATATGGTCCGTCGTTATGAAATCGCGCACATTGACCAGCACACGCGCGCCTTCTATGGGCTTCACATCGTGAAGCGCGAGCGTCATTCCCTCGAAATACGGAGCATGGCGAACATAGGTGGAGTCTTCATCCCACGCAAAAATGTCAGACGACTCGACCTTAAGTGCCTTCCAGGCGTCGGTTCCTTCGTAAAGGCCGCGTCCTCCCTCTTCGAAAAGCTCCTTGGTCGCGTAAGCGTCGAGCGCACGCTCGATTTCTTCGTCGGACGGCCAGATATCGCGCAGATACACCGGATTGCCCGCTTCGTTCAAGCCCAGTTCCTGTGTTTCGAAATCGAAGTCCATCGTACCCGCGATAGCGTACGCGACAACGGCCGCGGGAGCGCACAGGTAATTCTGGGAAACATCCGGGGAGATGCGCCCGTCGAAGTTGCGGTTGCCCGAAAGCACGCTGGCAAGCTCGATATCGCCGGCGACCTCATGCATCTCGGGCCAAATGGGACCGGAATTTCCGATGCAGCTCATGCAGCCGAAACCGCATGTCGCAAAGCCAAGTTCGGCAAGAGGCTCGGCAAGACCGGCGCGTTCGAGCAGCAGCTGAGTAGCATGGCTTCCGGGGGCCATAACTCGCTTGACCCAAGGTTTCGCTTCAAGACCCGCCTCTCGAGCCTTTTTCGCAATCAAACCGCAGGCAAGCATCATCTCGGGGTCGGTCGCAGTCGTGCAGCTTGTGACGGCGGCGATGGCCAACGCGCCATGCGCAAGCTCGAAAGACTCGCCTCCAAGATCGACAACCGCATGACGCTCCATATCCAGACCGCGTTCTTCGCAGATTCCCCGGAAAGCATCGCGGGCGGCGTCCGCGTCGAAGCGGCTATGCGGGCGGCTTGGACCGGCAAGGCTGCGCCTCACCGTAGAAAGGTCGAGCTCGATGACCTCGCTGTAGACGCGCTCGGCATCCTCGTTCCAGAGCCCTTGCGCCTTGGCATAAGCCTCGACAAGAGCGACCTGTTCTTCATCGCGGCCCGTCAAACGCAGATACTCAAGCGTCCTGTCATCGACGGGGAAAAGCGTGCACGTGCAACCGTACTCAGGAGTCATATTGGCAATACAGGCTCGCTGAGTCGCCGAAAGCGCGCCCACGCCTTCGCCGAAGCATTCGACGAAGCATCCTACGACCCCTTTGGCACGAAGCATCTGCGCGAAAACAAGCGCAGCGTCCATCGCCGAAACACCTTCGGAAAGACGACCGGTAAGATGCACGCCGATGACACGCGGAACGAGCGTCGTAATCGGCTGTCCGAGCGCCGCTGCCTCCGCCTCGATGCCGCCAACGCCCCACGACAGCACACCGATGCCGTTTGCCGTCGTCGTGTGGCTGTCCGTTCCTACCACCGTATCGAAATAGGCAATCTCCTTGCCATCCTCACTCTTGGTCATAACGCCCGTTGCGAAGTGCTCGACGTTAATCTGATGACAGATTCCCGCCCCAGGAGGAACGATGCGCACGTTCTGGAAAGATTCCTGGGCCCACTTGAGAAAACGATAGCGCTCGCCATTGCGGGCAAACTCCATCTCCATATTCTTCTCAAGCGCCTGAGGGCACCCTGCAACGTCGGCAATGACCGAATGATCGACGACCAAGTCCAGAGGAATTTGGGGATTGATTCGCGAGGGATCGCCCCCAAGATCGCGAGCCGCCTCGCGCATGGCGGCAAGATCGACGAAAACAGGCACGCCCGTGAAGTCTTGCAGCAAGACGCGCGCAGGCATGTATTCGATTTCTCCGCCCTGCTCGCCTGCAAGCCCCGCGCTTACTACGCGACCTGCGAAACGAGCTGCAGAATCGTCATCAGGAGCCATGCGCAAAACGTTTTCAAGCAGAATGCGCAAAGAGTACGGAAGCTTGTCGGCGCCGTCAATTCCGCGAACGGGGTAATACCCTACGGAGCGATCGCCCACGGCAAGCACGTCAATGCGATTGTTCATATGCAACCTCGCTGAATCAGGGTCGCATTATGCGACCGTTCTGTAACCCTCCTATCATATCATGCGCGCTTTAGCCAAATAAAGCGACGAGCCGAAAAATCAGCGAAGGGCCTGCATCCGAAGCGAGCGTTGCAATACGCGGCCGATTCCCGCCACAAACTTGGCATTATGAAACTGTTCTCAAAAGAGGCGCTCGCCAGAGCGCATACGGAAACGCAGCAAAATGCCCGGCACCGAAAACAATGCTATTTGTCGAGGTTCTCGATAATCAGCTGAGCACGCTTCTTCAAAACGCCGCGGCCGTGTTTGGCGTCGAACTCCATGCGATCTTTGAGCTCGTCGCGAACGGATTCAGCAAGATCGGACTCCGAAAAGGAGATGACCGCAATGAGCATGTCCTGAAATTCAAGATCACCGTGATAGCATTGAATGGCCTCGTCGAGCAAGGGCCAAACCTGCAGGCTGTGCTTTTGGGAAAGCTCTCCGTATTTGCAGAGAAAACGAAGGGCGGCAAGACGAAGCGGGCCGGAATCCTCATCAAACAAAGCGCCCTCAGCGCCCGGAAGGGCCTTGTCGCAGGAATCGGAATCAAGGGAGAGGAAGTGAGTCAGTACCTCGAGAGATTCCCATCGCGTTTGCGCCTCAGGACGATCGAGAGCGTTGACGAATGCGTCGATACGGGAAAAAACCGCCTGGGGGTCAAAGGACGCAACGGCGGAAAGGGTGGCTGCCGCATTCTGCCTTTCACGACGAGAAGAACTCTCCAATCGAGTAAACAGCTCATCAAGCAAGTCGGAATTATCCAGCGCAATACGAGCAAGCTGCTCGCGCTGAGCCTTAATCATGTCGGTCATGGGAAATGTCTCCATCTGCGATGCGTAAATACTGCAATTAAAAATTCATAATAGCTTACGAACGTGTGAAAAACGCAGATGACGCAGCATATCCATCGGAAAAACGCCTCGATCGCGCCCGCTGTAGACGAGAAGCCCGCTCGTCTGCGCAAACGCGAACGGCCCTCCGCAGCATTCCTGGTCCGGCCGCAAAAAGCCCCGACCAAGTCCAACGCATGGACCTGGGATCGGGGCGAAAAAGATACGGTCGATACGCGCATTGCATACATGCATCGCACCGTCAAAAAACACGCTACAGAGACGCAACCAGCTTACCGGTCACGTAGCCTTCCATGTAACAACGTCCAATGGAAAGGCCTCCAACCGTCAACGGATAGTCGACGCCACCGTAGAAACCACCCGAACAATTGCCTACGGCATACAGGCCCTTGATAGGCTCTCCGGCATCATTGAGGCATTGATGGTTTGAGTCGACGTCGACGCCGCTGCAAATGGCCGAAAGGCGAATGGTACGAGAAATGCCGTAGTACGGCGGAGTGTCGACAGGAATCATGTACTGTGCCTCCTTACCAAACGCGGTGTCAGAGCCAGCTGCACACAATTCGTTGTACGCCTCTACTTCGGAGACGAACGTCTTCGTGTCTTCGATGCCAAGCTTTTCGGCCAATTCCTCAAGCGTATCGGCCTTCCACGTGTTGATGAAGCCTTCAAGCACGCCTTTGCGCTCAACCTCTTCCTCGGGCATGTATACTCTCATGTCCTCGGCACTTACGAATTTGCCTACGCCTTTCCACTCGGGAACAATCTGCTCGTACTTGCTATCGAAAACCTGGCAATATCGTCCTGCATCGGCCTCGGACGTAAGGTAGTTGCACACCGTGGCCATGTCGATTTTTTCGTTCATAAAACGTTTGCCGGATGCGGTTTTCACAGCCAGGAACGGCACGTTCCACATAGGACCCGCATCGAAGTCATGCATCATCTTCGTGTGCACGATATTCGTGATCTTCCCGCCGGCCCACACGATCATCTTATGGCCATCGCCGGTCTTATTGGACTGCTTGCGGCCGAAATAACGCAGGTCGGGCAAGTAGTAATTCGACATCTCCTCGTCGTTTTGATAATCGCCCGTGGCAATGATGACGCCTTTCGCAGCATTGAACTGCATATACACGTTCTCGCCCTCGGCGATGACGCCGGACACGGCCCCGTCTTCGTTTTTGGCCAATTGCTCGGCAGGCGTGCTGTAATAAATGTCCACTCCGGCCTCTTCCGCAACCTGAGCGAGCACCTTCATACCGTCTCCGTTGCTATACGGCTTCGGACCCATATAAGAAGTCACGTAGTTCAGGCCCTCATAACCGTTCACCTCGTTGGATGCCTTCGACTGCTGATTGTTGCCCTGGTCGATGACCGAACCGCCCGCAGCAGCAACCTTGTCGAGCACCCATTTGACCGCCTCGCCGCCGTTATCGATCCAGACCTGAATAAGCGCAGGGTCGGCGCGATAAGCCGATTCCTTCACGAGCAGTTGAGCCAGCGCTGCGGCTGCAGCTGGGTTGCTTTTGTCGGTAATGATGCCGCTGGCCGTATTTCCCTGAGAAATGGCCGTGCTCTCCTTTTGAAGCAGAGCAACTTTTGCGCCGGCCTCGCAGGCCGAGAGCGCCGCCGGAATGCCGGCAGAACCAGCACCGACCACCACAACATCGTAATCGAGTGTCTCGCTGATATCGGTAATGGGCTCCGGAGCAATCAAGAACGAAGGCAGGCCTTCGCGTTCGTGGCCGCTTACGCCGTTGATGCCCGCAACTTCACCCGATTTGGAATCCTTGCCGCCCGATGTACGCGGCGAACAACCCGACAGCGCCGTAGCGCCCGCAAGACCTGCCGCGGCAACGCCCGCGAAACCAAGAAATCCTCTTCGGGAAACCGACTCCTGTTTTGCATCAAACATTACTGCCCAATCCCTTCCTCTGTATCGTCTGTTTACGCCACCGTGTGCCCACGCCATCTTGGAGGGGATGGGACAGCGCGGACGCATTCACAAGCGATACAATGAATATGCTGAGAGGCAGAATCCATCGCCTCGACGCGAAAACAGCGTGGTATTTTCCTACCACCCCCTCACTACCCCTTCAATGAGCTGGTAATTCCCCATTCGACACAAAGACAAGACCGTCCTTTTCAAGCGAACCGCTATACTGTCGAAAGACGAATCGATATCGCACACAAAGCGAACACGCAGCCTTTGCGCGATGAAAGGACACCTTTTGAGTCAGGGTAGGCAGCATACCAGCGGAGCCGACGACGCATTGTCGACCGCATCGAAACAGACGCCCCAACGCAGTCGGAGCATCGAGTCCGAAGAGCGCAAAACAGTGACGAAACCACCTGTCAAGAAAAGCATCTTTGCACGTGTGCCGCATCTGCCGCTCACCTTCCTCGGTATCGCTCTTTACCGAGCATGGATCGAATTGGCCTTCGTCGGCTCCTATCTTGGGACTTCATTGCAAGCCGAAACTTCGCGCAATCTTTTCGATGGCACCATGGTGGTAGCATTTCTTCTTGGAGCCATCTTTGCAAAGCAGCTTTCGCCCCTCATTCGGAAACGTACTGCACACTTGATGGCGCTTTCTTTTCTTCTCGTGTCTACCGCGTGCGTCGTCATCGGAGCAATACACCCCGATATGACGAATGCCCTCATGTGGCCTGCCGCTATCTGCGGAGGAATCGGTGGGCAGTAATCGTCATTCTCTGGTCAGAGCTCTACGGCTGCCTCGGCCCAGTACGCGTCGCGCTGTACTACTCGGCATCAATTGTCGCAGCAGCACTCATCGTCTACACCATGAAGGGCTTTCTCTTCCCGTGGTTTGCTACCTTCCTGTTCATGCTGCCCATAGGGTCCCTGGTCTCGCTCTCACTAGCGTTCGATTCGCTGTCTGAAAAGGAACGACCCAGCGCACCGTTTGCCGAGGCTACTTTCCCATGGAAGCTCGCCATCTGGATGGCGGCCTATTCTTTTGCCTATGGCCTCGCGCAATCGCAACTCACCACCTCAATATTCGGCCCCCATTCATCGCCGGGTGTCTTGGCGATAGGTGCGTTCGTTTTCTTTGGTGTGGCCTTGCGCAAACGAAAATTCGACTTCTCAGCAATCTTTCACGTGGCGTTGCCTCTTGCCGTTGCTGCCTTTTTATTCGTACCCGTTGTGGGTAATTTCAATCAGACATTTACCGCATTGTGCATAGCTGCAGCCTACACCGCATGCTCCATTTTGCTCATGATCATCCTGACGAACATGTGCTACCGCCAGGGCATTTCGGCTTTGTGGCTCTTCTGCATCGAACGCAGCGTAAGAATGATATTCAATGCTCTTGGCCGCGAAGCACGCGATCCCATTCTGGAATTGTCAATCGGAATCGACAGCTCGTATATCCTATCGATCGTCGTAGTGATTCTGGTAATCGTCAGCAGCATCATCCTGTTGACGGAGCGAAGCATTACCGCGCAATGGAGCATCGGGATCAAAACCTCTGACGCAAAACGAGCCGAAGAGATCGTACGCGAAGACCTGCTAAAAAACCGTAGTCGTGAAATTGCCCTGAACTACCGTCTATCGCTGCGCGAGGAAGAAATCCTGACGCTCCTTGCACAACGAAAACGCAACACTGCAATCGCTAGCGAGCTCTTCATATCCGAACAGACCGTGAAAACCCACATACGCAATCTATACAAGAAGCTCGACGTACATTCACGCGACGAATTGTTCGATCTCGTAGAGAATATAGACGCAAAACGCGCGATCACAAGTTCCGTCGATGAGGATTACCGATAAAACTTTCCAGCAAAACGGAATAGACCACATCGACAGCGAGCTGCGCGACAAAGAATCAAAAGACACAATCTGCATAGCAAAAGCAAGCCGTATTCGCTTCATGAATATCCCACCACGCAAAACTACACCCTTCTAGCAGGCGTATTGCGAACGAACAAAGGAGAGAAGCGAAGGTTTGCTCAGGAAAGGAAATCCTACAGCGCAGCGAAGCATTTAGGCGCACAGGAAAGATGCATTCTAGGAGCACTGGGAAAGAGACCCGCAACTCCTCGTGCCGCAGGCCCCATGGGCGGGCTCGGGAAGGGCCCGAATGGAAAAGACGATGGCGGCAGCCGTCGGGAAGAGCGCGGAACCCCCGCGGAAAAAGGAAAGGGGGCCGGAAGACCCCCTGGAAGCGCGGAAGGGACCCTGCGGCCCCTCCCCTGCGCGCGCCCTGCCCCCGATGGGGGCGGACGCGCCCTGCGCGAGCGCGGCGTCCCGTCCTCCCGCGGACTTGCTCCGCAGTACTTTGGGCGATGGCGGGCTTAGCTGCCGAGTTCGGGATGGGATCGGGCGATCCCCGCCTCCGTGGCCGCGCTCGCGCAGGGCGCCCCCTGCGCGTCCGGGACCCCACGGGCGCCCTGGCGGCCGCATAGCGTCGTTCGGGAGACGTTCCTCCTCTCGAGACCGCCCGCCCCGGGCATCCGGGGTCGGGAAGCAAGAGCTCGGGCTATTAGTACCGCTCGCCTGAACGCCTCGCGGCGCTTGCAGCTGCGGCCTATCGACCTCGTGGTCTACGAGGGCCCTTACCGGAGGGAGAACTCATCTCGGAGACGGCTTCCCGCTTAGATGCTTTCAGCGGTTATCCGTTCCGGGCGTGGCTAGCCGGCCGTGCCGTTGGTCGACAACCGGGACACCAGAGGCCCGTCCGCCCCGGTCCTCTCGTACTAGGGGTAGACCTCCTCAATTCTCCTGCGCCCACGGAGGATAGGGACCGAACTGTCTCACGACGTTCTGAACCCAGCTCGCGTACCGCTTTAAACGGCGAACAGCCGTACCCTTGGGACCGACTTCAGCCCCAGGATGCGATGAGCCGACATCGAGGTGCCAAACCTTGCCGTCGATGTGGACTCTTGGGCAAGATCAGCCTGTTATCCCCGGAGTACCTTTTATCCGTTGAGCGACGGCCATTCCACTCTGGGCCGCCGGATCACTAGAGCCGACTTTCGTCCCTGCTCGGCTTGTGGGCCTCGCAGTCAGGCTGGCTTGCACTCTTGCGCTCTGCGGGCGATTGCCGACCGCCCTGAGCCAACCTTGCGCGCGCCTCCGTTACTCTTTGGGAGGCGACCGCCCCAGTCAAACTACCCGCCTGGCACGGTCCCCCGCCCGGGTGCACGGGTCGGGGTTAGGCCGCCGACGCGCCGGGGGCAGTATTCCAAGGTCGCCTCCACGGGGGCTTGCGCCCCCGCTTCGCGGGCTCCTGCCTATCCTCTACGCGACGCGCCGTCGGCCAATGCCAAGCTGCAGTAAAGGTTCACGGGGTCTTTCCGTCCTTCCGCGGGTAATTCGCATCTTCACGAATAGTGCAATTTCGCCGGGTCCATGGTCGAGACAGCGCCCAAATCGTTACGCCGTTCGTGCAGGTCGGAACTTACCCGACAAGGAATTTCGCTACCTTAGGACCGTTATAGTTACGGCCGCCGTTTACCGGGGCTTAGGTTCGCCGCTTCGCCTTTCGGCTGACGGTTCCCCGTGACCTTCCGGCACCGGGCAGGCGTCAGACCCTATACGTCGCCTTGCGGCTTGGCAGAGTCCTGTGTTTTTGATAAACAGTCGCTTGGGCCGTTTCGCTGCGGCCCCCCGCCGCTCCGGAGGCTCGCTCCTTCACCGCGGGGGGCGCCCCTTCTCCCTAAGTTACGGGGCCATTATGCCGAGTTCCTTGACCATGGTTCACCCGATCGCCTCGGTATGTTCTACCCGCCCACCTGTGTCGGTTTTGGTACGGGCGCCGGGGCGCCTGCCTAGGGGTTTTTCTCGGAAGCGTGGGATCGCCGGCTTCGCTCGAAGCTTCGTCTCGCGTCTCGGGCCTGATGCGAGGCGGATTTGCCTGCCTCGCGCCCTACGCGCTTTCACGGGGACGTCCAGAACCCCGCCCGGCTACCCTTCTCCGTCGCCCCATCGGTCGTAAGCGCCGCCCCGGCGGTACGGGAATGTCCGCCCGTTGCGCATCGGCTACGCCTCCCGGCCTCGCCTTAGCTCCCGACTGACCCTGGGGGGATTAGCCTCGCCCAGGAAACCTTAGGCTTGCGGCGGCAGGGTTTCTCGCCCTGCTCTCGCTACTCATGCCTGCATCCTCACTTCCGCGCGGTCCACCGGGGGTCGCCCCTCCGGCTTCCGCCCTGCGCGGAAAGCTCCCCTACCATCGTAATGTATACGGTCCGCCGCTTCGGCGCCGTGCTTAGCCCCGTGAATTGTCGGCGCATGTCCACTTGACCAGTGAGCTGTTACGCACTCTTTAAATGCATGGCTGCTTCTAAGCCAACATCCTGGTTGTCTAGGCAAACGCACATCCTTTGCCACTCAGCACGGACTTGGGGGCCTTAGCGGGCG
>NZ_JH815198.1:2500-517500 GCF_000296445.1 Slackia piriformis YIT 12062 | reverse complement strand
TGAGCGTCGTGTCCACCATGAAAGACGATATACCGACCGCGATAAGCTTGCAGGCTAGGTGAGCGGCGTCGAGCTGTACCGCGTTGTAGAGGTGGCTTCGGCCGCACGAATCGGTGACCACCTGGAACTGGTAGCCCTTTCTGTCTTCCAGGAAATGCGGGCTTTTGCGGCGGACGCATTCGCTGCATTTCTGGTTACAGGGACCCTGGCTCATAAGCAGACAGTGCTCGGTGGTCATAAGCTCCTGATAGCCCGAGACCGTCAAGCCCAAAGCGACAGGCGCGTCCTTGCCGATCGCCTCGATCTGGTCGAGGGTCAGCTCCGGAGAAAGCCATACGCGCTTGGCCCCGAGGTCGGCAGCAAACTGAAGCGAAAGCGCATTGGTGAGAGGCACATGGGAGCCGATTTCGAACTCCATGCCAGACTCGCTGGCACGCAAGGCCTGCCCGAGATTTTCGACAAGAAGGGGCTTGCCGGGCTTTGCATACTCCCAAACGTCGAAAGGTTCCTCGGCGTTCATGGGCGCCTTGTCGACGACGGGCAGAGCCATTACGCATTTGCTCGGATAACCGGCTTGGGATGCAGTGGCCGTAAGCTGGCCAGCAACGCACGCTTCGCCGCGGCGGTAGTTCAGAACAGGAACGTAGATGACGTCCGCCCCAGCGCGCTTCGCGGCCCGGGCGCATGCAGGATTCGTCGCCAGCGCCACGACCTCGCAGCGTTGATTTTTCGCGGGAAGGGCGTGCACAGGCTCGGGAGATTTCGTCAACGGCCGCTCGCGGCGCCCGGAAAGCATCGCATCCTCAAGACGCTTCAAGGCTTGGGTGCGCGCCTTATGCAGCGCCGAGAACCCAATGCCGACGCCCTCGTCGACCGACACCTCGAGGGACTCGAAGTAAAAGGGGGTGTTCCCGAGGCGGTCGATATGCTCACGCGCCTCTTCTTCGCTCACCGCCTTCGTCCTGGCCTGTTCGATAATTGGACCCTCAAAGCGAATCGACGCCTGGGCGCAAGACGCCTCGATGACGAGAGGCTCGCCGATACGCAGAAACGCCTTGGCGTTCACGGGAAGACGCGGTTCCATGGCATCATCCTCAAACGCCATGGAAGCATCCCTCACGCGAAAGACCCGATCGCCTTTGCTGACGCGCTTTTCGACGCGGAAGCGCCATTGCGACCCTTTTCTTGAAAAATCGGAAAGCGTGCAGGCGAAATGGCCCTTGTTCGTCCAGAATTCGAGCAAATCGCCTTCGTGCAGCTCGATTTCCGACGAAAGGAAGACCTCTCCGTTGCGGACATCGCCGACGCGCCCCACAAAAACGCCTCTGTTGTTCGGCCTTCCGTAGCTCATGATCTCGTTTCCACGACGGCCCTTCAAATAGCCCTCGGTGAATCCTCGGCTGAACGCCTCCGTAAGGATTCGGCGTTCGTCTTCGGTGGGGCCTACATGCGAAGCGCGCAGCTGCTGCGCAAGCTCCACCTCGTCTTCACAGCAAAGCGCATCCGCCGCATCGGCCAGGCGGTCGAGGACGCGGCGATACACGCCGACCACGGAAAAGACGTATTCGGGGGATTTCATGCGACCTTCGATTTTGAGGCTGTCAACGCCAGTTGCTCCCAGCTCTATAAGCATATCGATAGAGCAGAGGTCTTTTGGGGAAAGGAGATGGTCGCCCTCGGAAGGAAGGGCGTTTTTCACCGATGCGTTGTGGAGCGAATAAGGAAGACGGCATGCCTGGGCGCACATTCCCCTATTCGCCGAACGACCGCCGATAAGCGAGCTCATGAAGCACTGCCCCGAATAGCAGATGCAAAGCGCGCCATGCCCGAAGCATTCAGCGCTCATTCCGCACTCGTGCGCCGCTGCGCTTGCCTCCGCGACCTCGAGCAGTGTCAGCTCGCGTGCCAACGTTACACGATCGGCTCCGAGGCGCGCCGCCGCGCGCACGCCGTCTACCCCATGCGTGTTCATCTGGGTCGAAATATGCAGGCGCGCCTCGGGAAGCACGCGCTTCACTTCGGCCGCAATGCCGAGGTCTTGAACGATGAACGCATCGACGCCCCGCCTCCATGCCTGACGCACGAGCTCGACCGCCCGCTTCGTCTCTTCGGGCAGCACGGCGATATTCACCGTCATATAGACGCTGACACCGCGCAAATGGGCGTAATCGCATGCCTGGGAAAGGTTTTCGAGCGTGAAATTATCAGCCCCTCGGCGGGCGTTGAAGTCTTCGCAGCCAAGATAGACCGCATTCGCCCCCGCTTGAACGGCGGCGTGCAGACAGGCCACGTTGCCCGCCGGAGCGAGCAGTTCAAGGTCTCTATATGGGTTCGTCATGGAAAAAATCCTTATCGTCGTATAAGCAACTTTGCGAATGATACCGCTTTCGGGTATCGTAGCCATCATGAAATCACGGAGAAAACAGCGCGAATCGCGCGCACACGCTGGGCTGTGGACCGTACTCGTCGTTACGGTGGGTATCGGAGCGGCCTTATTCGGTTGCTATCAGGGCGCTATGGCGCTTGTCGACGAATGGTGCAAAGACTTGCCAGACGTCAACGACACGGATGCCTTCCAGCTTCCCGAGCAATCTACGATCTACGCCAACGATTACGACCCGTCCACCGGCACGGGCACTGTCTTGGCGGAGCTTTACCTGGAAAAACGCGAGCCTCTCTCTTCGCTTGACGAAGCGGGAGCCTACGTTGCCCAAGGAACCGTCGCCACCGAAGACGTTCGTTTCTACGAGCATAAAGGCGTCGACCTGCAAGGCATCGTGCGAGCCCTTTTCGTAAACCTGGCAGGAGGCCAGGAGGGAGCCTCCACTATTACGCAGCAGTATGTGCGCAATACCATCATCGCCGACGAGATGACCGACATCTCGATCAAGCGCAAGGTGCGCGAAATCGATCTCGCCGTCAAACTCGAGCAAATCTACTCGAAAGACGAGATTCTTCTCATGTACCTCAACACCATCAATTACGGCGATGGCTGCCACGGCATCGAGGCCGCCGCCCAGCATTATTATTCGAAGCACTCCAACGAACTAACCATCGCGCAGGCGGCGACGCTTATCGGCATCCCGAACTCGCCCACGCTGTACAATCCCGTCACCAATCCGGAATCCTCCATTCAGCGCCGCAACGTGGTTCTTTCCCGCATGCTCACCAACGGTGTCATCACCGAGGACGAATACAATGCCGCAATAGCGGAAGACCTCAACCTCAACGTTGCCCCCGAAGAGGGAACGAATGGCGTATACAAATACGAATGGTTCACGACCTACGTTCGCGACCTGCTGCAAAGCGACGAATATCTCGCAAAAGGCGTCACGTACGACAAGCTTTTCGAGGGCGGTCTCACCATCGTGACGAGCCTCGACCCCGTCATGCAGGAATACGCAGAAGAAGCCGTTGCCATCCAATATGAAAGCGGCGCGGTGAAGCAAGGGCAGGAGTTTGCCCTTACCCTCGTCGACCCGAACACCGGATTCATCAAAGCCATGATCGGCGGCAAGAATTTCTACGAGGGCGATCAGCTTAACATCGCGACAAGCTCCGACGGCCGTCAGATCGGCTCTACCGCCAAGGCGTTCACCCTTGCAGACGCCATCGAAAAGGGCATCAATCCGGCAACCCGCATCAACTGCGACCGCGGCCCCGTCAAAGTCAACGGAGCATCCATCTATAACTACGGCCAGCAAAACTACGGCACGTTGAGCATCGCTGACGCCATCGCCGTCTCCTCCAACACCGGATTCGTGCGCCTGTCCTACGTAGATTCAGAGAAGAGCGGCATCACGCCCGAAAGCATCGTCGCCATGCAGGAACGTCTCGGTCTGCGCGGAGGCAAGCTCGTGAACTACCCGACCGCCGACAAGCTTCCCGCCGTGGCCACCACGACGCTTGGCGTTGGCCAAGCGAACACCACCGAGATGGCTTCAGCCTTCGGAACATTCGCCGCAGAAGGCGTGCATCATGACGCCACCGCCATCTTGACCGTAACGGACCGCAGCGGCAACGAGCTGGTCAACAACACCAATCAAGAGGGTGAGCAGGTCCTTTCCAAATCGGTAGCCTATGCGGTCACGCAGACGCTCGAAGGTGTCATCTACAAATCCATGGGAACGGCCTCTGCGGCAGCCCTTTCTTCCGGACAGATTGCAGCCGGTAAAACCGGAACGACGGACAATTGGCACGATCTCTGGTTCGTCGGATACACGCCCCAGCTTTCCTGCGCAGTATGGACGGGCGATCGCTCCAACCAGCTTGAGCTATACACCGATTCGTGGTGCCAGGAGATTTGGCGCTATGTCATGGAACATGCTCTCGAAGGCGTCCCCAACCAGGAATTCACCCCCGCCCCCGAGCCCGATTACAAGAACTCTTTCGGAGGCTCGTCCGTCTCGAAGGATGATGAGGACGACGAGAAAGACGAGAAGGATGAAAACGAGGAGTCCGACGATTCCTCCGACAGCAGCTCTTCCGATTCGTCCACGAACCAATCGGGTAGCAACGGCAACTCCTCGGGCAATACGGGAACAAACGGCCCCACGACCGACCCCACCCCCGATCCGGACCCCACACCGACGCCCGATCCGGAGCCCACTCCCGATCCGGAGCCGACGCCCGACCCAGAGCCCACTCCCGATCCGGAGCCGACGCCCGACCCAGAGCCTACTCCGAACCCCACGCCGACGCCCAGCGCGCTCTATGCAAGGCAACCGGTGTACGAGGTTTCTCAGCTTGTTGCCCACCGAGCGGCCGCGTAGATTCCCTCGACACACAAAAAACCTTGGCGTGACCGGTTTCGACACGTCTCCGCGAAGAAGCGAGCCCCCACGGGCTCGCTTCTTTTGTTTCTGGGAAAGATCTGCGGCCCTCTTGCCGCACGCAGGCAAGGGCGTTCTCCGGGGTTGCGGTAGTGCTATTATGGAGCGGTAGATTAAAGCCGGGCATTGCCCAGGCCGCACGAAAGAGGCGAATATGAACGAAACCCCAGAACAGCAAACACCCGAAACATGCTCCCACAACTGCGGGTCCTGCTCGAGCTCCTGCGGAGAGCGCACGGAGCCGCAAAAGCTCTCCCCCAACGCCGCATCGAAGATCACGAAGGTGATCGGCGTTGTCTCGGGCAAGGGAGGCGTCGGCAAAACCCTCGTCACGTGCCTTCTCGCATCGGAGCTTCAAAAAGCAGGAAAGCGCGTCGGCATTATGGACGCCGACGTGACCGGCCCCTCCATCCCCAAGGCTTTCGGCGTCAAGGGACCCTTGTCTGCCGATGCGAACGGCTTGAACCCCGGAGAGACCGAATCCGGCATCAAGATGATTTCAACCAATCTCATGCTCCCGCAGGAAGACATGGCCGTAGCGTGGCGCGGGCCCGTGGTCTCTGGCATCATCAGCCAGTTCTTCAATGAGGTGAACTGGGGAGAGCTCGATTACCTCCTGATCGATATGCCCCCGGGCACAAGCGATGTCTTGCTGACTGTTTTCCAACAAATTCCCCTTGACGGGATAGTGACCGTATCTGCGCCGCAGGAACTGGTGGCCATGATCGTGGGCAAAGCCGTCAATCTTGCCCACGACATGAAGGTGGATGTTCTTGCCCTGGTGGAGAACATGGCCTACTTCGAATGCGACGATTGTGGCAAGAAGCACTACATCTTCGGCGAGCCCCAGGGTGCAGACGTTGCGAAGCGCTACGACATACCTTCATATGCAACCCTGCCCATGGATCCCGCTATTGCAACCCTGGTCGATGCCGGCGAAGTGGAGCGCTACGACGTCAAAGACGCCCTCAAACCGGTTCTTGACGTACTGTAGGCCCTTTCTGCCCTCCTTTACGCAAATAAACGCCCTCTTGTCCTCCAAGGCCAAGAGGGCGTTCTGCTGTCGAGATGCCGCCGTGCGCCAAGCCTCTACGTTTATAGGTTTTGAAAAACCACGCTTTGAGGCCTTGGAAGAACGCCGACTCGTATCTTCACGTGATCTGTATTCAGGGGTTCAAGACCCCTCCCTACGGGCAGGGTGAACAAAACGCCGGCGTGAAGAAAGTCCAAGCTGCCGCTCCCCCTTCGCACCCCATTTGAACAAAAAAATAAAAAGACCAGGACAATGTCCTGGTCTGATGTTTCAATGGTGGAGCCTAGGGGGATCGAACCCCTGACCTCATGGCTGCCAGCCATGCGCTCTCCCAGCTGAGCTAAGGCCCCGTATCATCCGCTCTGAGTTATTTTCTCTTGCGCGGTGCGAGAACTTATTATACAGAATCGATTTTGAGGGTCAACAACTTTTTCCAACTTTTTTTGAAAACTTTTTTCGCCACGCAATCCCGCGAAATACCGCCGCCTCGCGCGCGAATCATGCGCGATAGCTCAGGCCGCCATTCGGCCAAGACCGCCGCATGATATGCGCCATTTCTCGCCAAGGTTCCCGAAGGATTCCGCCAAAGAAGCGCCAAGGCCGCCTCCGTACCATGAGACCAAGCTTTACTGAAAGGAGCGGCCATGCCTGCACATGAGAACAACCTTCCGTCGGAAAGCGCCTGCATCACGCGACGCTCGCTTCTTGCCGCGGCGGCCGGCGCCGTGGCGTCCGCTGCTGCACCTTCCAAAATCGCGCATGCCTCCCCCGCCCCGTCAGCGTCCACCCCCAATGAAGCCTTCGTGCCCCTGGACGTCTACCTAGGAGCATCGAAACGTATCGTCGACGAGCTCTCCGCCCACGAGCACGACTCCTACTACCTCTCCACGCCGTTTGGCAACACGGGCCCGAACGGCGAAGGAGGAAGCATCGATAGCTGGGATTGCTGGCATCCGAACGGCCGACCGAAAGAGAACGGACAGTCCTACATGAACTGCGCGGGCTTTCTCGTCGCGGTCTTCGAGGCATGCGGGGCCGATTGCGACATCGTGGGTTCGTACGTCGGTTCGTCTGGCTATAACAGGGGGAACAAGGCGAACCTTTCACGATGGAAGTGCTTTCTCGACGACCACGCCTCCATGAAAAAGGAGTACCAGTCGAAAGAAGAGCTTCTCTCCAGCGGGGAGCTTCGCAAAGGGGACATCATCATCGCAGAACCAAACGACTGGAATGCGCCCGGAGCTGACTGCCATGTCATGTTTTTCTGGGGCGATTCGCCCTCGGAAGACAAAGCCTGGCATTCCAGCGGCCATGCCGACGGGGTTGTCGCGGGAACGGTTCCAGGCAATGCCATCTCGCGCATCTCGGCCAAACACGCCGACTGCTACTGGATACACGCCCCCCTTGAAAACCTCATCGACATAACCATCAGGAAAACCTCTGCCGACATCTCGGTAGCCGACGGCACGGAAGAGGGATCGTACTCTCTCGAGGGCGCGTCCTTCAGCGTATTCGAAAGCTTCGACGGCGAAGAGTTGTCGGGGCTGATAACCTCCTTTACCACCGATGCAAGCGGGTCCGCCGCAGTAAGCCTCCCTCCGAATTGCGACGTATGGATCAGAGAAGACGAGGCTCCTTTGGGATTCGTCCCATGGAGCGAGCCGAAACGCTTCCACGTCGAGAGAGGCTCCGAGGTAATAGAACTCGCCGACAGCCCCTGCAGCGTCAGACTTATCCTGAAGAAGGTAGACTGCGAGACGAATGGCGGCGCACAGGGGCACGCATCCCTCGAAGGGGCGCTTTACGAACTTGTCGACTCAAAAGGCAAGGTTCACCAAGCAAAAACGACATGGGACGAATCTAGAGAGGCATGGGTCGCCGTCTTCGAGAAGCTTCCTCGGGGAAAGGCGCGCATACGCGAGGTTCAACCTTCCCCGGGATATGTCCTGGACGACTACGGCGGAAGCCAGCATGACGGATGGATGGAGGTAGAGCTTACACCCAATTCGCACGAACCGGAATTCGAGATGCCCGTGCACGAGCATGCGGAGCAAATCGTGCGAGGAGACATCTGCGGGGCGAAATACGACGGGTCGAGCGAGGAAGAAATCCGCTCCCCTCTTGCGGACTGCGAGTTCGCATTCTGGCTCGAAGACGATGGGTCGCTGGAGGCAAAAGGCTACGAAGTCACCGAAGTGCTCGACGCTTTCGGGCTGCCGATAAAAAATAGCGACGGAACCGTCTTGAAAGGATCGTACATCGGGTCGGTCACATCGGGCGCGGACGGTCGCTTTTCGAGCAGAAGCCTTGCCTCGCCCGAATCGAACAAAGGCTCGCAGGAACGCGGCGCCCTCGTGTACGGAAGCTATACGCTGGTCGAAACATCGTGCCCGAACCCCTCTCTGGCCCTCCTAGAGCCCATTTGCCATATAGAAGTGCACGCGGAGGGACAGGAGGTGTTCTTTATCCTAGAAGACCGCCTCATAGCCTCTCCTGTTCGAATTCGGAAGACCGATGCCGCAAGCGGCAAGACCATAGGAAAGCCGGGAACGCTCATAGAGCTCCTCAGGAAAGGAGAGGACGGAACGTATGAGGTCGTGGAATTCGACGCGCACTACCCCGACAGCCACAAAGTCTCGGTCTTTTCCATCCCTGCTTCAGGAATCGTGCAATTCCCCGAAAAGCTCGCCTACGGGTCCTACGCCATCAGAGAAGTAGAAGCCGTGGCACCTTATCTGCTGCGAACGGAACCGGTCTATTTCGAAGTAAGCGAAGAGCACGACTGGGCAAGCGATGACCTTCTGGAGATAGACCTTCCCAACGAGGCCGCAACGGGAACGATCAAGGCAGCAAAAATAGACGCAGAGAGCAAAGAGGCCGTCGCGGGAGCACGCTACGAAATCATCGCGAAAGACGACATAGCAACCCCCGATGGAACCGTCCATTACAAAAAGGGCGACGTGGTTCAAACGGTAGAGACCGACGAGCAGGGGGCCTGGACGGTAGAGGGTCTGTCTCTTGGAAACGGCTCCGTGACGTATCTAATCGTAGAAACCGCATCTCCTGACGGCTACGTGGCGGAAAGCGAACCCCGCGAAGTGACGCTTTCCTACGAAAGCCAGACCGTTGCAATCGTGGAAGAGGGCATAACGATCGAGGAGCAGCCCTGCCGCCTCGTGGCGACCAAGAAGGACAAGGCCTCGAAAGAGCCTATCGAAGGCGTCGTGCTCGACGTGTACCGAACCGAAAGATCAAGCGCGATTGAAGAGGACGCTCCTTTCTTGAGCGCCTCGACAGACAGCGAAGGAAAGGCCGTCTTCTCTAAGTTTCCCCGCGATGCGACCTACCGAATCGTCGAGGCGGAAAGCCGCATCGACCTCGGATACCCCACGCAGCATGCTGAGGCGGCGCTCTATCTCTCCCCCGACGGACGCTGGTACAGCGACTTTGCGGCCTACGAAGAGGAAAACGCGACTTCGACGCAAGCGCAGGATCAGAAACAAGAGCAGAAGGAAGACGAACCGGACCAATCGCACCAAGAGGCTGCGCCCCACGGCGCAATCGAAGGAAGCGTGGCTCTTGAGAACGATTTCACCAAGGTGTCCATCTTCAAAGTCGACCGGGACGCATACCAAAACATGAACAGGAATCAGACCGAAGAATCGGAGACATTGCGCCAAGGCTCGGATATACGTAACGCGCTGCTGGAAGGAGGAGAATTCGAGCTCGTCGACGAAAAGGGCGAACCCGTCCCTTGCGCCGAGGGGGTTTCTCGATGGTCCGCCTCGCCGCAAGAACCGCAGACATTCACCCGCCTCGTTCCCGGAGCGGAATATACAATCGTCGAACACGAAGCGCCGAGCGGATACCGGCGGGCAAAAGACGCGACGACATTTCGCGTCGAAGACACGAACGAAGTACAGATCGTCATCGTCGAAAACGAAAAGGAGCCTGCGACGCCGTTTGCGAAAACGGCCGATTGGGGATCGTCTGCTGCGACAATTTCGGGAGTGCTGGCCGCAGGGAGCGCCGCATATCTTTGGTATGCGCGAAGAAGGGCCTCTTTGGAAGAGGAATCGTAGGCAAACGCGCCTACGAGTCCGCCCTACCATGGTGCAGGTGCGGCATGCCCGACCAATCACCGAACATGCACCATGCAAAAAGGGCCGCATATGCGGCCCTTTTCATACGGGGTAGAGGTTATTTCTGAACAGCCTTGGCAACCTCGACGAGCTGAGCAAATGCGTCGGGGTCGGAGATGGCCATGTCGGAAAGAACCTTGCGGTCGAGCTCGACGCCAGCCTTCTTAAGACCGTTCATGAACACGGAATAAGACATACCGTTGATGCGAGCCGCAGCGTTGATGCGGGTAATCCAGAGACGACGAATCTCGCGCTTCTTGTTGCGACGATCGCGGTACTGGTACTGCAGCGAGTGCTGGACCTGCTCTTTAGCAGCACGGTAGGTACGGGATTTCGCGCCGTAGTAACCCTTTGCACGGTTGAGAATGACGCGACGCTTCTTATGGGCGGAAACTGCACGCTTTACACGAGGCATTGACTATCACTCCTTGATTAACGGATACCGAGGTTCTTGCCGACGACCTTGCGGTCTGCTGCGGAGAGTTCGGTCTCATGGCGGAAATTACGGATGCGCTTGGGGCTCTTCTTGGTCTTGATGTGGCTCTTGAAAGCCTTGGCACGCATGATCTTGCCAGAGCCGGTAACGCGGAAGCGCTTGGCAGTGCCCTTGCGAGTCTTCATCTTAGGCATGACGTATGTCCTTTCTCCTACTCGTTTCGGCGCCTCAGTTATTTGGCGTCTTTTTCTGCTGCCTTTTTCGCACTTGCCGGCAACGGAGCAATGAGCATGTGCATGTTGCGGCCTTCCATCTTCGGCGCATTCTCGATAACGGCTACGTCCTTGAGGTCGTCTGCCAAACGTTCGAGAATGGAAAGGCCCTGTTCGGGGTGAGCCATCTCGCGACCACGGAACATGATCGTGATCTTGACTTTCGCGCCGCCCTCCAAGAAACGAAGCACGTGCTTCTTCTTGGTGGTGTAATCGCCGACGTCAATCTTGGGACGGAATTTCATTTCCTTGATTTCGATCTTCGTCTGATTCTTGCGGGCCTGCTTCGCCTTGATTGCCTGGTCGTACTTGAACTTGCCGTAGTCCATGATTCGGCATACGGGCGGTTCTGCGTTCGGTGCGATTTCCACCAAATCGAGACCCTGCTCATCAGCGATGCGCTGAGCCTCGCGAGTGCTGAAGATGCCCATCTGAGATCCGTCGTAACCGATCAAGCGGCATTCGCGAGTACGAATTTCGTCGTTGAGCCTTGGCTCCTGAGCTGCTATCGCGCTCACCTCCTCTATCTCTCGCTTTCGCGAGTATTGCTGCAACAAAAAACCCTGCGCGCATGCGACAGGGCTTCCGAATGCAGAATTCTTTTATTCAGAAAACCCATCAGCTTGCGCCGAAATAGGCGGAGGGCACCTGCCCTCACTTGAAACAGCTTGCATATAATACCACACATGCCGCGAATGGCAATGCATTTTTTAGATTTCTCCGCAATGGACCATCGGCTCATTGGCTCCTGGCTCGCCAACGAAGACCGATGCGCAAGCCCAAACGAACACTTTGACGGCAAACCGGTAAAACCCGCGTTCGACGCATGCATCGGCCGTCATTATACGCCGCAATAACGAACCGAAGATGAAAAACGCAGCCGAGAAACGCCAAAGCGCGTATCCTGACAGCAGCACCGCACGCCATTGCCATAAACCAGGAGGAACCATGGAGCTCGTGGATTGTCACACCCACACCATCTATTCGGACGGCGGAAGCACGCTGGACGAAAACATCGCCGCCGCCGAAGCACGAGGCCTGACGACCATAGCCTGCACGGATCACTTCGCCCATCCCGCCTTCATGGATTGTGCCGTCGACGAATCGCGCATCGCGGAGCTTGGCAGCCGCATCGAACAAGCACGCCTTTCCCACCCGAACATCGATATCGTGTTCGGGTGGGAAGCGGATTGGTACGAAGGGTGCGAACGAGACATTCCTCTGTTCAAGGCGGGGGCAACGTTTCTTCTGGGCTCGGTGCATTATCTAGGCGAGTTCGCCATAGATTGGTCGGAAGATATGCGCATCTGGGACGCCGAAGGAGCCGACGAAGTATGGCGTCGATACGCCCAGGCCTGGTGCCGCGCATGCTTTTGCCCCGTAGGCTTTGACAGCATGGCACATCCCGACCTGCCACGCCTTTTCGAAAACGAAGGGTACGCCCCCTCTTTGGACCTAGGTCCGCTTTGGGACGATATGGCCGAAGCGGCGCATGAGTCCCACGTCCGCATCGAGCTCTCCACGGCGGGACTGCGCAAAAGCGTCCGAGACTTCTACCCCGCCTTCGAGCTCCTCAAGCGATTCCGCACCGCAGGGGTTCCCCTGACCGTCGGATCCGACGCGCATTCCAGCAAAGACATCGGCTACGGAATCAACGAAGCTTACGCATGCGCACGACGCGCAGGATATGCAAGCATCGACGTCCCCACCTCTTCGGGGGAATGGCGCCGCGTGGCCTTGTAGAAAGCCGGGAGACATAACGCCGCGCGACGCCGCAAAGCTTTAGAGGAATGACGCCGCGCGCCCGTCAGATGGATAGAACCTGTTGACTCCCCCATACACCGAGCAGTTCCGAAATCTTCGGGAAAACGGCGCCTACTTGCGCCGGGCGTCGAGCTCCCCCGCAAGCTCGTCGATTCCAACGCCGTGATACTCAAGAGCCACCAGCAGGTGGTATATCAAATCGGCGGCCTCGTAGCGAATGTGGTCGTGATCGCGGTCCTTGCATGCAAGCGCAACTTCCACGGCCTCCTCGACCACCTTTTTCAAAACCTTGTCTTCTCCGCTCTGCAGAAGAAGCGCCGTATAGCTTTTCTCGGGATCGGCGTCGCGGCGAGAGCCGATGACCTCGGCGAGGCCGCATATGGTCTCTCCGATATTCCCAGGTTGCACGTTCGCTGTGCGCTCGCCCATGATTACCTCTCTATCTTCTTGAAAAAGCACGTCTTGCTGCCCGTATGGCATGCGGGCCCTTCGGCATCCACTTCAACCAGAAGCGTGTCGGAATCGCAATCGGCGTAGAGGGCAACCACATGCTGGATGTTTCCGCTCGTAGCCCCCTTGTTCCAGAGCTCCTGGCGCGACCGCGACCAAAACCAGGTCGTAGACGTCTGAAGCGTCAGACGAAGGGACTCCTCGTTCATCCAGGCCATCATGAGCACTTCTTTTGTATCGTGCTGTTGGACGATGGCGGGAATCAGCCCTTGTTCGTTATATTTCAATGCAGCCTCTTCAAGCTTCATATGGCCCTGCCTTTCACTCAAGCCGCCAAGGCGAATGCGTACGCATCAGAAGTCGAGACGAACGGGAATCCCCTGCGCCGCCATGTACTCCTTCACCTGCTTGACCGTATACGTTCCGAAGTGAAACACGCTCGCAGCAAGCACGGCATCGGCCTCGCCGTCGATGATGCCTTCGGCAAAATGTTCTAAAGACCCCACGCCCCCCGACGCGATGACCGGGATGGGGACCGCACGGGACACGGCGCGCGTCAGCGCGATATCGAACCCGTCTTTCGTGCCGTCTCTGTCCATGGATGTAAGAAGAATCTCGCCTGCGCCCCGCCGCGCGCACTCCTGCGCCCACCACACGGCATCGATACCCGTGGCCTTTCTTCCTCCGGCAACGAACACCTCCCAGCGGTCGGCCCCTGGAGCGCCCGGAACGCCCACGCGCTTCGCATCGATCGCGCACACGACCGCCTGGCTGCCGAACGCCGCCGCGGCAGCCTCGATCAAAGAAGGGTCTGCCACCGCCGCAGAGTTGAGCGAAACCTTGTCGGCCCCTGCAGCCACCATGGTGCGCATGCCCGCCACATCGCGAAAACCGCCGCCGACCGCATAAGGAATAGAAAGCTGTCGTGCAGCTTCCGACGCCATTTCGATCGTGGTCTCCCTTTTATCGCTCGTGGCGGTTATGTCGAGAAAAACCACCTCGTCCGCGCCCTCGGCATCGTAGAAACGGGCCAATTCGACAGGATTGCCTGCATCGCGCAAGCCAACGAAGTTCACGCCTTTGACGACGCGCCCGTCCTTCGCGTCAAGACACGGTATGACACGCTTTGTCAGCATGAGAGCATCCCTCCTAACCGCGAGCGGCCGCAAGAGCCTGCGAAAGCGTAAAGCTGCCCTCGTAAAGGGCGCGCCCCGTAATGCATCCTTCCACGACCCCGTCTTCCAGGCGGGCAAGCTTCTCGATATCGCGAAGGGAGGCTATACCGCCCGATGCGACGACGGGAAAGCCCGCGACGTTCGCAATGTGGCGATACGCCTGGTCGTCGATGCCCGTCTGCATGCCGTCGCGGGCGATGTCGGTGAATACCAGGTGTCGAAAGCCGAAATCCGCCAAGCGGGCGACGAGGTCATCGGCCGAAACGCCCGCGCCCTCGCGCCATCCATTCACTTTCACCATACCGTCTCTCGCCGCGACGTCTGCGACAAGCAGCTCGCCATAACGAACCGCCGCCGCTTCGGCGAACGACGGGTCGCGCACGACCGCCGTGCCAAGCGCAATGCGAGAAGCCCCCGCCTCAGCCAATTCGTCGATACGGTCGAGAGAACGCACGCCGCCGCCCACATCGATCGAAAGCCCCTCGATGGAGCAGAGCTTCTCAACGGCCTTTCTGTTCGCCTCAAGCTCGTCGGCCCCTTCTTCGAAAGCGGCGGAAAGATCGACAACGTGCACCCAGCGCGCACCCTGGTCGAGAAACGAACAGGCCACGGCAACGGGGTCTTCGGAATACACCTTCGCATGCTTGCGGTCGCCCTTTTCGAGCCGAACGACTTTGCCTGCGATAAGGTCGATTGCGGGAAAAACGATCACGACAGACCCTCTCCTTTGCGCTCTTCGAGATGGCGGGATTGTTCGCAGTCCTGCACGATATGCACGAAATTGCGCAAGACCTCCCGGCCTTTCCCCGAGGATTTCTCGGGATGGAACTGGCAGCCGAAGACCAGACCGCTTGCGACCGCCGACGCAAACCGCACGCCATAGTCGGTCCAGCACGCCACGACTTCGTCATCGTCGGCATCGACGATGTAGGAATGGGTGAAGTAAAAATGCGATCCGCTCGAAACGCCCTCGAAAAGCCTCTCGCCCCGATCCGTGATGGAAACGTCATCCCAGCCCACATGCGGTACCTTGAGACCGCACGACGGCAATCTCACGCACGACCCGCGCAAGATTTTAAGCCCTTCGACCCATTCGCCGCACGAAGCGCCCTCTTGTCCGCGGTCGAATAGCAGCTGCATGCCAAGGCAGATGCCCAGAAAAGGGCGCCCGGCACGCACCGATTCAACAACGGCTTCGGCCTGCCCGCTTTCGCGCATGTACGCCATGGCATCGGCGAAGCTGCCGACGCCCGGCAGCACGACGGCGTCGGCTTCGCGGATGGAAACAGGATCGTCCGAGACGAACGCGTCCGCCCCCGCCGCGCTCAAACCGCGCTCGACCGACATCAAATTGCCCTTGTGATAATCGACTACGACGATTCTCGCCATGGACGCCTCCTACAATGATCCTTTCGTGGACGGAACGCCGGTCACGCGCGAATCGGGCTCGACCGCTTCCCTTAAGGCGCGGGCGCATGCTTTAAACGCCGCCTCGACGATGTGATGACCGTTTTCCCCGCACACCAACCGCACATGAAGCGTAATTCCCGCCTCACGCGCGAAAGCGAGAAAGAACTCCTTGGCAAGCTGAGTGTCGAAAGACCCTATTCGCTCCACCTTCGGATCAACCTCGTAAAACGCCTGGCCCCTGCCCGAAATATCGACGGCCGCCATGACGAGCGTCTCATCCATGGGGACGAACGCATCCCCGAAACGACGGATTCCCTTCTTGTCCGCAAGCGCCTCGCGAAACGCCGCTCCGAGCACGATGCCCGTATCTTCGACCGTATGGTGGTCGTCTACCTCGTAATCGCCCTTCACGCGCGCGGAAAGATCGAAGCATCCGTGACGGGCGAACGCGGTGAGCATATGGTCGAAAAATCCGACACCGGTCGATACATCGGCCGTTCCCGCCCCGTCGAGGTTCAGCGCCACCTCGATGTCTGTCTCAAGAGTTCGGCGTGCGATTGTCGACTCCCTCATTTCATTTCCTTTCGAAGCATATCGAGCGCCGATACGACGCGCTGGTTCTCCCCCGGCGTTCCCACCGTGATGCGCAGGCAATCCTTCAATCCCGCCGAGCGCGAGAAGTTTCTCACCAGGATAGAGAACCTGTCGCGCAGCCGTTCATAAACTTCAGAGGCATTCGGCATGCGGACGAGAACGAAGTTGCCCTCGCTCGGCCACACCTCGATGCCGTCTATCTCAGAGAGTCGATCGATAAGACGCGCACGCTCGCGGCGAATCTCCTCGATGTCGAGCTGATAGGCAGCCCGACCCTGCACCGCAACGCGTGCGACGGCCTGGCTTAGCACATTGACCGAATAGGGCTGGCGCACAGCGGCGATTCCCCGGACGACATCGGCCGGTCCTATCAGATATCCGCAACGCGCTCCCGCCAAGGCGAACGCCTTGGAAAACGTGCGTAGCACGGCGACGTTGCCGCAGGACGAAACCAGAGGCAGACACGTCGAGCCTTCTTTCGCGAATTCGACATATGCCTCGTCAACGATGACAAGGGCGTCTGTGGAAGCGGCCAGCTTCTGAACCCATGCCGGGTCGACGAGATTGCCCGTGGGATTGTTGGGCGACGTGAGCATAATCAAGTCGGCTTGCGCCGCCGCCTTCTCGACCGATTCGCAATCAATGGAGAAATCCGTCTCGTCGCGCACGATGGTCACGACGTTCGTTCCCGTGAGCTTCGCATACAGCGCGTAGATGCTAAACGTGGGAGGACAGTCGATCAAGGTGCGCTGCGAGCCGCCGAAAGCAAGCAGCAGGTCAAAGATGATCTCGTCTCCGCCGTTGCCCACGATCACGCAATCGCGCGAAACGCCATGCCAAGAAGCGATATCCTCGCGCAGGGCATCCGCCAGAGGGTCCGGATAGCGATTGAACGCCGATTGCGCCACCGCTTCGTTCATGGCTTCGCGCAATGCGCGAGGAACGCCGAAAGGGTTTTCGTTCGCAGAAAGGATGACTTCCTGAACGCAGGCGCCGGGATCGTAAGGCTCGAGGTCGACGAGGTCGTCGCGCATACGCATTGCATTCTGTGCTGGCATGGTTCTCTACATCTCCAAAAAACGAGGGGCGGCAAGCTTCTCGGGCCAGGCTATCGATCCGATGTCGCCGAGGTCTGCCCCATCGTAGCCGTCAAGCCCCTCTTCGATAAGCTTGCGACGCAGGCCCACCGAAAGGGCATGGGCCCACAGACCCTCCGCCTGTGCAAGCGTCTGAGCCGCCGGACCGTCCGAGGAAAGGCCTTCGGGCGTATAGCACACGACCGACGAGCGCTTGACGAAATCCTCCACCGACAAGGGATTGGAGAAAAGCGCCGTGCCGCCCGTGGGAAGCGTATGGTTCGGGCCCGCCACGTAATCCCCGAGCGGCTCCGAGCTCCACGGACCGACGAAGATGGCGCCCGCGTTTTCGATCTTTCCCAGAAGGCCCATGGCGTTTTCGCAGTGCAGCTCCAGGTGCTCGGGGGCGATGACGTTGACCGCATCGATCGCGGCGTCCATATCGGAGGCGACAACCACCACTCCCTGGGTATCGAGCGACTCTTTGGTGATGGCGGCACGCGGGCTCGCGGCGACGAGCACCTCGATGCGCTCCTGGACCTTTTTCGCAAAGTTGGGGTCGCACGTCACCAGGTAACATGCGGCCAAGGGGTCATGTTCTGCCTGGGCCATCAGATCGGCCGCCACAACGGTTGCGTCGGCCGAAGAATCCACGAGCACGCACACCTCGCTCGGACCCGCGACCATATCGATGCCGGCGTCTCCGGAGACAAGACGCTTCGCCGCCGCGACGTAGGCATTGCCCGGGCCGGTTATCTTGGCGACGCGGGGAATGGACTGCGTTCCGTACGCCAAGGCGGCGATGGCTTGGGCTCCTCCGACCGCGTATATCTCATCGACGCCCGCGACCTTCGCGGCGGCGAGCGTATAGGGGGAGATTCCTCCGTCTTTCTGCGGAGGCGTGACCATCACGATGCGTTTTACGCCGGCAACTTTCGCAGGAACGGCATTCATGAGAACCGTAGACGGATACTGCGCCCGTCCGCCGGGAACGTAAATGCCTGCCGAAGGAACGGGGGTCACCTTCACGCCGAGGATAGTGCCATCTTCGCGAGCGGTGAACCACGACTGGGCAAGCTCTCGCTCGTGGAAATCGCGAATCTGGTCGGCGGCTTTTTCCAACGCATCCAGAAATGCGGGGTCGACGCATTCGAGCGCCTTATCCATGGTGTCAGAGTCGACGGAGAAGCTTTCCGGGACGACTCCGTCGAATTTCAGGCAGAAATCGCGCAACGCGTCGTCTTCGCGCTCCTGCACCTCGGCGATGATGGCCTGTGCCGATTCCGTGATGGAGGCAGGAAGCACGCCCTGGCGCGGAAGCTGAGAAGAGGCAAGACGCTGGCCTTCGGACAATACGATCGTGTTCATGAACATACCTTTCTCGAAGCGGCCAGCGCGTCTGCGAGCTGGCGCACCCTTTCGTCGCAACGCAAACCGACGGGGCTTGCGAAAAATCTTGCACTGCATTCGATGACGTCGTCGACAACAACGAGATCGTTTTCCCTGAGCGTCGTGCCCGTGGCCGTGATGTCGACGATGCGGTCGGCCATGCCCACCATGGGGCCGAGCTCGATATTGCCGTGGAGGGTGACGATATCGACCTGCTGTCCTATGCGGTCATAATACGCCTGGGTGATGCGAGGATACTTCGTCGTCACACGAATGCTCCCATGGCTGGCATAGCGGGCCTGGGCCTTGCCTTTCGCCGTACGCGGCTCGGCCACCACGAAGCGGCAGCGGCCATAGCCTAAATCGGCCATCTGAACGAGGTCGAGGTTCGCCTCGATCAAAGAATCGCGACCGCATATGCCGCAATCGGCGCCGCCTGAAGCGACGAACGCGGGGGCGTCGGTGGGGCGAACGATCACGTAATCGACCCCTTCGGCGTGAACGACCAGCTTGCGACCCGGATTGCGCAAGGCCTCTACATCGAAGCCGGCCTTTCCCAGGGCATCGACCGTGTCGTTGAAAAGCGAGCCTTTGGGAACCGCAATGCGCAAAGGGCGCTGCTGGGGGGCGTACGCGAGCGCCTCTTCAATCTGCTCGAGAGACAAGGCGAAGCCCGCCGCAGGCATGTCTTTCTCCCCCAGGCGTGAAAAGGCATCGTCGTATCGACCGCCCGATCCGAGAGGAAAGAACACGCCGTCGGCATATATGCTAAACACCAAGCCCGTGTAGTAATCGAAAGAATTCATGATCGAGAAGTCGATCACGAGCCGGTCCCCGAATCGCAGCGCACGAGCCGCTGCGAAGAGCTTCTCCAGCTCGTCGACGCACGAGGTGTCCACCCCGCACGGAGCGAGCAGTTCGCGAACCTGCTCGATAGCCTCCGCGCCTCCGCATACGCGGGCAAGCCCGCAAAGGGCGCGGCGAGCGTCCTCGGACACTTCGAGGGTCTGCACAAGTTCATCGAGGTCGACGAAGTCGGACCCGTGTATGCAGCCCAACACTGCCGCACGGTCGTCCTCCTTAAGGCCGCATGCATCGAGGAGTTCTTTCATGGGGCGGACGCTGCCGCAGGCAATACGCCATTTCGACACGCCCGCGGCATCGAGGGCTTCGGCGGCGAGAGATACGACCTCGATGTCGGCAGAAGCCCCGGCATCGCCGATGAGCTCGGCACCAAGCTGGGTGAACTGCCTGGAACGACCCATGAACTGAGCCTGCTCGCGCACGATAGGGGCAGCATAGCGCAGCCTGAACGGAGCGGCCGCATGCTCGAGACGCGTCGCGGCAAGACGGGCGATTGGCATGGTCAAGTCGCTTCGCACCATAAGAAGCCTGCCGTCCGCGTCAAAGAGCTGAAACGGAGTGTCGTCGACGCTGGAGGCGCGTTCGAGCGAACGCCGGTCTTCGAGAAGAGGCGTTTCCACAGGCAGATATCCGTGAACGGCAAGCACATCGCTCACTGCGCGCGTTATGCGTTCGCGTTTCAACGCCTCCTCGGGCATGATGTCCCTGAATCCCCGCGGGGTAACCGGTTTCACTTCGGCCGCACCTCCTGATGTATCGACTCCAATGGCGGAAAAGCACAGACGATTCCCGCGCGATTACTTCCAGAATGTACTTTAGCATAGTAGAGTGCTAAAGCGAAGCATTATTACACGAATATGGCAAAGCTTTGCCAGACGCAAACGAGGGGCTCGAAAGCCCCTCGTTTGCTGACCCTTTCCTGCGGCGGATTCATGCGCGCCGTAGGACGTTTTTCAATTGTATTCGCTTCGCTCGCGAACAACAGGCGCTAAGCGCTCTTGACGTACAGATACACCTGACGAATCGTATCGGCAAGATTACCCGAAACATTCGCGGCCGAATAATCGTAGCTGAGCTTGCACGACCAGGCATACGACGCCCCGTCGGCCTCGCCGGTCCCCTCGAATGTGTACATCTCCTGGGCAATCGTCTTTCCATCGTCGGCGTAGCTGCGATAGCTTTCGGGAGAAGGCATCTCGACAGCGCCTTCTTCGGTCGGCACGCCGGCCATGCTCACCAGGTTTTCGACCAAATGCTCGGTCTGAACCGCATCGACGAAGCTCACTTCCCCGTACCCGAGAGAGCCGACCGATGCCGAGTATCCGGCCTCGGTAATCACGCCCTCCTTGTCGAGCGTCAGATACACCGACGGCGTATTGCCCTTGGAGTCGCTCGTCTCGTCGGTCAGCGCCAACGTCACATTGCGGCCGACGACCTCCGTGGTCTTCTCGTCTCCTTCGCCCGTTTCCTCGGTGATCTCTGAAGAGCTCGTTTCAGTCGCGCCACGGCCGATGAGAGCGACGGCTTCATCTTCCGTTTTCCCAATCAGCCCGACAAGCTCGGGCGTTTCCTTGCGGTCGGCCGACGTGCTTCCCGCATCGAGCGTGGAGGCGGAGTCTTTGGAATTCTGGCTCGACTGAATCGTGCTTTGATAGGCGACGTCGCGCGCTTCGCCGATAAGCATCCATGCGAAATAGCCAAGAGCCGCCATCAGAAGGACAAGCGCGACCGACACTACAATCAAAGCCGTGCGCATCCTTCGGGATTTCACATGGTGTGCCGGCATCTCCTCGCGATCGTCTTTTTTCCCGAAACCAAGGCCTTGGTCCTCGGAGGAAGCGTCCTTGTCGGCACCCTCCATCGAATCATTGAGCTCCTCTTCGTTCAAATCGCTTTCGCGCTTAGCGTGCTTAGCCATATATCGCCTTCCTTTCATCAATCGCGCGCAAGCCTGCGCCAACCCAGGAATCGACCCGGGCACGCACGTTTGCCGCGAAGCGGCTTACGAAAGTACAAAATACGCAATGCCCACAGCAACCCCGATGGCAGCGATTGCAATAATGACCTTTTGGGTCGTGCTCATCGGAGGAACGCTTTCGAGGTCTTCTTCCGTCTGGCGACGGTAATCGTCGTGCTTCATCATGCGGCATGCACCGTCCTTCATTCAATCCGTCGCGATCGGCGCGGCATCGTTTTCATGCATTATACGGGCAAGGCCCGCATTCCGCGGGCCCTGCTTGTAAGATTCACAGCGTCTCGAAGCGTTTTGAACATCTTCGCGCGCTCTGTTTGTGCGAAGCGAACGACGCTACGAAAGGAAATCGTCCAGAATCTCCGCTTCGGCCTCTTCTTCGGTCAGGCCGAGCGTCATAAGCTTCACGATCTGGTCTCCCGCGATCTTGCCGATGGCGGCCTCGTGGATGAGCTGGGCGTCTTCGCTTGCCGCCTCGATGCCAGGAATGGCCTTCACCTTCGCGGACCCCATGATGATGGCATCGCACTGGACGTGGCCGCGACATGCAGCCTCGCCGACGACCAAGGGGTTGAAAATCTGGACAGAATTGTCCTGAGCGACGCTTCGAGAAATGACCTGCACGCTCGAATCGTCACCCTTCAGATAGACGTTCATGTTGGACGTCGCCGTCTGGTCGCCGTGGGTGAGCAGTTTCTCGGTCAAGACCAGCTTGGCGCCCGCTGCAAGCTCGGCGTTGGTGTCGCGAATCGTGGAGGAGACGCCTCCGAGCTGGGTCATCTCCATCTCGCAATGAGACCCTTCGTCCATGTACACGTTGGTCGTGGGGTTCAAGACGCGCTCGCCCGTTCCCTCCCCTTCGCCGTAGTGCTTCTCCATGTAGCGGACACGGGCGTTCTTGCCGATCCAGAAGCTGTGGATGCCGTCATGCTCGGCCTTTTGGTCGCTCGTGTTATGGATGCCGCAGCCTGCGATGATGGTGACATCGGCGTCGTCTCCGATATGAAAATCGTTATAGACCACGTCGGTCAGTCCCGCCTTGGTGACGATGACGGGAATATGAACGGTTTCGTTCTTCGTGCCAGGGGCGATGGTGATTTCGATGCCCTGCTTGTCCGTGAACGAGTCGATGGTGATGTTCGCGCTCGAATGGCGCTCGACAAGCTGGCCGTCCTTGCGGATATTGAAAGCGCCTCGCGGCATGCCGTGCAAATCGGCAATCTGCTCGAGCAGTTTCTCGTCAAGAGTGGAAAGATCTGCCATGACGTATCTCCTTACAGAATCACTAGCAGTTCGTGGAAATCTCGGTAAGATGCAGCTCGGTCGGCTGGGTGAGCTGGCAGCCGTGGAAGCCGCGGTCGGTGAAGCCGAGCTTGGGAAGGATTTCCTCGCGCGGACCCATGTCCTGAATGCGTCCGTCGCGAAGACAGACGATGTCGTCGGCGAGCTGGATGATGCGTTCCTGGTGCGAGATAATCACGATGCTGCGGTCGTCGCGGGTCTCGTGGATATCGCGAAACGTCTCGGTCAGACGGTCAAAGCTCCACAGGTCGATGCCCGCCTCGGGCTCGTCGTAGATGGCCATCTTCGGGTCTCGCGCGAGCATCGTTGCAATCTCGATGCGCTTTACCTCGCCGCCGGAAAGGCTCTTGTCCACCTCGCGCGTGAGATAGGCCGCAGAACACAGGCCGACTTTCGCCAAATACTCGTTGCACTCAAGGGCCGGAAGGCGCTTGCCCGCTGCGAGCTCAAGAAGCTTTTTGACCTTCATGCCCTTGAAGCGAGCGGGCTGCTGAAAGCCGTACCCGATTCCGAGCTTGGCGCGCTCGGTGATGGATGCATGGGTGATGTCTTGGCCGTTGAAGACGATGGAGCCGGACGTCGGCTGCTCGATACCCATGATGAGCTTCGCCAGCGTGGATTTGCCGCCGCCGTTCGGGCCGGTTATGACCGTGAATCGACCGTCTTCGATCGTAAGGGAAAGGTCGTCGATGATGCGCTTCGTCTCAGAGACTCCCCCTTCAACAGGCACCTCGAATACCAGATTCTTTAGTTCAAGCATGACTACGTCCTCTATCTCATGTCTCGTATGCTAATTGCTACTAAAACAATATCATATAAATAATGCGGGGCATCCTTCGTGTCAAGGAAACCCCGCATTGTGCAGAAAAAAGAAGCGCATGACGCCCTTCGGACGGACGATTTAAGCCGCTGAGGACGTTCCCTGAGGAAGAACCGCGTTCGCCCCAGCTTCCGTCTTCGGCTCTACGCCGTCATCCGTCGAAGCGGACGAATCCTCCGAAGCCGACGTATCGGCACCCGTCTTCTCGGAGGAGGACTCGTCGGAATCGCTCGTCTTCGCAGAGGAGGCTTTCGACGTGGAAACCTCTATGACGGGAAGGGAGGAAAGGTCAATGGCGGAACCGAGCCATTTCGAGCACACGACGTTTGCCACGCCGTTGCCGCTGATGGTTGCCAGAGCGTCGGAGATAGCCTTTTGCAAATCGGTGTTGCTGGCAGACACGGCGACGCCGTAGCCGCCCACCGTTCCAAGCACGGCGACGGGCTCGACATCGACGTTTTGGCCCAAAGCCGCATACGAGCCGATAACGGCATCGGCGGCAACGTAGGTGGCGCTTTTCGTCTCCACGGAGGACAGCGCGGAAAGCAGGTCGCTATTGGCGACCAGGGCATCTTCCCCGAAAGCGTTCGTGACGGCCCATGCGCTCGTGGACGACGACTGGGCGGCTATCTTGGGAGCATCGCTTTTCGAGGGAGCGGCGGTGCCCGGACTTGCGAACAGCGCGATTCCCGTCTGCGTATACGGGTCGGAAACCCACACCGAATCGCCCTTGTCGGAAGAAGTCGCGCTCATAACGATGTCGACGTCGCCTTTCGCGAGGGCGGATTGCACGTCGACTTCGCCCGTGCCGAGAGAGACCACCTCAAGCTTGAGACCAAGCTGGTCCGCCAGGGCAGCGGCCATATCGACGTCGAGACCCGACGCCGCACTGCTCGAATTCGTCGAAACGTAGAACGGCGCGCCTCCGCCGATACCGACGCGCAGCGTGTTGTCCTTGCCGATCGTGGGCGACGAAACCGTGGGATTGAGCGTTTCAGGGGTATAGGCGGTGCTCTGGCTGCAGCCAGCAAGCGTCATTACAAGGCAGACCGCACAGGCGAACACGCCTATAAGCGACACGCGATGCTTCATCGTTTCGATCCTCTTTCCGTTTTCGTATTCCGTCTTCTTCCGGCTGACCTAGTCTTTGCCCCCACACTCGCGCACCGGGGGTTTGCGGCAATCCGCTCCACCCTCTCCTTCGGTGCAGCACCACGCCGCAAAACAATCTCCGAAGGGTGCGTCTTACTCCTAGGATACGCCATGCTCGCACGGGACAAGCCCGATGCTTACGTGGATCCTTTCGACCGCATCTGCCATGGACTAGGGGGCGCAAGCCCCCGCAACTACAGACCCGAAAGAAGTTCGGGGTAAGTTTAGCAGATTTGAACAAGACCAACGGCGGTTCCCCAGAAGCGTCAAATCTCGGAGATGAGGCAGCATCGCATGCGTGGAAGGAACGCTCAAAGCCAACTTAGAAGACGAATTCGGGAAGAAAGCGGCGAGAGAGTCGCAAGAGTGGAGGCAAAACGGGCAAACGACGAACCGTTAGCATCTTTCTCGTCCTTCCCATCCCCAAGACCCGTCGGAGAATTCAGACGAAAGCCGCGCGAGAAAGGAGCGCCGTGGGATTCATCGCACAATCGATCTGCGAAACGCTCTGGCCAACCCGATGCGCCCTTTGCGATACGCCCGGAAAACTTCTATGCCCGCGATGCGCGCGGAGCCTGGAGTTCATCGACTACTACCGAGCCTGCCCTCGCTGCGGCTCTCCCTGGGGAAGCCTGCAATGCGACCGTTGCAATCCCGTGACCGAACGCGAGCTCGCCGACGTCTCCCCCTGCGTGAGCTGCTTCCGCTACGAAGGAGGAGCGGCCCTTCTGGTGAAAACATACAAAGACAAAGGCGAACAGCGGCTGGCGGATGTGCTGGCTCGTTTCCTCGCCGACGTGGTAGACCCCGCCTGGAAGGAGTGGGCCCAGGCCGTTTCCTACATTCCCGCGACGACCAAAGCGCGGCGCCGGCGCGGGTTCGACCACATGGCGCTCGTCGCACAGAGCTTCTCGCGCATGACGGGTCTGCCGTGCACACAGACGCTCGAAGAATGCAAAGCGGCCGATCAGAGAACCTTGAGCCGGCAAGAGAGGATCGCCAACATGCAAGGGAGATTCCAGGCGATCAAGGCGCTCGGCCTTAACAGGGTCCTGCTCCTCGACGACGTGATAACCACGGGAGCGACGCTCTCGAGCGCACAATGCGCCTTGGACCGATCCCGATGCTCAACACGCATCGCCACCATCGCCCGCGCCTGAAAAAAAACGGGCGCGAAGGCGCGACCGGACAAAAAGCGCAAGTGTCCTCGCCGTGCGAAGATATGAAAACGCCCTGCAATATTCTGCATTTTATGTCCATATGCCCCATGCGCTAGCGCAGGCTTACCGGATACCACTATACTTTTGAAAGTTTTGTTCATTTCTTTCTAGTCTTACACATGGAGCTGAAAGGCAGGGCCTCGTGCTTGACCAGATTCTCTCACAGGTCACATTCGTGGACGCCTTCAATATCGGCGTCTTTTTAGCATTCACCATCTGCTACGTCTACCAATTCTTCTACATTTTCACCGTTCTGACGAGAAAACCTCCAAAGCAGGAGGCGAAGAAGAACCATCGCTACGCCGTGATGATTTCCGCCCGAAACGAAATCGCCGTCATCGGGGACCTCATCCACAGCATCCGCATGCAGAACTATCCCCAGGAGCTCATCGACATCTTCGTCATCGCGGACAACTGCACCGACGATACGGCATCCGTCGCCCGCAGCGCAGGAGCGACGGACGTCTTCGAGCGATTCAACAAAGACTATATCGGGAAAGGGTATGCCCTCGACTTCGGATACAAGCGCATCCAACAGCGCTACGCCGATCGCGGCTATGAAGCCTACTTTGTATTCGACGCGGACAACGTACTGGACGTGAACTACTTCCGCGAAATGAACAAGGTCTACGATGGAGGCGCCGTCGCATCCACCAGCTACCGCAATTCCAAAAACTACGGAAGCAATTGGATTTCCGCCGGATATGCGGTCTGGTTCCTGCGCGAGGCGAAATACCTCAGCCAGGCGCGCCTGACCCTCAACACAAGCTGCGCTATCTCCGGAACGGGCTTTTTCATCGCCGCCGAAGTCCTCGAGAAACACGGCGGATGGAAATGGCATCTGCTCACCGAAGACATCGAGTTTTCCGCACAGACCATCATTGACGGCAAGCGTATCAGCTACTGCCCCACTGCCATGCTCTACGACGAACAGCCCATTACCTTCAAGGACTCCTGGAATCAGCGCTTCCGCTGGGCGAAGGGTTTCTATCAGGTGTTCGCCCATTATTCCTGGAAGCTTCTTAAAGGCATCTTCACCAATAAGAAGGGCGCGCGGTTCGCGTGCTACGACATGCTCATGACCATCGCCCCGGCGATGCTTCTTACCATCATCACCATCGGGTTCAACGGCACCATCGTAGCGCTCGCCCTGCTTGGTTATATGTCCGCCGGCAGCATGATCGTAAGCTCTCTTTCGAGCATGTTCTTCTGCCTGTTCAATTACTGCCTGTTCATGTTCATCCTCGGGGCGCTCACCACCTTCACGGAATGGAACAACATTCACTCGACCACAGGAAAGAAGATCAAGTACCTGTTCACCTTCCCCTTCTTCATGCTCACGTACATCCCCATCGCACTTGTCGCCCTGTTCAAGAAGGCCAAGTGGAAACCGATCAGCCACACGATTTCGGTGGACGTGGAGGAAATGAGCAAAGCATCTCAGAAGTAGAGGGCTTCAATCGGCGAGGGCGACGGGAGCTCGTTTCGCTCGGGCCGATATCGGCAATCCTCCCGTTACAGTGGGTTCGCCAATCTGAACAGAAGAATCACCTGCCGAGGCGCTCTTCCGGGGCGCCTCTTCTTTCATCTCTGTCATATCGCCCCAGAAACGTTTGGGCATGAGCTGCCTGCGTAAATCGGGGTTGAGACGCTCCTTCACGGCGATGGCATCGTAGAACGTTTTCCAAGCACGCGCGTACGACCGCTCCTCAGCCGTGTCAGAAGGCACCTCCAGAGCATCGGTTTTCACCAAGGCCCAAGACCCGCCGTGCGAGATTCCGGCAAGGGCATGAACCTCGTCGTAAATCATGAAGTCCTGCGTGTTGAAACGAGCCGAAAACCATCCCATAAGCAGCGGGACAACGCTCGCCTTCGGATTACACTGAGCAAAATACAGCCCTCCTTCCGCCTGGCGAAAGCGAAGAAACTCTTTCCAATGATGCACCTCGTTGTAGACGAACCTATTGATGACAACGAAATCGGAGGCGTCTGGATGAGCCACGTCGTCAAGAGCCTGGGTTCCGCGCTTCATTGCATACCGCACGAAAACGTGAATTGCCGACCCTTTGCGTCGATCGTCCGAAAGATACACCGCCCGAACGGCCTCATACGCCCTGAAACCGCACGTTCGGATAAGCCCGGCTCTCACGCGGCATGCATGGTCGATGTCGGTCTGCACGTAGCGGACCTTTTCTCCCAAGCGTTGCTGGAACAGACCCCGAACCACGATATCATCGGGAAACTCCCGATGTTCGTATGCTTCGAAGACCGCCGAAAGCATGCCTTCCAAGGAGTCTTCGCATATGTACGCAAGCGTTTCCATGAGCCTTCTACCCCCAAAGCGAAAGCTGGCCCTCAAGAGCCCTGTTGGCACCTCTTCCGGAATTACCCGAGCGTATTGGAGCGGACAGCCTGGCCCTCAACGCCTCGGGGGCAAATTCGACCCCTTCGCCAAGGTATTTCCCACGACAGGTTATAAAGTAACGAGCCCGCTTCAATGCGATTCCGAGCTTGCGAAGTTCGCATTCTCCCAGGCTAGACGCCTTTCGGGCTCTTACAATCAACTTCGCGCTGCGGACCCCTATACCCGGAACCCGAATAAGGGATTCGTAACGCGCGGTATTCACCTCTATGGGAAACTGCTCAAGATGCCGCAAGGCCCAAGCCGCTTTCGGGTCAAGGTCGGTCTCTAGAAAAGAAGAACCCCCCAGAATCTCTTTCGCGTCGAACCTGTAGAACCGCATGAGCCAGTCCGCCTGATACAACCTATGCTCTCTATCAAGCTGGACCGCGCCGGAAGACGGAAGACGTGCGTCCTCGTTCACGGGAAGATACGCGGAGAAAAAGACGCGCTTCAGCGCCATGGACGCATACAGCGCCGAAGAAAGCATCAGAATCTGGCGGTCGGATTCGGGCGTTGCGCCGATTATCATCTGGGTGCTTTGCCCGGCAGGAGCGAATGCGCGACTTGTTTTTCCGGACCTACGTTCGGCCATGTAGCATGCGTTTTTGCGAGCGAGAGAACGAGCGTCTTTATCTTCTTCTATGCGTTCTTTGATTTGGCGCATAGGAGAGATGATGGAGCTTTTCGTTTTCTCGGGGCAAAGAAGCGCTAGGCTTTCGCGGGACGGAAGCTCCATGTTGACGCTGATTCTATCCGCAAGAAGCCCAAGCCGGGCAACCAGGTCGGGAGAAGACCCCGGGATTGCCTTGGCGTGAATGTATCCGCGAAAGCCGTATTCCTCGCGCAATATGCGAAGGGACTCCATGATGAGCTCCGACGTGTAGTCGGGGTTGACCAAAACGCCGCTCGACAGGAAAAGGCCTTCGATATAGTTGCGCCTATAAAACGCGATAACCAAATCGGCAAGCTCCCGAGGATCGAACACGGCACGAGGAACATCGTTGCTGCGCCTGTTCACGCAGTACGCGCAATCGTATACGCACGCATTGGTGTACAGAACCTTCAGGAGCGTGATACAGCGCCCATCCGCCGAAAAACTATGGCAGATTCCCGCCGAGACCGCATTGCCGAGCTTTCCAGGCTGCGCTTGCCGGTCAAGGCCACTCGAGGTGCAGGCCACATCGTATTTCGCAGCATCCGCCAGAATGCGAAGTTTGCTCTCCGTGTCCATGCCGCCTCCTTGAATCGAACATTTATTCGATAATAGTAATACGAATAAATGTTCGATTCAAGCATGGGTTTCGATGCCAATTCGTCAACCCTCCATCGGAGTCTTCGCGCATGGTTGCGATATGATTGAAGCATACGTTCGAATACGCCGCATCGGCGAAAAGGAGTCATCATGCCGGCCTTCATAGCAGCCCGTCTTTATCGCATCGCGCCCCTTTTGATAATTCTGGCGATCATCGCCCTTGCCATCTACCTCGTTGTATCGTGGAGGTCGACCCCTGCACGAGCGAAAGAGGTCCTCATCAAGATATTCATCGTGCTCAACGGCGGCCTTTCGGCGCTGTTTCTGCTCGCTACGCTTTATGCGCTGCTCGAGGGAAATCTGTTCGTAGCAGAATTCTTCGCCACATGCATGGCAACCACGCTCATCGTCTTGGGCATCACGTTCGTATGCAGATTCCGTTTTTTGAAAAACAACCCCAACTACCGCTGGCGCATCACGGGAAAGGTGGAAAAGAAAAGCCACCGTTCGTAGTAGCACGCGCCCATCCTGGATTCATACCCAGCACAACACTTGCGCCTAAAGCCGGGCAGGTCGGTCAGGAAACCCATCCGTAATGTCTGCACGCGTTCAAAATACCGTCCTTGTCCGCGTCGGTCGTCACGAAGTCGGCACGCGCCTTCAGCTCGTCGATGGCGTTGCCCATGGCGACACAGGTCCATTCGGGGAGAAACATGCTGATATCGTTCGACCCGTCTCCAAACACGACGGCGTCCGCATAGTCCGCGCCGTACACGTCCATGACGCGTTTCACCCCGTTGCCCTTGTCCACGGGCTCGACAAAAAGCACATAGGGGCTGAAACGAGCAGTCGGAACGAAGGAAAGCGAAGAAAGCGGCGCCTCTTCCCTTTCGGTGCACGGCAGGAACAGCTTGTAGAAACAATCGATGGCATGATAGTCAAGATTGGGATCGACGACGGTATCCATGTAGGCGTCGTGCGCCAAATCGTCGAATTCGGGCACGCGAGTGTAGCGACGCCGAGTAAGATCGCAGGAAAGGGCCCATGGCCGTCCTAGCCTGTCGCACTCCTCGAGCACGCGAATGCACGCCTCCCTATCGAGAGGCTCTACGCCGCGCAACACTCCGTCAAGCACAATGCCGTTGCCGCCGTCGCATACCATATCGGAAAAGCCATGTTCCTTCAGATACGGCAGAGCCATGGCGTAGCCGCGACCGGTGCAGATGGCCGTGAAGTGGCCTTGCTCGCGCAGGTGCTGCAACGCGAAAGCGGCGCTTTCGGGAACACGACGGTTCGCAATAGGGCCCGCAGCCAAGGTTCCGTCTATGTCGAAAAAGAAATAACGCTTCCGCATGATGACCGACCCCCTAAAACCATAAGAGCGCGTTCGCTCTCGCTATATGATGCGTTTCGCTCGAACGAGCAAAACTGAAAAACAAACAGGCCGAAACATCCGTTTCGGCCTGTGAATCTACTGGAGCCAGTGACAGGAATCGAACCCGCAACCCACTGATTACAAATCAGTTGCGCTACCGTTGCGCCACACTGGCAAATTGTGCGTGAGTGATTCTACCATAGCGATAGCGCATCCACAAAATGACTTCAAGGAAAATGTCCACGCCGGCCTCGAGCGCTTTGCCGAGGCTGTAGCCAATCTGCCGGCCATAAGAATCGCTCCGAAAAACACTCCTCTATTCGGCGAGCATCTTGGCGATCTGCACAGCGTTTGTGGCCGCACCCTTGCGAATCTGGTCGCCGCAGCACCATAGCGTAAGACCATGCTGGCCTTCGCCGGCAGAGATATCGTCGCGAATACGGCCGACGTAGATGAGGTCTTGGTCGGTCGTATCAAACGGCATGGGATACAACTGGGCCGCAGGGTCGTCTACGAGCTTGACGCCAGGGGCGGCCGCGAGGGCTTCGCGGGCGGCCTGGACGCTTACCGCACGGTCGAATTCGAGCGTGATGCTCTCGGAATGGGAGCGCATCACGGGAACGCGCACGCACGTGCAGTTCACACGAAGATCGGGAAGATGCATGATCTTGCGCCCTTCGTTTTGCATCTTCATCTCCTCGGAGGTATAGCCCACCTCATCGAATCCGCCAATCTGGGGAATCAGATTGCACGCAAGCTGATAGGCGAAAGCCTTAGGATCCTCGACCTTCTCGCCCGCTGAAATGCGAGCCATCTGCGCTTCGAGTTCGCGAAGCCCGCCAACACCGGCGCCCGATGCGGCCTGATACGTAGACACGACCATGCGCTTGATGCCACCGAGCTTATGCAGCGGATTGACGGCGACAAGACCGATGATCGTAGCGCAATTGGGGTTGGCGATAATGCCGTTGTGCTTCGCTATGTCCTCGGGGTTGACCTCGGGGATGATCAGGGGGACATCGGGGTCGAGGCGGTATGCGCTCGAGTTGTCCACCGTCACGGCTCCTTTTTCGCGAGCAACGGGAACGAATCGTTTGGCAATGTCGTTTTCTGCCGCGCCAAGCACGATGTCAACGCCGTCGAACGCTTCGTCGCGAGCCTCTTCGATCACCACGTCTTCGCCCTTGAACTGCGCGATTTTGCCGGCGCTTCGAGCGGAGGCGAGCAGTTTAAGGTTATTCACGGGGAAATCCTGCTCGGCGAGGCACTGGAGCATCTGCTGCCCCACGGCGCCCGTGGCGCCCAGAATGGCAACGTTATACGACTTCATTGAAGGAACCTTTCTCTTCGAGCTCGTCGACGGTGATCACATTTTCGTCCGAATCGACGAATGCATTGTAGATGACGCGAATAGCGTGCTCGAAATCCTCGTCGTTAACGCCGACGATGATGTCGAACTCCTCCGAGCCCTGGGCGATCATGCGAATATTGACGCCCGCGCTGCCCAGCTCGCCGAACAACCGTCCCGAAATGCCCGGACGGCTCGACATGTTGCGACCGACGGTGGAGATGAGCGCGAGGCGCTCGACGACTTTGATCTCGTCGGGCTCGAGCTCGCGTTGGATGTCGCCCACGATGGAGTACAGGCAATCCTTCACATCGGCCCCCTGCACCACGACGGCGAATGAATCGATGCCCGAGGGAAGGTGCTCGATGCTCACGCGATAGCGCTCGAAGATGGAAAGCGCCTTGCGCAGGTATCCGACCTGATTGGACATATGGTTGGTGCGAATATGAACCGCCACGAAATCGCGCTTGCCCGCAATGCCCGTGATGATGGGCTCAGCCATGCCGGGCTCGGTCTCCTCGCTGATGACCGTGCCCGGATCGTCTGGGCGGTTGGTGTTCTTGATAACCAACGGGATTCCGGCGTCTTTCACGGGGAAAATGGCCTCTTCGTGCAAAACGCTCGCGCCCATGTAGGAAAGCTCTCGAAGCTCGGCATAGGTGATGCGCGAAATGGACTTCGGATTGTCAACGATGCGGGGGTCGGCCGTCAAAAAGCCCGACACGTCGGTCCAGTTCTCATACAGATCGGCGCCGATCGACTGGGCAAGAATGGCGCCCGTGATGTCTCCGCCGCCGCGGTCGAGCAGGCGAATTTGGCCGTCTGCAGTAGCGCCGTAGAATCCGGGGAGCACGAAGTGCTTCTCCTCGCCGATGGCGGCACGCAGCTGCTCGCCCGTGCGATCCATATCAAGCGTTCCGTCCTGGTTGAACGCGACCACGTCGGCGGCATCCACGAACGGAAACCCAAGGTATTCGGCCATCATGCGCGCGGTGAAGTACTCGCCGCGGCTGACGATGTACTCAGGCGTGAAATCGCCGCGCTTGGCGCGTTCGCGGAACACGCCGAACTCGTGACCGATCGGGTATTGGAGGTCGAGTTCCTTCGCGATCTCGCAAAAACGCTGCCCTATGGTTCCCAGCAGATCGTCGCACGATACGTGGTACTGAAGATGGGCGTTGACCAGATACAGCAAATCGGTAATCTTGCTATCGGTCTTGTCGCGCTTGCCTGCCGCAGAAACGACGACGAAGCGACGGGCCTCGTCGGCCTCGACGATTTTCTTCACCTTCTTGAACTGCTCGGCGGAACTTACGCTCGAGCCGCCGAACTTCGTGATTTTTATCATACGCCCACCTTTGCATACAAAAACATTCCCGCCCTGGCGAATGAGGACCGCGGCTGTGCGAAACCGTGCAGGAGACTACGCTGAAACGCAGCCGTGCGGCGGATGCCGCAGAATCACCCGCCCGAACAACGTCCGAAACGAGCAAGCGCGCCTGCGCACAAGCCCCCATTGCCGCACCGTCAACGACACGTGCATTTCCCCGACCGCTCGCCCCGTAGATTCGTTTTCTTGCTACTATTAGCCGAAAGCAGAGCCTGCAAGGGCTTTCCCATCCGCAAAACGCCAAGGAGTAGTCGAATGGCATCAATGTATCACAGTACACGCTCTAATGCGATGGAGTGCTCCGCTAAACGGGCGGTGCTCGACGGCCTCGCGCCCGACGGCGGCCTGTACGTGACCGACGAGCTCGGCCGCACACCCATCGATCTCGGACGCGTCGTCGCCCAAACCTACCGAGAAAACGCTGCCGACATCCTCGGCACGCTGCTCGATGACTACACCGCCGAGGAAATCGAGGCCTGCGTCGACGCAGCCTACGGAAAGACCTTCGCCTCAAAAGAAGTTACGCCGCTCGTCTCCGTGGGAGACGATTATATCCTCGAGCTGTTCTGGGGTCCCACAAGCGCATTCAAAGACGTCGCTTTGCAGATGCTGCCCCAGCTCATGAGCCGCGCCGCATCCCAAACGAGCGAACGCATCATGATTCTCGCCGCCACAAGCGGAGACACCGGCAAGGCAGCGCTCGCCGGCTTCGCCGACACCCCCAACCTGGGCATCACCGTGTTCTACCCGCACGGCGGCACGTCCGAGATCCAGCGCCTCCAGATGGTCACGCAAGCCGGCGACAACGTAGCCGTGGGAGCCGTGCGCGGCAATTTCGACGACACCCAAAGCGCCGTCAAGCGCATTTTCGGCGACGAGGAGCTGCGTGCCCGCCTGGCAAAGCAGAACGTCGTGCTTTCCAGCGCCAACTCCATCAACATCGGCAGGCTCGCTCCGCAGGTGGTCTACTACTTCGACGCCTACGCCCAGTTGGTCCGCCAAGGCGCGATCGCTTGCGGCGATTGCGTCGATTTCTGCGTTCCCACGGGTAATTTCGGAGACGTGCTCGCAGGGTATTTCGCACGACGCATGGGCCTTCCCGTCCGCAAGCTCATCGTCGCGAGCAACGCGAACAATGTCCTCACGGATTTCTTGGCCACCGGCGTCTACGACCGAAACCGTCCCTTCTATAAAACTATCTCCCCGAGCATGGACATCCTGATTTCGTCCAACCTGGAACGCCTTCTCTACTACATGAGCGACGGCAACGCATCCTATGTCGCAGGCCTTATGAACGACCTTGCCGAAACGGGTCGCTACAAAGTCTCCGACGAGATGCTTGAGCGCATCCAGGAAGTCTTCGACTGCGGATTCGCCACCGACGACGAAGCACGCGAGGTTATGAAGTCCTGCTTCGACGAGCACGGCTATGTCCTCGACCCGCACACGGCGGTCGCGTGGCACGTGTCCCGAAATACGCCTAAGGAAGACGGCGTTGCACGCATTGTCTTGTCCACCGCAAGCCCCTACAAGTTCTGCCGAGACGTCTGCGCCGCGCTCGGCGTCACCTCGGAAGGCTCGGATTTCGACTGCATGCGCGCGCTCGAGGCTGCAAGCAAGACGCACGCGCCCGCAGCCCTTTCGGCGCTCGAGGCCGCTTCGGTACGCTTCGATGACGTTATGAACGCCGACGATATGTCCGCCTACGTTGAAAAGAAATGCGGTGAGCTGCTGTGAGCGTGACCATTGCTGTGCCGGCAACCTCGGCAAACCTCGGCATCGGATACGACTGCCTCGGCATGGCCGTAAGCCTCTACTCGCGCTTCACCTTCGATCGCGCGGAGAAGCTGACCATCACAGGCTGCCCCGAGAAATACCGCAACGAGGACAACCTCGTCTATCGCTCGTTCGTCCTTGCCCTCGAGCACTGGGGGGAAGAACCCTTCCCTATCGCCATCGACATCGACACGAGCATTCCCGTGTCGCGCGGCCTGGGGTCTTCTTCCACCTGCACCGTTGCAGGCATCATGGGCGCCGCCGCTTTGACGGGGCGCATCGTCGGGCGAGCCGAAGCGGTGAGCATAGCAACCCAGATGGAAGGCCATCCCGACAACGTGGCGCCCGCCATCATGGGCTCGCTCGTCTGCTCTTTTACGCCCGAAGGCGCGCTGCCCCACTGCATCCGCTACGACGTGAACCCGCATCTGAAATTCATCACCATCATCCCGCCTTACGAGGTCAAGACCGAAAGCGCCCGAAAAATCGTCCCGAAAGAAGTTTCCCTTTCCACCGCCGTGTGGCAGATGGGCCGCATCTCAGGCCTTACGCGCGGGCTCGAAAGCGGCGATGTCGAGCTGATCGCCGCCGCCTGCGAAGACAAACTGCAGGAGCCGTATCGCAAGACACTCATCCCCGATTACGAGGACGTCCGCCGCATCTGCCTCGACGGCGGCGCATGCACCATGTGGATTTCGGGATCTGGATCGACCATGATGGCCGTCACGGCCGACGGGCTTGTCGCAGAAAGCCTGCGCGCCCGATTGGCGTCGCTCTATCCTACATTCGAAGTCCACGTGCTCGAATGCGACACGAAAGGCGTGCGCATCTCCTACGACGCATAAGGACGCCGTATCTCGAAGCGAAAACGAGCATCGCGCGAAATCCTCTGCCGAAAAGTCCGAAGCACATTGTTGCTTCGGACTTTTTTTGCGTTCGACGATGCGACGAAATCAGGAGCGGAAAGAAAAGGCGGCGGCGAAACGCGATCCGAATTCCTCGAACGAATCGAACGATTCCTTGCGAAAGAACGCGTCGTGAAGAAACGACCGCTGACGCTCGCTTATGGCGAGTTCTTCAAACCAGGGGCGGCCGCTCCTGTCGGCACGAATCCGGGCACGGTCGGAATACAGCAGAAACAGCAGCGTTTCGACGATGCCGTCCACGTCGTCGGCCGCACAGGTAAAGACCGCGCTTTCCGCGAGGGACCTGTCGAAAAAGCGAGCAAGGCCGAAATCCACAAGCGAAACACGCCCTTGCTCGTCCACGAGGACGTTTGCCGGTCGGATATCGCCGTGAAGCACCCCGCGCGAAACACAATGGGCCACCGTCTCGATAAGCGAGGCTCCGATGGATGCGATTTCATCCATGGAAAAGACATGCCCTTCGCAAAGAAGAAGGTGCAGGGATTTCCCTGGACACCTCGACTGGACGATGCCGTAAAAAGCCGCATGCCGCGGCAGAAGCGCACGAACGCAAACGCGGGAGCCGCACGTCGTAACCCGCCCGTTCACGATTCCGAGCCAGCGCGCGATTCCCCGATGGTCAAGCAGGGAAAGCGCGGCGCACTCCGTCCACACGGCCTCGCGAACGCTCGTCGACTCCGCTCGGTCGATCTTTTTGATGACGACCTCCATGCCATCAGCTCGGCGAATGCCCGAGAAAGACGTGCCGTACCGCCCCTGGCCGAGCACGGATTCAAGACGATACTCTCCCGCATCGCAGCCGACGATGCAACGGTCGAAAAACGCCGTAAGAAAGCGCGCCGCACGAGACGAAGAAAAGCGCAAACGGGGAAAATCCGCCGTGCGCAAAGAAAGATCCGGCGCATGCGCGTCGGATCTTCCATCTGAAAACGCGCCGCTTTCGCGGAAGGCGTTTTCGCGTTCGTCATCAATCGAGATTTCGCGCTTCGAGCGAAAAGGCATAAGGCGACCGCTTCGTCATGCGCGCGGGGTTCCGCATGCGGGACAGAATTTCGCACCGGGAGGCAACGCGGCACCGCACCCGGCGCAGAAACCGCCGCCGATCTTATTGCCGCATTCAAGGCAGAATTTCGAGCCCGCGGGAACGGAGGCGCCGCATGCGGGGCATGCGATGCTCCCGGAAGAGGCCTGGGCAGAAACGGCAGCAGCCGGCGCGGCCTGAGGGGTCTGCTGCACGACTGGATTTTGATGGATAGCGGCTTGCTGCTGGGCCATCTGCTGCTGATACATCTGCCGCTTGCGCGACGAGCTCGAAAACGACCCGAACATCCCCATCATGCCGCCAAGGCCCCCAAGACCCGGCTTTCCATACGAGCTGCTACCGCCGTAATAGCCCTTTTTCTTCTTGCCGCTCATTGAGAAAAGGCCCATTTCGAAGCCTCCTTCCATATAGTATCGCCCCGAAAGGCGACATCCTCAATCGCACCGTAGCATCCGCGCGACTCATGCAGACGTCGCGCCTCGAACAGAGCGCTTTGACACACCCTACCACAGCCTTCGACGCAGCGATGGGCTGAAAGCGCGCAGCGAAACAAACCCATCACCGAACGACCTTAGCTCCGAGGCGAACGCACGGATATCTTCCGGAAGGCATCCTTGAACCGCTCGGATTTCAAAGCGCTTGAAGCTATTCGGGGCCCAAAACGCCTTCGAGGCTGTAGAAATCAGGAATGAAGCTCTCCTGCGCCGCATCGCCCTCCTGCCAGAAGTACTCGTCGCATCCGATCGCATCGGCGAAATCGAGCAGCTCTTCGAATTCTTCCAGGGAAACGCGCCGGTCAAGCTCAGGATGTTCAGGATGGCTTCCCGCAGGCGTGTACTGGCTCATCATGCTTAGCACAACCCGATCGCCGTAGGTCTCGTAGAGATAGCGCACGGCGTCTTTCGCCTCGTCGATATGTCCTGGCAAGGCAAGAATGCGCACGATGACGTCCGCATCGCCCCGAACCATTTCGTCGAGTGCGGCACGGGCGACATGCGGGTAATCAGGGGCATGGGAATATGCTCGCGCGGTCTCGGGATCCGTATAGCGAAAATCGGTCAGAAACGTCTGGACATACGGCGCAACAAGCCTCACGGTCTCGACGGTTTCATATCCCGAGGTGTTCCAGACAACCGGCAAACGAAGCCCCTGAGCGCGCGCTTGCCGAAGCGCCTCAAGAACATGGGGGGCGTAATGCGTCGCCGTCACAAGATTGATGTTCAGAGCCCCTTTTCCCTGAAGCTCGAGAAAAATCCGCGCCAGGCGCGCGACGGAGACGTCCGCTCCTGCACGACCGTTGGCAATGCAGGCGTTTTGGCAATAGACGCAATGCAGAGGACAATTCGAGAAGAACACGGTTCCGCTGCCCGCCTCGCCCGATATCGGCGGCTCTTCCCAGAAATGAAGCGCCGCACGCGCGACGCGCAGCTCGTCCGCCGCGCCGCACACTCCGCGCCTGCCCGCAGCCCTGTCGGCTCCGCAGCGACGGGGGCACAGTTCGCAGCGCGCCAAAAAATCTTCGAACACGTATTCCTCCACTATGGCCGAAATGCGGGCCGCGCAAAAAGCGTCGGCCGGACGAAACCGCGCCGACCGACGACATCAAAGCGAACCCTAGATTCCCTTCACCTTGCGCGCGATGCGGTCGGCGACAGACAGGTCCTCTCGACGGTCTTTGCCCCAAAAGACGATGGCGATCATGCCCGGGCCGACATGGCTACCGATGACCGGACCGATTTCGCCGTCCATGAACAGCACGCCTTCGTCCTGCTTGGAGACGATATCGTGCAGACGCTCGAGGTCCTTCGGACAATCGGCATGACCGGTTACCACACGCTGAGACGGATTCTCCAGATCGCGACGTTCGAGATAGTATTCCGCAAGCTGCTTGATGCCTTTCTTTCGACCGCGCGCGACGCCCTTGAGGGAGAGCTTTCCTTCCAAGTCGATGGTGAGCAGCGGCTTCACGTCAAGCTTTGCTCCCGCATAGGCGACGGAGTCGGGAATACGGCCGCCGCGACGCAGGCTTTCAAGATCGTCCACCATGAACAGGGCGTTCACGAAATAGCGGGCCTCTTCGGCCCATGCCACCATCTCGTGCGCCGTCAGGCCCTTCTCGCGCTGGCGAATGGCCTCGTAGACCAGCAGCGCCTCGGCAACCGATGCGAGTTTGGTATCGACGATGTGCAGCTCCATATCGGGATACTGCCCTTGCACCTGTTCGGCAACAATATGAGAGACGTCATAGCTGCCGGAAAGCCCGGAGGAAAAGCTCAGATACACGGTGGGAATGCCGCTTTGCGCCACCTTCGTGAAGGCTTCGGTAAACGCGGGAATGGACACCTGCGCGGTAGTCGGGCACTCCCCGTGGCGCATGCGCTCGTAGAAATCATGGGCCGACATGCTCTGGCCGAGATCGTCCAGATGCTCTTGATCGCCAAAAAGAAACGGGAATTTGATGAGATAGACCCCTTCCCTATCGACGACCGAATAGGGAAGATCGCAGCACGAGTCGATAATCAGATTGCATTGGGCAGTCATATGGCTCCTTCTTGGGAATAGGCCTTTCGTTCACCCGGAAAAATCGCACGATGCCGATCGGCAGAAACCGAGCAAGGCGGCAACAACAAGAGCGCGACACTCCGCCGAAAGGACGCAGAAAACGAGGCTACAGGGACACGATAAGGTTTTCCCGCATGGTGAGCTTGCCTTCGAGGGGACGCTCGCATTCATAGGCGATGCCCATGGCGGGACCGACATGCAGGCCGACAACCGGGCTGACGGGCAGCACGCGCACCGGTCGGCCCACATACGGCTCGACCTTCTCGCGCGCCCATTTCTCGGCATCCTCGGAAGATCCTATATAGTGCACGACGGCGTCTTTCAGCCCGTGTTTCTCAACGTCGGACTTGAACGTCTCGAAAAGCGCCGCGACGGCTTTTTTCTGCGTGCGGGCCTTCGCCACATCCACAGGAAGCCCGTCGCGCACCGTGAGAACGGGCACGATCTGGATGATGTTTCCCAGAAGGGCTTTCGCCGCGCCGATGCGGCCCCCTTTCTGAAGAAACGTCAGATTCGTGGGCGAGAACAGGAAGCGCGTGCGCTGCACCGCATCGGCCGCCGCCTTGGCGCATTCGTCGAGCGATTTGCCAGCCTTGATGGCATCGTAGGCGGCCCACACGCAAAACGCCTGGTCCCATCCGGTGGAGTAGGTATTGACGAAAGACGCTTTAAACCCGATATTGCGGGCATGGACGGCGCGCGCCGCGCGCAATGCGCCGTCGAAGGTGCCGGAAAGCTTCGAAGAGATGAACACGCCGAGCACCTCGTCTCCCGCAGCGGCGGCACGCTCGAAGTACTCTTCGAATTCGTGCTGCGAAGGCTGCGACGACGTGGGGATGTTATCGACCTTGGAGGGAAGGTCTGCGTAGAACGCATCCAAATCCATGGTCGCGTCAGCGTATTCGACGCCGCCGTCGTTAACGTAAAGGGATATGACGTCTATTCCTGCATCCCTGGCATCCTGTGCAGGAATGGATGCGACCGAGTCGGTGAGAAGCTTTATCATGGCACCCCTGTCTTGCGCCGCGCCGAAGCGGGCGGCGCGCATTGATTCCTTCGGCATATTGTAGTGCAGCACGGCGCCGTTGCCGAAGAAACTGCAGCACCACCACATACCGCCGAAACGCAGGGCTAGTTTCCCACGTACATCTGCCGATAGGGGTTGTTCGTATTCGGAACGACCTTGACGAAGGGGCCCTCGAGCAGAAAGCCCTCATCGTAGCCGAATCGGTCGCAGAACTCCCGCACAAGACCTTCGATGCGATCGAGCTCGTCTTTTCCGACGGTTCGCGCGCTCACTTGTTCGGGAAACGTCACGCCCTCGCAAGCCCCGCGCAGATACATCTCGCCTCCGTGCATGCCCGCGCAGGGGAAATCCCCCACGATCCGCCTTCCATTCGCGCCGATACCGAGCACGACAATGATGCCGCCCGCCTGGTATTCCCCCAAAAAGCTGCCGGCAACACCGCCGACAACCAGACTCGGCACCTTTTCCTCGAATTCCTTCATATGAATGCCTGCGCGATAGCCCGCGTCTCTCTCGACGAATATCCCGCCTCCGCGCATGGCGTAGCCGACGGCGTCGCCGATACTACCGTGAACCACGATCTCGCCGTCGTTCATGGTATCGCCCACCGCATCTTGGGCATTGCCCCGCACGACCACCGTGGCGCCGTTGAGATACGACCCCAGCGCGTTGCCAGGAATGCCTTCCATCTCGAATACGCCTTGCTCCATGCCCGCCGCGAGAAAACGCTGTCCGAGGCATCCTTTCACTATGCAGCCTTCTTCGTTCTCTCTCAGCAAAGCGTTCAAAGCCCTGCCGTCAAGGCCGTTCGCCTCGATAACCTTCATGGTCCAGACCCTTCCTCGTTAATGTCGCCTTCCTCTGGCGCCCCAGCACGCAAAGCGCCCCGCCGCACGCGAGACGCGATTGCTGAAATGCGACGAAAGCCCGCTACTCTCCCGCATGAGCCACGCCAAGTATGGCAAGCTCGCGACTGCTGAGCCCCACGCCGCGCAGCATGAGACGATTGCCGCGCAACGCCTCGATGGAGTTGATGCCCATCGCCCCCATGAATTCCATAATCTCGCGCTGCCAGGCGCGCATGAGGTTCACCAGCCGCTGCGCTCCCCGGTCAGGATTCAACCTCTTTTCCAAGGAGGGGTCCTGCGTGGCGATGCCCCAGTTGCACACGCCCGTCCTGCAGGCTCGGCACAGATGACAGCCCAAAGCAAGCAGCGGGGTCGTGGCGACCCCGCATGCGTCAGCCCCCAGAGCGACGGCTTTGACGACGTCTGCAGAGCTACGAATGCTTCCGCTCACAATCAGGGACACTTCGTTGCGAATGCCTTCGTCACGAAGACGCTGGTCGACCGAAGCAAGTGCGAGCTCGATGGGAATGCCCACGTTGTCGCGAATCCTCGTGGGAGCCGCGCCGGTCCCGCCGCGAAAACCGTCGATGACGATGCCGTCCGCGCCGCTGCGCGCGATGCCGCTTGCGATGGCGGCGATATTATGCACCGCCGCGACCTTGACGAAGACCGGCTTCTCGTAATCCGTCGCCTCCTTAAGCGAATACACCAGCTGCCTGAGGTCTTCGATGGAATAGATGTCGTGATGAGGCGCCGGAGATATGGCGTCCGAGCCTTCGGGAACCATCCTGGTCCTCGACACGTCGCCCACGATTTTCGCGCCCGGCAAGTGTCCCCCGATTCCCGGCTTGGCGCCCTGGCCCATCTTGATCTCAATGGCGACGCCGGCCTTGAGATACCCCTCGTACACGCCGAAGCGTCCGGAGGCGACCTGCACCATCGTGTTCGAACCGTAGCGATACAGGCCCTGATGCAGCCCGCCTTCTCCGGTGTTATAAAGGATTCCCAGCTCTTCGGCCGCCCGCGCCAGCGCTTCGTGGGCGTTGTAGCTGATGGCGCCATAGCTCATGGCAGAAAACATCACCGGCATGGAAAGCGTCACGTGAGGGGGCATTTCGCATACAATCCTACCCTGATCGTCGCGCTTTATGGAACGTGGCGTGCGCCCCAGCGACACGCGCGTCTCCATGGGTTCGCGCAAAGGATCGATGGGAGGATTGGTGACCTGCGAGGCGTTAACCAAGAGCTTGTCCCAATATACTGGCTGCGCAGCGGGCGAGCCCATGGAGGAAAGAAGCACACCGCCTGTCGCCGCCTGTTTGTACGTCTCCTCCATCAAGGAAGACGGCCAGTTGGCACCGCCCGCGCGTAGGCCTTCGGGAGCCCGATAGATTCTCAATGCGTCCTCGGGGCAGAAAGCCGCGCATCGCTGGCAGTTCACGCACAGCCGCTCGTCGCATTCCATCGTCGCACTCTGCTCGGAAAAACGATGAACCCCGTTTGCGCACTGCTTCTCGCATACGCGACAGTTCGTGCAGCGAGATTCGTTGCGAACCACCTCGAAGAGAGGATACGAGTAATCAATTCCCATAAGGGCTCTCCTTTCGAACCGTGAACACCACCGGCTGTCCGCCGGCAGGAGCCCAGATGTTTTCGGCCGTCGGCTCCATTGCGCGGATGGCCGCCTCTTCGCTTGCGATGTAGGCCATGTCGCCTTTCTCCCCCACCGCCATCGAACGAAGCTTCAATCGGTCGTTGAGAGCCATGAGTCCCCCGTCGAATCCGACCACGATGGAAAACGGCCCCGTCACCAGCAGGCTCGGAAACACGGTGCGCAGATACGCCGCGAGCCTCCCGCGCTCGGCATCGCGATCGGATTCGATAGCTTCCCAGAACGGGGCGGCGACCACCGCGGCCGCCTCCTCGAGAACGAGCCCTTTCTTTCGAACCAGGTAGTCGAAAAGGTAGGTGATGACCTCGGTGTCCGTCTGCAGCGTGCACTGGTACCCAAACATCTCTATGAAACGACGATTGGCGTCGTAAGACGATATTTCCCCGTTGTGCACCACGGAAAAGTCGAGCAGCGAGAACGGATGCGCGCCGCCCCACCATCCCGGCGTGTTGGTGGGATAGCGCCCATGAGCGGTCCATGAATAGCCACGGTATTCGTCGATCCTGTAGAATTCGCCTACGTCCTCGGGGTAGCCGACCGCCTTGAACACGCCCATGTTCTTGCCGCTCGAGAAAACGTAGCATCCCGGCATGTTCGCGTTCACGTCCATGACCATGCGGGCCACGAACTCGCGCTCGTCAAGCTGCATCGAGGCAAGCAGGGAGCGCAAGGGGTCGACGAAATAGCGCCAGATGACCGGTTCGTCGGAAATCTGCGGAATGGTTCTTGTAGGCATACGCTGCGACTCCACAATCTCGAAGCGCTCTTTCAGATACGCCTCGAACGATTTGCGGGCGCTTCGGTCGTCGAAGAACATATGCAGGGCGTAGAAATCGCGGTATTCGGGATAGATGCCGTACCCCGCGAATCCGCCGCCGAGACCGTTCGAGCGATCGTGCATGGGGCGCATGGCGTCGATGAGCCTGCCCCCCGAAAATCGGCGACCCTCCCTTGAGATGGCCGCCGCTATAGCGCATCCGGAAGGGATGCGGATGTTTCCTTCTTTTTCCATGCCGCTCCTCTCTGCCAGAACGAATCGAGCGTGCCCCACAATCCCGCGCCAAGATGGACGAGAGCTGCGGCGCGGGCCGATTCGCCGAACAGCGCCCATGCCGCAAACGTACAGCGCGGACGCGATCGCAAGCAGCGCGGCCCGAATGGCAGCGCGACCGCCCCGCTTGCGTGCACTGGCGGCATTTTCGTATTCGACAGATTCGCCCACGACGAAAAACGCGGTTGTTTTCACAGTCGAAGCATGCTCGTAACGAGAAGGACACAGAGCGGTCCTGCAGTTTTCGAACATGTTTCGACCGTGATTCAACTTTGAAAAATGCTTGCCTCGTACAGGCGGAAAAGCCCTTGTCGAACCTATAGTGTGCATCCGTTGAATACGGCCGGCCGACCATCGCCCGTTCGGCCTGCAGGCTCATCATCCTGCTCGCTAGCCCAGAGCGCTTCGGCCACAAAGAAAGGATGCAGCAATGAAGTCGGTGCCTGAGTATTTCGGAAGCATGGTCTTCGATGACAAATGCATGAAGGCGACGCTTTCGGCCGATGTCTACAAATCCCTGCGAAAGACAATCGACGAAGGCGCGCAGCTCGACGAAGGCGTGGCCAACGCCGTTGCCGCGGCCATGAAGGACTGGGCCCTCTCGAAAGGCGCGACCCACTACACCCACTGGTTCCAGCCGCTGACCGGAATAACCGCCGAGAAGCACGACGGCTTCATCGCCCCGTCTCCTGACGGAGGGGCCATCATGGAGTTCTCCAGCAAAGAGCTCGTGAAAGGCGAACCCGACGCATCTTCGTTTCCCTCGGGCGGCCTGCGCGCCACCTTTGAGGCGCGCGGCTATACGGCATGGGATCCCACGTCGCCCGCATTCATCAAAGGAAACACGCTGTGCATCCCCACGGCGTTTTGCTCGTACTGCGGAGAAGCTCTCGACAAAAAGACGCCGCTTCTGCGCTCTGCGGCCGCGCTGAACGCCCAGGCTCTGCGCATCCTTCGTCTTTTCGGCAATACCGAAGCAAAATGTGTACGCGCCTACGTCGGGCCCGAGCAGGAGTACTTCCTAATAGACAAGGAGCTGTTCGACCAACGATACGACCTGCGCTTCACGGGCCGAACCCTCTTCGGCGCCCGCTCCCCCAAAGGCCAGGAGATGGAAGACCACTACTTCGGCGTTATCAAGCCCCGCGTGGCCTCGTACATGCAGGACTTGAACCGCGAGCTGTGGAAGCTCGGAATCCTGGCGAAGACCGAGCATAACGAGGTGGCGCCGGCGCAGCACGAGCTCGCGCCCATCTTCACCACCGTGAACGTGGCGACCGACAACAACCAGCTGACCATGGAGATCATGCAGAAGGTCGCCCTGAAGCACGGCATGGTCTGCCTGCTGCACGAAAAGCCATTCGCCGGCGTCAACGGTAGCGGCAAGCACAACAATTGGTCCATCGGAACCGACACGGGAGCAAACCTTCTCTCCCCCGGAAAGACCCCGTACGAAAACGCCCAGTTCTTGCTTTTCCTCTGCGCCGTGATCAAGGCGGTCGACGACTACCAGGACCTCTTGCGCCTTTCGGTGTCCACCGCGGGCAACGACCACCGACTCGGAGCGAACGAGGCCCCTCCGGCAGTCATGTCCATCTTCGTCGGAGACGAGCTTTCCGGCATCCTCGACGCCATCGAAAAGAACAAGCCCTATCAGGAATCTCGCGACACCCTCATGAAGCTCGGCGTCGACGTGCTGCCGAAGTTCAGCCGCGACACCACCGACCGCAACCGAACCAGCCCCTTCGCCTTTACCGGCAACAAGTTCGAATTCCGCATGCTCGGCTCCTCCGACAGCATTGCCTGCGCGAACATCATGCTGAACAGCGCCGTCGCGGAAAGCCTGCGTATATATGCCGACAGGCTCGAGCGGGCCGAAGACTTCGAAACGACCCTGCACGAGATGATTCGCAAGACCATCAAGAACCACAAGCGCATCATCTTCAACGGAAACGGCTACGACGACGCATGGATCGAAGAGGCGCAGAAGCGGGGGCTTTCGAACTATCCCACCACCCCCGACGCCATGCCGCATCTGCTCGATGAGAAAAACGTCCGAATGCTCACCTCCCACGGGGTCTTTTCCAAGGCGGAGCTCGAGTCCCGCACCGAGATCATGCTCGACAACTACTGCAAGAGCGTCCGCATAGAAGCCGACACGATGTCGTTCATGGCGCGCACCCAGATAGAGCCGGCCGTCGCCTCCTATTCGCGCGAACTCGCCGAAACCTGCTCGGCGAAAAAAGGAGTCTGTCCGGCAAGCGCCTGCGCCTACGAGACGAAGGTCGTCATGCGCCTCTCCGAGCTGCTCGATGAAATCGAGCGCCGCACGGACGACCTCGATGCGGCCGTGTCGGCCTTGGACGGGTCTTCGGATGTCATCGCCCAGTCGACCATGATCCGCGACAGCGTGATTCCGGCCATGAGCGACCTGCGCAGCGTCTGCGACGAAGCCGAAACCGTGGTGTCCAAGAAATTCTGGCCCTTCCCCGTATACGGCGACCTGCTCTTCAGCGTGCAGTAGGAGCGAACATGACGAAATACATCTTCGTTACCGGCGGCGTGGTGTCGGGCCTCGGCAAAGGCATCACCGCCGCCGCCCTCGGACGCCTGCTCAAAGCACGGGGGCTCAAAGTGACGGCACAAAAGCTCGACCCCTACATCAACGTGGATCCGGGAACTATGAGCCCGTATCAGCACGGCGAAGTCTTCGTCACCGAGGACGGCTCCGAAACCGACCTCGACCTCGGCCATTACGAGCGATTCATAGACGAGAACCTGAACAGATACTCGAACCTGACGGCGGGCAAGGTGTACTGGAACGTTTTGAACAAAGAGCGTCGCGGCGAGTATCTCGGGTCAACGGTGCAGGTCATCCCCCATGTCACCAACGAAATCAAGGAATTCGTCCGCAACGCGGCCCGCAAGACCGACGCCGACGTCGTCATCACCGAGATCGGAGGCACGATAGGAGACATCGAATCGCAGCCTTTCATCGAAGCCGTTCGCCAGATATCCCTCGAGGAAGACCCGCAAGACAGTCTGTTCATCCATGTGACGCTCGTGCCGTACCTCAGCGGATCGGGCGAGCATAAATCGAAGCCGACCCAGCACTCGGTCAAGGAGCTGCGCGGCTTAGGCGTCAGCCCCGACATCATCGTCCTGCGCTGCGACCGCCCCCTCGACGAGGGGATATTCGGCAAGATATCCCTGTTCTGCAACGTCAAGCGAGACTGTGTGATCGAAAACCTCACGCTGCCCGACCTCTACGAGGCACCCCTTATGCTCGAGCGCGAGGGGCTTTCCGACGTCGTGTGCCGCGAGCTCGGCATCGATGCGCCGAAGCCCGACCTCGACGAGTGGGGGGCGATGATAGACAAGAGCAGGAAGAGCAGAGCGAATAAGCGCTCGGTCCGCATCGGCATCGTCGGCAAATATACCGAGCTGCATGACGCCTACCTTTCCGTGGTCGAGGCGGTCAAGCACGCCGGCGTCGAATGCGGAACGAACGTCGAGCTTTCCTGGTTCGATTCCGAGCAGCTCGAAACGTGCGCCGAAGAGGCCTTGGCAGACGTCGACGCGGTGATCGTCCCCGGCGGCTTCGGGGAACGAGGCGTGGAAGGCATGATTGCGGCCGCCTGCTTCGCTCGGAAAAACGCCGTCCCGTTCCTTGGCATCTGCCTCGGCATGCAGGTGGCCGTTATCGAATTCGCACGCAATGTCGCGGGGCTCGTCAACGCGAACTCGGCGGAATTCGACGGCACGTCGCCTTTCAAGGTCATCGACTTCATGTCGGGCCAAAGCGATGCAATCGACAAGGGCGGCACGTTGCGCCTGGGCGCATATCCCTGCGTTATCGAACCAGACACCACGATGCGACGCTGCTATGACGCGAAAGAAATCAGCGAACGGCACCGCCATCGCTACGAGTTCTCCAACGAATGGCGTGCGCATCTGCAGCAGGCAGGCCTTGTCATAAGCGGCACCTCCCCCGATGGAAATCTCGTTGAAGCTGTCGAAGTGCCCGACCATCCGTTCTACGTCGGCGTACAATTCCACCCCGAATTCAAGAGTCGCCCCAATCGCCCGCATCCGCTGTTCGTGGGCCTCGTCCGCGCAGCGCTCGAGCGCTCACAAGGAGGAAACGAATGAGCATCCATGAAGAATGCGGCGTATTCGGCCTGTTTTCGCCTCGGCCGATAGATGCCGCCAACACGGTCTGCTACGGACTGCACGCGCTGCAACACCGAGGCCAGGAAAGCTGCGGCATAGTCTGCAACGACGACGGGGTCTTCGTCTCGCATAAAGACCTGGGGCTTGTAGGGGACGTCTTTTCCGCCGAGGTCCTCAAGGCATTCCCGCCGTGCAGCATCGCCGTCGGCCACGTCCGCTACGCCACCACCGGGGCCGGCAACCGAAGTAACTGCCAACCGCTTGAGGTGAACCATCAGAAAGGCAGCATGGCCATAGCGCACAACGGCAACCTCAGCAACGCCGATGCGCTGCGCGACGAACTCGAGCTGAGCGGCGCGATCTTTCATACAACGAGCGACACGGAGACGATCGCCTACCTCGTCACGCGCGAACGGCTGAGCGCGCCCTCCATCGAAGAAGCGCTCGCACGCACCATGGGTTCCCTCGAAGGCGCGTACTCCCTCATCGTCATGTCGGCCCAGAAGCTCGTCTGTGCCCGAGACCCGCGAGGATTCCATCCGCTCTGCATCGGCCAAACGCCCGACGGCACCTGCATCGTCGCCTCCGAAAGCTGCGCCCTTTGCGCCGTCGGCGCGACGTTCGTGCGCGATGTCGAACCGGGCGAAATCGTCATCTTCGGGCCAAACGGCGTGAAAAGCGACCGCAGGCGCTGTAAGACCAAACCGCTGACGATATGCTCGTTCGAGCACATCTACTTCGCCCGTCCCGATTCGGTCATCGACGGCGTTTCCGTGCATTCGGCCCGCGTCGAGTCGGGACGTATCCTGGCAAGGACGCATCCGGTCGAAGCCGACGTCGTCGTGGGCGTCCCCGACTCGGGGCTCGACGCCGCGTTGGGATACAGCGAGGAATCGGGCATCGCCTACCGCATGGGACTCATCAAGAACAAATACGTAGGACGAACCTTTATCGCGCCGTCGCAGGACGAACGCCTCGACAAGGTACGCATCAAGCTGAGCGCTATCGCCGAGACCGTGCGCGGCAAGCGCATCGTGCTCGTCGACGACTCGATCGTCCGCGGAACCACGAGCGCACGCATCGTCGCCCTCTTGCGGGAAGCGGGAGCCGCCGAAGTGCACCTGCGCATCTCGGCGCCGCCTTTCCTGCACGCGTGCTATTACGGAACCGACGTCGATTCCGAGGAGAACCTGGTCGCGCGCGGGCGTACCGCAGAAGAAATCGCGCAGATCATAGGAGCCGATTCGCTCGGCTACCTCCCCATAGAATCGCTTGACGCGATCACGGGCGGCAAGGGATGCTGCCGCGCATGCTTCGACGGGAACTACCCCACCCCCATCCCCGCCAACACGAAGAAAAACCGTTTCGAAACCAAGCTAGGAGAGAAAAACCGATGATGAAAACCCCGGCAAAAAAAGAAATGCTCTACGAAGGCAAGGCGAAAAAGGTATGGACGACCGATGCGCCCGACGAACTGGTCATCGAATACAAAGACGACGCCACGGCGCTGAACGGAAAGCGCAAGGAGACCATCGAAGGCAAGGGCCTTTTGAACAACCGCATCTCCAATCGCATCTTCGCCTTCTTGAACGACCAGGGCATCCCGACCCATTTCGTAAACGAGATAGACGAGCGAAACGCCGTGGTGAGGCATGCCGAGATGATTCCTCTCGAAGTGGTGGTGCGCAATATCGCGGCAGGAAGCTTTTCGAAGCGCCTCGGCATGACGGAGGGACAGCCCCTTTCCAGACCGGCGATCGAGTTCCATCTGAAAGACGACGAACTCGACGACCCGATGGTTTCGGGCCACGACGCGCTTGCTTTGGAACTGGTCGACGAATCCGAGCTCGATCGCATCGTGGAGCTTGCCCTGGAAATCGACAAGGCCCTCAGCGGCTTTTTCCTGGAGCACAAGCTTACGCTCGTCGATTTCAAGCTCGAGTTCGGACGCTTCAAAGATTCGATCATCCTCGCCGACGAGGTGTCTCCCGACACCTGCCGCATCTGGGATGCGGCAAGCGGTGAAAAGCTGGATAAAGACCGCTTCCGCCGCAATCTGGGCAATGTAAAAGAAGCCTACGAGGAAGTTGCCCGCCGTCTGGGCCTTTAAGTCTTCGACCCGCAAACCCCTCGTGGAGTTTTTCTTCTTGCTTATCGCCTGTTTTTCGAACGGCGCCGCCGACCGCCAGGCCTGCGGCGCCGCTTTGCGTCGAAGGGCCGCGGACCTGTTCACCGAGCATCGGATCTGCGTCTGCGGCGCCGCTCGATAAGGGCCTAGCGCAATCCGTCAGCGCGCCCCGATTCGCGCAGTGCGGCGGCCATCGAGGCGCGACGATGCCACAGCCCCGCCTCAAGCCCCACCGGATAGGAATGAGGATTGAGGAAGCGCTTCTGCGATTCGTCGAGACGAGAAATGCCGGCGGCCGTCCTTTCTCGGGCGGCGAGCGCCGAGCGTTCTTCGTCCGAAAGAACGGAAACGCCGCGACGCGCAAGCGGATGCAAAAGCGTCTCGAAAGCGTACCCCGCGAGTTTTTTCTGACGAAGGATGTCCGCCGGATCGATGATCGCGCCTTCCCCATCCACCGGTTCATTCACGTCAAAGACCATATCGCCCGCGATGCGGCCGTCCGCGAAAGAATAGCGACGCACGTCCAGCACGCCGGGAAGCGTGAGCTTGGAGGACTGTTCGGACACCTTCAATCTGTTGGACCACGCCTTGCAGCCGGCAACGCGCGTTGCCGAGAGCTTGTAGACCCCGCCCAGGGAAGGCTGGTCGTAGGCGCAGGCGAGCTTCGTGCCGACGCCCCACGACATAACGTCGGCTCCTTGATCGCGAATGGACTTGATGGTGTATTCGTCCAGATCGTTGGAAAGGACGATGCCGCAATCGACAAGACCCGCGGCATCAAGGCGCTCGCGGGCGTAGCGAGCAAGCCAGGCGAGGTCTCCCGAATCGATGCGTATGCCAGCAAGCCTCTCCCCCTGAGCGCGCATCTCCAGACCGACCTCGATCGCATGCTCGATGCCCTGCTTGACGTCGTAAGTGTCCACGAGCAGGATGCAATTCTTAGGAAACGTCTTCGCATAGGCGCGAAATGCTTCTATCTCGCTATCGAACGCCATGACCCACGAATGGGCATGCGTGCCGGAGACCGGGATATCGAACATTTTGCCCGCGAGCACGTTCGACGTGGAAGCGCAGCCCCCCACCACCGCAGCGCGGCTCGCCCACAGCGCGCCGCCTGCTCCCTGGGCACGACGAAGACCGAACTCCGCCACCGGGGCTTGGGCGGCAAGACAGACGCGCGCCGCCTTCGTCGCGATGAGCGTCTGGAAATTCATGCAGCACAGAAGAGCCGTCTCGAGCAGCTGGCACTGCAGGATGGGACCTGTGACGCGCACAATGGGTTCCATGGGAAAAACCACCGTGCCTTCACGCACCGCGTCCACGTCAAGCGTCAGCCGCATCTCGCGTAGATACGCGAGGAACCCCTCGTCAAACAGCGGACCCCCGCCCGGAGCCTGCAAAGATCCGAGATAGGCGACGTCTTCGTCGGAAAACGCGAAGCCGTCTATCATCTCCGCAAGCTGCGCGGCTCCGCACGCTATGGCAAAGCCCCCTTTGAAGGGGTTTTCGCGGAAGAACATGTGAAAGCACGCTTCTTCGTCCAGTTTTCCGTTAGCCCAGTATCCTTGCGCCATCGTGAGCTGATACAAATCGGTCAAAAGCGCATACGCGAGCGTCCGACGAGGCAATTCGCCCGATGGCGCATCCTGCGTCCCCAAAACGGCATCTTCAAGCATCATGCAAGCCTTCCCTCATATCGCCTTGCCGCAATCGGCGAAGGCAAGCCGCCTCCGTTGGGGAGGCGCAACGTATCCTGACGAAAAGGCTGCCGCATGAGATCATACGACAGCCTTGAAGACTAATTGTCTTGACGAGCCTCTCCGCCTTGGGCCTTATGGCTGCGACGGCGCGATTTGCGGTGCTCGCTTGAGGCGGGACGATTCGATGAAGACGAGCGGTCGGCGACGTTGCGACGCTGCTGGGAATCCCGCGTATCGGAAAGGCTCGAGGAGCGCTGCCCAGGACGAGCCGCAGAGCGGGTCTTCTGCTTATCTGCAGCCCCCTGCGAACGCTGCGGCTTCGAAGCGCTGCGCTGCTGGTTTTTCGGCTGCTGCGAAGAATTCTTCGTACCTTCGCGCTTCTGGGAGCCGGAACGCTGCTGGCGAGGGCGATCGGCGGAAACGGAAGACCCTTCCGCGCCACGACCGCGACCCGAACGACGGCGACGGCGGGACGAAGACGACTTTTTCTTCTCCGCCGCATCCGCGTCGGACTTACGCGACGATGAACGACGGGCGGAGGGTTTTTCGGCGAGCTTGTCGGTCCCAGTGAACATGGGCGTTATCAAGGTCTCGACCGATGCCGAGGGCGTCCGGTCGCCGTTGACGCACTCTTCGTACACATCGCGAGGAACGATGCCCGGCTTGCCCGTCTTCTTGTCTATGTCCATCTCGGAAACGGGAATCTTCACGCGCTTGTCGCCCGCCATGATGGTGACCGTCTCGCGCGGCACGTTGACCTCGATGACCTTGGCATCCCCTTCGGGGGTGGACACCATGGAGTTCATTTTCGGGCAGCGCGTCTTGAATTCCTTATACGTGTCGGCCTCGTAGCGCAAACAGCACATCAAGCGTCCGCAGACGCCGGAAATCTTCTGGGGATTCAAAGACAGGTCCTGGTCTTTGGCCATGCGAATGGAAACGGGATTGAACTCGCCGCCGAGACGCTTGCAGCACAGTTCCTGGCCGCAGTGGCCCAAACCGCCCACGATGCGAGCCTCGTCGCGCACGCCAATCTGGCGCATGTCGATACGCACGTGAAAGCGCGCCGCCAGAACGCGAACGAGCTCTCTGAAGTCAACGCGGTCTTCCGCTTCAAAGTAGAAGACGGCCTTGTCCCCATCGAAGAGGAACTCGACCGTCACCGGATGCATGTCGAGCTTCTGTTCGGCAACCATCTGCTTGAACACCGGAAGCGCTTCTTCGGCTTTTGCCTGCATTTCCTTCCAGGCAAGCTGGTCTTCGACGGTGGCCTTGCGCTCCACCGGCTTCAGCGCGCACTTCAGGTTCTCGATGGCCTTCTTGTCGACCTCTTTCAGGTCTTCGTCGGCTATACCGTATTCCAGTCCACGTTCGGTGCGTACGATGAGCGCATCGCCCGCACGAAATTCGACCCCGTTTGGATCAAACCACAAAACCTTGGGATTATAGGTAAGCCTGACCGCAGCAACATTAGGCATACAGTTCCTCTCTTATCTCAAAAAGCATAGCTTCGATGCTCACTTGCGGGGAGACATTATACGAGATGGCCTCGTCGGCCGCTTGCACGCGCATCAAAGCACGGCAAACCCGCGCAAGATCGGTGCGCTCTGCGCAATCGCGAAGCGCGTCGAGACAGTCCACGTTTATCACGAGGCGCTCGGCGCCCGAGCAGATCATCTCCACATCCCTCAGCCACGATTTCGCCACGCTCGTCATCTGACGCAAAAGCTCGAAGCTCGCTTGCGACAAAGCGCGTTTATGGCGCGTTTCGAGCGTTTTCAGAGCCGACTTCTGCAAGAACTCCGACCGCTCATCCAAGACGCGCTCCTGTTCTCGACGAACCTGGTCGAGCGGAGCTTTCGATGCGAGAACGATTTCTGCGGCGTAGCCGAGCACGTCAAGGTCGTCGGCGCGAGCAAGCGATGCAAGCGCCTGCGTCATGGTCAGCCGCAACCGAGCACGCTCCTTGGAACGAAGAAAATCCGCCGCCTTGGTGATAGATCCGCCGCACGCCTCGATGGCAATGGAGGCTTCGGGCAGCGTGCATCCCGTGTTTTGAACGAGAATTCCCGCAGCCTCGCTTGCCGGTATATGGCGAAAAGGAACCACCTGACAGCGCGATACGATGGTGGGAAGCACGCTTTCGCGCGTACGGCCGAGCAGGATAAGCACCACATCCGATGGAGGCTCCTCGAGCGTTTTGAGAAACGCGTTTGCGGCGGCGGTCCCCAAAAGATCGACGCGGTCGATGATGTACACCTTGCGCTTCGCCTGGATGGGGGCCAGCAGCGTATCGGCCATGACGTCGCGTATCTGATCGACCACGTAGCCCTGCGCGCCCTCCGGCGCAAGGTAGTGCACGTCGGGATGGGCTTTACGCACGATGTGACGACACGCCTGAGACGTGCAGCCTTCACAATCCGCGCACGGATCGCCTTCGCAGAGGATAGCGCGCGCAAACGCATAGGCGGCCTGGGTTTTGTTCGATCCCGCAGGCCCGCAAAACAGATACGCATGGCTCACGCGGTCGGACGACACGCACGAACGAAGAAACTCGCGCACCTTCGGCTGGCCGATAATGCCGTCGAACGCATCGGACATCAGCGCACCTCCTTATCGGAAAAAGACGCGCAGCCCCCGCCAAAGATGGCTTTTTCGCCTCGGCCTGCGTACGCGTCGAACCGCTTGAAGAACGTCTCGTCGCGAAGAAAGGCCTCGAACGGAAAGAGGTCGCGCAGCTCGCAGAAGACGGCTCGCGCCGTATCCGATATCGCAGAGGCGGATTCGACCGTGCGGACGCGCTGCGAGTCGTTGCGAGACAACGTGGCAAACGCTGCGCGCACGCGCTCGTGAAAACGCGCACTCTCCGATTCGAGGCGGTCGGCCTGGCCGAACTGGACGGCCCTATCAAGGCCGTCTTCAACGCTTGGCGGCACGAGCAAAATCGTGCGGTCGGGACGGACGCCCTGGCATGCGAAGGCGTTCGCCCGATCGATGAAAAGCGCGTCCATGCCGCGCCCACCGCCTTGGTAGGCCACCGTGGAATCGTAGAAGCGATCGCACAGCACGACAGCGCCTCGATCAAGCGACGGGGCGATCACCTCGTGGACTATCTGGGCACGCGCCGCTTCATAGATAAGAAGCTCGCATTCATCGCACATCGCCTTGTTGGAGGGATCGAGCACGATGGAGCGAAGGCTCTCCCCGATCGAAGTGCCACCCGGCTCGCGCAGCCTGACAACCTCTCGCCCCAGGGACTCGAGCACTTCGGCAAGGATCGATATATGCGTGGTCTTTCCCGCCCCTTCGCCTCCTTCGAAGGTGACGAACACGCCGCGATGCACCGGGTCGGACGCGTCCTCGGCGTATTCCCCGTCTTGCCCCTGCTGCTTTGCCGCATTGCATGAACAGCCTGCGCCATGAGCGGAAATATCATTATATACACCGTATAGTTCATGCATGTCCGAGGCTGCCTCCGTAGGCGAAACGGCCGCTTTTCGGAGGCAGCCCGTGGTCTCAGCAGTCATATATGCAGTCTCCTTGAGTATCGATTCCCACGAATACAGGCAGGTCACAAACCTCTATACGGCGTAAAGCTTCCGTACCGAGATCGTCGTAGGCAACAACATGCCCGGCAATGACGCACTGCGCCAGCAATGCCGCCGCGCCACCCGTTGCCACGAAGTACACCGAGCCGGTCTCTTGACAGGCCCGAGCGACCTCGGCGCTTCTCACGCCTTTCCCGATCGTCGCCACAACGCCGGCACGATGCAGACGCGGCGCCGCGAAATCCATGCGAGAGGCCGTGGTGGGACCGACTGCCCCGAACGGACGACCTGCCGCGGCGGGCGAAGGGCCGGCGTAGAAAATAGTCGCGCCATCGAGCCCGTAAGGAAGAGACCCCTGTTCTTCAAGTTCGGCGACCAGGCGGATATGCCCCGCATCGCGCAGCATGAACATCTCGCCGGAAAGCAGGCACGCATCGCCCGCGCGCAGCGTCTTGAGCTCTTCCCTATCGAGCGGCAAAGACAAATTCCTGGGTGTTGCCATCTCACTTCCCTCCCTGCGCGCGAAATGCCAAAGGCTCGCACGTAAGCTCCACCGTCGCACGCCTCATGGCCGAGCAGCCCATGTTGATGGCAAGAGGCAATGCGGCGATATGGCAGGGAGCAGTTTCGACATGGACATCGAGGGCAAGCGTCTTACCGCCGAGCGCCCCAGGACCCATGCCCGTGGCATTCACCATATCGAGCAGTTCTTCTTCGAACGCTGCAATGCGGTCGTCGCCTGAGCGCTTACCCACAGGACGTAGAAGAGCCGTTTTGGCCAAAGACGCCACTTTGTCGAACGTCGAGCCCACGCCCACACCGATCACAAGCGGCGGACAAGCATTCGCCGCCTTCGCGCGCACGCATTCCATAATCTCGCGCACGACGCCCTCCCGCCCCGAACCGGGCGTAAGCATGACCACGCGCGAAGCATTATCGGAACCGCCGCCTTTCAGCAGAACATGCACGCGAGCGCCAGGGGTGTCCACGAAATGAATGTCGGTGAATGCGGGCGTGTTATCGCCGGTGTTGGCGCGGTCGAACAGCGCATCACGTACCACGCTTTTGCGCAAACGCGCCTCCGTATACGCCCGGGCAACGGCCTCGTCGACGTCGGCGAACACGTCGCCTGGCACCGCCACGTCGGGACCGACCTCGAGGCAGACCCATACCGTGCCTGTGTCCTGGCATATGGGCACGCGATCGCGTCGCGCGATATCGGCGTTTTGAAGCAGATGGTCGAGCACGATGGTGCCACGGGTGTCGCCCTCGGCCGTACGGGCCGCTTCGAGGGCCGCGAGCACGTCATTCGGCAGTTCGCACGCTATCCGGGGAATGGCCTCGTACACTACGCGGGCAACATCTTCTTTGGTGATGATTTCGAAAGTATCCATAGCGCAATAGTATAACCCGCTTGCCGCATGCAAACGCCGCCCCTTGCGAAAACCGAACGGTTTTCGCATCACGAGACCGAGACGAAGCAATCGCAAGCGTCAGATATACTATACAGCCCCTGTACTCGACCGAAAGATGCGACGCCGTGGTCAAACAGGGAAATCCCAGGCAGGCGTTTCCCTTCCGAAAAACCGACGTGTGCCATGGCATATAAGAAAGGCGAAAACCCCATGATAGATACCGAACAGTGGAGCGAAACGCTCCTGGAAAAACTCCAAGCGCACTTCGGCGACCATCTCGTGTTTGCGGGAATGCAGGGAAGCCGCGCACGAGGCGAAGCCCGCAATGAGAGCGATATCGACTTCGTCGCCATATTCGATATGCTTGACGCAAGCATAATCAGACAATATCGCGAAATCGTAGCGACAATGGAGCGAAGCGACCTCGCATGCGGATTCGTCGGCAGCCGAGCAGCCCTGGCCGCATGGCCGCGCCACGAGCTGTTCTGGTTCGTCAGCGACACGAAAGCGTTGCATGGATCGCTTCTCGATATCGTCGAAGCGCCGACGAAAAGCGAGGCATGTCAGGCTGCCGCGATCGGCGCAGCGGGCCTCTATCACGCCGCCTGCCACCTTTGCGCGTTCGACTCGATGCAAAACCCCGATCAGAACCACGATGCGACGAAGGCGCTTTTCAAGAACGCGGTCTTCGCCATGCAGGCCCATTGCTTCGCGCAAGGGTCAAACTACCCGCACTCCCGTGCCGAGCTCGAACACATCCTCGAAAGCCGAGGCTGGAACGAAGAGGCGGACATTTTGCGCATCGGATGCGATGAGGAAGCTCTTCGGACATATTCCGTCGACACGCTCTGCGACATGATTATCTCGTGGTCAGAGCGCATCATGGCGACATACGCGGAAAGCCCCCAGGCGCTCATCGTCCGCGAAGAACGCGAAACCGACCGCGAGCAGGTTGAAAAGCTGATTCGCGAGGCCTTCAACAACCATTACGTTCCCGGATGCTTCGAACACTACCTCGTGCGGCTCATGCGCTCCCACGAGGATTTTCTTCCCGAGCTCGACCTCGTCGCTGAAAAGGACGGCGTGATCGTCGGAAGCATCATGTATACGAAAGCGACGCTGACCGACGAATCGGGAAAAGTGAAAAACATCCTCACCTTTGGACCGATCGCAATACACCCGCATCATCAACGAAAAGGATATGGAAAAGCGCTGATGGAGCGTTCGTTCGAACGAGCGCGTGAACTTGGGTACGACACGATCGTCATCCTGGGAAACCCCGCAAACTACGTCAGCAGCGGGTTCGTCAGCTGCAAGAAACACAACGTGCACATGGAAGACGGGAGCTTCCCCGCGGCACTATTGGTCAAAGAGCTCGTCAAGGGAGCCCTCGAAACGAAAGACTGGACTTACCGATACAGCTCCGTCATGGATATCGATGAAACGGAAGCACGGCGCTTCGACGATACGCTGGATCCTCTCGAAAAAAGATGGCAACCGAGCCAGGAGGAATTCTTCATTCTAGAAAATGCCTCCCTATAAACAGAATCGGCCGCAGGCGCAATTGCCTGCGGCCGATTTATCCGATCCTATAGAACAAAAGCCCTAGAGCCCCATCTGCCCTACGACATAGCGTTGCAGAACCAGCCCGTAATGCTCGTAGGATGAGTGATGGCGGTTCCCACGACCACGGCGAATGCGCCGGCATCGAGCGCCTCACGAGCCTGAGCCGGCGTATGCACGCGGCCTTCGCAAAACACCGGCGTATCGCCGGCGACGGCCACTGCTTCGCGCACGAAATCGAGGTCGGGACCCTCCGTCTTCTCGCGGCCGGGCGCATAACCGGCCATGGTGGTGGAAACGATATCCACGCCCGCGGCAACAGCACGATGCACGTCATCCATGCATGCGCAATCGGCCATGACGAGCGTCTCTCCGCGCACGGCCTCCACCGTGTCTTCGAAGGTCGACCCGTCGGGACGCAAACGACCCGTCGCATCGATGGCTACGATATCGGAACCTGCGGCGATGCAGGCGCGTGCATGACGCACGGACGGCGTGATATAGACGCCTTCGTGACCTTCTTTCCACAGGCCGATCACGGGGATTTCTACCCGACCCTTGATGGCCGCGATATCGGAAAGGCCCTGGCAGCGAATAGCGGCTGCGCCGCCCAATTCGGCCGCACGCGCAATCTGGGCCATGGTCTCGGGATGGCGCATAGGTTCTCCCATGTACGCCTGGCAGCTCACAATGAGCTTGCCGCGAAGTTGTTCGATCAAAGGATGCATCTTCTACCCTTTCAAGGAGTCCAGCAGATTTTCCGCAGCACCGACCAAAGGCGCGTTGGAGCCCAAAGCGGCATCGACGATGGGAAGCTTCGACTGCACTTCGGGAGCATGCGAGGCAAAAGCCTCCTGCAGCGCATTGCGCCAAAGAGGGCCCGCCTTCACGACCGACCCCGAAACAACCGCCATCTCGGGGTCGAGCATGTTCACCCAGCCCGCAAGCGCAATGCCCAAAGACCGGCCTGCGTTCGAAATGACTTCGATGGCGGCTTCTTCACCGTCGTTTGCACGAGAAGAAATGTCCGCGCCGCTCAAGGAGCGCCCCGTCAGGGCACGATAACGGGCCTCGATTCCGCTCCCCGATGCAACCGATTCGAGGTTTCCGTCCCCTGCACGCAACGTATTCGGCGTCGCTCCGATCTCGCCCGCGAAACCGTGACAGCCTCGCACGATTCGCCCGTTGACAATAATGCCGCCGCCAAGCCCTGTGCCCGGAGCCATGACAATACACGTCTGCGCGCCGTGCGCCGCGCCCCAGCGAGCCTCGCCGAGCGCATGGGCCTGAACGTCGCCAAGCACGGCCACGGGGAGCCCGAAAGCGTCACGCAGACGCTGCGCCACCGGCTGCCCGGTCCAGCCGGGCATGATTTCATTGGCGTAGGCGATAGATCCGGTCTTCGCATCGACCCTGCCCGCCGTGCCGACACCGATACCTAAGACCTTCAGGCCCAGACGGGCGGAAGCCTCCGTAGCCGCCGCCGCAACGCCGACAATGCTCTCGAGCACCGCCGCGCCGCCGCGAGACGCCTCGGTGGGCACGGATTTATTCCATACGTCCTGCGGCGCAGCGTCCGCCGATTCATAGCGCATGAGTGCACAGGCTATTTTCGTTCCGCCCACATCAACAGAAACCACCGCGAATGGATAGTCATTCGCGGTGGCACATGAGGCGAAAGATGATGTTTTCGCTCCGAGGTCCATAGGCTTACAGCATGCCCTCGCGCTCAAGAACGCGACGAATAGCCTCGACATCCTCGCCCTCGAGCTTCTGGACAGGCTCGCGCATCTGGTTCGTGTTGAACACGCCCATCTGCCACAGAGCAGTCTTGAACGCGCCGACGCCTGCGCCGAAGCCGACCGTGGCCTTGACGACGCGGGTAACGAACATCAGGCGCGCAAGGTGGTCCTGGATTTCGCGGACCTTATCCCAATCGCCCGCCTGATAGGCACGCCACTGCTCGACATAGCTGTGAGGGTCGATGTTCGCAAGGCCGGGAACGGAGCCGTCCGCACCGCACATGTAGGCGCCGTCGACGACGACCTCGTGGCCGGTGAAAATCTGCAGCGGATGGCCGGCGTCCTCGTTTTCAAGGCAGAGCCAGCGGAAGGAGACGTCATCGCCGGAGGAGTCCTTAACGCCCTGGATGACGCCGTCGGTGCCCAGGCGCACGAGCATCGTGGGATCAAGCTTCGTATGAACGCAGACCGGAAGGTCATATGCGAACAGAGGCAGGTCGGTATGCTCGCGAATGGCACGGAAATGACGCTCGGTCTCCTTCGGGCCGCCAAGCGCGTAGAACGGAGCGGTAGCAACGAGCGCGTCAACACCGTAGCCCGTCGCACGCTTCGCCTGGTCGACGACACGCAGGGTTTCCATGTCGATGATGCCCGCGAGAACAGGAACGCGGCCATGAACCATGGCGACGGCCTCCTGCAGCACGTGATAACGCTGAGCATCGGTCAAAAATGCAACCTCACCACTGGAGCCCAGGAAGAACAGGCCGTCGACGCCCGCATCGATCATGCGGTTGATGGAGCGCTCGAGCGCCTCGAGGTCAAGCGTGCGCTCCTCGGTCAGCGGAATGACAACCGGGGGGATAACACCGTGGAAGTTGATGTCTGTCATGAGTGATTACCTCTACTCTTCGGTTTCCATAAACAGCAAGACTATATGCCCCCCTACCCCTATCGTCAAGAACGCTCGAAAAGGTCGCATAAAAAGGCCCGCTGGAAAGCGGGCCTTGATTCGTTCGAAAGCTTCGAAGCGAGACGATACAGGGCTATTTGCCAAGATCGGGATGGAGCAGCGAGGGAGCCGCACCGAGAAGCAGACGGGTGTAGTCGTCTTTGGGGTTCTCGAAAACCTCGGACGCCTTGCCCTGTTCGACCGCCTGGCCACCGTTCATAACGATGATGCGATCGGAAATATAGCGCACGGTCTGGATGTCGTGGCTGATGAACACCATGGACAGACCGAGCTCCTTCTTCAGGTCGGACAGCAGATTGAGGATCTGCGCACGAACCGAAACGTCAAGGGCGCTGGTGGGCTCATCAGCGATGATCGCGTCGGGCTTCAGGGAAAGAGCGCGGGCGATTGCAACGCGCTGGCGCTGACCGCCGGAAAGCTGCCCGGGAAGCGCGCCCAACACGGAGTTGGGCAGACCGACCATCTCAATCAGCTCCTTCACGCGAGCCTCGCGCTCCTGCTTCGTGCCGACCTTGTGAACGTTCATGGGGTCCATAAGCTGGTCATGAACGGACATGCGCGCGTTAAGCGCCGTCGCAGGGTCCTGGAAGACAACGGAGATGACGCGGCCGATGGTCTTGCGCTGATCGGCGGTGCGCTTGGTCACGTCGATGCCCTTGAAATACACGTGACCGGAGGTCGGTGCCTGCAGGCCGCACATGACGTTCGCCGTCGTGGACTTGCCGCAGCCGGATTCGCCTACGATGCCGATGGTCTCGCCGGGCATGAGCTTCAGCGTGAGCCCGTTGACGGCATGCACCTTGTTCGGATGCAGAATGGAACCGGTACGGGTCTTGAAAACAACGTGGATATCGTCCAGGAAGATGATGGGGGTCTGCTCGCCTGCCGCTGCTTTGGTTTCGGTCATTACTGCTCACCTCCATACGGCTTCAGGCCGAGACGCGCCATCTCTTCGTCAGGCAGCTCGGCGTACCAGTGATTCGAATCGCCGTCCTTCTTGAGAATCGGACGAACGTCCGAAACGGCATCGGGATGGCTGGAACGCGGGGTGAAGCGGTCGCCCTTCGGGAAGTCTGCGGGGCTGGGAACCGATCCCGGAACCTGATGCAAACGTCCGCTGCCCGCTTCGATGGACAGAACGGAACCGAGCAGGCCGCGCGTGTACTCGTGGATGGGATTGGTCAGGATGTCGTGAACCGAACCCTGTTCCACGATCTGGCCGGCGTACATGACGGTGATGGAGTTCGCAACCTCGGCAACCAGAGCCAAGTCGTGGCTGACGAAGACCATGGCGAAGCCGAGCTCGGCCTGCAGCTTGTTCAGCAAGTCGACGACCTGCTTCTGAACGGTCACGTCGAGAGCGGTGGTGGGCTCGTCGGCGATGATGACCTTCGGGTCGCGCGTGAGAGCCATAGCGATCAAAACACGCTGGCGCTGACCGCCGGAAAGCTCATGAGGATAGGAGTCGAGCGTGCGCTTCGGATCGAGGCCTACAAGCTCGAGGAGTTCCTCTGCGGTGCGGGTGCCGCCGCGCTTGGTGAGCTGTTTCATCTGAGCGCGGATGAGCATGGACGGGTTCAGGGAAGACAAAGCGTCCTGATAGATCATGGCGATCTCGCGGCCGCGCAGCGTGTTCTTCTCCTTCTCCGTCATGGAGAGCAGGTTCTTGCCGTCGTAGATGATCTCGCCGGAAACCTCGGCCTTGGGGTCGAGCAGGCCCATGATGGTCAGCGACGTGATGGACTTGCCGCAGCCGGACTCGCCGACCAGGCCCATGGTCTGATGGGGGCGGACCTTGAAGCTCACGTTGTCGACGACGTTGACGTCTCCGTGGCGCGGGAACTTGATGCAGAGGTTCTTGACCTCGAGGATGGGCTCCGCATCGGTGTGCGCCTCGAAGCGGTCGGTGCGCTTGTTCTCGACTTCCTTCAGAGCGGCAAGGCGCTGCGCCAAAGACTCGGCCTGGGCCTCATATGCCAGAACGGGGTTGGCGACGAGCTTGTCAGCCTCGCGGTCGCTGTTGAGGTTGGAATCGCTCGGCTTGATGGCGGCCTTAGGGGCAGCTGCCATGGCGTCGGTCATGCCCTCGGAAAGAATGTTCAGGCACAAAACCGTAATCATGATGGCAAGACCCGGGAACAGCGCCTGCCACCAGCGACCGGACAAAACGCCGCCGCGCGCGTCGGCGAGAATATTGCCCCACGTAGGCGTAGGCTCGGGAATGCCCGCGCTGATGAAGGCGAGGGATGCCTCGAAAACGATGGCGTCAGCGACAAGGACGATGGTGAAGACCATGACGGGCGCGATGCAGTTGCGCACGACATGCTTCATCAAAATCCAGGGAGCGCGGGCGCCGGAAACCACGACGGCACGGACGTAATCCTGGTTGTATTCGCTCACGATGTTCGCACGAACGATGCGGGCGATCTGGGGAATGTACAAAAAGCCGATCGCGAAGATGAGCGACGGGATGTTGGTGCCGAACACGACGACGAAGGTTGCAGCCAGCGCGATGCCGGGAAAGGACATAACGACGTCGAGGACGCGCATGATGACTTCAGAGACCCATTTGCGCGAAACAGCGGCAAGAGCGCCGATAATGGAGCCGCATACCAAAGCGAAGGCGGTCGCGCCCAAGCCGATGACGAGCGAATAGCGTGCGCCGTACATCATGCGGGACAAGACGTCGCGGCCCTTATCGTCGGTGCCGAAGATGAACTCGGCATCGGGAGCCTGACGAGCCGTGAAGATTTCCAACGGATCGTGGGGCGCGATAAAGTTCGCAAGCGCCGCGATGAGCACGATAAGGGTAAGGACAATCAAGGAAATGCGAGCGCCGATGCTCATGGCCTTCCAGCGGCGGAAGTGCACCTTGCCCGGGTTCGATTCCATTTTCTCCGTGAGGTTTTTCCTAAGTTGAGCCATACCGCTACACCGTCCTGATTCGCGGATCGATCAGGATATAGAGCATATCCACGATGATGTTGATGATGATGAACGTAAAGGCCACGCACAGAACTACACCCTGCACCAGCATGGTGTAGTTGGACTGGATGCCGGAGATGATGGCCATGCCCATGCCGGGAAGGTTGAAGATGACCTCGATAACGACGGCGCCGCCGATCAGGTATCCGATACGAAGACCCAAAACGGTAACCGGCGTGATGAGCGCGTTGCGCAAGACGTTGCGCGCGACGACAATGCCCTTCGGAATGCCGGCGCCAAGAGCTGTGCGAACGTAGTCTTTGTCAAGCTCCTCGACCATAGAGGTACGGATAACGCGCGTAAGCTGACCGATAACGGGAACGGCGAGAGCGAACGCGGGCATGGCCATACGAGCCATCCATCCGCCGGGATCGGAGGTGAAAGACGGCAGCGGGCCCGAAGCAGGCAGAAGCTGCAGCATGGAGGAGAACAGCAGGATCAACAAGACGGCCAACCAGAAGGAAGGCGTGGCGATAAACGCAATGGAGAAGATGCGGATGACCTGGTCGGGCCATCGATCTCGATACAGTGCGGAAATCACGCCCAGGATGACCGCAAGCACGACCGCGATAATAAGGCCCATAAACGTCAGCTGAAGCGTGACGGGCAAAGCGGATGCAATACGATCGGCAACCGAAGCGCTGTTCGCGCCATAGGTGCCAAGGTCGCCCTGAACCAGGCCGACCATGAAGTTGCCATACTGGACAAGTACGGGATCGTTCAGACCGTGCTCTTCACGGTACTGCTGTACCTGAGCCTCGGAAGCATTTTCACCCAAGACCGAATATGCCTGGTCGATGGGCGAAAGAGCCATGAGGAAGAATACGAGGATAGTAACGCCGATAATCATGATGGGAAGCGCGATCAAGCGCCGTCCGATCAGACGCAGCAAATTGCTCACCTCGACCCCCTTTCTTTCGTTAGACTTACCGTGCGCCAAGGTAGCTCGGTCCGAGCGGAGGAACGCGGGCCGAGCAACCTTGAAAATACGTAACCGAATTATTTTATACGAAGTTGTTAAAAGTTCAAAAAATTTGATAAAGATGCAAGCGTGAACAGGCTATTTCCACAGGTTCGAGAACGCCCCGTCGACCTAACTCTTTTACCCGGTCTCCTAGAAGCCGCTCCCCTCTTCGTTCTCGCACACGAGATACCATGCGTTTCCTGTGGCCTTGGCATAAGCGCAGTCTATGCAGTCATTTTTCTCGCACCAATTGCGCGAACGCAGGGAGAAGCCTTTGTAAGCATCCTCGAGCAATGCCGCCTCGCGCGAGGCAAATCCGCGCTGGGACGCCATAGAGCCGACAGCCATCGCGGCGAGCTGCTTCATACCCGCCTTCGTAGGATGGGTGCCGTCTATCGCATCGTAATCAAGACCGTATGCGGCGAAATCGACCAGGGCGCATCCGTGCTCCGCGGCAGCCGATCGGATGGCATCGTTATACGACTCGAGCGGCACACCCCGAAGTTTCCATGCAAACGTCGGGACGTTTTTCCCCGCAACGCGCCCAGGACAAAGCGTGCAACACCAGACGTCGGCCTCGGGATAGCGTTCGCGAATACGCGAAAGCATAGAAGAATACGCCTTCGCGAAGCCCTCGATAGCCCCTTTCTCTGCACGTCCGGCAACGCGACGCTCGGACTCTTCCCTGCGTGATTGCGCGGGAACCGCCCGTGCACCAGCGGCAGCCTGGGCTTTTGCTCCTCCCCATCCGTAGTCATTGATTCCCATGAACACCACGATTGTATCGGGGGCAAGACCATTGCCGCCCAACGCCTCGACGCGCTCCTGGCTGTCCCCCGCAGGAAAGCCCGCTCCTTCGACCATGCTCCCGGAAAACGAAGCGTTCGAAAGAAGCCGACCGCCAAGAAGATCGATTATGCGCGCCCACCACGTATCGGATACGCTGCACACGCCCGTAGCCGCCTTGCGCTCCCCTTCGTAAAACACATCGTAGCCTTCGGGGTTGCATCCGGCATACGTGCTTATGGAATCACCCATGATGGAAAAAAGCGGCTTGTTCGACGCCCCCATGGCGGCTCCCTTCTTTGTGAGGCGGCGCTCCTCGTGCAAGCGCCAATCGAGTGTAATCGGACTTCCGCCGACGAAGCGGACAGACGCACACGCTCCTCGCCGACAAAAACCGTTCTTCGCAGAGAAAAGGCCCGCCCCACGAATGGGGCGGGCCTTCGTAAAGCACAAACGTGCAATACCCGACGCGTAAGGCGAGAAACTAGGCCTTGGCGCTTGCGCCGAGGAAGACCAGACCGGTGGTTGCGATGGGCTTGAAGCCTTCGATCATGGTCTCCTGGTAGCCGGTGGCAACCTGGCGGTGGAACAGCGGGTACAGCGGAACCTGCTCGGCAAGGATGTCGAAGCACTGGTTCCAGAGGCTCTGCTGGTCCTCACCAGTAGCCTCGCGAGCCTCCTGCATAAGCTCCTGCAGCTGGGTCCACTCTTCGGTGCCCTTCCAGCAAGAACGGCCCTGAGTCCAGATGTTATCGCCGTACCACCAGCTCATGAGCAGGTCGGGGTCATTGCCGAAGCAGGTCGGGTCGCCCGGGGTGAGCATGACGTCGTATGCGAGGGTTGCACCGTCTTCGGGAGCGGCGTACTCGGACCAGTTGATCTTCTGCTCTGCGTTGGTCATCGTGATGCCGACGGCAGCAAGGTCGTTCTGGATCTGAGCGGCAAGGCCCTTAACCCAGTTGTTGTTGGTGACCATGGTGAACTCGAGGTTCTCCACGCCAGCCTCGGCGAGCAAAGCCTTGGCCTTCTCGGGATCGTAGGTGTAGACCACGGAAGCCTCATGGTAGTTCTCATGAGACTTGGGCAGGAAGCCGGTGACGACATCTGCATGGCCGGCCATCTGATTGGAGATGAGCTTCTCCACGTCGATGGCATAGAAGAACGCCTGACGGACGCGAGCGTCGTCGAACGGAGCCTTCTTCGTGTTGAACATCAAGAACGGCTGGTTGAAGCCAGGGATGTACTCGACGGTTGCGCCGGCTGCGGAAAGCTGCTCGGCGTTGGCATCGGGCACGTTCTCCATAACCTGGACGGAAGCTTCCTGCAGAGCGGTGGTACGAGCGGTGTCGTCGAGCAGGATGTTCCAGGACATGGTGTCGGCGGTAGCCTTCATGGAGCCGTTGTAATTCTCGTTGGGAGCGAACTCGATGGTGCCGCCGTCATCGCCGTTGATGGTGACGTACTTCCACGGGCCAGAACCGATGGGCATGGTCTTGAGGTCGTCCTCGGTAGAGGCGGCCGGGAAGACCTTGACGACGCTCAGGCGGCCCTTGAGCAGAGCCTCGAAGGGATACTTCAGCGTGAAGGTGACGGTGGTGTCATCCTTAGCGGCAACAGACTCGATGAACTCGAGGAATGCGCCATAGGTGGCGTCGGCCATGTTCATCTCGAACGCATTGACAACGTCGGCAGCGGTGACGTCGGTGCCGTCAGAGAACTTGGCGCCCTCGCGCAGGGTCACTTCGTACTCGGTGTCAGAAACCTTGACGGGCTCATCGGCAGCAAGAGCGTTGTAGGTTTTGTAGGTATGCAAGTCGAGGTCATAGAGGCCTTCGAAGACATGCCAGGTCGCAGCGAGCATAAGAGCAGAGCTGTTACCAATGGGGTTGCAGTTGGTGCTGGTGTAAGCGCATGCGCCAGTCAGAGCGCCGCCTTCGACAGCTGCGCCCTCGCCGTCAGCAGGAGCCTCTTCGCTGCCGCCGCCGCAACCGTACATACCGAGACCAAGCGTAGCAGCCGCCACGGCGCTACCCGCCACGAAAGTACGGCGGTCAAGAGCAAACTTGTTTTCCATTGTCCTCCCTTTCGACAATTTCTCTTAAGCTCGACACGTTTCACGCCCGAGCAAAAAGTGCTATGGCAACGAATTCTACCGATCCGCATGAAATGCCATAGCATATGCGCCATTCAACTACGGTGAGCGGCACATATGCCAGCAAAAACGGTACCGATATGAGTGCATGATTCATTTTTTCATGTCGTACTAGAATACCTCGAATCACACGAGCGATTCTCCTCGGTTAAGTTTTTGTAACATTTTCTACCCGTATTTACGGTTAGCGGCGTGTTTTGCAGGATGAACGACCAGGCATTATCGAAAGACATCGTCATCCAGTGCCTTAGATGATGGCGAAACGCACCGCGCTTTGCCAAGAAAACACGCCCCCCTCCTCTGATACGAAGTAAAAGAAAAGCCCTGAGGCTGATTGCCTCAGGGCTTAGAAGGCGGAAGAGCGTACGCTCTTCCGCCATGGCAGCGTGGTGACGCTTAGCCGAAGAGCTCGATGGTGTCGCCCTCTTTGAGGGTGACCATGGCCTTCTTCCAGGAGCGAGTGTGACCAAGCTGGTAGCGCACGCGCTTAGGCTTCGGCTTAACGATGAGGGTGTTCACCTTGACGACCTTGACATCGAAGATTGCCTCAACAGCCTGGGCGATCTCGATCTTGTTGGCGTCTTTGGCCACCTCGAACGTAAAGGTGTTCTTAGCCATCATGTCATAGCTATGCTCGGTGATAACCGGGCGAATGATAACCTCGCGGGGATCCTTCATTATGCGAGCACCTCCTCAAGGCGTTCCAGAGCGGCAGCGGTCAGAACCAGAACCTTGTTGTCAACGAGCTCCATGGTGTTGGCCTCGGAGACAGGAATGATGTTGACGCGCTCGATGTTGCGGAAAGACAGGTAGGTGTTCACGTCGTCGTCCGCCACAACGATGGTGGTACGACGATCGCAACCCAGTGCCTTCAGAGCCGCAGCAGCCTGCTTGGTGGAGGGCTTCTCGAAGTTGAAGCCGTCGACCACGATCAGCTGCTCGTCGGCGAGCTTGGCGGACAGAGCGGAACGCATAGCGAGCTTGACCTCTTTGCGATTCACGCGGAAGGCATAGCTGCGGGGATGCGGACCGAAGACGGTGCCGCCGCCGACCCAATGAGGAGCACGAATCGTACCCTGACGAGCACGGCCGGTGCCCTTCTGGCGCCACGGCTTCTTGCCGCCGCCGCGGACTTCGCCGCGGGTCTTGGTGTCGTGAGTGCCCTGACGCATGGCAGCGCGATAGGCACGAACGACCGTGTGCATCACATGCACGTTCGGCTCGATGCCGAACACAGCGGCGTTCAAGTTGGCCTCATTGACCTTCTTGCCGCTGGCATCTTTGATTTCAATCTTTGCCATTATGGTGATCTCCTATAACAAGTAGGTCTTAAGCCATGCGAACGCGGACGATGCCGTTCTTGCCGCCCGGCACAGAACCCTTGACAAGAATCAGGTTCTGCTCGGCGTCGATGCGCACGACCTCAAGGTTCTTGACGGTCACAGTGTCGCAGCCCATATGGCCCGGCATGCGAACGCCCTTGAAGACGCGAGACGGAGTTGCGCACTGACCGATGGAGCCGGGAGCACGATGGAAGTGTGCACCGTGTCCGCCGGGGCCGCCACCAAAGCCGTGACGCTTGATAACGCCCTGGAAGCCCTTACCTTTGGAGATACCGGTAACGTCGACCTTCTTGACCTCGGCGAATGCCTCGACGGTCTGAAGATCGCCAACCTTGTACTCGCCAGCGTTCTCGATGCGGACCTCACGCAGATAGCGGGTAGGCTCAGTGCCCTGCTTGGCAAAATGGCCAGCCATGGGCTTGTTGATCTTGTAGTCGCCGCTCTTGTACTGCTTTACAGCGCCGAAGCCGAGCTGAACAGCCTCGTAACCGTCGGTAGCAGCGGTCTTAACCTGGCAGACCTTGTTAGGCTCGGCAACGATAACGGTGACAGGAACCACGCGGTCGTTCTCGTCGAAGAGCTGGGTCATGCCGATTTTCTTGCCGTAGATAGCGTTGATCATGTTGTCACACACTCCTTACAGCTTGATCTCGATGTCGACGCCCGCAGGAAGGTCGAGACGCATGAGCGAATCAACCGTGTTGGGGGTCGGCTCCAAGATGTCGATCAGGCGCTTATGCGTACGCATCTCGAACTGCTCACGAGAATCCTTGTTCACGTGGGGTCCGCGCACGACGCAATACAGATTGCGCTCGGTGGGCAGGGGGATAGGTCCGGAAACCTTAGCACCGGTCTTCTGGGCGGTGTCGACGATGAGCTTGGTGGACTGATCCACGATCTCATGATCATAGCCCTTCAGGCGGATGCGAATCTTCTGATTAGCCACTTTCATTTCCTCCATGAATTAAAGCCAAGGCTTAAGCGTTGCCGCCGGCTTTGCTGATGATTTCCTCTTGAACACCCTTGGGTACGGGCTCGTAGGAGTCGAACTGCATGGTGTAGGTAGCACGACCCTGCGTACCGCTGCGCAGATCGGTTGCATAACCGAACATGTTGCCCAGAGGAACCTTGGCGCTGATGGATACGGCGTTGCCACGCTGCTCCTGGCCCTGAATCAGGCCGCGGCGGGACGGGATGTCGCCCATGACGAAGCCGACGTAGTCTTCGGGGGTCTCAACCTCAACGGCCATGACCGGCTCGAGGATAACGGGGCTGGACTTGCGCAGAGCCTCTTTAATCGCCATAGAACCGGCAACCTTGAACGCCGCTTCCGAAGAGTCGACGTCGTGGTAAGAACCATCGACGAGCTCGACGCGGACGTCCTCGACGGGATAGCCAGCCAAAACGCCATGCTCGAGCGCATCCTGGATGCCCTTGTCGATCGAGGGGATGTACTCCTTGGGGATAACACCGCCGACAATCTTGTTCTCGAACTCGTAGCCCTTGCCAGCTTCCTGCGGATACATGTTGATAACCGCATGACCATACTGGCCGCGACCGCCGGACTGGCGGACGAACTTGCCCTCGGCGTTCATGACTTCCTTGCCAGGACGCTCGCGATAGGCAACCTGCGGCTTGCCGACGTTCGCCTCGACCTTGAACTCGCGCAGCAGACGGTCGACGATGATCTCCAGATGGAGCTCGCCCATGCCGGCGATGATGGTCTGGCCGGTCTCGTGGTTGGTGGAGACGCGGAAGGTCGGGTCCTCTTCGGCGAGCTTCTGAAGAGCAAGGCTCATCTTGTCCTGCTCAGCCTTGGTCTTGGGCTCGACAGCGATGTCGATAACCGGATCGGCGAATTCCATGGACTCGAGGATAATCGGTGCGCTCTCGTCGCAGAGGGTGTCACCCGTAGAGGTGTCCTTCAGGCCAACGACGGCAACGATATCGCCAGCGGAGCAGACGTCGATGTCGATACGGTTGTTGGAGTGCATCTGCAGCAGACGACCGATGCGCTCTTTCTTGTCCTTGCAAGCATTGCTGACGTAGGAGCCGGACTCCAAGGTGCCAGAGTACACACGCAGGTAGGTCAGCTTGCCGACGAAGGGGTCGGTCATGATCTTGAAGGCGAGAGCGGCAAACGGAGCCTTGGGATCGCTCGGACGCTCTTCTTCCTCGTTGGTGTTGGGGTTGATGCCCTTGATGGCAGCAACGTCCGTCGGAGCGGGCATGTAGTCGACGACAGCGTCGAGAAGCTCCTGAACACCCTTGTTCTTGTAGGAAGAACCGACGAAGACAGGATGAATCTTGCAGGCGATAGTGCCCTTACGCAGAGCGGCCTTGATCTCGTCGACGGTAACCTCTTCGTCCATGAGGACCTTCTCCATGAGGTCGTCGTCGCAGTCAGCAGCGGCGTCGAGGAGTTCCTGATGGCGCAAAGCGGCCTCTTCGGCAAACTCAGCGGGGATCTCGGGGAGCTGCTCGGGATAGGTCATGCCCTTCTCGTCAGCCTTGAAGTCCCATGCGGTCATGTCGACGAGGTCGATGAGACCCCAGAAGTTGTCCTCAGCGCCCATGGGCATCTGAGCGGCGATCGCGGGAGCACCGAGGCGCTCTTTCATGGTGTCGATTGCATGGAAGAAGTCGGCACCGACGCGGTCGTACTTGTTGATGTAGGCGATACGGGGAACGCCGTAGCGGCTTGCCTGACGCCAAACGGTCTCGGACTGGGGCTGAACGCCTGCGACTGCGTCGAAGACTGCGACAGCACCGTCGAGAACGCGAAGGGAACGCTCGACCTCAGCGGTGAAGTCGACGTGGCCCGGGGTGTCGATGATCTGGAGGCGGTACTCGACATCGTCCTTCTTCCAGAAGCACGTGGTAGCAGCGGAGGTGATGGTTACACCGCGCTCCTGCTCCTGAACCATCCAGTCCATGGTGGCAGCGCCCTCATGAACCTCACCGATCTTATGGGTTTTACCCGTGTAGTAGAGAATACGCTCGGTCGTGGTGGTTTTGCCCGCGTCAATGTGGGCCATAATGCCGATGTTACGCGTATTCTGCAAAGCGTTGGATTTAGCCATGGTAGTAAATCCCTTCCCTACCAGCGATAGTGCGAGAACGCACGGTTGGACTCGGCCATCTTGTAGAGGTCCTCACGCTTCTTGACAGAAGCACCAGTGTTCTCGGCGGCATCCATGATTTCGGCAGCAAGACGCTGAGCCATGGTGTGCTCTTTGCGCTTGCGGGAGAAGTCGACGATCCAACGGATGGCGAGCGTGGTGGCACGACGGGGGTTGACTTCCATCGGGACCTGGTAGGTTGCGCCGCCGACACGCTTCGGCTTGACCTCGAGCGTGGGGCGAACGTTGTCCATGGCCTTCTTGAAGACGGACAGGGCGTCCTGCTCGGTCTTCGCGGCAACGATGTCAAATGCACCGTAGACGATGCCTTCTGCGATGGACTTCTTGCCATCGAGGAGGACTTTGTTGATCAGCTGCGTGACCAAACGGTTGTTGTACACGGCGTCCGGCTGAACTTCACGACGGACTGCTGCTGCACGACGCGGCATAATAATGCTCCTTCATGTTCTGTGCGCGCTTCGGGGCGTTTGCCCATTAGGTTTATCTAGAACCCGCGCGGCTTAATCCTACTTATTTGGGGCGCTTTGCGCCGTAGCGGCTACGAGCCTGCATGCGGTTGTTGACTGCTGCGCAGTCGAGAGCCGCACGGATGATCTTGTAGCGAACACCGGGGAGGTCCTTAACACGACCGCCGCGGATGAGCACCATGGAGTGCTCCTGGAGGTTGTGGCCGATACCCGGGATGTACGCGGTAACTTCCATGCCGTTGACCAAACGGACACGAGCGACCTTACGCAGTGCGGAGTTCGGCTTTTTCGGGGTGGTGGTGTACACGCGGGTGCACACGCCACGCTTCTGGGGGTTGCCCTTGAGCGCCGGGGTCTTCTTCTTATCGACCGTCTTGGCGCGGCCCTTGCGGACCAGCTGGTTAATAGTAGGCAAGTTCTTCTCCTTTAATCTTACCTGACGGATTCACGAGCCTGTTTTGACGAGGTTGGCCCTTTCCTCGGATTTGCGCGCCTCCCCTGCTCATTGCTCAACCCTGGAACAGCGGATTCGCGGTCATCCTGCCTTCGGTCACGCAGCATACGCACACGAAAGCATATGCGTCCTTTCAGACGCAGGTTGGAACTTTAGCATCGCACGCATAGGGTGTCAAACGCCACGCGTCCGGGTGTATCTAGACTTCATATTAATCGAAACACCTGGTCACATGTCACTTGTCTAGCGATTTGCATATATGAGACTGCTATTTTCACGAAAAAACTTGCAAAGATATTCTTCATATGCGGTACGTATGAGCTACCTGCAACAAAAACCCCGCCGGCTTCGCGAAGAGCTCCTCTGACATAGCTGCATCCAGAGAAACCCCGCGAAACCGGCGGGCCGTTTTACATCTAAACCCGTTGAGCGATGCACGCGCAAATCCCGGAAAAGACCCGCTACTTCTCGATCAGGACGGGGCATTCCGCATTGCGCAAAACCGCATAGCTCACAGACCCGAGCATGCCGGCGACGGCGTTCAGACCACGACAGCCCATGATGATGAGATCGACGCCGTTATCCCTCGCGAAATCGAGAATAGCTTTGCTGGGCTTGCCTTGACCGACGGCGATGTCGAACCTGGCATTGTCGATAAGAGGCTCGCCGAACTCTTTGACCAGACTCTTCTTAAGGGACCCGCGCTCATAATCAAGATAATCCTGCTGCATGCCAGCCAACTCCTCGGGAGAAACGCGGCGCACTCCTGAAACCGTCTCGGCCGCAAGGAACTGAGTCGATTCGAACTCAGGAACAGGCGACGCGAAAAACGCCGTGACACGTGCCTCGGGGTTTTCGGCCGCAAACTCAAGCGCCGTGAACATAGCGTGTTTCGCCGATTCGGAATGATCGTACGGAACAAGAATACTACTGTACTTCATAGGAGCCCCTTTCAACAATCCTCCCTTGTACGCCTTCATTCTACCAGGTACCTCGTTCGGTTTACGACCAATGCCGCAACGGCGCTGAATGGCTCCTTTGCGGCATTGGCCGTAAGGGCGAAAAGCAACTACGTCGTCATAGCCAACGTTGATCTGGACGATTTTCGCGCCAATGGATGCAGCACTCCCCCTCTTTGACCGCAGGCTCGAAATCGCACGCGACCACTGCATCGGGAAACAGACAAAAAAGGCTGCGACCATTCGTCGCAGCCTCTTCGTTATTGGCATGACGCTCGTTGTGGCAAAGTCCTCACCGCGCGCAGGGAGCCGTGCCCTATTTGGCGCTCAGCTCCGCAGCTTTCTCGCTCTGGTCGTAGCCGATGCCCAGTTTGGTTTCATCGGAGGCGTTGAACAGCTCTACGCGCTCTTCGCTCTCCTCAATGCCCTTCCTGCGGACATAGCCGCTCATGAACAGGGACAAAGCGCCGTCGCCCGTGACGTTGCAGGCGGTGCCGAAGCTATCCTGCAGCGCGAAGATAGTAAGCACCAGTGCCGTGCCCGTGGCGTCGAAGCCGAGCACGCCCGTGATAAGGCCAAGCGATGCCATGACCGTACCGCCGGGAACACCGGGTGCGCCGATAGCGAACACGCCCAGAAGCAGGCAGAACAAAACCATGGTACCCATGCTGGGAATAGCGCCGTAGAGCATCTGGGAGATAGTCATGACGAAGAACACCTCGGTCAAGACCGAGCCGCACAGATGAATGTTGGCGAACAGCGGAATGCCAAAACTCACCATGTCGCGGCGCAGCGGCGGAACGGCCTTATTGGCGCACTGCAGAGCAACAGCAAGCGTTGCGGCAGAAGACATGGTGCCGATGGCCGTCAAGTACGCCGGGCCGTAGTGCCTGATGACCTTCAGCGGGTTCTTGCCCGCATACGCGCCGGCGATTCCGTACAACACGGCGAGCCAGATATAGTGGCCCACGATAACGATGAGCACGACGACCAAAAACACCGGCAACTGCTTGGTGATGGTTCCCTCGTAAGCCAGCGCGCAAAACGTGGTGGCGATGAAGAACGGCAACAGCGGAATGACGATACGCGTGACAATGGAAAGCACGATACGCTGGAACTCGTCAAGCAGGTGTGCGATGGAGTCCGCCTTCGCCCAGACGCAGGCAAGACCCAGAAGCACGGACAGAACGAGTGCGCTCATGACCGGCATGATCTGGGGAATGTCGAGCTGGAAAACAACCTCGGGAAGCTCTTTGAGACCTTCCACCGACGTGACGATCGAGAGATTGGGGATAATCGCATAGCCGGAAAACATCGAGAAGAACGCAGCGCCGATCGAAGAGATATAGGCAAGCAGCACGGCCACGCCGAGAATGCGCGACACGTTTTTTCCGAGTTTGGTGATCGACGGCGCGATGAACCCGATGATGATCAGGGGCACGCAGAACGTGATGAGCTGTCCGAGCACATACTTGATGGTAATCACGACGTTCATGACCGCCTCGTTCGCAACGAGGCCTACAAGAATGCCGATAACGACGGACACCAGCAAGATGAAGGGCAGGCTGGTAAAAATCTTCTTCATATCAGCGGCTTTCCTTCGATTGAGGCTTGCAATATGGTCGAATACTTTACCATGAGAAAGCGTCGCCGCAAGCCCCGATATCGCGAACGTCGCAGGGGGCAGACCGAAGGAGGGTCCACGCCCCCAAGCGCGCACTCGAGCCTCGCCACGTCAACGGCATGCGCCTCGCAATCGCGAAGGCATCCGGAGCGAAAAACCGAAGGACGCCCTACGACTGCGCCTTGAACGCGTACATGGCGATGGACTGATTCGCCAGCACATCGGCATCCCACGTCACCGACGAATTCGCATTGGAATACGGGTCGTGTATCTTGACGGACCCGTCCGAAGCCTCGCCCGTGGCCACGAAGAAATGACCTGCCGTCGTGAAGTCACCCGGACCCACGTTGACGATGACGACGTAGCCGCTCTCCAAATACGTCAGAAGCGACGCTGAACTGGGTGCGAAGAATTCGCATTGCAGACCGAGGCCTGGCGCCATGTCCGTCAGAAACGATCCGATGGTTCCCTCGTCATCCGCCGCATAGCCATTCTGCGTTGCCAGTTCCGCCATATCCGCCGGCGTCTTGTCGGTCTTGCCCGTCAGCCCCATATACACCATGGAAAGAGACGTGGGACAACACCCCGTGCTCCCAAACGGCCCTGCGCAGTATTCGACATATCCCCAGCGTTCGTCCCACTGGAAAAGCAGCGGAACGCTGCCCTTTGAAACCTGTTCCTCGTACGGTTCTCCAGAAGATGCAGGATACGAATCGAGAAGCGACGCCACGAAATCCACCGCGTCGGGTTCTTGAGCCGCAAGCTGCAGTAGCTTCGTCGCACGCTCTTCACCGAAGGCGTCCACATATTGCTGCCTCTTGTTCACAATGAAAACAATGCGAGGATCGGACGCCTGAGCGGTAAGGGAATCAACGTCTTCCTGCGACAAATCGGCAGGAAGAAGCGAAAGGTCAGCCTGCTCGGGCTCGGCAGCGGGCTCTTCGTTTTGCGTAGGCTGGCCGGTATCCGCCTCGATGGAATCGACCGCGTTCTCACGAGCACACGAATGCTCTATCGCATTGACCCCTGCGAACAACGCCACAAGAAAAAGAATGCCCGCAGCTATGACCAACGGACGGGGAATATGAATCACCCGCACATTGGAAGAAGCCGCGCTTGGGCGGACGTTGCGCGCCGAAGACCGGGACGACCCCGCTTTTCGCGCGCCATCCCCGTTGCCCGAAGACGCGTCGGAACGCGCACGACGGCGTTCAAGCCGCTGGCGTGCCGCCTCTCGGGAATCGTCAATGCTATCGTTTTTGGCACGTTTCGACACCATGGTTGTTTCGCCTTTTCGGCCTAGAGGCTTCGCGCCTTGTCCACCGTCGCGATAAGGGCTTCGGTGACAGACGAGCGGAACCCGCACGCCTCAAGCGTGCGCACGCCTTCGATCGTGGTGCCGCCGGGAGAACAGACAGCGTCTTTCAGTGCGCCCGGATGCTGGCCGCTCTCAAGCACCATCTTGCCGGCACCCACCACGGCTTGCGCCGCGAAACGATACGCCTGCGCGCGCGGCATGCCCTCGAGAACGGCTGCGTCGGCCATAGCCTCGATCATCATATACACATACGCGGGAGAGCAGCCCGCGGCCGCGCTTGCGGCATCCATCAAGTGCTCGGGGATGCGTTCGCTCTTTCCGAAGGAATCGACGATCTCAAGCACGAGATCGGCGTCTTCGGCGGAGCAGCCCTTTCCGATAACGACCGAGGTCATGCCCTCTCCCACCGCGGCGGGCGTGTTGGGCATCAGACGCACGACCTTCGCAAGGCCGGAAGCGTCGGAGAGCCAAGCGAGGGTCTTGCCAGGGGCGATGGAAACAAGCACGGTCTCCGAGGAGAAATGAGGAGCCGCCTCCGCAATCACGGATTCGTACATCTGCGGCTTTACCGCCAGAAAGACGACGGATGCCTTGCAGGCTTCGGCGTTATCGAGCGTCACATCGATGCCGAAGCGTTCATGCGCAGCGTCGATGGTGGCCTGCGTGCGAGCCGACGCGATAATCTCGCCCGGAGCGACGATGCCCTTTGCGAGAATGCCCCCGATAATGGCACGCGCCATGTTTCCGCAACCGAGAAAACCAATCTTATGCATTGCGAATCCCTCTCCCTCGCTCGCCGAAGCCTCTCTTCCCTCGAAGCAAACTCGAGCAACAACCGTTTCAATTGGCCTGTAGCATACTATGGCAAACGACGACGAGCGGACTTTTCGCAAAGCAGCGTAGAAATTCCACCGAGCAAACGGCGGTGCAGCAACCACGTCCGGACGCCCTTTTCGCCCCGAGCGCAGCTGCGGCTTCGACGCGCAACACGACGCAAAAACCAGAACGAAGAAAACCCCGACGCGAGCGCCCCATTTCTGGATATCCAGGAAACGAAGCGACTCGACGATCGGGGTCTTCGAGTTTTCAGCAATACGCGCGCAGCCTCTCTCGAGCTACGCGCATCGCCGGAAGGCCTGCGCGAGCGCAGGACGGCCGCTTAGAGAGCCAAAATGGGAGCAGCAACCTGCTTCTTGCGGGAAAGCACACCCGGCATCCAGACGCTTTTGCCCGTGACATCGATGCCGAAAGCCCTGTTCACGAAATCGGTATCGCCCTCGACGATGAACTGGCTGCCCTCAGCGAGAATATCCGTGGCGAAGAAGAGCACGAACTGATAGCCCTTCTCGGCGACAAGCTCTTTGATCGCTGCGCGGATTTCGTCTTCGCGATTGAGCACAGCCTGCAAATCGACGGTTTCGAACTGGCCGATGTAGACCTTGTTGCCGTTGGAGAGCTCGAACTCCTTGGCGTCGGCGTTGACCATCTTGTGGATGGGCAGCTCCGCCGGATTGGAGCGGCATTTGAAGATTTCCATGCCGTATTCGACCGGATCGACGCCCACGTATTCGGCCGTCTTCGCGATGATCGCGCGGTCGAAATCGGTGGTGGTGGGAGACTTCATGATGACGGTGTCGGTCAGCATGGCGCCCAGAAGCAGAGCGGCGATGTTCTTCGGCAGCTCCACGCCCTGAATCTCGAATTCGCGCGCGACCACGGCAGCGCTGGAACCGACGGGCATGACGTTGACGCGAAGCGGCTGCGCAGTCACAAGACCGCCCAGGCGATGATGATCGACGATTTCGACGATTTCAGCATTCTCGATGCCATCAGCAGACTGCAACGCCTCGTTGTGGTCGACCAAAATGACCTTATCGCCCTCGCCGACAGACTCGATCAGGCGAGGGGCCTCGATGCCATGCTCTTCGAGAGCCTTAGCCGTCTCCGGCGGGAAGCCGCCCAGGCGGCACGCCTCGTATACGGCGTCTTCGCCGTTGGCGCGGGCGAGCTCGTTTTTCAGATAGGCGTAGCCGACCGCTGCCGAAATGGCATCGTTATCGGGGTTTTTATGACCGAACACCAGGATGGGCGCTGTCATGGGCGATTCCTCCTTGATTCCTTTGCATTTGCGCTCGTAATTACAACCAGACAGTGTACCATGGCAGCGACGCGCCCGGATCGAACCGTGCGCGAAGCATGCAAAAACCCGTCTCGCTCGGAAGGATGTGCGATGAAAGTTCTCGGCATTCGCGACATCATCGGCCCCATCATGATCGGCCCGTCAAGCAGCCACACCGCAGGCGCACTGCGCATCGCGCTCATGTGCCGCCGCCTTTTGGCAGGCGAACCACGCAAGGCAACCTTCACGCTCTACGGCAGTTTCGCGCACACCTACCGAGGACACGGCACCGACAAGGCCCTCGTGGCCGGCCTGCTTGGCATGGCCACCGACGATCTGCGCATTCGCGAGTCCTTCGACCTGGCGAAAAAAGCCGGGCTCGAGTTCTCCTTCGTGCCCGCTCCCAACGAGCCGTGCGAGCACCCCAACACGGTGGATATCGAAGTGACCGACGAAACCGGATCGATCACCAGCATGCGCGGCGAGAGCATCGGCGGCGGCGCGGCGGTCATCAGCCGCATCAACGGCATCGACGTGCGCTTGAGCGGCGAATACCACAGCATCGTCGTCAAGCAGCGCGACGCGAAAGGCGTGCTCGCCCACATTGCAACATGCTTGAACGTCTTCGACGTCAACATTGCCACTACAAGCCTTTTCCGAGAGCGCAAGGGTGATATCGCCTTCACCATCATGGAGACCGACGACGAAGTGGACGAGTCCATCGCCCGCGCGATCGCCAAGCATCCCGACATCTACGACGTGCGCATCGTCAAAAGCGACCGCGCCACCGACGCCGTGCCGCCGCAGACGACGCAGGCGAGCGCAAGACCGAAAGGGTTCGGCGCGGACCTTTCCCCCAAGGAAGCGGCCGACCTGTTCGAAAAGCTGGACTTCCCGAACGCCGCGGCCATGCTAGCCTACTGCGAGAAAGAGGGGGTCGCGATCAGCGAGGCCACTTGCCGCCGCGAGCGCTGCATGCTAGCGAGCAACGGCATCGCCGTCGACGACACACGCAATTACCTAGCCAAAGCCCTCGAGACTATGCGGGAATCCGCAACCGGACCGCTTTGCGACCCCGTCCGCTCCATGGGAGGCCTGATCGGCGGCGAGGCAGCGGCGCTTTCCGCAATCGAGGAATCCGGCCCGTGCGGCACGCTGCTCGCCCGTGCGACCACCTACGCTATGGCCGTCCTTGAGACCAACGCCTCCATGGGCCGTATCGTAGCCGCGCCCACCGCAGGATCGTCGGGCGTTTTACCGGCCATGCTTCTTGCTTGCCAGGATGTCCACGAGTTCTCCGACGAGCAAATCGTGGACGCGCTGGCGAATGCTGCAGGCATCGGATATCTCATTACACGCAACGCCACCGTCTCCGGCGCCGAAGGCGGCTGCCAGGCGGAAGTGGGCGCAGCAAGCGCCATGGCCGCTTCGGCCGCATGCGAACTGTTCGGCGGTACGCCGCGCCAGTGCTTCGCCGCAGCCTCGAACGCCATTGCCGGCCTTCTGGGCCTGGTGTGCGACCCCATTGCCGGATTGGTGGAGGCGCCCTGTCAGAAGCGCAACGCCACCGGTGTGGCCAATGCGCTCGTATCCGCCCAGATTGCCTTGGCGGGCATAGACAACCTGGTTGATTTCGACCAGACCGTCGATGCCATGTACAAAGTAGGACGCTCGCTTCCCTTCGAGCTGCGCGAAAGCGCGCTTGGCGGACTTGCGGCCGCGCCTTCCGCATGCGCGTTCTGCCAAGGCTGCGCGCATTAGCGCGAAACGGGATGCCGCCGACAGCTTTCGCCCTCGGCGGCATCCCGTTTTTCTGTAGCATTTCCTAACACGCCCCATGCGACAATGCATCGAATCTCAAGCCAAACAGCGTGGTACACGGCTACTTTAATGCGACCATGCATCATCCCTCGAATAAATCGAGAAGCTCCTGCTTGGAATGAACTCCGAGCTTCTGGTAGATATGCTTCACATGGGTTGCAACGGTATTCTTCGACAAAACCAGTTCCTCACGGATATAGGGCTGCGAGCGACCTTTCGCGAGATATCCAAGAACTTCCGACTCCCTTGCAGAAAGACCTTTTTCGGCAGAAAGTTCGGCAACCCTCTTCTCCCGTGCCCTCTCCTCCGTTAGCAACGCGCCCGGATTCTCGTCCTTTCGCACATCATCTTCCTCGTGCAGCGCAATCCGCATCGAGGCAACGTATCCCGTAGGTGCCAAAGCCATAGCCAGCGAAAGCAGGCACACAAGAGCCAGTGACAAGGCCCACATCTCGCAAACGCCCGACAAAATGAAATCTTCTGCTTTCGCACCTGTGAGATTGCCCAGCAAGATGCCCATCTGAATGAACCCTTGACTCACGCCGACAACGAAAGCCGCCGCGAAAGGCCCGCGTCGCGCCATCCCGAGAAAATGCAGCATCACAACCACCTGTAAAACTGCATCAGCGATGGAAATCACAACGGAAAGCACGGTTTCGGGCAGCACTCCGTCAAACGAAGCAGCGGCGATGCCGATCACCATAAGAGGCGACAGCCATCGAAACAGCACCGTCATATCGATACGCGAAGAGAAAAAGATGAACCAGACAGCCAGACAGAGGCCAGATACGGACCCGACAAGCGTCGATACATCGAAGCCATACGCTTCTTGAAAGGCGCTTTCGGGCGAGCCGAGCGCGGAGAAAAATCCGATTACGAAATACGCGACGCATACAAGAAGGCAGAAACGAAGCAGCTCTCCTGTCGTCTTTTTCCTTCCGACGGCTTTCGACCGACCCGCATGCACAGCGGTCGATCCGTACGAAAACAAGCGAACACCGCATGCTTCCGCCCGTTTTTCGCTTCGGCCGCACTCCCCCGAACTGTCCGACGCATCGCCATACGTCAAAACCAGGCACACCGCAGAAAAAATCGGCAAGGCCGAAACCCCGACAACAGCAACGATTCCCTCAATATAAGGAAACACGAACGAGCAAACCAGCATGACGCCCGACGCAGCGGGAATGGCCACCTCGGCCCGTTCAGCATCGATGCGAAAAAGGGCATCGCCCCATAAGACGATTAACAAAGCACTTCCCACACCGGTGGCTATACCCGACAAGACCCCAACGGCCGCCCAGTCGCCCGCCATCGCCGAAGCGAACGTGCCGCACGCCATAAGCGCCGCAGCGATAAAAGGAAGGTTTTTATGATTCGACAGGTCGCGAAAACGAAAAAAGAACCCGAAGGCAAAAAGGCAAAGCGTCACCGACGCCGCAGACGCCAGCCACGATATATCGGCGTTGATGCCGACCCCGAAGCGATCGGGATAAAGAGCCGACGTTTCGAACGAACAGTAGATCCACGCCCAGACAAACCCAATGCCCAAATGACGAAACTTGATCGAATCCCCGATTTTCAGCACGATGTCAGAAAGACTCGTCATTCACCCTCCTTTGCAACAAATGCAATAATGCCGCATTTCCCCAGGTATTTCGCTCACCTATTTCAGGTTAAAAGCCAAAGACCCCGCTTTTCGGCGATGTTTTCATAATCCGGCCGCACCAGGATAGGGCAAGAGGCGGATAAAGCTCCCCTTGAAAAAACGCATGGTGGCGACCTTGCCCCCCTCCCATCGACAAAGCCGTCGCCATGCAATCCACAAGGACACAGGGAAAGGGATCGGTCATGAGCATTCATCAACCGCAAATCGATCGTCGTTCTTTTTTGACGGGAACGGCAGCCACCGTCGGCATCGCAACCATCGCAGGACTGGCGGGTTGCGCCCCTTCGCAGGCAAAGCCTGAAACGAAAGACGCCGGCGAAACCGGTTCGGAAGCAGGCACCGAAACGCCGTCGTGGCTCGGCGCCGCACCCGAGATATCCGATGCCGACTGCGTCGAAACGCTCGATTTCGAAGTGGTTGTCGTCGGCGCGGGAACATCCGGCTATTTTGCCGCAGCAAGCGCGGCCGAAAGCGGCGCCAAAACGCTCCTTATCGAAAAATCGGGACAAGGAAGCAGCATCAGATCGTCAGCCCTCGGTGCAGTCGGGTCGAAGCTGCAGCAGGAACATGGCGTCGATATCGACGTCATGGACATCGTCACCGACATGGACCACTATGCGCTCGGCCAAATCAATGCGCGACTCGTCAGACTCTGGGCCGAGAAATCTGGCGAAGCTATCGACTGGTATACCGACCTGATGAACGAAAGCGGCATGGAGGTTCAACTTGAGTGGAACATGCCCGAAGGAACCCGTTACAAAGAATGGCCCACTGGCCACGGAACCAACGGCGAATATCCGTCCCGCGAAGGCGACGTCGCCGAAATCATCGACGCCTACATCACGTCCTTCGAAGGATGCGAAGAGCGCTTCAATACGCCCATGATCCGCCTCATCGTCGAAAACGGCCGCGTCGTCGGACTCTATGCGGAAAACAGCGACGGCGACCCCATTCGCGTCAACGCCTCGAAAGGCGTGATCGTCGCGACGGGCGGATACGCCTACAACCAAGACATGTATTCGACCCTTCAGCCCGAACGCCTCTCATGCCTGGGAACGTTCGACGCGTTTCCCAATTGCGTCGGAGACGGCATCAAGGCCCTTATGTGGGAAGGAGCGAAACTCGACCCCGTTCACACCTCCCTCACGTTCAATCGATGCCTGCTAACCGCAGAGCAAGAATCCGGCGACCCCTACTCCGTCGGATCGGATTACGGCTATTACTTCTTCAGCTCGCAGCCCTTCCTTCGCGTCGATGCGAACGGCGAGCGATTCCACAACGAAAGCGCTCCTTACGACTTCGTGATGAACGCCATGACGAAATACCCCGAAGGCCAGCGAACCTGGCATCAGGTATGGGACGCGAACTGGCAGGAAAACGTACAACGTTTCCATACGGTGGGCTGCTCCACCATCTGCTATCGCGAAGGCGCCGACCACGATGCTTTCCCGACCATGATGGACGACTGGATCGGACCCGAAATGGAAAGCTTCGTTGAAGCCGGATATATCGTCAAAGCCGATACGCTTGAAGAGCTTGCCGACAAGCTCGGATTCGAAAACGAGAAAAAGAAGGCTTTCCTCGTAACGTGCGAGCGACAGAACGAGAACTTCGACGCACAAGCCGACCCCGATTTCGGCAAAGAGGCATTCCGTCTTTCCGAGCTACGAACCGCACCGTTTTATGCAACCGTAAAATCGTGCGCACTTACCTTGTGCACCCTCGACGGCATTGTCGTGAATGAAAAATGCCAGCCTTATGGTTCAGACGGCAACGTCATCGAAGGAGTACGCGTCGTAGGAAACGATCAAGGCTGCTTCTACGCAGGCACCTACCCCAACCAGGCCGCGGGCCTCAATGCCGGACGATGTGCAACATTCGGACGCATGGTCGGCAAGGAACTCGCCGAAGCCTAGACGGTTGACAGCAGCGGCTTCCTACAAGACGACGAAAACGACAACACGCCAAACCCCGAATCGGCAAGAAAAAAGCCATTCCGAAGCATGACGCAAAAACGGGAGCCCGCATCGACGCGGGCTCCCGTTTCGTTTACAGGTCTATGCGCACAATGGGCGCATAATCCTTGAGCAGCTTTTTCGTCATGCCGTTTTTGGCGAACTTGATGTACAGCAAATCGCCGTCGACTTTGGTCACGCGGCCGCGACCGAACGTCTTATGGTCAACCACATCCCCCACGGCAAAGGTCATCTTTGCTGCAGCTTTCTTACCGGCATTGGGATTGGCTCGACCGAGCACACGTTCGCCCGAACCGTGGGTCGCCTTGCCAAGCGCACGACCCTCGGACCCGCGCGACGACGTGCGCGATGCATTCGACCCCATGAAATCCGCAAACGAAGAACCGCCCGACGATGCACCCGAACGTCCTGCAGAACGAGGCCTGCTGCCGCCCGCGCTGGACTGGCCGAACACGCGGCCGCCACCGGCCTCGGTACCGCTGCCAGAAATGCCGCGACGGCTTCCGCGCTTCTCCCATCCCGTACCCGAGAAGCCCGAACTTCCCAGACCGATGGTCTTGCGCAGCTCGGCAGGAATCTCCGACACGAAACGCGACATGGGATTCGCCGCGGTCTCGCCGAAAATCTGGCGAGCATAGGCGCACGTCAGGTAGAGTTTCTTGCGAGCGCGCGTGATGGCGACGTAGGCCAGGCGGCGCTCTTCTTCCAAGCCAGATTCGTCATGCGAGGAATTCGAATGCGGGAACAACGTCTCTTCCATGCCCGCCACGAACACGCAATCGAACTCGAGGCCTTTAGAAGAGTGGACCGTCATGAGCGTGACGGCCTGGTCGTCTTCGGCAGAGGCCGCATCAAGGTCGGTACGCAGGCGGACCCACTCGATAAAGTCGGCCAGGGAATCAGGCGAGAGCTGACGCACGGCGGCAAGGGCGTCGTCGCGGGCGATCTCCGGCTCGTCTTCCACCTGATGCGTCTGGACGTATTCGTCAACGACGGACAGGAATTCCTTGATGTTCTCGATACGTCCGCGTGCTTCGTCGGTGCCTTCGTTTTCATAGGCCGCAATCATGCCGCTCTTGTCTATGACCGCCTCGATTACCTTGCGCAAATCGCCACCGTAGCTGCGCGCTTCCTCAATCAGGGAGAGGAAACCGCCAAGCGCATTGCGGGCTCGCATCTGCAGATGCTCGTCGGCCAGGCACAGCTCGGCCGCCAGCATGAAGGGCATATTGGTCATGCGCGCCGCTGAATCGATGTATTCGACGGTGGTGCGACCGATGCCTCGGCGCGGGACGTTGATCACGCGCTTGGCGGCAATGTCGTCTGCCGGATTCACCAGCAACGTCAGATACGCCATGACGTCGCGGATTTCGGCACGGTCGAAGAATCGCGTGCCGCCGACGATGCGGTACGGCACGCCCGCGCGCAGCAGCATGTCTTCGATGGAACGGCTCTGCGCGTTGGTGCGGTAGAAGACGGCGATTTCGTCGTAAGGAATGCCCTCGCTTCGCTGATGCTCGATTTCCGCGGCAATCCAACGGCCTTCGTCGCGCTCGTCGGAAGCCATGTAAACGTTGATTTTGTCACCCTCGCCCGCCGCCGTGAACAGCTTCTTTTTCTTTCGGTGCATGTTGTTGGACACCACAGCGTTCGCGGCGGCAAGGATGTTACCCGAGCTGCGGTAGTTCTGCTCGAGCTTCACCGTATGGGCGCTGGGATAGTCGGATTCGAATTCCAGGATGTTGCGGATGTCGGCGCCGCGCCACGAGTAAATGGACTGGTCGTCGTCGCCCACCACCATGATGTTCTTGTGCTTGGCCGCAAGCAGCTTGGTAATGGCGTACTGCGCGTGGTTGGTGTCCTGATACTCATCCACCATGAGGTAGCGGAAACGGTCCTGATACGCCTCGAGCACATCGGGGTGGTCTTTGAGCAGCAGATACGTATACAGCAACAAATCGTCGAAGTCGAACGCGTTAGCTGCCTTCAGGCGCTCCTGCAGGCGCTTGTACACACGGGCGGCAACCTTCGCCGAAGGGTCGTGCGCCTCCTGCTCGAACACGCCCGGAACGATCAGTTCGTTTTTCGCGGTGGATATGCGATTGCGGATGGCGTTGATCGGCCAACGTTTAGGATCGATGTCGAACTCGGCCATGATGTCTTTGACCAGGCGTTTGCTATCGTCGTCATCGTAGATGGTGAAACCCTTGTCGAAGCCCAGCTTCTCGCAATCGGTGCGCAGCATACGCACGCACATGCTGTGGAAGGTAGAGACCCACATGCCGCGCGCCGCAGGACCCACAAGCTTGCCCAGACGCTCGCGCATCTCGGCCGCAGCCTTGTTGGTGAACGTGATGGCAAGAATCTGCCACGGCTGCACGCCCAAATCTCCCAGCATATGTGCAATACGGTATGTGAGCACGCGCGTCTTGCCCGAGCCGGCGCCCGCCAGAACAAGCAGCGGACCCTCGGTGCATAGCACCGCTTCTCGTTGCGCTTCGTTCAGAGAATCTATATCGACGATACCCATGCGATTCGCTCCTCTTGCATGTTGAAAGATCCCACACATTGCCCCGAGGCCGCCCCAGCAGCCTCATCCGGCCGAACAGCGCCAATGCGCCGCGGCAACGGAAGACAAAAAGGCGCGGCCCGAAAGCCACGCCCGAACACACGTTGCTGCGCGATCGCTACGCAGCGATCAGCAGGAAGTAGCCCAGCACCACAACACCGAGGATGATGCGGTAAACGCCGAAGGCAGTGAAGTCGTGCTTTTTCACATAGCCCACCAGGAACTTGATGGCCAGCACCGAAACCACGAATGCCGTGACCAAGCCGATGCCGAAGATCATCCACTCCATGCCGGTATAGGCGAAGCCATGCTTGATGAACTTCAGGACACTCCAGCCGAGCATGATGGGGATGGCCAGGAAGAAGGCAAACTCGGTGGCGATGGTGCGCGACGTACCCACAAGCATAGAACCGATGATGATGGAGCCGGAACGGGACGTGCCGGGAATGATCGCCAGGCTCTGGAAGATACCGATGATGAAGGCCTTGCCGTAAGAAAGCTCATCGAAGGTGTTGACCTTGGCGATGACGCTCGAGGCGTCATATTCCGCCTCCGCATCCGGATCGACCGACACCATGCGCGCCGGCGCGGGATTTTCGCCGTCGGTGCGTGCGTGCTTGCCGCGAGGCTGGCTGGCTTCTGCGATCAGGCGGCGATTGCGCAGCTCGATCGCAATGAAGATGACGCCGTAGACGATCAGGGCGACAGACACCACAATGGCCGCGATGTCTTCGTTGGTCATGATGTGCTCTTCGATCCAATCATCAAGCAGCAGGCCCACGATAGCAGCGGGAATGGAGCCGACGACGACCTTCGCCCAGATGTTCCACGTAGTACGCTTCTGCTCCGCGTTCTTGCGAGGAGAAAACGGGTTGAGCTTGTGGAAGAACAGCAAGATGACGGCGAGGATGGCGCCGAGCTGAATAACGACCAAAAACGTGCTGTAGAACGCCTCCGACACCTCGAGCTTGACGAATTCGTCCAGAAGCATCATGTGACCCGTCGAGGAGATGGGCAGCCATTCGGTGATGCCCTCGACGACACCGAACAAAAACGCTTTCAGCGCTTCAAATAGAACCATGCGTTTCTTCCTTCGTGATCGCGGTTTGACAGCCTGCAAAACCGGCGCAGACATACGAAAGCGGCCTTACGCCGCCATGATTGTGCCGCACCCACCCCAACTGCACCAAGGAAAACGGCCGAAAAACGACGCTTTCACAAGCAAGGCGCAGACGCGCGGAAGCGGAAAGCACGAATGGCACACGCGTCAAACGGCCTGCGAAGACGCCATGTAAACCTCTTGTTAAGAATGAAACGCAAGGTTTGCCAGAGGTGTGTTTTCGCGCTTTTCTATACGCGGCATTTTAGCATATGCGCTATGCTTGCCCCTATATTTCCAGCTCACGACAAAAGGAACAAATACATGAACGAAGCTACGTTTCCTGAGCAAAAGGTTGTCGTTTTAGATTTCGGCGCACAATACGGGCAGCTCATTGCCCGCCGCGTCCGAGACCTGGGCGTGTTTTCGGCTATCGTCCCCTGCGACGTAACGGCCGACGAACTTTCCGCCATGAACCCTTCCGCAATCATCTTGTCCGGCGGCCCTGCCAGCGTGTACGCCGAAGACGCCCCGAAGATCGACCCGGGCGTGCTTGAGCTTGGCATTCCCGTGCTGGGCTTTTGCTACGGCCAGCAGATCATGGCCGTTACGCTGGGCGGTTCGGTGGGCCATACCGAAAAGGGCGAATACGGCCCGGCCGTGATCGTGCGCCAGGGTGAAAGCGCCCTGTATGGCAACACTCCCGCCGAGCAGACCGTATGGATGAGCCACCGCGATGCGGTGAACCGCGTGCCCGAAGGTTTCGTCATCACCGCCGCTACCGACGTGTGCCCCGTGGCCTCCATGGAATGCGCCGATCGCAAACTGTTTGCCACGCAGTTCCATCCCGAGGTGCGCCACAGCGAGTACGGCAACCAGCTGCTGAGCAACTTCCTGTTCAACATCTGCGGCCTTGAGGCCACCTGGACCATGGACTCGATCATCGAGGACTCCGTGGCGGCAATCCGCGAGCAGGTGGGAAGCGACCGCGTGATCTTGGGCCTTTCCGGCGGCGTGGATTCGTCTGTGGTGGCGGCGCTGTGTGCACGTGCCATTGGCAAGCAGCTGACCTGCGTGTTCGTGAACCATGGGCTTTTGCGCAAGAACGAGCCCGAAGAAGTAGAAGAGGTGTTCACCAAGCAGTTCGACGTGGACTTCGTGCACGTGCATGCCGAGGAACGCTACCTGAAGCTGCTCGAGGGCGTGTGCGACCCCGAGGCCAAGCGCAAAATCATCGGTACGCAGTTCTGGAACGAGTTTTTCGCCGTGGCGAAGGAGCTTGAGCAGGACGGCCGTCCGGTGAAGTTCTTGGCACAGGGCACGATTTATCCCGACATCATCGAAAGCGGCGCGCGCAAGACGGGCGGCAAGGCTTCCACCATCAAGAGCCACCACAACCTGATCCCGTTCCCCGAAGGCGTGCATTTCGATCTGATCGAGCCGCTCGACCACTTCTTCAAAGACGAGGTGCGCGCGCTGGGCACAGCACTGGGCCTGCCCGACCATATTGTGCACCGCCAGCCCTTCCCCGGCCCTGGCCTTGCCATCCGCATCATCGGCGCGGTGGATGCCGAGAAGCTTGAGATTCTGAAGAACGCCGACGCGATCGTGCGCGAAGAGCTGGATGCGTACAACCAGAAGCTGTTCGAAGAGACCGGCGAACGCAACAGCGAGCATGCCTGCTGGCAGTACTTCGCCGTGCTGCCCGACATCAAGAGCGTGGGCGTGATGGGCGACGAACGCACCTACGCGCGCCCCGTGATCCTGCGCGCGGTGGAAAGCAGCGACGCCATGACCGCCGACTGGGCGAAACTGCCCTACGACGTGCTGGCGAAGGTGAGCGGCCGCATCGTGGCCGAGGTTCCCGGCGCCAACCGCGTGTGCTACGACATCACGAGCAAGCCGCCGGCCACGATCGAGTGGGAGTAGGCTGACAGGACTCTGACCTGCATTTTTGAGTGCCGCACTGTGCCGTTGAGTTTCGTTCCGTATGAGAGTCACGGCAAAGCCGCCAGCGACGGCAGTGAGTAAATACGATAATCGAGCCTCCGTTCCCGAGTTGGGACGGAGGCTTTTCTTTGCCGTTTTATGCCCTTTCACCTGCGATTTCGCCATTTACTCCCCCGTGTCTCAAGACGGCAAGGCACGGGGCGGTATTCGGAGGAATGGGAGTAAGGATTTATCCCAAGTGAGTAGACGCGCGGTTTTTGTCCCCGAGTGCGAAAGGGGGCCGTTTCGGGGCCCATGAAACTCAAATCGGGTTGCAGCGATTAGAGCCGCTGCTCACCACTTGCAGTAATTCCGCGAAACGGTCAATGGCGGCGAGCGCGTCCTCCTTGTCGATTTCCTTGGACTCTTAGTTCTTTTCGAGCGTTATGCCGTAGCGCCCCTCGCTTCAAATCCGTTTCCTATGGCGACAGCCGTAGCGATCCGCTTTGTCAGAATTGAAGTCGTGGCGTTGACGCGTCTGAGATGAATGCCATCTTGAATGCAAGCAAGGGGCGCGCCATTCCTCGTTCCGCCAGACCTGGTTGTATCGCTTCCAGGCTTTCACCGGGGCCGCGCCCTTCTTTCAGTCCCTGAAGGGCGCGTAGAATACGATGAGATCGTCGTGCAGGTCCGCATACCACCAGCTGCGGAACCTTCCGTTCTCATGGCTGAATATTTGTTCTTCCATCATACGGCAAGTGAACAGCGGTCCTCTGTCCGGCTCTCCGCTCGATTCGTGCTTGCGCCCAACGAGCCAATCCAGCATGTCAGCCCAAGTGCGCTATGCTGCGGGCATCGATTCCGGCATGGTTGCAACCAGCTGGTAGGGTGCAGCCTCCATCAAAGTAACGCCGACGAGGTTTGACCGTTCATTCTGCCCCTTGATAGAATCGGGCAAATAATCCAGGCAGGAGGAAGAAATGATTGGACAGGTTTATCACGTCGGGTTGACTGTCAGCGACTTGGATCGTTCGGTAGCTTTTTACCGCGACATCTTGGGGCTTCGCTACGAGGGCGAGCTGTTGATGGAAGGCGGAGAGACCGAGGCGATGTTCCAACGGGGAAACTGCAGGGCTCGTGTCGCGTACCTGAACGGGTCGGACCAGCTGAATATGCCGCCCGTGGAGCTGATCCAGTTCGTCGGCGACGAGGTTGCCCACAAAGCAGCCGACCTCTTCACCACCTCCATCTCGGAGCTTTGCTTTTACGCCGACGACGCCGACGCGGTGTATCAAAAGCTGATGGAGCAGGGCGTGGAGTGCCTCTCCTCGCCACAGGAGTTCGATTTTCGCCACGATGGCTTTGGCCGCAGCCGTGCTTTCTATTTCCGCGATCCTGATGGGATCATCCTAGAGATCATGCAGCCACTGGACGATTAATAGGCGAACTGCCTCCCATTTCTCGGTGCCTGGGAAATGGGAGGTTTTCTCATGCTCATCGATCTCAGGGTGAAGCACGATGTCGGGGCGTGGGGACATCCCGTCGTTCTATTCGATTCCGGCATGGGCTGCTGGGTTGTCTCGTGCGCCAACAGCCTCCGAATTCTCATCGCTCGCACGAGGCATGAGCCCTATACCCGGGAGGGCGTTCTCGTGCTGGACCTCGCGAGGTGGCTGCTCGGCGAGCAGGTGTTCTGAGCGTCATGCGGGGATATCGCGCGATAGGACACGCGGGGCCGTTCGCGCCCGCACGGGAAACGCCGTCGCCGTATGGGCGGCCAGTCGCATCCGATAGGCCTTTTGTTAAACAGGCCTATCGGATGCGCACGAAGCGATCGCGCCAACAACGAAGCTCCAACCTGCTCGCCAACTCATGGGCAAGCAACCTGAGACTACTCATTTCTCCTACTGGCAATGAAGGCCCGCGACCTGCAGTTTTGCAAACTGCTTGAAAGCCACCCGCGCTGATTCACTTACGGCTGCAGCTGGCGGCTAGCAGGCAAAAGGGTGCTTGAGTTTCAAAACGGGCGTTCTCGGCGCTATCGAGTCTCCAAAGGCGGCCCGCCACACCCTTTGGGACAAAAACAAAAACTCAAAGCCTTGGGTTGAAAAAAGTTTTTGAAGTTGTCCCGATTTTCGACCCCGAAGCCGATGAAACACGACACGGCGTTACCTGACGGCATTCGATTCGAGACGGCACCGAAAACTGGATGCAACTGGAATGACGGGACGTCAGAACCGATGCCATCGAGTGGGAATAGAAACAGTGCGATAACGTATTAGTTTATGAGGTGCTTCTGAGTTTTCAGAGGCACTTTTTTGGTCTATTTTCCTAGATAACACGCAAGCCACCAGAAATGGGCACCTTACAATATTGAATCTCGCAAGGCGTTTAAGTCCCCGAAACGCACTTTTACCTGGCATCATGATGTCGTTTTGATGTCACCGTCCAGGCGATTTATTCAAGTAGTACAAATACATCCTGTTCAATAACACCAGGTAAGGGGATGCGGACAAATAGTTGGACCGAATCGGTTCGGTTAGGAGTTCGCGAATGCCAAGCTACACGGACGAGCAGAAGCGCAGGGCCGTCGATATGGTCGAGGAGTGCGGCGGATCGGTGACGCGCGCGATGCGCAAGCTGGGCTACCCCACGCGCCAAACGCTGTACCACTGGCTGAACCGGCGCGACGCGTCGCACGAGAGAAGGGCCGGCAGGCCTTGGAGCCATTACGACCCCGCCCTGAAGGCGCAGGCCGTCACCTTCGTTCGGTCCGGCATGGCTGGCAAGGACGTGGCGGAGATGCTCGGCGTGTCGAGCGCCGCGCTGGTCTACAATTGGGCCAGAGCCGCAGAAGACCCGAGCCCCGCGGCGGCGGACAGGAGCCCCATAGAACCCATGAGAGATTCCGAGGATAGGGCGTACGACGGCTTCGAGGGGAGCCTCGAGGAGCGCGTGCGCCAGCTCGAGCTCGAGAACGACATCCTGAGGGCGGCGGCGAAGGTTTTAAAAGCCGAGAGCCCCAGCCCGATGACGAACAGGGAGAAGGCCCTGGTCATAAACGAGCTGCGGGCGACGACGGGAAGAAGTTTGAAAGAGCTCACCGGTTCCTTGAGGATATCGAAGAGTTCCTATGAGTACCAGCGCCGGGCGATGTCGAGGCCTGATAAGTATGCTGGGCTGCGGGCGCGCGTGCGCGAGGTGTTCGAGGGCGCGAACGCCTCGCGCGGCTACCGCTACGTCACGCACGCGCTGCGTGCGGGGGACGACCCGGTCGCGGTGTCCGAGAAGGTGGTGCGCCGCATCATGCGCGAGGAGGGCCTTTGATGTGGCTGATGTGGCTGATGTGGCTGATGTGGCTATACTGTTTTGGACGGTTTCATGAGGGACGGAGGGCCCTTTGCGGAAGGAGGCTCCGATGCGCGACCCGAAGCACCCGAGGAAGTTCACCGAGGAGTTCAAGCGCCAGATCGTGGCGCTCTACGACGGCGGGAAGCCCGCCGCCGAGATCATGCGCGAGTACGATCTCGGCAGGTCGACGTTCCGGCGCTGGGTGAAGCTCGTCCACGAGACCGGCTCCACCCGCGCGGCGGACAACCGCACGCCCGAGGAGTCGAGGCTGCTCGAGCTCGAGCGCGAGAACGCGCGACTGCGGATGGAGGTCGATGTTTTAAAACAAGCGGCGCTGATATTCGCACGAAAGTGACGGTGATAGCGGCCAACGCCCGCCGCTACCCGGTATCGGCGCAGTGCAGGATCCTGGGCGTCCCGCGCTCGACCTACTACCACATGCTCGCGCACCCGCCGCGCCCGAAGGCCCCCGACCCGATCGAGCCGGACGTGGTCGGCGCCTTCGAGGCGTCCCGCGGCGGATACGGGGCGAGGAGGCTGAAGATCGTCCTCGCGAGGTCGGGAGTCGTCGCCTCGAGGCGCAGGATATGCCGCATCATGAGGGAGAACGGCCTGGCGAGCGCGTACTCGGGACGCGCCCCGCGGGGAGGCCGCGGGCCCGCGCAGCCGCCTTCCGCGGGGAATGTGCTGGCGAGGAGGTTCGACGGCCACCCCCCGCGCACCCACCTGGCGGCCGACCTCACCTACGTCCGCGCCGGCGGCTCGTGGTGCTACGTCTGCCTCCTGGTCGACCTGTGCAACCGCGAGATAGTCGGCAGCTCGTGCGGGCGGCGCAAGGACGCGCGCCTGGTCAAGGCGGCGTTCTCGAACGTGGACTTCCCGCTAGACGAAGTCGAGATGTTCCACAGCGACGGAGGGTCGGAGTTCTGCAACGCGGAGATCGACGCGCTGCTCTCGGCCTTCGGCATCGAGAGGTCGGTCTCGCGCCCCGGCAACCCCCACGACAACGCAGTGGTCGAGTCGACGAACAGGGTGCTCAAGCGAGAGCTGGTGCGGGGGCGCCCCTTCGCCTCGGAGGAGCATCTGAGGACCGAGCTGTTCGACTGGGTAAACTGGTACAACAACTGCAGGCTGCACTCGACGCTGGGCTACATGACCCCGGTCGGGTTCAGGGAGGCGGGCCTGAGTCTCTGACCGGATCGCCCAAAAAGATGTTGCCACATCAGCCACATCACCGCCACCCGGAAAGACCAGGCGGGACAAGAAAAAGACGGCCGCGCAATCGCGGCCGTCTCATGTCCCAAGCTTGCTTGATGTCCTGCCAGTCTGGCTAGCCCTCGTCTGCCTCGCCAAGGTACTCGCTGTGCCCGACCTTTGCCGCGAGTACTGCGGCTTGGGTGCGGTTGCTCACGTGGAGCTTGTGGATGATGCTCCCGATGGTCTTCTTCACCGTGGGTTCACTCAAGAAGAGGCGCTTGCTGATCTCTGCGTTTGAGAGGCCCTCTTCCAGCAGTGCGAGGACGCGCTTCTCGCGGTTGCCGAGCATCTTGATGCCCTCTGCGATGGCAGACTCCGCGTTTGTCACGTGGGAGTCTCCGAGCAAGGCGCCCTGGAGGATGGTCCCCAGCGAGCCGGAAAAAGCGATGTCGCCGCAGGCCTGTGCCCAGAGGAGGGACCTGAGGCGCGACGAGCTCATCTCGTCGCGCGAGCCGAATCCGCTCGCGCCGGCCCGCAGGGCATCGAGGACGTGGCCGCTCTCTCCCATCGAGGCCAAGACGAAGATGCGCAGATCGGGGTTGAGATCCAGCATCTTCCTCACAGTTGGAGCGCAGCTGACCCCTTTGAACGTCGCACCTATCATGACTGCCTCTGGCTTATACCTCGCGCACGCGGTATAGGTCTCCTCGAGCGTGTGCGCCTTGCCGACGAGCTTGAACTCGCCCCACTCGCGTATGAGAGCGGCGATACCCTCAATGAAGATGAAATCGTCGTCGGCGATTACCACGCGGAACGGCTCAGAGCGCAACGTCATGTGGACATCGTGCAAAAGCTCAGAGGACGGATCTAAATACTCCGCGCCCTCAGGCAAGCCCTTTTCCTCAGAACCCATAGCATTCCCCCGCAATCTCTGCCGACAAGTGCATCAGAAGCTCTCGCCCTGCGCAAGCAACGCGCGGATCCTCTCCTGGAGAGCTTCCGCACGATGGCGGCTTCTGGAAACAGATAAACAGGTACCAGTACCTGCATTTTACCATCCTGCCGCAAGTGCTGGGGTGAACCTTGCTGCCCGCTCGCCGTATTATATTCTTTCGATACCCTTGCTTCACGGGTGATTCTAGCGCGACTCGCATTATAGGGCTTCTGCCGTGCCGCGAAATACCCGGCTATCTGCCGTATTTGCCGATCTGCAAGAGGCAGGCTGTCAGCTGGCAAGCGACGGAAGAAACATCTGAAAGCTGAGCTTCCACGAACAATTGTATTGACAATCGCTCTTATAAAGCGCATCGTGAATACTCCCATTAAGTCGAATATATGTTCCTAATCACTCACGAATCGCAGCACGGGAAGAGAGGTTCCGCCGAAGGCGAGACCGATGAATCCATAGCCTGATTCTGCCCCGTTTTTCGTTGACAGGTCCTACGTCGCCCGCAGGCGGACCCCTTCCATGTACGCCCGCTCGAACTCGTCGGGGCTCATCCACCCGAGCGCGGAGTGGATGCGGGCCCTGTTATAGAAGCACTCTATGTACTCGAATATCTCGATGGCCGCCTCGTCGCGGGTGGCGAGCGTGCGCGCGTGCGCGCACTCGCTCTTGACGATTGTCAATCCCGATAACGACCCATCCGTTATCTTCTCGACAACCAAGAAGATGCCAATTTATAAAGTTCCTGTCGACCAAAGCCTTTTCCATAGAGCTGTGTCAGACCAGAAGACAGCTTTTTGATTGTTTCCAATCCATACTCCGCGCGGCTCTCCCCCTTAAGCTCCTCCTCCGCGATGCGTTTCCCCAAATACCAATTGCGATACACCAACGCCGCATTCACCGAGCGATGCGCCCAACGCTGAGAACTCTCGATGATGAGGCGCGCATCGCCAACAGTATCGTCGGTTTGACGATACTCAACCACGGCAGACGCAGGCAAAGACTGAATGAAAGAATCGGCCCCTTGCCCCGCATCGAACATCGCATTGCCCTCAGATGCCATCGTCCCACGCCCTTCCCGTCAACTGCCCGGAGCCCCGCCCCGAGAACCTCAGTTGCCCTCTGAGCACTTAACGATACCAACCGAGGCAGCACCCGCTCAATAGTCGCATTAGTCCGATTTCGCCCATTTCGACACCTCATTCGTTGGGCCGCGGAGGACGTAAGTAGACCCTGCAGCACGTCGGACACGCGACAAGCTTCAAAGGCGCCGCATAGCGCCGACGGAGCCATGACGGCGGCCGGCAACGAGCTCGACGCCTCGGACAGCCGTCATCGGCACGCCTGCGACAAGGTGCTCCTCGAACGATTCGGCGGCGATGTTGTGTCCAGAAAGGAGGGAGGGGAGAAGAGCACGAGGGTCAAACGGGCAATCGCCCACCAAAAGGGACTGCGGACAAAAAGTTGGACCGCAGGGTCCGGACAAGGTGGAGTGGGAAGGATAAACTGGACTTTCTTTTAAGGATCCTCAAGCGTATTGTCGCTCGTATTCCACTGGAGACATGTAGTCCAGGGTGGAATGCATGCGCACCCTATTGTAATAGAGCTCTATGTACTTGAAGATGTCCTGCTTGGCCTCGTCCCTCGTCCCATAGCTCCTCTCTTTCACCAATTCCCTTTTCAGCGTCTTGAAGAAGGACTCGGCCACCGCGTTGTCCAGCGGCGTGCCGGGCCTCGACGCCGACTGGACGATGCCATGCGAGTCCAGGCATCGCTGGAAGGAACGGGAGGTGTACTGCGCGCCCTGGTCGTCATGGAAGACGAGGCTGCCGTCATCTGGCGGGCCCTCCCTGCCAACCGCCTGCTCTATCGCGTCGATCGCGACCTTCTCGGTGATGCGCTCGGACATCGACCAGCCCACGACCTTGCGGGAGAAGGCGTCTATCACGGCTGCGAGATAGAGCCACCCTTCCCTTGTGGGAATGTAGGTGATGTCGCCCACCCAAAGCCTGTTGCGCTCGCCCACGGTGAAGGCGCGCTCCACCAGGTTCAACCGAGGGTCTCCCGGCTCGACCTTCTTCTGAATGCGGTGTTTTCGGGCCGCGCCCTTTCCTGCGAGCCCGAGCTTCCGCATGATGCGGAGCACGCGCTTCTCGCTCACGACGATGCCGCTTTTTCGCAGTTCGCGGTTGATGCGCCGGTAGCCGTAACGGCCCTTGTGCCGCTCGAAGGCCTCGACGACGAACCCTTCGAGCGCCTCTCGCTCTATCTGGGCGTTTGATTTCTTCCGGCGGAGATGCTCGTAGAAACCGGATTTCGAGACTTTCATCAGCCCGCATGCCTTCTTGATGGGGCCGATCTCGCCCCTATGCTCTTTGAGGAACTCGAACCTCATGCATGGTCTTGACTCAAGAAGGCCCGGAAATTTTTTAGTATCTCGTTCTCGCGCTCGAGCTCCTCGACCTTCTTCTTGAGCTTCGCGATCTCGTAGTCCTTGTTGATTTTCGGAGAGCCGTTCCCGGGGAACGCGTCGTCCCCCATCTCCTCGTATTCGCAGGCCCATCTTCTCAGCGTCGAGTCCTTTATGCCGAGTTCTCCCGACAGGTCTTTGACCGTCATTTCCCCGGACAGGACCACCTTTGCCGCCGAGACCTTGAACTGCTTGTCGTATCGCTTTCTTCTTTGGGTCATCTTGAACACCTTTCGCTCTTAACCTGGTGTCCAATTCATCATACCCACTCCAACCGCTTTTTATTAACCCCGTCCAAGAATTGGGATGCGGTTCACCTGCGCGGGTCGGGGGCATTTTCTTTTTCGGGCAACCGCTTGGACAACCGACATAGGCACTACGCGAGGGGGCAACGAGCGAACGACCATACGTAAAAGCGAAAATAAGCAACACATATTCAGAGCTCACTTGAACAAAATGAAAACCACCGCCATCAGAAAGACCCAACTCATGCACGGCGAAAGCTGGGGCACGCAAAAGACCGGCTTGTTTCCTCGATCAGTCGACCAAAACGCCTATCCGCCAATCGCGGCCGCCGCCAGGGAATTTCATGCTATCCAGCCATTAACCCCTAACGCACAAAACGCACTGCCCACTCGTTCCCGTAGCATATAATTGCATGTAAAGGTATTCGCGTAATTTCTCAGTATTTAACCACAGACAGGATTGCCATGATTTTCGACAAAGAAGCCCCGTTTGAAGAGGCGGTCATCGCCGTGTTGAAACAGCACGGCTGGGATGATGCGGAAGGGGTGCTTCGCTACCCCACAGAGCAGGACCTCATCGACAACTGGGCGAAAATCCTATTTCAAAACAACGCTGGCATCGACCGCCTGAACGGATGCCCCCTTACGCAAGGCGAAATGGCTCAAATCGTCGAACAAATCGAAACCCTCAAAACCCCCCTTGCCCTCAACGGCTTCATTAATGGCAAAACCGTTGCCATAACCCGAGACAACCCAGACGACAAGCTGCACCTGGGCAAGGAAGTCAGCCTCAAAATCTACAACCGTCAAGAAATCGCCGCAGGTCAGAGCCGCTATCAAATAGCACAGCAACCGGTCTACCCCGCCAAAAACAAGATTCAGAACGATCGCCGGGGGGATTTATGCCTGCTTATCAACGGGATGCCGGTCATACATATCGAACTCAAGCGCAGCGGCATTCCCGTAAGCCAAGCAACAGGACAGATTGAAAAGTACGCCCACGAAGGCGTGTTTACGGGATTATTCCGCTTGGTGCAAATTTTCGTAGGAATGACACCCGACGAGGCGCGCTATTTCGCCAACCCTGGATCAGGGACCTTCAACCCCAACTTCTTCTTCCACTGGGAAGACTTCAATAACGAACCAGTGTGCGCAGGCAACAAACTCGGAGCCGACGAATGGAAACGGTTTACCTCCACATTGCTCTCTATACCCATGGCTCATCAACTCATCGGCTTCTACACCGTAGCAGACAGCTCCGATGGATGCCTTAAGGTCATGCGCAGCTATCAATACTATGCCGCCGCTGCTATATCTGACAAAGTTCGCAGATGCAAATGGGACGACCGCCCCAAAAGCAACACTCCAGGACGTCCAGGCGGCTACGTGTGGCACACCACAGGAAGCGGCAAGACGATGACAAGCTTTAAATCAGCTCAGCTTATCGCCGATTCTCACGACGCCGACAAAGTCGTATTCCTCATGGACCGCATTGAGCTTGGCACTCAATCGCTTTCCGAATATCGCGCCTTCGCTGATGATGCCGACGACGTACAAGGCACCGAAAACACCGCCGTGCTCAAGGCAAAGCTCGCAAGCGACGACCCCAAGAACCGCCTCATCGTCACATCAATTCAGAAGATGAGCAACATCAAAGGAGAAGGAAGCGGAATCTCCCAGGCGGAGCTTGACCGTCTCACCTCGAAAAGAGTCGTATTTATCATCGACGAATGTCATCGCTCAACCTTCGGCGATATGCTTCAGGACATACGCCGAGCATTCCCCAATGCCCTATTTTTTGGATTCACAGGCACGCCCATTCTCGACGAGAATCAAAAGAAAGGCTCCACCACCGCTATGGTGTTCGGCGATTGTCTGCACCGCTACAGCATCGCAGACGGGATACGCGACGGCAATGTGCTCGGCTTCGACCCGTACATGATAACAACCTTCGATGATAGGGACGTGCGAGAGGCCATAGCGCTTGAACAGGCAAAAGCATCATGCATTGCTGAGATTATAGCCGACAAACAAAAAAGGAAAGTTTTTTACTACTACATGGACACTTCGAAGGTGCCAATGGGCCCGATGGTCGACGGTGCCGGCAATCGCATCAAAGGCATCGAGGACTTTCTCACTCGAAACCAATACTGGCCAAACACGCCCCATCATGAAAAAGTCATCGAGGATATCGTACGGTGTTTCCCTGTGCTTTCCCATGGCAACAAATTCCACGCCATCCTCGCCACCAGTTCGATTCCTGAAGCCATCGACTACTATCGCGCCTTCAAACAAACCGCTCCGCAAATGAAGATAACGGCATTGTTCGATCCAAGCATTGACAACGCTGCAGGATCAACGGTAAAAGAGGACGCCCTTGTCGAACTCATAAGCGACTATAACGAAGCATACGACCAGGAATTCACCATTCCTACATGGGGCGCCATGAAGAAAGACATCTCGGCACGCCTTTCGCACAAAAAGCCCTATGCCAACATCGATTCCGACCGCGAAGCGCGCATTGACCTGCTCATCGTAGTAGACCAAATGCTTACCGGCTTCGACTCGAAATGGCTCAATACGCTCTACTTGGACAAAGTTATCGACTACGAAAGCATCATCCAAGCATTCAGCCGCACAAATCGCCTTTTCGGCCCCGACAAGCCGTTCGGTACAATCCGCTACTACCGCCGCCCCCATACGATGAAGGGCTACATCGAAGCAGCAGTTAAACTGTACTCAGGCGACCGACCTCTCGATATGTTCGTTCAAAAACTCCCGGACAACATCGCCCTGATGGACGCACGGCTGCAAGAGATCATCATGGTCTTCGAAGCCGCAGGCGTAAGCGACCTCTCTCGACTTCCCTCCTCCCAGGAAGCCCGTCGAAAGTTCGCCAAGGAATTCGTCGAACTCAACGAATTCCTTGAGGCGGCAAAAGTCCAGGGATTCACCTGGGAACAGGACACCTACGAATTCGAAGCGGAACCCCAAGAAGGCGAAGAACGCGGCGAGAGCATCTACGTGCAACCCATCATAGATGAACACACCTATCTCATCCTTGTGCAGCGTTATAAAGAGCTTTTTTCGGGTAGCAGCAGCGATGGCTCCAACGAAGCCCCTGATGCGCCCTACGAACTCGACGGACACATTACCGAAATAGACACTGGATTAATCGACAGCGACTATATGAACGCAAACTTCGTTAAGTGGCTCAAATGCCTCGAGCACGACGACGAGAACCCGATTGCCGCCGCAGGAGAAGAACTGCATCGTTCGTTCGCCAGCTTGAGCCAGGACGACCAACGTTTCGCCGAACTGTTCCTGCACGATGTCGAACGCGGCGATATTGCTTTGGAAGAAGGTGTCACGCTAAGAGACTACATTACGTCATATGCCCACAGGGCGAAAAACGCTCAGGTCGAAAGGGTCGTCGACGCTCTTGGCGTAGACGGAAAACTGCTCACGACCATGATCGGGCTCAGCCTGACAGAAGCAAACATCAACGAGTTCGGCCGCTTCGACGACCTTAAGGACTCGTTGGATAAAACACGAGCAAAATCCTTCTTCGAAGAGAAGGAAGGAAAGACGCTGCCGCCGTTCAAAGTAAACACGCGAGCTGCCGCCCTACTAAAGCGTTTTGTCTTAGAAGGAGGCTTCGATATCGACTATTGATAAAAAACCAATCAAGGAGGATGGTTGCTTTTGCAAGCCCAATGTGACCGTCTGACTGTTAGAATTTCTGGTTCTCCCTCATCAGCGTGAGCCGCCTCACATAATGAAGGAGAACCAGATGGCAACAATTACCGAGGAATCCCTCTTTTGCGACTACTACTCGCAATGGATCAGCGTCTACAAAGAGGGCGCCATTCGAGAAGTCACGATGGGCAAATACAGGCTCACACAATCGTGGCTTTCCAAGCTTGTCCCAGAACTCAAAATGAAAGACCTCGACAGGACGTCGTACCAACAGCTCATAAATGGCTATGCGGAACACCATGAAAGACAAACGACCATGGATTTCCACCATCAGCTCAAAGGGGCGATCCTCGATGCCGTAGACGAAGGCCTCATACCGCGCGATCCGACACGTAAGGCGATTATCAAGGGAAAGCAACCTCGCGCGAAGAAGATCAAATACCTCAATCAATTCGAACTGCACGCAATGCTAGGCGACCTTGACCTTTCAAGCGAGCCAAGCTGGGATTGGCTCATTCTTATCGTCGCCAAAACAGGGTTACGCTTCTCCGAGGCGTTAGGACTCACCCCCGACGACTTCGATTTCGCCCATCAAACACTGTCCGTCAACAAAACATGGGACTACAAGAACGGAGGCGGATTCGTCCCGACAAAGAACGCCTCATCCGTAAGAAAAGTGCAACTCGACTGGCAGCTCATCATGCAATTATCGGGGCTATTGAAAAACCTGCCCCCGAATGAGCCCATCTTCGCCAAGGGCAAAGTCTACAATTCAACAGCAAATAACGTTTTGGCCCGGCATTGCAAAAACGTCGGTGTACCCATCATATCCGTCCATGGGCTGAGGCACACCCATGCTTCATTGCTCTTGTTCGCTGGCGTCTCCATTGCCAGCGTATCCAGAAGACTCGGACACGCCAGCATGACCACCACCCAGGAAACCTATCTTCATGTTATCCAGGAGCTCGAAAACAAGGATATCGACATAGTCATGAGAGCACTGTCGACCCTTATCTAACCCATATCAGTCAACCACGGCTCACGCTGATGAAGGGTGATGAGGGAGTCGAGGGCTATGAAATATCTGCCAATCTTTGCTTGTTCCGTTATCGAAGCGGGCATCGTTAGTTCTGTTTCGAAAAAATCATCCGGGGCAATATTCAGCAAGCCGTGGTTTCTCGCACCTTCCGCTGCAATCATCTGAACAGACCTGTGCCAGCGGTTAGTCTCATAGTATGCAACTAAAAAATCAGGGTCGGCTTCATCGATTGCAAAGCAAATATACAACGTGGATAAGCAGCCCTTTTCGTATTTTGTTAAACGCTTCACCGCTCCCCAGGGATTGTCGCTTGAGGTGCTTTTGTTGTACGCAAATTCACCCCTCTCAAGAAGGTAATAGCCACTCATATCCCGACTCGCAACCTGATTATTAAAAAAAATACGCTGATCAATTAGCCCATACTGCGCAGAAATAGTCAAAGGCAAGTTCGACTGATTTTTATCATTCTTTCGAGTGACGCGATGGGTAAGATTCCCCAACTTACGCTGTTCCCAAGTGGGCATTTTAGTCTCGCTACTGCATCTTGGGAACAGCGTAAGTTCTCGGAATTGTACGTCGTCAACAATGAGCGTAACGAGGACCGTGCGCTTGGATACGACGCAACGCTCTCTATTGCAACGATGGCCTACAACGGTGGCAATGGTGCTGCAGACAGCTCCTTGGGTACATACAAGGTTGTTCGTATAGGCGACATTGCGTTTGAGGGACATGCAAACAAAGAGCATGCTTATGGGAGATTTGTTCTTAACGACGCAGGTGACGGGCTTGTATCCCCACGATTTTCATGCTTGCGACCAATAGTAGAGCAACGATATAGCTTCTGGAAATACCATATTCCACGTGAATCGACGATGCGCCCAGTACTGATTAACGCCACGAAAAGCGGCACAATGATGAACGAGCTCGTTCCTGCAGATTTGATGCAGGAATCGATTTTGGCTCCAGACATTGCGGAGCAAGAATCGATTGGCTCCTTTTTTAGGCGGCTCGACTCCCTCATCACCCTTCATCAGTGTAAGCGCAGACAATATACGACCAGCAAGGCTTTCATTTGGGAACAGCGTAAGTTGCGTGAGAATTGCACTTTTGCAAAAGGCAGAGGCTATTCTAAGGCCGATATTAGGAAGTCTGGTACTCCGCTAATACTCTACGGACGTTTGTATACTCAGTACCAATCAAGAATCGATATCGTAGATACATATGCAGATACGCAGGATGATTCGGTGCTCTCAAAGGGAGCCGAGGTGATTGTTCCTGCCTCAGGGGAAACCGCCGAAGATATTGCCGTTGCTGCATCAGTGCGCTCATCGGGTATTTTGCTTGGCGGCGATTTAAATGTAATCACCCCAGGCGCTGGAATCGATCCTGATTTTCTAGCGCTCGAAATTACCTACGGAGAAGCCCATAACAAGCTCGCTAAGTGCGCTCAGGGGAAATCGGTCGTTCATATCCATAACGAAGATATCGCCGACGTTGATTTCGTTTGCCCCGAGCTTGCCGAACAACGAGCGATCGCAACGATGATTCATAACATTGATTCCCTCATCACCCTTCATCAGTGACAGCAACAGATGACGCATACGCTGCTAGTCCTCGTTGATTTAGCAAAACAAATCGCCGATTCGAGCATCTCGAATCGGCGATTTGAACGTTAAATGACACGCTTTGAACAGAAATATTAAACAAACATCCTGTCCAGAAGCGATTTCTTGATATTCTTCAGCAATTCCAACTTACGCTGATGAAGGGTGATGAGGGAGTCGAGACAATCGAAAGCAACACCAATCGCAGATTGCTCCGCCAGTGCCGGATAGCTAACCAGGGTATTTTCAAGTGTCGCTTTTGATATGGAAATAACCTTAATCCCCTGCATTAACGGGAAAAGCTGGTTGCGATACGCAGGGCAATTAAGGTAATGCCCCAAATATCCAGAAGCAAAGAAAAATCGAGGATGAGCCGCGATCGTATGTAGTCCGGATATCACGGGTTCGGTTGGAAGTTCCTGCAGTTCAACGCATTTTCCTGCTGTATTATCTTCCGCTGTATCCGCAAAGGCAACATCGCCTTGACGAAGCGCCGAACTGACATACTTTGCAAACACGGCGTCGTCACCGATAAAAGGCAGGCTAGTCGAATTGCCATTCAGGCAATCGCCAAATTTAGTAAGAATGTCACCGTAATGAATGCAGCGAGCAAACCCTCCCTCGACATTCAGTTCGGCACGCGAAAGCGTATTGCTCTTTAAGAAATCAAAGCATTCCCCCAACTCACGCTGTTCCCAAGGGTCAGTGAAGCCCTCGAAGCGAATTTCGGGATAAAGCTCGCCTGGCTTTGGAAACATCTTGTCAAGCATTGATTTTTTTAGCTTTTGAAGCTTCTCGTACTTACGCTGATGAAGGGTGATAAGGGAGTCAATGCGTGAAAAAGTCGTCCCGATTTGTCGCTGTTCTCCCAAGCTTTGCGGCAACGAGAACTCTGCTTCCCCCACGAGCTGCCAATCTGCACGGGGCATCTTACTGCCGGTCGACACATTAGCTACTTTTTGAAATGCGACACTTTGAATAAGCCTGTAGAGAAATGAACTATCAACTTCTAACGCCTGAAGAACCCACCAATCGCCTACAGCAGTACCAGAAAATGCAGGTAGCAGCCAGTTATTGAGATACGGGCGAAGCTTGCCATACAGGACGTCTCCAGGATCGAATCGAATACCCGATTTGTGATTTCCTTTGGATTTCAAATCCTTATTAAGACGGCCTTCGCTGGAGACAACATCCTCATACTCAACTTGAGGCAACTTGTCATCATCAGAAAATGAAGTTCGGCGCATTGCAACATTTGAAAACTTACGCTGTTCCCAAGGGTCAGTGAAACCCTCGAAGCGAATTCGCGGCACATTTTCGTTTTCCACCATGTTATTCACCTCCCAAGAGCTTTCGTAGCTCAGTGACGCCCGCCATATCGAATTCATTACCCGTAAGCTGGCCCAACATGAGCGCAAGCTCGCTTTCCGCCTCATTTATCTGACTACACACATCAGAATAGGTTGTGTCGTATTTCGCATTTAGCGCAACCACCTTGGAAACAAATCCGTCAATTACCGCGTCAGGAAGATTAAGCAGCTCGGCATAGAGAGGGTCAATCCACTTGGCGGCAAGCAAATCATTGCATTCAACATCAGAAAGCCCCTCTATAGTCGTCTTGCATTTTTGCTCAAGTGCAGCCTTATCGGCTTTAAGTTTTTTCTTCAAGGAAGACTCTTCATCGAGCAATTCCCTCGCTTTTTCAAGAATATGCTCGAAGCTGCCCTCGGGGAACCCTACTTGCACCCTCAGTTTCTCTATATAGCCAGCAACCTTAGCTTTTCCATACGTACCGTCTTTGTTCTGGTCCATTTCCGTCCAAGCAACACCTGGATGGCCTTCAACGTAATCCAGCTTTTCCGCTTTTGTCGCCTTGTTCTCAAGCAGCCTTAAATATTGATTGAGCGCCTGAATCTCGGGCGAGATGATCAGCCTAGCCTCGTTTTTCAGAATCGCCTTTACTTCCTTCGCAACGAACGCATCGTTAGAGTCGTTAATCGCTGGCGAGTCAAGCTGCTCAGCATCAAGCCCCTCTATCAATTCCGTATAGGAGGAAGAAATTTCGGCAAGACGTTTCTCTCCGGCTTGAATACCCGAAACCTCATCCCGCAGCAATTGCTCTTCTACCAAACGGAATGACAAGACATGCCCCATCCATCCATCCTGGACCTCCATGTCTTTACCGTTTTTCTTTTTAACGACCATATTCGGGTCAACCTTGCGCACGGCATCGAAGCCCTCGGTCTGAATCATTTCCAAATCGCTAGAAATACCTGTCCACGCGTCATCGAGAGCCTGATAGGCATCGTACCCGTCAACAAGCGCAACATCAGAAAGGGCATCACCTAGCAATGCGGCAATCGACTCTTCCTCGGCCACGGAATCAACTTCGTTCGCACCATCGACAAGGCGACGGCGGAGCTCAGCCGGCAGATGGCTTACAGTGTCCTCATAATGCTCGCAATAAGCGCGAACGTCAGCGTTCTCTTTAACCGCCGAAGCAACATCTTCCACCATTGGCACAAGATACGAACTATTAGCATCCTGATACAGTTGGTCTTTAAGGCTCGGCCACACCCTCCAATAAGCATCAAGAGCATCGACCTCCGTCTTCGGCACGCCTCCAAACATGGTGGCATACACGTCCCAACTCTCGACCGCCTCCGACGAGTCAACATAACGCGGAATATTCAAGTTGTAGTCGTTGGCACGAATTTCTTCGATAGGCACCAGACGGCTGAATTTTTCCACCGTGGCATTCGTAGTTACGGCATCAACAATGCGCTTGATGTCGCTCGCGCGTAGCTTATTATTCTTGCCCTCCTTGGCAAAGTGCTTCGACGCATCGACCACCAGCACATCGCTGGAATCTCGCTGTTTGCGCAAAACCATGACAATAGTGGGAATGCCAGTGCCAAAGAAAATATTCGCAGGAAGCCCAATGATGGCTTGGATATGGCGGTTCTCGACGAGATTCTTGCGAATTGCACCCTCCTCACCCCCGCGGAACAGCACGCCATGCGGAAGCACGATGCACATGATGCCATCGGGGCGCAAGTGGTAAAGATCGTGCAGCAAAAATGCGTAGTCGGCCTTCGACTTGGGCGCCACACCAAACCTAAATCGCGGATCGAGTTCCTTGTCTTCCGAATCCCAACTTTGAGAATAGGGCGGGTTGGATACCACGGCGTCCACGAACAGCGGATCATATGTCTCGTCCTTATTTTCATCCGTATCGAACCAAGGCCAGTCATCTTCAAGCGTGTCGCCATTGCGAGCGACGATATTGTCGGGAAGAATACCGCGCATCACCAGATTCATACGCGTGAGATTGTAGGTATTCTCCTTCAGCTCCTGCGCATAGTACTTAATGGAATCGGGATCACCACTGCGACGCGCCACAGCCTTACCGATGTTGATAAGCAACGAGCCAGACCCGCTCGTGGGGTCGTAAATCGTTATATTTTCACGTCCAGCCAGATGCCACGATACGATCTCCGACATAAGCATCGAAACCTCGTGCGGAGTATAGAACTCACCCGCCTTTTTACCCGCGTTGGCAGCAAAATTACTAATGAGATATTCGTAAATGAACCCGAGGACGTCGTAATCTTGTCGGCCATCCATCGGAATATCCTTGATGAGGTAGATAAGGTCGCGGGCTGCTTTGGTCTGGTTACGAGCATCGGTGCCAAGCTTGGAAAGACCCGTCTGCAACGTGTCGAAAATGCCGTCAAAAACGCGCTTACGACCTGGGTCGATATTGCGGCTAAATGCGGAAAGCGCATCGCGAACGTCGGAAATCTCGAAATCGGACCCCTTGCTAATCCATGTCGAGAACAAATTATCGTACGAAATGAAATAGCCGCATTCGCCCTTGACGAACTCAACCGTCTCCTCGTCGTCTTCGATAAGACTGGGTAGGTCTTCCTCGGCAAAGTCACGCGCCTTCAAACGAGCAACTTCGGTTTCGGAAAGGAATTTATAGAAAATGAAACCCAGGATATAGTCCTTGTATTCGTTGGCCTCAATTTTGGAACGCATCTTGTTAGCGGACTCCCAAATCTTCGCCGCCAATTGCTGCTTGTTCATTTAATTCTCCTCGCTTCTATAGACCTGATCGAGAGTGCAACCCGCATCGTTGACCCATTCCGTCCAGCCATTCTGGCTGCCACCGAGTACGAATACCGCCGCAGCACTGGGGGTGGGAAATTCCAAATCCTCCGCAAGCTCAACGATGCCAGACAACCCACCAAAAAGCTCATTGCGCAACGTGGTAACAGCCGCATTTTTTTGGATAGGCCTCGACATATCAACATTCGAACCGGCAAGCACCGTGAAATGACCGGTATCTTTACTGTAACGCCCTGTTCCGCATACCCCATTCTTCTTCGTATGGAAAATGGCAGCCGAAGACACGGGCCCTTGGTCGACCCTATTTAAATCGTATCCCAAAGCCGCCATCCTAAAGAGAATCTTGTCATGGAGCCGCTCGACGGATTCTTCTTTATACGGATCCATATACGGCTTGGGAGTCACCAAATTATCAGTCTCATAGGAACCATGGGTGCGCACATAGTCGATGGCCTTCGCCTCGAGAACGTCCAGGGCATCCTTGCTGATGTTTTGGTCGTCATCAAGAAACATGACAGCCTTATTCCAAAACTCTTTCCTCGTTTTATGCGCCTCAAGACGCGCTATTCCTTGGGTTGTCTGTCCCGCATAGACACGGCTTACGTTGCCATGATCCTCGTCAAGCAGATAATAAATTCCGCGGGACGGGATATTCGGTAGAAATTTTGCCTCGCTGAGGTCATCCCTCGGAACAACAACGGTCACGAGAGACTCACCTTCAACGCGACAAATGCGAATTCGATTGGGCTGCGCATCGATGAGCTGGATGGTGAGGGTTTTGACCCGAATCACGCCACGTTCCTTTCCCTGCAAATTTTATAGCTACGCACGAAGGCAGAAAGCCAGCACCGACTTCTCCGTCCTTGCATAAACGCTCTCGCTCTCCAGCGACATATCTTCAAGACGAAACGATTATTACGCCGACAACGCCGTTCCGTCAAAGAACTGATTCGGCCTCGAACAGAATAGCATCAGCCAGATATCGCTGCGTCCGTCACAATCCCAATGGGTCGTGCGAGCAAGCATCTCCACAGAGCGTTACCGCAGACATGCTTGGCCTAAAAGGAAAAGCTTTGCGTTCGGCGCGTCATGACACAAGCGCCAAGATAACATCAAATCGATATTGCCGAATTCAGGGCATGCAGCCTCGAATAGGCCCCATCACACAAACACTTGGTAGCGCCGGGCAGAAAAACGTTAGGAGTAGTGGACCATTCATCGAGATTGAAATCCGCACCGCATCGGTCGCACATTAATTCAGCGCTTTAGGAGCAAAGGCATCCACAACCAACCCCTATTAAGACTCGATTCCATATACGAAACATTCCTTTTCTCCTGAAGCCAACAAACAGCGTTTCACTAACCTTTACCAAAAGCCTTTCCGCCCCCACGCATTCCGACGGGTGCTTTATTTGAAATACCAGACCTCCGCAGGAAACGCCCCGTCCAGCTGGATTCTCAGTGCGATCCTGAAGATAAGGGGCCACGCCTGGACGTCCACCCCACCGCTGCCTATGTCGGATGCGTTCGAGCAGTTCGTCACCTTTAGGGACCCCTCGACGAGCATCTTCCCGTAATCGACGTTTTCGGCAGACCCTATGGGGACGCCGTCCGGGTAGCGCTTCGTCCTCTTCGGAGCGTATGCGGACGCAATCGGCCGCAGCTCGACGTATATCTCGCCGTCCTCGCACGGGTCGTTATCCGCCCTGTTCAAATTCGTGCACCCGTACGCATAGACGGCGCTCTCCCCGTCGCTGAGGACAAGGCGGGCCGCGCCTCCGTATCCTAGGCTCATAGGAGTCTTCCTTTCTCGGCATCCCACGAAATACCAATCAACGAAATCGAAGCCCGGTATTTTCGACCGACGCCCCACCCCGCCCTGCCGCCGGCGCAACCGCACGGCGTCCGCGTTAGAACCAATGGTCGTACATACGCCGCAGGAAGTCTTTCGTCAGAGGATACTCGTCCGATTCGGGAAGGACCGAGTCGATTTCGCAACGGGGGCAAAGCGCCGTGTCGCCGCCTTCGTCTTCAATCCACTCCTCTATCTCTTGCGGGTCGAATATCGCCAGGCAGTAAAAGCATCCGCACCTGTCAACGTGTTGTAGCGCCTCCCTGTTGCGAATACACCTCGAATGAGTATCCAGAACCATCTGGTCAACGGCATCTTTTCTTGCCTGATGCTCGGATTCAAGAAACCGACTGAACATAGCCACCTCCAAAATTCCCCACAATCAATTCGCAGCACGCAATCCTCGCCCGCCGACCGCCCAAAATATCCGCTCGCCAAATAAAGTTTCCTTTGGTTAACTATCACATCGACCAATTTCCTATCACGCAGCGCAGTCGCGCGCCACACCGCCGTCGCGCCATGCCGCCAAGAACGAAACGGAGCATCGCCATGACCGTCGTCCTCGCTATCGAAATCGCTTGCGCCCTCGCAGCCTGCGGAGCCCTGCTCGCCCTCATGGCGCAAGCCGTCCGCCTGAACCGCAAGAGCAAGGAACAACCCGCCGACCGGCTCGAACGCTTGCATCGGCGCCATCGCTCCATCGGCTTCGTCCTGCTTGCCGCCGGAATCGTTCACAGCATCTCAGCAACCATCTATGCGTCAGGCGCCCGCACGGAAACGTACGTCATGGGCTGGGCTTCCATCGTCTTGTTCGCGCTTTCCGGCATCTGCATGGCGCCGCCTGTCCGAGCGCGCCTCCCCCATGCGGCAGGTACGCACGTCTTTCTCTTCGCACTGGGTTTCGCTCTTTTCATCGGCCACGCCGTCATGGGAAGGCTATAGCCGAATTCAGGCCGTCGCCGGACAGGCTCCCCTCGATATCGTAAGGCAATTACCGCTTGATTTTCCCGCAAGGGTTCGTCATTCTCACCTGCCGCCATGAATTTGACAGTGGCCTATTATATAGCCCTAATTTTGCCCATATTAAAAGGAGACGCAGCAACCAGAAGACAGGAGAAACCATGCCTGCACTGACCATGGCCCTCGCAGAGGCCAAGAACAACTTCTCGCGCGTCGCCGCCAAAATCAACAGGACGACCGTTCTCAAGAACAACAAGCCCTGGGTAGTCATACAACCGGCCACAACACCAGCTGCCACGGACGTCGTCGACGTAGCAATCGACTTCATGGGCGAATATGCCAATGTCTTTGCCGAGCTTGCAAAATAAGCGAACCGACGATTACCCGCGAAGCCGTCCTCGCAATCCATTCCGAAGCAATAGCAAGATTCGACAGAATCGATGGAGTGCGCGACGAGTTCCTCTCTACAATGCCCGGCGTAGCTGATGGAACCGTAAATTACGACGAGTGGTGGAGTGGGTGCGAGGCGTAGTACAGTAGAGCAGCACCGTTACACGCCTCACTGTCAGTTGCCGGATGAGCGATTTGAAATCAACCTTCGTAGCTTTCGTCAAGCACTCCCTGCGCAATTCGACACTACCCCTCGCGCTATGCGTTCCTTTGTTCACGTCGTTCGCGCCAGAACCGCCCATGCCCATCCTTTCATCTTGCAGGCACAAGCGCCATGCCCCTCCTGGTCGACAGACATTGGCTCCACCACCACATCCCGTGAGGTAATCGAACTCCCTCAGCGACAATTATGCGAGCCACCCGCCTCTTCAGACACGGCAACTTCAATCTGCTCAATCGCATCGATCATCTCTTGCCGACCGCGCACCACTAGGCTGAGGATCTCCGCCTCCCGCGATGAAAGCCCGTATCTCCGAATGGCCTCTTCGCATTGACGAGCAAAATAGAGCGTTTCTGCTCGCGGGTAAGTAATCGAAGGATTAAGACGGCCTCGCTCCATAATGTTGCCGCGGTCGAACACGAGCACCACAGCAAGCACCAGCGAACACGCAACGGCAAAAATCGATGGCGCAAAATCCGCATCGCCGAAACCAGCAGAGCTCATAAAAGCCATTATCCCCATGGCAAGCACAGGCATAAACTCTCCAATGCCCTATACCACCCGAAAACAGCACCCGCCCTTACTTTGCATTGATGGCAAGCATCGGCCACCGCCACAAAGCAGAAAAGGTCAAAGCAGGTAAAACCAGCAGACACCAAGGCCACACCAGCACCACGCGAATTATCAAAGGCGGCAACAAGAAGAAGGCCGATCATGACAAGCGGCAGTACCAGCTTAATAACATAACGATTGGAGATAACGCTTTCCGAAAAACATGACGCCACGAACAATCCGCCAATACCGACAAGAGACGCAATGGCCACGAACGACCCCGCAAGCACAACCGACGTCGCGGATTGAGCCTCAAGAATCATCACCCATGTCACAATGCCAAACAAGGAAAACACCAGCAGCACGCGCCATATCAGCAAGACGAACTTCCTCGCAAGGCCAACCCCTTCGTTGGCATCCAGCACTTCGCCCCGATTGCCTCGCCCGACAACAAGAGCCAGAATCATAGACGCAGGAAGCATCAGGGCGAACAGCGCGCATCGAAAAACACCTTCGGTAGCGCCCACTAGGAGGTAAGCCAGCGACGCAACGACAAAAGCGGCCAATGCCCTACGCGCCAACGCCGCAGGCTCAAGGTCGCTAAAAAGCATGCCCCATGCAACGACGACGAAGGCAGCGCAGACCCTCGTTATCCCCTTATAAGCCAGCATCGCCTCCAACGGACCGACAATACCGAGACTCCAGAACGCCCACGAACAAACGATTGAGCCGCCAGCAACAAAAGCAGCAATAACGGCAATGAAGAAAAAATGCCGCCACCGAGAAAGCAAGACCGCAATGAGGACATAGCTCGCGGCGTTGCATAAAGACGAGGTGAGCGTCGACACCCCGAGGGTTCCCGCACCATCGCCTTCGGCGATGAGCGTCGATCCATAGATATCCGTCAGATTCCATGCATAGAAGGCAGCAAGGCCCAGCACGTACATGAGGGCGGTTCTATCGAGGAAAACCCCTGATAAACCGTGTATTACTTTTTGGTAGACGCCTTCGCCACAACTTTTGGCCATTTTGTCAGATGACATGACCCCTCCCATTCGATAGCTTTCCCCATGCCCGCTGCAACGGGCCGGTGGTCGGAGGGACGCGCCCGCAAGAAATACCTTTCAGCAGTATAGCGCACGCCTCTATAACCGCTCGAGGGAGACCAAGCAAAGGAGAGGGTCATGAAAGAAAGTCTTTCACGCAGAAGTTTTATCGGTCTTGGATGTCTCGGTGCAACAGCAGCAGCTGCATCGTTAGCTGGCTGCGCTCCTAAGTCCACGGACGCAACAGGTTCATCAACTGAGGCTTCATCCGCAGGCGCCGAAGCCTCAGAGAAGAGCGAGACGCTCCTGCCCAATGCCGCAAACCTCGAGTTTTTCCCACCCGCGGAAAGTGAAGTGGCTTACATAGCCGATCCCATCACCGACGAAGAGGTGGTCGAAACGCTCTCCTGCGACGTTGTAATATGCGGCGCGGGCATGTCCGGCGTAGCTGCAGCCGCCTCAGCAAGCGAGAACGGCCTTTCTACCATCGTGCTCGAAAAGGGCTCTTCCTTCGCAGCTCGTGGTACTGAGGTAGGTGCCTTCGGCGACCGTGCCCACGCCGCAAGCGACATCGTCCTCGACGCTCAAGCGTTCATGAGCGACGGGCTCTCGACGGCCCATTTTCGATGCGATCGCTTCGTATGGCAGCGCTGGTGCGAGCGTTCGGGAGAAGCTCTTGATTGGGCCATGGACACCGTCGGGGATAAGTGCGGCGCCTTTACCGCCAAAAGCGGCAATAGCGAGTTCTGCGGCGTTACCACCTGGGGATCTGGCGTGCGCGTTGAAAACGGCATCCCCTCGCTCGTGGAGGAACTCCTCAAAAGCGCCGAAAACCACGGTGCCGACATCCGCTTCAGCACCCCCGCCGTGCAGCTCATTCAGCAAGACGGCAAGATAAAAGGCGTGTACGCAAAAGGCAGCGAAGGCATTATCAAAATTGAAGCCTCGCAAGGCGTGGTGTTGGCCACAGGCGGCTACGAATTCAACTGGGACATGCTCACCCAGCGCATCCGTCCTCGTGACCTGGCTGTCTACGCCTGGACCAACCCTACGACCACCAATACGGGCGACGGTATCCTCATGGGCCTAGCCGCCGGCGCCGCAGAAGACGACTGGCCCCATATCCTGATGAACGACCCTGCAGGCGCCAAGACCGGCACCCGAGCCAACGGCGCCATGCTCGCCTTCCTTCGCGTTAACGAAAATGGTCAGCGTTTCGTGAACGAAAACCTCTCCTTCGAATACATGTCCAACGCGATCATGTACCAGCCTGGCGCCCACGACTTCGTGCTGCTCTCTGGCACCGATATTCTTGCTTCGCTGGAAAAAGCAAAAGGAGGAGCTCCTTGGACCCCTGAAGACATGTACGACTCGATTAAAGACGTGCTTGTCCAAGCCGACTCCCTAGACGAGCTGGCCAAAACCTGTGGCATCAATGCCGAAAATCTCTCTGCCACCGTCGCCCGCTATAACGAGCTGTGCGAAGCTGGCGAAGATACCGACTTCGGCAAAAAGACCAATGACCTCATCCCGCTCTCCGAAGGCCCATATTACGCGATCGAGGAAAGCGGGGCCTGCCTCGTAACCGTCAACGGTCTGCGCATCAATGCCGATTCCCAAGTGCTCACCCAGGAGGGCAGCGTCATCGAGGGGCTTTACGCCGTCGGCAATGCCTCAGGAAGCATGTTCAACGGCACCTACCCCCACCATATGAGCGCCATCAGCCACGGCCGCTGCCTCACTTTCGGCTACCTTGTTGGCCGCCGTTTGGCAGGACTGGAAGATTAGCAACCCTCGAACAAGGGCTGCTCCTCCGAGCTCCTTGCGTAAACAAACCCCTCCCTGCGCGCTCCTCTCATGAGGAGCGCGTTTGCATATCGAGATAAAATAGGCACTTGATCCGACTACTAAGCGCAAACGACCCATGCTTTAATTACCACCCCAATGCGCACACTAGACCGAAACCGAATCCGACGCGACCGCGTACGAGCTGAAAGAGAAAACATCAGCAGGGACCGCCCGTGCAGCCTTCTGATAGCTGAGTCGCCCTCCTCACCCGAAAGAACAACCTCCGCTCTTCGATAATGGGCCCGCATGCCCGCCATCGAATAATTCCGCCCCCATCTTGCAGGCGCTTAGTCAGCCTTCATTACGCTTACTGAATCGCTCTTCATCGCCTCGAAGTTCTCCCGGCTCTTCTCCAAGTCGAGCCTGTGCCGCGCCAGGGGGTGGTAGTCGCCGATTACCCACACGTCGAATTCTTCAAGGTAGAAGGCACCGTGAGTCTTGTTGGCATAGGCCACGCATCCACGGCTTCGGCTCTCTGGAATTCCAAAGTGCCCCACGAGCCCTTCGTACAGGTCCGCCTGAACGAAGACATACCCTAGCTCTTTCCCAGCACCGACTTTGTGTTTGTCCCTCGAGTAGTCTTTCATCCAGCGCACAAGGCCCAAAAAGCGATCGGCTTTCTCTGTCTCGTTCATCTTTTTATAGCAGGATGACTCAAGCGAAAACCCCACCGCGCCGGACTCCGAAGGATAGCGGAGGTTAGCAAGGAAAACGCGCTCAAGGAAGGCATCGTCGTCGGAGAAAACGTCGACGGCGGGCGAAACCAGGCTGCATAGGCTTCGGAAATGGTTTCTATACCGTGCGCACCGCCCCTTATAGCCCCCGTCCCGGCCGTCTTTGCAACAAACCTCTATGTGGCGCTTCTTCCTCGCTTCATCGCAAAGGCAGGTCCACCATTCGTGGTTATAGGCCACATTAAGAGAGTCGTAAGGAACCCCGTATCCCGCCTCCCCGATGCTCCCATCTTCCGGAAACATCCTGGTGACATCGTCGGCACCTGCCTTTCCCGGCTCTTTGAGGATGATGGCAATTCCCGCCGGCTCGCCCGGAACATGGGAGATCCCCATGGTCTTGAGGTCAACGTCAGACGCCTCCCCCTCTCGGCCGGCAGGCGGCCACCAATAGAGAAACGAATTCCCCCGATCGTCTTTCACAAGCCTGTCATTTTCGCAACACGGCATGCGGCCTCCTTTCGGCTTGCGGCAAATACTCTGCTGTATCTTGATAGAGTGTATCCGAATTACCCCGCACGACAGCCGCGCAAACAGCACCGGCTCCACACCGCAAGCAAGAACGCCATGCACTACAATAACCGCCACAAACCCCAGGCGATAGGAGCACCATGACCATCTACGCCATGAGCGACATCCACGGTTTCATCGGGTCCTTCGAAGAGGCCCTCGCACACGTCAACCTGGACGACGGCGCGTCGAGGCTCGTCCTGCTGGGCGACTACTGCGACCGTGGACCTTCAAGCCTTGACGTCTACCACCGCATCATGGGCCTCCAGGAAGAATTTCCCGGCCAGGTCATTGCCCTGCGCGGCAACCACGAGGAGATGCTGTTGGAATACATCGGCATGGCGTCTGCAGACCTTGGTTTCACGCAAGGATGGATGCTCGCAGACACAGGCCTTGCCACCGCGCAAAGCTTCCTGAGCAAAGACGAGTTCGCCGAGGTGAAGCACCTACTTTCACGCAGAAAATTCGAAGAAGCCTACCTGCTTACGGTCGAATATATGAAAAGAAGCCACGCCGACGTCATACGCTGGATTCGCAACCTTCCCTACTATTACGAAACGGAATTCGGCCAGGTGTTCTGCCACGCAGGAATAGACGAGGACGCGGGCGACCTATGGCGCATCGGAACCCCCGAGGAATACTTCACGTCCATGTCGCCGTACTACAAAGGCAAGCGCTTCGAGCTCGACGTCATCGCCGGCCACATCAGCACGGAATTCGTCTCTGAGATTCCCGGCTACCACGACATCTGGTTCGACGGCGCATCCCATTACTATATCGACGGTCAGACGGTCGCAACCGGACGCATCCCCGTTCTGCAGTACGACGAATCCACCGGCACATACTCGGGACCGGGGTTATAGCCGCGCCAAGAAAACAGCACGGTAGCGACTCTTCGTCGACGCTTCTGTCGCGCTGCGAACATGCCACAATCGACAGCAAGAGCCCCGGCCGAAAAGGAGACCGTCATGTGCACAGCCGTAAGATTCACCGATGAAAACGGAGGCCTGTTCTTCGGGCGCAACCTGGATTGGATGGAATCCTACGGCGAGAAAATCCTGGCAACCCCGCGCGGCTTCGCCTACGACTACGCATTGGGCGCAACGCATAGCGAACAGCCTTACGCCGTCGTGGGCGTGGGGTGCATCATGGACAGCAAACCGATGTATTTCGACTGCGCCAACGAAGCAGGCCTCGCCGTGGCGGGTCTCAACTTCCCACGCTGCGGAGCATTTCCGCACGAGCCCGTTGAAGGAAAATGCAGCGTGGCCACATTCGAATTCCCCTTGTGGGTAGCACGCAATTTCGCCTCGACCGACGAAGTTGAACACGCGCTTGCCGACACGCAAATCGTCTCGCTCGTGCAGCCGGGACAGCCCGAATCGCTGCCGCACTGGCTCATCGCCGACAGCACGCGCAGCATCGTAGTCGAAAGCACCAAGGCCGGTCTTCACGTCTACGAGAACCGCGCCGATGTGCTGGCAAACTCGCCCGAGCTACCGTGGCACATCGCCAATCTGGACAACTATCTGCACACAAGCAACGAAAGCCCGCGACCAAGCAGCTGGGGTGCGCAAGAACTGCGCGCATGGGGCATCGGGGCCGGCATGCAAGGCATACCGGGCGACCCCTCCTCGCCTTCGCGTTTCGTGCGCGCGGCCTACGCCAACGCCCACCATCCCGCCAAAACGACAGAGCGCGAAAACGTAGCACGTCTTTTCCGAACCCTCGCATCCGTGCAAATAACGGAAGGCACGGCAAAATCGGCCGAGGGACATTTCGAGAAAACCATTTTCACCAGCGGATTCTCCAGCTCAACGAACACCTACTACGCCAATACCTACGACGATTTCGAAATCCGCGCTTTCCCGTTCGAGAGCTTTGACCTAGACGGCAGGGAATTGCAAACGCGCGCGCTGTACCGAGGCGAAGAAGAGGTGCGCTAGCTGCAGCAAAAGCGCCATCTTGCACGAAAACCAAAGTTCGTTATCGAATTTTGTACGAAACGTACCAAACGACGATGTCGACCACAGATTGCGCTCAAAGATAATCTACATTCTCTATTGTTTTGCGTATTAAATTACCGCTCTACCGCGCTATTGGCCGCCACTATCAGGGTCGATCGATACGTTTCGTACATTTTGCGAGTTTCGCGACGCAGTTTGGTGCAAGATAAAGCTTCTCGGCCGCAAATCGGAAGAATCTTGACCCGAAAGACAGACATGAGACTTTTTATCGCCCTTGAAATACCGCCAATCATGCAAGACGAAATATCGGACCTCGTAAGGCCACTGCGCGCATTCATGCCCGGGCGATTTACCCCGCGCGAGAACCGCCATGTCACCCTGGCCTTCCTAGGAAACGTGCCAGCGTCTGCGCTACCCGACGTGGAAGAGGCGATCGATAAATCGGCCGCAGGTGTGAGGGATATCACCCTGCTGCCCAATAGGCTAGGAAAATTCGGACGAAGCAGCGACGCCACGTTCTGGCTCGGACTCGCCGAAGACCCCAACCTGGCAAATCTTGCAGAGTGTCTGCGCGAAGAGCTGCGCACGCGCGGCATCTCCTTCGACGACAAGCCTTTCCTCGCGCATATAACCCTTGCACGGCGAGCACGCATCCCCAAAGGAGACCTTCCGCCGCTACCCTTCCCCGGTCCAACGCGCGCAACGCACATCGCGCTGTTCAAAAGCACTCTTTCGAGCGAAGGCGCATCGTATGAGGAACTATACGGGGTCGACCTCGAACCTGCACGTCAAAGCCCACAAGCCGCACCCGAACAAAACTACCCATCCCCACAATAAAGGAGAACAGCATGAAAGCCCTGGTACATGACGGACATGGAAACATCGCCATTGAGCGGCGCCCCGAACCCGAGGTTCTCGAACCGGGCGACGCGATCGTGCGGGTCTCGCTCTCGACCATCTGCACCAGCGATTTGCACATCATCCACGGCGCCGTGCCGCGGGCCTTGCCGAATACCGTCTTGGGGCACGAATTCGTGGGCGTAATCGAACAGGTGGGCGAAAGCGTAACGAAACTGGCTCCCGGCGACCGCGTGGCCGTAAGCTGCGAGACGTTTTGCGGCGAATGCTTTTACTGCAAACGCGGCTGGGTGAACAACTGCGTACAAGGCGGATGGGAGCTGGGCTGTCGCATAGACGGTTGCCAAGCGGAGTTCGTGCGCGTCCCCTTTGCCGAACAAACTTGCAGCATCATTCCTGACAACGTGGCGGATGAAGATGCGCTCTTCTTGGGAGACATCGTAGCAACGGGTCAATGGAGCGCCGAAATCGCCGAGCTCGAGCCCGGCTGCACCGTGGCCGTAATCGGCGCGGGACCGGTAGGGCTTGCCACCATGATGTGCGCAAAACTCGCCGAACCCGAGCACATCATCGCGATCGACATCGACGCGAAACGTCTAGCTCTGGCCAAAGAACGTGGTTTGGCCGACGAAACGATCGACGCGAGCCAAATGGACCTCGCCGCCGTCGAGGCCGCCGTGCGCAGTTTGACGGAAGGCCGAGGCGCCGATGCCGTGGTGGAGGCCGCCGGCGGATCGAACACCTTCGAAATGGCCTGGCGCATCGCCCGTCCCAACGCCGTAGTGGTTATTGCCGCTATGTACGAAGGGCCGCAAACTCTCCCCCTGCATGAGATGTACGGCAAAAATCTCGTGTTCAAAACAGGAGGAGTAGACGCAAACAACCTGGACAAGACCATGTCGCTCGTCAAAGACGGCCGCATCGACACAAGTTGTCTCGTCTCGAAACGCTACCCTCTCAACGACATTCTGGAGGCATACCGCGCCTTCGAAGCGCGCGAGGACGATTGTTTGAAAATGATCATCACGCCATGGAAGAAAAGATAGGTCTAAGAGAGACGGCGGCGGGCCGAGGGGCGCATTGCGCCCCTCCCCGCGCAATCGACACATGCCGAACGGACGAAACGTATCAAACCGTCATGCCTGATTAGCTTTCGAGCAACGCTGCCTCGTTGCCGATCGCCCGAAGCAACCGTTTTCTAGCCCTCCTCTTCATCCGAGACGCGCAACGATGTATTGAGCCAATCGCTATCGGGCCTGCAGATAAGCCTTGCATTGTTATAGGCCATCTTCATGGTCAGAATCGTCTGCCCTATATAGGCCCCGGATTCCATCAGCTCCACCACAAGGGCGACATCGGGCTGGTCGTTTTCGGTAAGATCAAGCGGAAGCAGCAAGCTCATGGTGTTCTTCGTTGGATAAAACGCCGGCACGGCAGTCTTGAAATTCCATTCGACCCTCTTCTGAGCGAGCTCAATCGCGTCATCAAGCCTGTTTATCAGTCGGCGTTTTATCCTCACGTTCGATTCCACAGCATCACGCAGTTCGTCGTACGCGCCCCTCCTCGAACTTTCATCCTGAGCGTTCACGGCCCTTGAAAGCGCTTCTATGGCATCGTCCGCCCCACGAAGCTCTTCGGCCAGGAAAGCCTCAGGCAAGCGGTCGATGTTGTCGAGAAGAATATGATCCACGTCTCTTTGGAGAGTCCTATTCCCGTCGAAAAGCAGGTCTTCTTTCTTCTCGAAGTATGCAGCCCTCTGCGGAAGAGGATCGAAGGATGCGACCAGCTTCTTGCCCCACATCTTCGAGCCCGCCTTGCAAAACGCTTCGAAGCGCCAGGGCTGCTCCATGTTCGAAGGCGAGAAGCAGGCATAGATCGCCTCGTACGTCGGATCGACGAGCCCGGTATTGAAGGCGGCAATCCCTTTCTCCTCGTCCTCCAGCACTTTTCCTTCGGACTGAAGTCGGTAAAACGTGTAGGTGAGGTAGCTTTTCAGAATAGAGTATTCCTTCGGCTCGCCATCTCGCTCGAAGCCCCATTTCTCATCAAGAGCGAACTCGGACAGATTCTCGACGAGGGCATCCATGTTGCCAAGGTACGCCCAATCCGTAAGCGCCCGTCCAGCGCGCACTTTCTGGCGAGGGAAATCGTCCACGAAGCAAACATGCCACGGCATGACGCCCGGACGGTCGGCCTCCCTATCACGCTTCAGAGACACCTCCACCAGCGTTTCTTTATCGTCCCTTAGAATACTTACCGGAAAGATGACCTTTCCTTCGTAATAGCGAAGAACCCTGTTCGACAACGCGAACTTCCAATCGCGGTCCAGCAGGGCCAAAACGTCTATGTCGTCCTTTGCGCATTCGGCAATTTTCTCGCTCCACCTTTGAGCCACCCAGGCAAATGAAGAAAGGCTGTCGGCAAAAGATTCGAGCTCTTCGACGACGCTTTGAGGCACCGGGCCAACGAGATAATCCTCCGATTCCTGCATGGCTTCAAAACCGCGCTCGAACAACGGCGGCAGCGAACTTTTCGCATACGGAGCCTTCGGACCCTCATCCGAAGCATCGCCTTCGATGTCACGACGCAACTTCATATGCTCGACAACGGGAACGTAGGACAGAAACCATGGAAGGGCTCCCTCCTGCAAGTTTTGAGCAATCGAAACCTCTACGGCCTCTCCGTTCGCCATTTCAATATGCGTCGGAAAACTGATGGTCCTTTCGTTGTGCATGCGCAAAACGCCCCGTTCGTACGCCTCTTTCCAGTCCGCACTCACGAGAGCGACGAAATCCAGTCCCGGGCCATACAGGCTCGAAAGCTTGGATTTGGTGGAATAGGGAACGAAGACGAAGCTAGTCAAATCGTCCGAAAGAGCCTCGATAAGCTCTGCGGGAACAGGCGAATCCTGGTATTTCGAAGAATCAGCGGCCCTTCTGATAACCAACCGATCCTCGCTGCTCAAGATTGTTTCTTCCTGCATGATTTCTTCCATCAACCGTTCCTTTCAATAGCATGCTCGGCGGATCGAACGTCGTGCTGCGGGTCGAGCGCCGACCATCGTCTATCGGCAGCCGGCTCTTCGCAAGCGCCCACCCCGCCTCAGCAAGCGCCGGCTTCTTCCCATACGCGCCGGTCGCCTCCCTCGTTTCAGTATATACGCCGTTTTCAAGAACCCCGGCAAAGAGACCGGAGATGCATGCAGCCAGCAGCAGGACGCACAGCCAGCAAGCGAGACGAAGCCTTCAGCAGGACACGCGGCTGGCAAGCGAGATAGAGCCGGCCGCAGGACACGCGACCGACAGTGGACTCTGCGGCCTTCGGCCTTGCGCGAATTTGACAAACACCCCTCAAGAAACGCACCGCAATCTCGCCTTCGTCTTACGCCCTCCTGACACGAACACGCCATGATTTGTAGCCGATATAGTTCCGTTCGACGCAATACGCCGACAGACCGAAGGAGAGACAATGGGCCGGATCGCCCGTACGGCCAATTCCACAAGCAGGAGGGGCTTCGTGAAAATAGCCATCGCCGAAGTTGGCGCGGCGTATCTCGCGGGCAATATGAGCAGAGCATGGGTAAGCGAGGAAAAACCGCCACGAAGAGACGCATGCGAAAATCGTCGCGGCGCGCGGGCAGCTCAAGGCCGCAGGCGCCGATACGAAATTCTTCGTCATCAACGGCAACCACGACGTCGACGATTCAAACGGCCTCGACTTCTCCAGCGGCGCAGCCGTCCAGGCCAGCTTGCCAACCCCGCCTCGGCCATGCCTGCGGTAGACGCGCTGGTGGATTCCGCGCTCAATTATGCCGTCGACGGGCAGAGCCGCACGGTGCTGGGCTTTGCCGGCTACGCACACCGACCCATCTGATGGGCAACGAGACATGCAAAGTATGGGCCAAAGGCACCATGACAAAGACGACTGGAGACGAGAGGAGCGCGGAAGGCCTGCTCATGGAAGTGCTGCATGCGACAGGCGACACGACCCAAGACGACTTGACCGCCCTTTTGGAAATCGTGCCGGTTGATGTCTCCCCACTTACCATGAAGACGAATCCCCGCTTCACGACCGCGCTCGCCTACAACATGCTGAAATCCATGCTGAAAGACGGCGGAGGCCTCGTGAGCCTGGTCGCCGATGAGAACTCGGGCGACCTCATCCCCGACGTTCCCGCCCTTTCCAACTTCTCCTACGGTGCTCTGTGTGCCTTGAGCCACGATTCCGACGAAGCGAACAACCACGCTTTCGTGCGTTCGATCCACGCCAAGAACGCCCAGCGCAACTCGGCGAAATCCTCTGCAAAGAATATGCCGAAAACCGACGAAATTAAATATGCGCTTGCCGACACGCAAATCGTCTCGCTCGCACAGCCAGGGCAGCCCAAGTCGTTGCTGCAGCGGACAATCGCCAACGGACACCATCGTGCCGCTTCCGCCGTGAAGGTAAGCCGCGCCTTCCCGCTTGAAAGCTTAGAGGTGGACGGGGACGCGCTTCAGGCCCGACCGCTACGCTGAGCGCGGTCGGCCACGGCGCGCGCGATACGCAACGCGGCATACGCCGCAAACACCGTCGTATACACGACAACGCCTTGCAAGGCGGCGATGCCCCCGCCGAGCGCACTCGGCAAAAGCATCGCGAGCACATGCGCGTACGAGGCGCCGTAAAACACATAGGCGAGCTTTTGCACCCTGGTCCACGCAGCCGCCGCCATGCGCGCCTTCACGCGAGAGAGGGACGTGACTCCCAGCACCGCCGTCAGCACCGCAAGCACAACGGCCAGCAGCAAGCCGGCGACGACAAACGGATTGGAGAAGCCGACGGTGAAAGCCCGCGGCACATATGAAGCGGCGTATGCGACCATATGCCCGCAGATCATAAGACATGCGGCGATGGAAAGCTCGGCCCGCGCCGCGCCCAGGCGCAAACGGGCCTTCGAACCGCGCGGAAACACGCCAACGAACATGACCACCGTGAACAGCGCCATGGCAAGCGTGCCCTTCTGCATGAGCAAGAAGGCTATTTCACGCAGCCCCTGAGGCAGCATGCCCGCAGCACCGGCCCAATACATCGCCATCAGGACGACCGCCGGCACGTAGCATACCCAAGGATTCTTTCTGATGGCAGGGCCGGCGAACACCGCGAAGAGCACCGTGCATGCCAGAGAGCACGCGAAAATAGCCGGCATCATTCGTCCGCCTCCCCGCAGTCGACGCAGGAACGCCTGGCGGAAGCCGAAGCGGCGCAAGAGGAGCCATTGCCGGACGCTGTGCAGGAAACCGAAGCGCCGGCATTGCATGAAAGCGCGCGAAGCTCCGCAAGGTAGCGAACGCCCAGGCGGGCGAATGCGCGATACACGGCGAAATCCGCCAACTCTTCCGTAGCAGCCATGAAATCAGGTATCCAGGGAAGCGCATGATCGGTCGCAAAGCGGACAAGGCGTCCGAGATGCGCGCTGCGGGCGTCTTCGTCCCCTACGCGCAGCGCCTCGCCCTCGGCGGCATGCAGGTATGCCAGAAAATCCAGTTCGCGAAACACGCTGTCGCCCGGCTCCTGGTGCTCTTTCACGGGAGCGACCCCCGCCTCGTGCATGGAGCGTTCGACCGCGAGCGCAATCTGGCTGCGAAAAAGGCTGGGCACGCCGCTCGCCCCTGCGGCGCGATGGCGAAAACAGCTCTCGTACGGCCACACCGGCACCTTCGAGCCGGGCGCGAGATACAGGCGGCTGTATTCGCGGCGCATCGTAGCGCAATCGGTGCCTTCGGCATGAAACGCCTCGTCGCAAAAGGCGAGCAAAGCCTCGTCGGCCTCGGACACGCGCCCGCATACGTCTAGAATGCACGCGCGCCAGTCCGAAAGAAAAGAACCGTCCTTAAGCGCAGCGGCCAGTTCGGGCGTCGGGAACTGAAATGCCGCCGAGCACAGCGACGCCAAATCGGCCAGGCCTACGGCGCGATGCAGTTCGCGATCGATGCTATCTCCCATATCAATATCTCCTTACGCGTCCGCGAAAACCGCAGGGCCCGCGAACGGGCCCTGCGACATCAGAGGATAAACGTCGTGATTACTCCAGGTAGAAGACGTTCGGGGCCGTACCCTCGCCCTCACGCAGCTTGCGATACGTGCGGCCTTCGATGGCCTTGCTGACGTCGGACTCGGGGTCGTCGAGATCGCCCCAGAAGCGGGCGCCCGCCAGACACAGCTGCATGCATGCGGGAACCTCGCCGCGGTCGATCAGATTGTGGCAGAACGTACACTTCTCCACGGTGCCGGCCTCGTGAGTGGGAGCGTCGGCCTCGCCGACGACGACATCGAGGTAGTACTCGGGCTCTCCTTCGACGAAGGAACGGACGTTGTCGTACGGACAAGCCATGATGCAGGCGCGACAGCCGATGCACAGGGAGTTGTCGACCCACACGATGCCGTCTTCGCGCTTCTTCGTCGCACCCGTCGGGCATACGGCCAGACAGGACGGATTGTCGCAGTGCTGGCACTGGACCGGCAGGAAGCTCAGCGTGCAGTTGGGCCATTCGCCGCCCGCGCTGTCATTGGCGATGGCTCCGTGGACGACGGCGGTGCCGAAGGTGTCGGGATCGGTGTCGGTCTTGGTGTACACCGTGTTGTAGGTAATCGCCTTCGGCAGGTTGTTAGCGATCTTGCACGCGGTCGCGCACGCCTGGCAGCCGACGCAGCGGTTCAGGTCGATAGCCATTCCATATCGAGTCATGTGTATCACCTATTCCTTACAGCTTTTCGACGGCGACGGCCTGGTCGAAGTAGCACTGGTTCCTGCTGACCTGGTTGTAATCGTTGAAGGAGATGGTCGCGAAGTCGCCATCGATATGCTCGCGCGTCAAGAAGCTGCGCGGACATGCGATGGTAGTGGGCTGCTGACCCGCGCTGATGACGGCGACGACCGTCATCGTGCCGCGGTCGTTGTACAGGCGAACCGTGTCGCCTTCGACGATGCCCAGCTTAGCCGCGTCATCCGGGTTGAAGCGGGCTATCGGCTGCTTCTCGAACTCCTTCATGTAGTCGACATCCCACCACTGGGTGTGGTTGCGCGTGCGCATGTGCTCCGCGAGAACCGTGAAGGGATACTTCTCGCGGATCGGGGCGTCGAGATTCGCCTCGCGCGCAGGCTCCCAGTACAGCATGAGATGCTCTTTGCTCTCGTCGATCTCCTGGCCGAGATCGTAGTCGGGAACGATCTTCTCCTGCCAGAAACGGGCGCGTCCGTTGGGGAACGGGAACTTGCCGCCCTCGCATGCAATCACGGGAAGCTGATGGTTGCGGGCGACCTTGGTCTCACGCAGGGTATCGTAGGTGATGCCCTCCTTCTTGGCGACGGGGCTGTCGAGCCACAGGTTGATGTAGTCCTTCGCGTCGAAATCGAAGAAGTCGCCATAGCCCATCGCGGTGCCCAGAGCCTTGTAAATCTCGAAGTCGGGCTTGCTCTCGTAGAGGGGCTCGGCCGCCTTCTCGTTGTAGACGAGGTAGGGCATGTTGTACGCGCGGACGCGGAGGTCTTCGGTCTCGAACCAATGGCACGCGGGCAGCAGGATGTCCGCATACAGGGCCGTGTCGTTCATGGTCATCTCCTGGACCACCAGGAAATCGACCTCGCTGAGCATCTTCTTCGTCTCGTTCTGCTCGGTCTGGTTCGACACGATGTTGGTGCAGGAGCAGTACAGGGACTTCAGCGGGAAGGGCTTGCCGACGAGCTCCTGGTTATGCACGATGTCGTACATAGCGGTCCAGTTGAGATTGCGGCCGGGCCCCATGGGCTTTTCGCCCTTGTTGCTAGGCTGGTTGACGCAGCCCGCCGCGTTGCTGACGCCGAACTGGCCGCCGCCGGAGCCGAGGCCTGCACCCTCTTTGCCGAAGTTACCGGTCAAAAGCATGAGGGCGAAGATGCACTCGTAGGTGTAGATGCCGTTGAAGTAGTGGTTCAGACCCTGGTTCATGCACGTGGTGACGGGACCCTCCTGACCGTACATGCGAGCGAGGGTCTTGATGTCCTCGACGGAGACGCCGCTGATTTCGGACGCCTTCTCGACGGTCCATTCGTTGATGCGGTCGACCAGCATGCTGTAGACAGTGCGGACCTTGAAGCCCTCCACCTCTTCAGGCACGCCCTCGAGCGCAGGCTTGGCCGCCTGCGGGGCGGGCACGGCAGACTGGGTCTCTTCGTCCCACACGATCTCAGGATCGATGACGGTCGGCTTGCCGGTGCGCGGGTTGACCGGGCCTTCTTCGGGAGCGATGCCAAGATCGCTGCGACGCAGGAAAGTGTTGTCCTCCTTGACCAGCAAGGGGGCGTCGGTGTGGGCGCGGACGAACTCGGTATCCTGCCAGCCGTTGTCGAAGACTTCGCGCAGAATGCCGAGCGCCATGGCGCCGTCGGTGCCGGGATGCACGGGGAGGAACCAGTCGGACTTGGACGCGTTCGTGTTGTACTGGATGTCGATACAGGTCAACTTCGCGCCGGCTTCCTTCGCATCCAGATAGAAGCGGATCATCTGCTTGCAGGAAACGGTGGGGTTGGTGCCCCATATGACAACGTGGTTGGCCTTCGCCCACTGGCTGGGGTCGCTCATGGCGGAGCCGGGACCGAACATCTTCATCATACGGTCCTGGAACGCGATGTCGCGGTCGGGCAGAACGCTGCAAGCCCCCATGACGGTCTGAAGATGCTGGAACACGGAGCCGTCGGCGGTACCGCCGCCAAGCAGGCCGGTGTTACCGGAGCCCAGGAAGAACGCGATGGATTCCGGGCCGAACTCTTCGCGGTAGCCCTTCCATTTGTCGGTGATCTCCTTGATTGCCTCGTCCCAGGTAATGCGCTCGAACTTGCCCTCGCCGCGCTCGCCCACGCGACGCATGGGGTACTTCAGACGCTCGGCGCTGTACACGCGGGCGGGATGGGAAAGACCCTTAGGGCAGATGCGGTTGTAGCGGCGCTCCTCGGCGATGTCGCCTGCGGTGGTGCGCACGATCTGACCGTCGCGCACATGAACGTTCAGGTAGCAGCCCTGGACGCACTGGGAGCGGCACGCGCCGGAGAAAATCTGCTCCTGGCCGGCCTTGGACGCGTCGACGGCGGGCTCGAGGCCTTCGTTTCCGGCAGAGCATCCGGTCAAAGCGCCGGCGGCACCGAGAACCGCCGCGCCCTTGATGAAGGAGCGGCGAGAGAAACCGCGCTGACCGGCGGCGTTGGAGATTGCGTTATCAGTCATTCTTTTCCCCTCCTAGAGTACGCATGCCGCATAGAATGCGTAGCGTGCGATAGCGACGGCCACAAACAGAGCCGCGAAGCAGCCCCATGCGGAAATCTGGTCGGACACCTTGCCCATGCGAGCCGCGAAGGCAATACCGGCCGCTGCAAGAGCGACCACGGCGGCAACGACGAACGGAACGACGCTCAGGCCGGCGCCGGAGAACTGGAAGCCCTCGACGGCGATCGCCAGAGCCGCGACAAGAGCAGATACGGCCTCGGCCAGCAAGAAGTTGGAGGACTTTCCAAGACGGTCCTCGCAATCTTTGGCGACCAGGTAGTCAAACAGGGCAACCATCGTGACGCCCATGGCGATATCGCCCAGGATGAAGAACGGGAACGTCGCAAACGAAGACCAGGCGGGAATGGCCAGGGAAACGAAATAGGCATTTCCCATGACCGCCGTGAGGACGACGCCGAAAATCGCGCCCGCGATGCGAAGCGCGCGCGGGGTGGAGCCCTTCACCTTGAGAAGGATGGTGTCGGCCAAAAGCACGATGCCGAACGCCATGGACCAATACGCCTCCTGAGCAATCATGGCGGACGGGTGGGTCAGCGCAATGAACATGCGCTCGGGACGGCCTAGGTGCAACGGCAGGCCGATCAGGCCGACGCCCAGAAGCACCATGCACGCCAGCGGGAACAGCCAGGCGCGCTTCGAATCCTTCCCTGCCGGGAAGAAGGCGTTCACCGCATAGGCGCCGGCAGCCAAGCCCGCCAATGTGGTGAAGCAGAACAACGGAAACTCAGAAATCATTGCAACACCTCGTTATCGAGTCTCATGTCGAACCGGCGTTTGAACGTCGCAAGCCGCCGTTCGACGTTTCCCCTTCACGCGAACCGATCGAATTCGCGCCCTTAGCACGACACCGCCGTTCACAGCTGTCCTCCCACGGCATCGTTCATTGGTGAAATAGTAAAGTGATTCACTATGTCAGTCAATATGTCGCCTCGAAAGAAAAGCAACGGCATTTACGGAACGGGCCGCTTCGTTCGCACGCCCGTTCCTCGCCGCGAAGACGCGCCGGCGCCTGCAGTCGGCATTTGTGGAATAATGAAGGGCGAATCGCGATCGGAACCTATCTTGAGGCATGCATGTACGGACCACTTGTTATAACCTATCTGTTCCTTGGAGGTGCGGCAGCAGGCGCGCTTTTCGTCGCATCTATCTGGAGCCTTGCAGCAAGGCGATCGGAAAGGCTGCAAAACCCGCTTTTCGCCGCAGCGTTTGATACCATGCGAAAGCACGTGTACGCGGCAGGGTTCATCATGCTCGCCTTCGCCATGGCGTGCTTGCTCTGGGACCTGGGGTCACCGCAGCGGGCGCTGCTCGTGTTCTTGCGCCCCCACCCCACGGTTCTCACCTTCGGAGCCTTCACGCTCTCGGTCGAGGCGGGCGTCACCGCCGTCCTGGCAAGCTCAAGCCTGCTTGGAAAACCCCGTCTGCCGAAGGGGCTTTTCACGACGCTCGAGGCGCTCTGCTGCCTCGGCGCGCTTGCTACCATGGGATACACCGGCGTCTTTCTTTTCGAAAGCGGCATGCCCGCATGGAGCACGTGGACGCTTGTGGCGTTGTTCGTGTTCTCGTCGCTTTCCGCCGGCATCTCGACGGTGCTGCTGATTGACTGGGTGGCGCAGGGCCGTGCACGCCTGCTTAAGGCGGCCAAGCCTCTGCAAAAGGCCCACCTTGCCTGCCTTGCCGGCGAGGGGGCATTTTTCACGCTGTTCATGCTGCACGTATTCGACGACCCGTCCGCTACGGCGGCGAAGAGTCTGATTATGCAGCAGGACATGACGGCGACGATCGCCCTGGGAGTCGTCGGCTTCGGAATGGCCGTCCCGGCGGCGCTCGAAGCCTACTCCCTCACGCGCGCCGAATGCAGGACTATCCCGGCGGCGGACGCTGCCTGCCTCTTGGGATGCTTCATCCTGCGCGCCGTCGTCGTAGCTTGCGGAATACGTTGATACACATGAAAAGGTGAACGAGTGACCAGCCCCGATACTATCCTCTTTCGCGTCGACGAGACGTCGGACCTGCCCATATGGGCGCAGCTGCGCAACCGCATGGCCTACCTGATCCGCACCGGACACTTTCAGGCGGGCGAGCAGCTGCCCAGCGTGAGAAGCCTTGCGGCCGATGCCAAGATCAACTACAACACCGTGACGAAAGCCTACCGAGACCTGGAGCTTTCCGGCCTGATCGCATCCATCCGCGGGCGCGGCATGTTCGTCCAGAAAAACGTCTCGATCCAAGACGAGGAAGAAAGCGCCATCGACGCGCTCCTGGAGAGCTGTATACGCCAATACCGCTCCAAAGGCATGACGTACAAGGAAGTGCATGCCCACGTGGCGCGCATGATAGACGACATGGAATCCAAAGCATACGAGGCGGAGGAAGAAAGGCAGTCTTATGGAACCGTCTAGCAAGAAGAAGGGATCCGCGCCGGGCTCTCGAGCGGCCAATTCCCGTTACTCGGAAATCGAGTCCATCAATTCGCCGCGCACGCGCCACGTCGACGACAACACGGGCACCGTGTTCTCGGCCTTCGTCTTCGCCGTCTCTTTCGTGACGGCGACGGCCCTTGCCGCCCTTTTCGTCGGAGGGGTGGACATCTGGACGCTGTGCTTCGGGTTCTTCATGGCCGTGCTGGCCGCGTCGTCGGTCCATGTGGCAACCCAGTGGGAGCGCGTCATCGTGCTGCGCCTGGGAACGTTCAAGCGCGTCGAGGGGCCCGGGCTGTATTTCACGATTCCCTTCGTAGAGCGAGCCGTTCTGCGTGCCGACATGAGAACCATGCTGACAGGCTTCGGCGCCGAAGAAACCTTAACGAGCGACCTGGTTCCCGTGGACGTGGATGCCGCCGTTTTCTGGATGGTATGGGATCCTGAAAAAGCCTGCATGGAGGTCGAGAACTACTACGACGCCGTATCCATGGCGGCCCAGACGGCGTTGCGCGACGCCATAGGTCGCAAAAGCATCTCGGACATCACGGTGCACCGCGACAAACTTGACCAGGAATTGCGCGACAAGATAGAAGAGAAGGCGGGCCCCTGGGGCATCTCCATCATCTCCGTCGAAATTCGCGACATCGTCATTCCCAAAGAACTCCAACGCGACATGGCCGCTGCGGCCAAGGCCGAGCGCGAAAAAGACGCCCGCATCATCTTGGCGGAAGTGGAGAAAGACGTCGCGGCCATGCTTCTGGAAGCAACCGAGATCTACCGCGAAGACGACATGGCCTTCGAACTGCGCTCCATGCACCTTCTCAACGAAGGAGTCAAGGAATCCAACGGGACCCTCGTCATACCGAGCGCTTATTCCGAAGGCTTCAAGCCCTCCCGCCCCGCGCGCTAAACCGCACGCCTTGCGGTCCTACTGCAGGCAGGACCGCGCCGCGCAGGCTGTGCCCTCTCCGTTTCGGAAGCGCGACGACTTGTACGGTGGTGTATCCTTGAAGTGCCCTGCGAGGCTCGCGACCCAAAACACGCAAGCGCCGCAAGATGCCAGGCCCCGCATCGACCGAGGCCATCCGACGCAGGAACGCCGTCCCCGCGTCGGACGAACCGCGAAAGAACGATTCTGTTGACGGAATATCTCGAAATAAAGCGTATGCTCGTGCGAAACCTCATCATCGGTGCCGTCGTGGGAATAGCAATCGGCGGCTGCATGGCCTTCATGCTCCTCAGCCCCTCTATCGACGGAAGCTACATCAGCTATCTGGTCGAGCAAGGCTACACGCAAGATGAGGCCGCCATGGCGGCCAGCGCGTCTTCGGTCCTGCTTTTCGTCGTGAGCTTTTTATGGGCCCTCTTCCTGCCTCTGAGCTACCATGCCCTCAAATGTGCCAGGGACCGCCTCCTTGACGGATGGATCGTAAGCTGCCTGATCGTCATCGTCGTCCAAGTCATTCTTTTCGGCATCGCCTTGTCCCTCGGCTACATTATCGGCCCTGTCTACCTTGTGTACTGCCTTGTTCGCATGGCGATCCTGAAAAAGCGCGCTAAGAAAGCCGCTCTTCGCTGACCTTGCATAGCAAAGCCGCTGATTTCGCACCGGCAGTCGGGACCGCGCCATAATGGCGCGCGGCTTCATACGCCGCCCGATGCCGCACCGACCCCTCCTTTTTTCCGAAAGAGAGCCATGCTTCCGCCCTGGACCATCATTGCCCGCTATTTGAAATACCGCCCGATATGGGACGACCTGTGCGACCAATGCGGGCGCTGCTGTTTCATGCGCGAAGTAGACGAGGACGGCGACGTGATCATAGACTACGCCGCGCCCTGCGAGTTTTTGGACGTGGAAACGCGCCGTTGCTCCATATACAAAAACCGATTCGACACCTGTACGCAATGTAACCGCGTCACCTTGCGCCATGCCTTGTTCGCAGACCATCTTCCCGAAGGGTGCGCCTATGCACGCCTCTTCCGCGAGCGCTGACCGCCTGGCAAACATCCGCATCCCAACACCCATGAGTCCTCAGCGTCGCGTCGGCATTACTCCATCCCCAAGAAGAAGCGCACGTCTTCATCGGATTCGTTTTCGAACAGGTCTTTGGCGGGACGAACAACGCGCAGGCGGCCATCAATCACGATGCCTACCCTGTCGGCAAGCGTTTGAGCCTCGTTGAAGTCATGCGTCACCAACACGATGGTGCAATCGAAGCGCTCGTGTATACGCCGAAACGTTTCGTACATGCGCTTTTTCGTAGCGGGATCGAGCGCCGAAAACGGCTCGTCCATCAGCATGATGCCCGGCTTGAGTACAAGCGCTCGCGCCAGCGCGACACGCTGCGATTCCCCGCCGCTGATAACGCCCGGGTACCTATCCGCAATATGGGAGATGCCAAAGAGCTCGAGCATCTCCCCCACGCGCTCGTGGACCTCCGACGCGGCGCATCCGTTCATACGCAATCCGTACGCAATATTGTCGTAAACGCTCATATGGGAAAACAGCGCGTAATCCTGATACACGATGCCCAGGTGGCGCTGCTGCACGGGAAGCGTTTCCACGTCTTTGCCGTCAAGCAGGATGCGGCCTTCGCTTAAAGGAAACGCGCCCGCAATCGACTCCATGAGCACCGTCTTGCCCGAGCCGGTGGAGCCTAGAATCGCGAAAACCTCACGCGGCTCAATGGAAAGTTCTTCTACGTTCAGCTGAAAAGACCCACGGCGCACCATCAGACCTTCGACGCGAACGCTCCCTGGCGCATTGCCCTGCATCCATCCCGAAGGGCGGCGCGAGAGAAGCCTCTGCACAAGCTTCGACCCGCCAAAGCGATTGGCAAAACCGTGCCTCGCCTTCTGGAGGAAGCCCTCTTTCGCGCGTTTGGAGTTCGCACTCGTCGATGCAGCGACACGCGAAGCGGCAGCAGGTCTGTTCAGCACGTTCGAAATCACCAGCGTTGCCGCCGAAAGCAGCAGCATGATCATGGCCGTCGCCATGGCTATATCATTGTTGCCCGTGGAAATGCTCAGGTAGATACTGCCTGGCAGCGTTTCGGTTTTCATGCGCGTCACGCCCACAAGCATCAATGTGGCGCCGAACTCTCCCATACCGCGCGCCCACGTAAGCACGAACGTGGAGATGATCGAATTGCGACATTGCGGCACAATGATGGTGCGAAACACGTCGAACGGCATGGCGCCGAGCGTCTTCGCCACGAATTCCATACGTGGATTTACATCGGCAAACACCGTGCGCACCATACGAATGGCAAACGGCAAGTTGACAATGAGCTGCGCGAACACGATGCCGACAGGCTCGAACACCACCGCGAATCCGCACTCACGCAGCGCTTTGCCAAACGGCGAGGAAAAAATAAGAAGCAGCGCAAACCCCAGCAAGATATACGGCAATGAAAGCGTCAACTCCATCAAGACTTCCGCAACGCGCTTGAAAGGCATGTTCACATGCGAAAGCGCGTAAGCCGTCGGCAGCGCGAGCGCAAGGCACAGCACCGTTGAAACAGTGGAAGTCACCACACTCATGCGCAGCGAAAAAAGCACCTCTTCGGAGGTGGCCGCTTCCCCGAAATGCGCAATGCCGCCAATGACAATGGCGGCAATGGCGCTGCCGATAAACAGCAGCGCCATCGTTGCAACCACCACGGTCACGCCAGAGAAAAAGTCTCCTTTGCGGCCGTGGTGCTTAAACGGGTCTTTTCCTTGCGAGCGCAAGATTACTCGACCTTTTCGTACCCGAATTCAGCCCAGATGTCCCAGGCGGCGTCAGTCTGCAAGAACTCATTGAACGCAGCAACCGCGTCGGCATCGGCAGCGCAAGTCAGCTGCGCGGCGGGAACGGTCTTAATGAAGCCGTCCAGATCGGAGGTGTCCACAACCACAGCTCCTTCGTCTTTGACGTTTTCTTTCCACACGATGCCCGCATCGCCTTCGCCGTTGGCAAGGGCGGTTGCAATTTGAGGCGCGGTGGTCGTGGTGGTGAGCACGTCGTTTGCCATCATGGTTTCCCACAGACCGTTCTCGGTCAGGGCCTTCTTGGCAATTTTGCCGATGGGCGTAGATTCGGGATCTCCCACCAGGACCTTTTCTGCATTGGCGAGGTCGGCCAGCCCCGTAATCCCCTTCGGATTGTCCGCAGGCACGGCAAGCACGGGAATATGCTTCACCAAGTCGACGCTCGACGCCACGTAGTCGGCTACCGGATTGAGCTCCTCGGCAGAACCAGCGACGAAGAAATCGCCCTGCTCGGTAGTGGTTATCTGCGTCTGGATCTGCGCCGCATTGGCGAAGGTCACGTTCATAGCGCAGCCCGTCTCCGCCTCGAAGGCATCGGCAATTTTTTGGAACGGATCGGTCATACCAGCGCCGCAATATATATTGAGCTCGTGGCCTTCGAGCGCTTTCGTCTCAGCCTGCGGCTGAGCAGCTTCTTGCGTTTCCTCAGACGCACCGCCCGAACAACCCGCCAGTATGCCGCCCGTAAGCGCCGCGCACAGTGCAAACGCGCAGGCGATTGCAAAACCGCGCCTCGTCATCCAATCTCTCCCAATCATCGCAAACCCCCTTTTGCGCAAGCGGACGATTATCGAAACCCCATCCGACGTTCCGTCCTCATTTATCCTGTAATGAGGATAATACAGGTAATTATCCTTGCTTGGCAATAATAGAAGCGGTTACGTTGCCGAATCAAACTCCAGGGCCCCTCGTCCACAGCCTGCGATCCTCTGCCTCCATCTCGCAGGCTGCGGTTCCCGATTTGCTGGCAGCTGCTCCCGTCCACCGCTTGCGTCACATACAACTTTGTTCTATGTGTTCTATAACAAATATGGTATTATGCAATTGTTATATTAGACATAGAACAGGAGGTAGCATGATCATCCGCATAGACCAAGCGTCGCCGGACCCCGTCTATCAGCAAATTCGAGACCAGATCGTCGCATCCATCGCACACGGCGAACTGCTTCCCGCCGACAGACTGCCCAGCGTGCGCACCCTCGCAAGCGACTTAGGGGTCAACCTGCACACCGTGAACAAAGCCTACGCCGTCTTGCGAGACGAAGGCTACCTCGTCATGCGCGGCCGTTCTGGAGCGGTCATTGCCGATTTCCGACATGCCGCAACACCCGAACGCATTGCGGCAAATGCGGAGAAGCTCGAGGAAAGCCTCCGGCAGCTCGCTTTGGAGCATCGTGCCCAAGGAGGTACCGAGCAAACATTTCTCGAGGCGGCGCAGGCTCAGGCGAAACGCGTATTCGCAGGACAGAGCCCAGATGGAGCAAAGCGCGACGTACGCGTGCTCGGCCTTGACGAAAAAGACCGCCCGCTCACGAAAAAGCCCGCCGGCAAACCCGGCACGCTGAATGCAACACCCGCCGCGAAAGGAGCCCACTCATGACGATAGCCATCGCAACCATAGGCATGCTAAGCGCCACAACGCTTGCCACGGGGCTCCTGTTTGCCTTTACGCCCTACCTCATGCGCCGCAACGAATGCTTCGCGGTAACCGTACCCGCTTCCGCTCAGAGCAATCCGCGCCTTGTTGCCCTCAAGAAGCAATATACCCTGGTCATGAGCGTCCTCACGGCAATCGCAACCGTCGCCTCCTTAGCGGCCGGTGCGCTTCTTGTCTCAGGACGGGACGCAGCGGGCATAACGCTTCTTTGCGCTGCCCTTTTCGTTCCCCTTATTGCATCGTTTGCCCTGATGCTGCGCAATCGCAAGAAGGTGGCCGAGCTTAAGCGCACCGAAGGCTGGCAGGCACAGCACCAGCACGCAACCGCCCTCGCCGCCGAGCAAGACCTGCCGAAAGCTCTACCTCTGACCTGGAATCTTCTCTACATTCCCGTCATCTTGGCAACAATAGCCCTCGGGCTTGCGCTCTACCCTTCCATGCCCGACATGCTTCCCATGCACGCCGATTTCGCAGGAAACGTGAACGAGTACGTTCCTAAGACCATCGGCAGCGCCATCGGGTTTCCCGTACTAATTGAAGCCTTCTTGGCCGCCTGCATGATGCTTTCCCACTGGATGATTCTGCGTTCGAAGCGACATGCAGACCCGAACGCACCCGCCACGTCGGCGCTCGCCTATGGACTTTTCGCCCGGGCAGAAAGCGCATTTTTGCTGGTGGCCGGCATTCTCATTAGCGCTGGCATAGGCGTTGTGTTCCTGCTTTCTTCAGCAGGATTCATGAAACTTGGCCAAGCAGCCGCCCTCATCATTATCCTGTGCATCCCCATCGTCATTGGAAGCATCGCGCTGTCGGTGATTTACGGACAGGCGGGATCACGCGTCTTCAAGAGAATGCAAGCCAGCGATGAGCTTCTGACGGATGACGACGAACATTGGAAGCTCGGCATCTTTTACTTCAACAAGGAAGACGCCAGCGTCTTTCTGCCCAAGCGCTTCGGCGTCGGCTGGACGATAAATTTCTCCCGACCTGCCGCATGGGCCGTCGTGATTGGATTCGCGGCGATTACCGCAGCCTTCCTCGTGGCCGTTTTCACGCTCGTGGAATAAACCCGCATTTGACACGGCGCCTGACGACGAACGGCGTGCGATGTATCCGACGTGCGGCAAAATCCACCAGGCAATTCGACAACGAGAGCCTCTTCTTTTCCCTCAAGTTGTTTTTCGCCTTCTTTTTCTCAAGTTTCGGGCGGTTTGTATCATCGGAAAAACCACCCTATCCTCTTCAGCTTGACGATAATCTACATATAATGCTCAAATGTTGATTATCGTCGGCAAGGGGAAGGGAACGAGCGCGAGTAGCAAGCCGCCATTGATACAAACCGCGGATAACTTGAGTTTCAGGACGCGATAAGCCCATACGCCACCGATTAGCAAAACCACGCGACGGCCCTTACAGGAGAGCCATCTCCGTCTTTCAGCGGCAGGGGGAAGCAGCTGAAATCAAACAACCCCCTGCCGCACGCATCAAGATTCGTCAGGTTCTCTATATTCACGATTGCACGATGTGCAAAAAGCCTCTTATGCCTGGTGAGATTTTCGTCGGCTATAGGGTCGAGTCCAATGACGTCGAAGCCGATGCCTTTGTAGTCGCCCGCAAGAATGAAGTCGAGCACTTCGTCGTCTATACAGGGGTATTCGCCGAAGTACTCGAGGCTTCCCCAGTATTGATCCCAGCCCGTATTGAACAGAAGGAAATCGGCCTCTTCGGCCGCGTCTCCGCACGCACGCACGTGCTCCATAGTGATAAACTCGCCTTCGCCCAGACCGCGGCAATCAACAACCACCGCCTTGCCTATGAACTGGCTCGCGGGAAATTCATCGAGCGTCATGCCGTTGGCGAACAGGTGCGCCGGCGGGTCCATATGCGTTCCCGTATGAGTGAACATCTGCAGACACGTTTCTTTGAAGCCGTCCGCGTCATAGGTGCTCCCTGGCAGAAACTTCGGCGTTTCCGTTCCCGGATATACGGGCATATCCTCTTTAATCACGTGAGTAAGATCGACGACCCTCATGACGAATCCCCCTTTCGAGCGTTCGTAACTGCTGCACCGACTATACCACGCACACAAGACATGGATATATGCCTCGTCTTGCAACCGTCGCGCCTTGCTCAACCCCTTGGCCTGCGCAGCACGACGTTTCAATCGGAATGCTCGCCCTTTACGCGTGATGCTCTCCCTCCAGCTCGGACACATCGTGCACGGGAGGCTCGAGCCCCTCGATCGCGATGCCATTCTTCTCGGCATAATCCCAAAGCGCCGCATAAATGGCTTCTTCGGCAAGAAGCGAGCAGTGCATCTTCACTGGAGGAAGGCCGTCGAGCGCTTCGGCCACGGCTTTGTTGGTAACGGCCAGAGCGTCCTGGATGTTCTTGCCCTTGACCAGCATGGTCGCCATGGAGCTTGTCGCAATTGCAGCGCCGCAGCCGAACGTCTTGAACTTCGCATCGCGGATCACCTGGTTTTCGTCGATGTCCAGATACACGCGCATGATGTCGCCGCATACGGCATTGCCCACCGTTCCGCAGCCGCTAGCATCTTCAATCTCGCCCACATTGCGCGGGTTCAGGGAATGGTCGATCACCTTGTCGGAATAATTCATTGCCATGGTATTTTCTCCTGTCGAAATCCTGTATGAAACGAAACTCGATACGCGCAGACCCTATGCTGCGCCCGCCCTGCCAATTACGGCGTCTTCGTCGCGATCGATTATGGATCCGATCTCGCCGCGTTCGTAATCGGCGTACAGCGGGCTCATGGAGCGCAGGGTCTCGACCGTCTTCGCCAGCTTGTCCACCGCATCGTCAAGCTGCTCGGAGGTCGTTTCCCTGCCGAGCGTCATCCTTACCGACCCGTGCGCAATCTCATGTGGAAGCCCGATCGCCAAAAGAACGTGGCTCGGATCGAGAGAGCCACTCGTGCATGCAGAGCCCGAAGACACGCATACCCCGCGCATGGCCATCTGGAGAATGATTCCTTCGCCCTCGATGAATTCGAAGCTCACATTGATATTGTTCGCAAGCCTGCGCTCGGCGCTGCCGTTGAGGCGCACATGGGGAATCTCGTTGAGAATCCTTTCGATCGCACGGTCGCGCAGCGCCTCCTGACGCTCGTGTTCAGACGCACGCTCCTCCCACGCAAGCTGAGCCGCCTTGCCGAAGCCAACGATTCCCGGCACGTTCTCCGTCGCCGCGCGCTTGCCGCGCTCCTGCTGTCCGCCATCAATCAGGTTCTCGATCTTCACCCCTTTGCGAACGTACAAAAACCCGACGCCTTTCGGCCCGTACAGCTTATGGGCGCTTGCGCTCATAAGGTCGACGCCCAAATCCTTCACGCGAATGTCTTCGTGGCAATACGCCTGCACAGCGTCGGTATGGAACAGTACGCCATGCTCGCGGGCGATGCGGGCAAGCTCGGCAATGGGTTGGATGGTGCCGATTTCGTTGTTGGCGTACATGATGGAGGCAAGAACGGTATCGGGACGAATGGCCTTTTCAAACGCGACGGGATCGACCAGGCCGAATTCATCGACGGGAAGATAGGTGACCTCAAAGCCCTCTTTCTCAAGAGCCTGGCATGTATGAAGCACGGCATGATGCTCGATAGCGCTCGTGATAATATGCCTGCCCTTGCCAGCCGCCGCTCGAGCCGCGCCCTTCACGGCCCAGTTGTCGGCCTCGGAGCCTGACGCCGTGAAATAGATTTCTGCGTCTTTCGCTCCGATCGTGTCGGCGATGATTTCTCTGGCCTCGGAGACCACATCGGCGGCATCCTGCCCCAAATCGTAAATCGAAGAAGGGTTGCCATACTGCTCGCAAAAATACGGCTTCATGGCTTCGAAGACTTCCGGACGAACGCGCGTCGTCGCCGCGTTGTCGAGATATACACCCTGCATTGTTACCTCCAGATTAAATCCTAGTAATTTAATAGGCTTTATCCTAAGTTCGTCTTGTTCAATGTCAAGTACATCGCTAGACTTTTTAAAAGAACGCAACAGGGCGGCAACATTTGCACCCTGCATGCAGGCGGAAAGACAATCGCGACAGCGCAAAAGCGATTCGTGCGAAAACACCTCTCCCGCAAGCATGGATGCAGATGAAACGCTACGCACAGAAACAGGAAGAACATGAGGATCGCAACGAAAACACGCTACGCGCTTCGCTTCATGATCGATTTGGCCGAACACGAATCCGAAGGCCGCATACCCATGAAAAAAATCGCCGAGCGTCAGCTCATCTCGAAGAAGTACCTGGAGCAGGTTGTCGCCCCTCTGTCGGAGGCAGGGCTTATCACCGTCACCCGCGGAGCGACGGGCGGCTATGCAATCGCCCGCCCCGCCCGTGAGATAACCTTAGACGAAATCGTCCAGGCAACCGAGGGAGATCTGTATCTGCTCGATTGCCTCGAAGGATCGTTCGACTGCCCCTTGAGCATGCGATGTAGCACCCAGCGCGTTTGGAAGGGCCTGGAACACGCCGTGACATCCTACCTGCGCGGCATCACCCTCGAAGACGCGCTGGACCTTGAACCAAGCGTCGACTAACGGCTCCCGTACGCAACGGCGGCGCGCAATAGCGCATTGCTCGCCACAAGACGATGCCGCAAGACGGCGCATCGCGCTGCGGCCGCACGCACAGCACGCTGCGGACGCACGTCGTGCATCGGATTTCGCATACGAACCCAGGAAGGCATTCCCATGATTTATTCCAGCATCGACCAGCTTGTCGGAAACACCCCTCTTCTCGACGTCACGAACGCATTCGGCACCAAGGGCCGCATCCTTGCGAAGGTGGAATACTTCAACCCCATCGGGTCGGTAAAAGACCGTATCGCCGTCGCCATGCTCAACGATGCCGAAGAAAAATGCCTGGTCAGACCAGGAGCAACCATCGTCGAGCCCACCAGCGGCAACACCGGCATCGCGCTTGCCGCCTTCGCCGCCGCACGCGGATACCGCATGATCCTCACCATGCCCGAAACCATGTCCATCGAACGACGCAAGCTCGCGCAGGCCTACGGCGCCACAATCGTGTTGACACCTGGCGCAGACGGCATGAAGGGAGCCATCGCGAAAGCGCATCAGATTGCCGAAGAAACTCCGGGGTCTTTCATTCCCTCCCAGTTCACAAACCCCGCCAACCCCGCCGTTCACGAGCGCACCACCGGCCCCGAAATCTGGCGCGACACCGAGGGCAAGGTAGACGCTCTGGTCGCCGGCGTAGGAACGGGCGGCACGCTTTCGGGCACGGGAAGGTTCCTGAGAAAACAGAATCCCGACGTTCGCATCGTCGCCGTCGAGCCCGCCGCCTCTCCCGTTCTCTCCCGCGGAGAATCCGGCCCCCACAAGATCCAGGGCATCGGCGCCGGATTCGTCCCCGACACGCTTGATACCGAGCTGTTCGATGAAGTGATCGCCGTCGAAAACGACGACGCCTTCGCCTACAGCAGGAAGGTCAGCGCGCTCGGCCTGCTCGTCGGCATCTCCTCGGGCGCGGCGCTCAAGGCCGCATCCGAGCTTGCCTCGCGCCCCGAGTTCGAAGGAAAGAACATAGTCGTGGTTTTGCCCGACACCGGTGAGCGCTATCTTTCCACTCCGCTGTTCGACCAACAATAAACCCTGCGCAAACGCAGCAAGGCCCGCCGCCGATTACCGCATCGACGACGGGCCTTGCCTTGAAGCGACGCGAACGCTACAGCGCAGCCGCGCCCAAACGCTCGATTCCCGCATCCGACGAAACGACTTCGGGAAATACGGATGTGAACTTGTCAGCCATGGGCTTGTCGCACTCGTATGCAATGCCCACGGCAGGACCCACATGCACGCCGATAACTGGGCTCGCAGGAACCACGGCCACATCTCGGCCGATGAGCGGGCGGATTACGTCGCGCGCCCATTCCTCAGCGGGCTGTTTCGACCCGATATAGTGCACGGCAATATTCCTCAGGCCATGTTCCTCCATATCCTGCCTGAGGATTCCCACCATCTTATCCATGGCCTTTTTCTGCGTACGAACCTTCGCGTACGTCGACGCCACGCCATCTTTCACGGTAAGAATGGGCGAGATGCGCAAAGCGTTTCCAAGCAGCGCCGACGCTCTGCCGATTCGGCCGCCCTTTTCAAGGAAACGAAGCGACTCGGGGGCGAAAATGAAACGGGTGCTCCGCACGCGCTCGCACACATGCTGGGCGCATTCGTGCAGGCCCATGCCCGATGCCGCCGCCTTGGCCGCAGAGACAACCGGCCACCCCAGCTCCATGCAGTTGGTAAGGCTGTCTACGACGGCAAAGCGGAATGACGCATGTCTCTCCACAGCGCCTTTCGCGGCGCGTACGACGCTTTCGAACGTGCCCGACATCTTGCTGCTCAGAAACACGCCCAAAACGTCGTCCCCCGCTTTGGCCGCGTCCTCGAAGACGCGTTCGATTTCCGACAAAGCAGGCTGGCTTGAGGTGGGAATGTTATCCGCCATTTCGTAAATGTCCGCATAGAATTCGTCGAGGTCCATGCTGCTTTCCTTGTACTCTTTTCCGTCATGGTTGACGAAAAGGCTGAAAAGCTCGATGCCGTGCTCCTCCCTCAAAGAACGGGGAATCGACGAAGTGGAGTCGGTTATCACGCGGATCATGCGGCTTGCACCTCTCTGAAAAATCGCAGGTTTTTACAAAACGACGGAATATGGAGAACAGTCTTCCCGTTCTGTGTATTCTCGCAAACCACAGTGTATCGACTTGGGCCGATTTGTGAACGGTGTCGCAGCATTTGTTTTGTCCCCGACACCAAGCGTGCGCATGCGTCCTATTCCGCCATGCGCATACGCACGCTCATATCGATGGGCTTTGCGGTATACGGCGCCGTGGTGGCAAGGCCGTCTACGCCCGTTGCGGCATAGTCGGCGGCGTTACCGGGATTGATTCCCCCTGCCCCGATAATGGTCAGGCGAGGATCGATCGAACGCAGCTCTTTCACTAATTCGGAAAGCTCTTGGACGGAAAGCTTGTCTACTTGGACCCCATCCACGCCAGTCCACGGAATAGCGCCTTCCGATTTCGCGCAGGCTCGGGCGCTTTCGGCGTTCACGCGCGCAAGCGCTATCGCACGCTGGGCGTCAACTTCCACGAAAAGCTTTTTCTCTACGCAACGCGGACGGATGGACGGCAACTGCTCGACGAAGGCGTCGAACCCGCCGAAAAACGTGAGGTGATGGTCGAACACCAGCACGGTCTCGGAAAGGCCGAGTCTGTGCGGATACGCCCCGCCGGCAACAACCGCCTCGATGAGCAGATCTTTCACGCCCGGCATGCTTTTGCGCGTGGTCAGCACTTCGCACGCGGGGTTGACCCCATGCACTGCGTCCACCATGGCTCGCGTCTTCGTGGCCACGGCCGAAAGATGGTCGAATACGTTCAGGCACACCTTCCAAGCCTGATGCAGCTGGGCGGCGGATCCGCGCACCGTCATGAAAGACTGCCCCGCCTCGAGGCGATCTCCCGAGCACGCCTCTTTCGCCACTTCGCATCCGAGCTTGGCCGCAATGCGCTCAGCGACCTCGACGCCCGCAAGCACGCACGTCTCACGCGTGAAATATTCCATCTCTCCGAACTCGTCCCCTATCCCAAGCACATGGCTCGTCAAATCGAGGTACGGAACGTCCTCGGCGATGATTCGGTCGATTCGTTCGTCGGACAAGGTAACCATGGCCGTCCGCCTTTCTTCGCTCTTTCCGCCTCATGTCGAACCATTGTACGTTCTTTCGAGTCGCAGCGCAGCATTGCGCACGAGAGACGACGAGCGCCAAGCGCTCTGCCCGAGTTCTCCCGGGTCGTGCGTGTCTTTGTCGTGAATACCTACTTTCCAAAAGGCTCTATCACTGCACAGGCGTACAATGTTGCACTTCCGCGTCTCGAAATCTATCGAATATCGTCTCGCAATCGCAACAACCGAACACATGAACGCCTTCCCGCATGCGTGCCGGAAGGGCTTTGCCGTTTTCGCCGATGCCGCGAAAAGGCTTCGCCATCGCGTTTTGAACCACACGGCAAAGGAGTCCCATGCAGCAACGCGACAAAATCAAGCCGATTCTGTTCAGCGTCATCAAGCACACGCCCAAAGACGAGCTGAAACGTCAGATTCCCAAAGACATCGTGTCGGGCATCATGGTCGCCATCGTGGCACTGCCGCTTTCCATCGCGTTGGGTATCGCTTCGGGCGTCGGGCCCGAGCAGGGTCTCTACACCGCCATCGTGGCCGGCTTCGTCATTGCACTGTTCGGCGGAAGCCGTGTGAACGTATCGGGCCCCACTGCCGCCTTCGCCGCCATCGTGGCCGGCATCGTGGCAACCGACGGGCTCGAAGGGCTTGTGGCCGCCACCATCATCGCCGGCGTGCTGCTCGTGCTCATGGGCCTGTTCAAGCTGGGCGCCATCATCCGCTTCATCCCCTACACCATCACCACCGGATTCACCGCCGGTATTGCCGTGACGCTGCTCATAGGCCAGCTTAAAGACCTGCTGGGGCTTTCGTTTCCCGAAGGAACCCCCACGGTGGACACCGCTGACAAGCTTTCGGCGATCGCTGCAAACGCAGGAACCTTCAACGTCGAAGCACTCGTCGTAGGCGTCGTATGCCTGGTCATCCTGTTCGGCTGGCCGCACATCAACGAGCGCATCCCCAGCTCGCTTGTCGCCCTTGTGGCGGGAATCGCCCTGGTCAACGGCCTCGACATGAACGTCAACACCATCGGCGACCTCTACGCCGTCAACGCCGGCGTCCCTGAATTCCACATCCCCGTGCTCAGCGTAGATCTGTTCCGTGAACAGCTGGCCAACGGCATCACCATTGCCATCCTGGCGGCAATCGAGTCCTTGCTCTCCTGCGTCGTGGCGGATTCTATGATCAGCTCCCACCACCGCTGCAACATGGAGCTCGTGGCCCAGGGCGCAGGCAATATCGCATCGGCCCTGTTCGGAGGCATTCCCGCCACCGGCGCCATCGCGCGTACCGCCGCCAACGTGAAAAACGGCGGGCGCACGCCCATCGCCGGCATGACGCATGCGCTGGTGCTCCTGGCGGTGCTCGCGTTCCTCATGCCATACGCCGCCTACATTCCCATGCCCACCATCGCCGCCATCCTGCTGCATGTTGCCTACAACATGTCCGGCTGGCGCAACTTCGTCCATCTGTGCAAGACGGCATCGCACGGCGCAGTCGCCACGCTGCTGGTCACTTTCGCCTTGACCGTGATTGTGGACTTGGTGGCCGCCATCGCCGTAGGAATGCTGATCACCGTGGTTCTGTTCATGAAGATGGTGAGCGAAGAGACCGAGGTCAGAGGCTGGAAGTATTATTGCGACGAAAACTCCGAGGTCACACACCTGCGCGAGCTGCCCAAGAGCGTGCGCGTGTACGAGATCAACGGCCCGATGTTCTTCGGCATGACCGACCAGATCGCCGATATTTCGGTCAAGGAGTTCACGAAGTACCTGATCATCCGCATGCGCGGCGTGCCTTCGCTTGATTCGTCGGGCATGAACGCGCTTGAGAACCTCTACGGCTATTGCCACGAAAACGGCGTGAGCCTGATCTTTTCCCACGCCAACGAGCAGCCCATGAAAACTATGCGCCGCGCCGGCTTCGTGGACCTGGTGGGCGAAAACCACTTCCGCGCCAACATCGATGACGCCATCGCTTTCGCCCGCGAGCTCCTCGACAAGGAAAAGCAGGCGAAGTCCTAGCGCTCGAGCATGTAGCATTCGTCTGCCAAAGACGACGTGGAGGCGCGGTGGCTCACGAGCACCATGATCTTGCCTTCACGATGGCAATGAAGGGCGTTGAGCACCCGGGCTTCGCTCAGGCTGTCGAGATTCGACGTCGGTTCGTCCAGCAGCACGAAAGGCGCATCGTGCAAAAAGACGCGCGCCAAGCCGATGCGCTGGCGCTCGCCGCTCGAAAGCGCAGACCCTAGCTCCCCCGCTTGCGTATCGAGCCCGTCCGGAAGGCGCGCTATAAGCTCGTCGATGTCGGCCTTGCGGCACGCTTCGAGAATCTCCTCATCCGTCGCACCCGGCTTGACCAGGGCGATGTTATCGCGAAGCGTTCCTGCGAACAAATGCGTATCTTGCGTCATATAGGACTGCGTGGCGCGCAGCGAGCTCGTGTTCACCCGCTTTACGTCCTGCCCGTTTATCGCCACGAAGCCCTGCTTCGGATCCCAAAATCTCATCAGCAATTTGCACAGCGTCGACTTGCCCGTGCCGCTTCGGCCGCGAATCTGAACGATGCTGCCCGGCGCCACGCGCATCGTCACGTTCTCGAACACCGGCTTTTCGCCATACCCGAACGTAACATTGTTCGTCTGGGCGCCATGGAAGCCATTCAGCACAACGCCGTCGCGCACTTCCTCGGTCTGAGGGGCCTCGTCGACAAGCCCTATCACACGCTCGCCCGACGCCAGCGTCTGCTGCAGCGTGGTTCCTAGCCTCGAAACGGCGATGAACGGCCCAAACCCCGACATCAGAAGCGCCTGGGCAATCATGAACTGCGGCGCATCGATCGCGCCTGCGGCAAGAAGGGCACATCCGACCAGGGCGCATGCCACATCCCCCCCGATAACCAGCACGTCGGTCATCGCATCGCTCACGGCGCTCCTCATGCGCAGCTTCACGCTGATCGCACGCAATGCGTCCATGCGCGCATCCAGCATTTCGGCGCGCGACGCCTGGCATCCGTATTGGATCGTCTCGTTAATCCCTCGCAGGCTTTCAAGCATGAAGGCGTTCATAGATCCGACGGAATCGCGTTGCTCGCGGCCCAGCCTCGAACACAGGCGAGACCCCGCAAAAGGAACGACCAGAGCTATTGCCGCATAAAGCGCCACCGCGAGCACGGCGAGCCACAGCGACTGGAGTCCAAGCGCAACCGCCATCCCTGCGGCCATCACCGCTGCTATCAGAACGGGAGAGACGGTATGTGCGTAGAACACCTCAAGCAGCTCGATATCCGCAGTGACGAGCGACATCAGATCGCCCTTGTCTCGTCCTTCGAGTTTCGCCGGGGCAAGGCGGCGAAGCGCCGCGAACACCTTGTCGCGAATAAGCGCCAACAGCTTGAAGGCGATGTAGTGGTTGCAGATCTGCTCGCCGTAATGAAGCGGGCCGCGCAAAAGCGATGCGACGGCTATGCCTGCCGCAAGCGCAGGAAAGACCGTATCGACCCCGGCGAACGCAAGGCCCATGCCCCATGCGCCTATGACCGTGCCGAGCATCGAGGCAACGAACCCCGCCACGCCAAGCAGCACCGCCAAAGCCATGAACGGAGCAAGAGGCGCGATAAGCCCGATTATGCGAGAAACGACGCCCAAAGCCGACATGCCGCGGGCGTTCTCCTTCGCCGCCGAAGAACAGGAAGCACACGCTTCGAGATTCGGCTCACGGTGCACGGGCGCTTCACAGTCCAACTCGCGGTGCACGGGCGCATCGTCGCAAAAGGGCACGTCACCAACGCCCTTGTCCTGAGCAAAGCGCTCGAGCTCGCGCTGCTGCTCAACCATACGGCGATACACGCCGCCCTCTTCCATGAGCTGCATATGAGGGCCATGCTGCACAACGCGGCCGTCCTGCATCACATAAATCGCATCGGCCCGTTCCACGCTGCTCAAACGGTGGGAGATCATCACGACCGTCTTCCCGCGCTCGGCCAGGTCATAAATTACCCGAAGAATGGCGGCCTCGCTTTGCGCGTCAATGCTCGAAGTCACTTCGTCGAACACGTAGATTTCCGCATCGTGGAGCAAGGCGCGCGCCAGGCAGATGCGCTGGCGCTGGCCGCCCGAAAGATTAGACGCGCCCTCGGCCACGTGCATGTCGAGGCCGCCTTTCGCCTGCACGAAATCCCAAGCGCCCACCTCAACAAGAACCCGCCTGGCCTCTTCGTCGGAAGCGTGCGGATTGCCCATGAGCAGGTTATCCCGAAGCGTGCCTTTGAACAGCACGCCATCGAACTCGACCGAAGTGAGCGTTTGCGCCAAGGAAGCGCGATCGGCCTTTTGAAGCGGCACGTCGCACACCTGAACGTCTCCTTCGAAACGGGCGTTGCGGCCGGCGAGCACGCCCGCAAGCGTGGATTTGCCCGATCCGCTTTCTCCCACAACGGCGACAAGCTGCCCCGCCTTGACGCGAAAATCCACGCTGTCGAGAATCTTGCGCGTACCGTCGTAGGAATACGAGAGCTTTTCGCAGCGGATTTGGGGCGTACGCCCTGCAAGGCTTACGCCTCCTTCTTCGGGCTCTTCGATTCCCAGCAGATCGAACATCCTGTCCGCCGCCGCCATGCCGTTCATGGCTGTGTGGAAAAGAGACCCGAGGGCGCGCATGGGCAGGAAGAACTCGGCAGAAAGGAATACGATGGAGAACGCGGCGGCAAAACTCAAATTACCATGGAGGAACTGGTGCAACGCCAGGCATATGCCCACCGCCGCGCCGCCGTATGCCAGCACGTCCATGATCGTGATGGAGTTCAACTGCAGGCGAAGCACGCGCATCGTTGCGCGGCGAAAGCCCTCGGCCTGTTCGTTCATCAGCTCATGACGAGCTTCGTCAGCCTGATAGATTTTGAGCGTGGTAAGGCCCTGGATATTCTCGAGGAAGCTTCCGCCCAGATCAAGATAACTCCCCCAGTAGCTTCGCATGACCCGTTTCGCCATTTTCTGAAACATCACTATAGAGACGGGAATAAGAGGCACGCACACGAGCAGCGCAAGCGCGGCAGAAAAAGAAAAAGGCGCGAGAAAGACAAACAGCGTAAGAGGCGCAAGAAGCGCATAGAAAAACTGCGGGAGGTACGAGCCGAAATACACCTCGAGCTGTTCGACCCCTTCGACGCCTATCTGCACGACCTGGCTGCTCGCGACGTGCTCCGTGTACGAGGGCCCCATTTTGACGAGCTTGTCGTACACCTTGCCGCGGATGAGCTTTTTCGCCCTGCCGGAAACCTCGGCGCCCACACGCTGTGCAGCGATGGAGGTCGCGACGCGAACGACGATGCTCGCGACGCACAGGAAAAGAAGGGTTTGACCGGACAGCCCAAGCCCAGCCAGAACATCGGGGGCGGCCGAGGGGATAACGTAGGCTTCCGCCAAAGCTTGCTGGATAAACAATCCAAGGGATACGAAAACCACGATATTGGCCACGAGGGCAAGCCATTTCAAGCCGACGATAGCGGCAATCATGCGCCCCGATCCATCCACGAGCGCAAGCAGTCGTTTGTCGAACATCGATCTCCTTAAAACGGTATTGACGAATAACGGCATCAAAGTTAGCTTAGTGTAACATATTATTACCATGGGCTAACTTTTAAGAAAACAAACCAGAACTTGTCGTCTATTCGAAAGGAATCGAATGAAACGAGCGAAAAGCTGCGGCTTGATCACCCTCGGATGCGCCCGCCTCTCGCTGAGCACGATAGGTCTTGTCCTGCCGGTGCTTCCTACCGTTCCCCTTTACCTCGCAACGCTCTTCTGCTTTGCACGCGGCTCCAACCGCTTGCATCGCTGGTTCCAGAAAACAAGTCTGCATCGCAAGCACCTCGAGCCGTTCGTCAGAACAAAAGCCCTCACGCTTAGAAACAAACTCGCGGTTATGACAAGCCTCACCCTGTTCATGGGAACAGGCTGCTTCATGATGCAAGGCCTTCTTGCCGCCCAACTCGTCCTCGCCGCCGTCTGGGCGTTCCATATCTGGTACTTCACCGTGCGCATCAAAACGCTGGCAGCAAACCGCTAGCCCCGAACAGCCCCCTTGCCATGACTTTTGAAGGCCGGACGGCTACACTGGTGGCCGCAACAAAGACCGAACGGGAAAGAGGGTCGCAAACGCCAGCCATGCATAATCGAACCACCTCTTCAAAACGCCTCGACATCTCCAACAAAGACCAGCTTTTCGCCGCGGACAAGCAGCGAGACATCGCCCTGTGCGGCCGCTCGCTCGCCGAGCCCGGAACGACGCGCTTTTCAAGGCAAGGCGCCCACGACCCCACCCCAACTCCGTATTTCATCTTGGAGAGCCTCTTTTCCGACCTGGAATTCTTCGACGATTCGCACCTTCTCGACGTCGGATGCGGCACGGGGCGCGTCCTGTCGTTCTTCGTTCAATCAGGCCTTCCCGGGAAAGCCACGGGCATAGAGCTCGACCCCGATATCGCCGAATACGCTCGCGCCTGGACCCGACGCTTCGAAAACGTCGACGTGCTTTGCGGCAATGCGCTCGAAATGCCGCTTGCCGCCTTCACGCACGTGTATCTTTTCAACCCCTTCGACACCAACGTGCTCATGCAGTTCATCATGAAAATCGAGGCGGAAGCACGCCGGTCGCTCACGCTTGTCCACATGTCCGACAACGGAGAGACCTATTCCTATATTGGAAGAAGCGGCTGGAGTCTCCTTCGCCAGGGCGAATTTCAGTCGTACCGAACCGCCACGGGGCGTTCGTTTCACGTCTATGACTGCCCGCAGCATTTCTCCATCTGGCGGTTCGACCCCGAAGCGTAACCGAACCGAGCATCGCCTTGCCCCGATAGAAATCGCCCCGCAACGCAAGCCCTCGAAAGAAGCGAGAATCCTCGGCGCAGCAGCGGTGCGCCATGCGCGAAAAAACGCTCGTCAACAAAGGCGCGCACGCCCATGCGCGTTGGCAGCACGCCTATCCATGCCGCCAATACACCCACATGCCCGCACGTGCTATCGGCGCGCCCGCCGCCCATGCGCGCCGCGCTATCGCGCCCGCACACGCCATCAACGTGTCCATGCACGCTATCGACACGTCCATCCACACCATCGACGCCCATGCATGCAATCGACACGTGCCCCACACGTGTACCACGCCGTTATCTCGCTCGCACACACTATCGATACGCCCCATCCATGCTATTTAAGCAGTTTTTGACAGCCCGTTTGCCACTTTCTACGAAATAGTATGGATTTCGCCGAGCACTCAGAAAGACAGTGCTGGCGAGTCTAAGAAACCCCTGGTCACAGGCTTGCTACTGCAACGAACGCTCCTCGCTTCGAGCTTGACCCATACTATTTCGTCGTTACGTGCATTTGCCGTGTCAAAAACGCACGAAATAGCATGGATTGGATGCGCGCAAGGCTCGGTACCCGGGGATTGTCAGAGCTCGACGGCGCACGGTCGCCGGGGCCGCCAGGACCCGGAGCTTCCAGAAGTCGCCGGAATCGCCGGGAGTCTGGAGCTCTCCGGGGTCGCTAGGCGCGCCCAAAGCGACCGCTCGCGCGTTTTTGAGCAACTGCACGAAAAATCTGATATTATACGCGACCAGGTAGAGGTGCGCCTTTCATCAGTAACCTTGCATCCATGCTGAGGCAAGCGCAAGGCGAAAGGGAACGGCGCCGAAGGACGGCCGAAGCCTCACCGGTCGATCCTGGGGCGCAGCGAAACACGCTGCGCACTGTCGCACAACGCGGAGAGCTGCCATGGTCGAGAGCCAACGCACGCCTAAAAAGGCTTGCTTTTTTTGACGCCCAACCATGTCCCAAGCTTGATGCAGAAAGGAACGGACGTGGAATTCGTCAACTCAGCCTGGGCTCTCGCTCCGGCAATCATCGCCATCGTCTTGGCGCTCGTCACCAAAGAAGTGTACGTATCTTTGTTCGTCGGCATCGTCATGGGCGCCCTGCTCGTCGCAGGATTCAATCCCGTGACCACGCTCGATACCATTGTCGGCGAGGGACTCGTGCCCGCCGTCGCCGATAACGCCGGCATCTTCATCTTCCTTGTCGTGCTTGGCATGCTCGTCGCCTTGGTCAACACAGCCGGCGGCGCCGCGGCGTTCGGCCGCTGGGCAGGCACCCATGTGAAATCTCGCGTCGGCGTGCAGATTTCCGCCTTCATCCTGGGCTGCCTCATCTTCGTGGACGACTACTTCAACTGCCTGACCGTAGGCTCCGTCATGCGCCCGCTTACCGACAGCAAGAACGTCTCCCGCGCAAAGCTCGCTTTCATTATTGACGCAACCGCTGCACCCATCTGCATGATTGCACCGGTCTCTTCCTGGGCTGCCGCCGTTTCCGGCGTTGCGCAAGACCTTGGCGTCAACGGCATCGAGCTGTTCATCCAGGCCATTCCGTTTAACTTCTATTCGCTGCTCATGATCGTCTTCGTGATCGGCCTCATCTTCCTGAACTTCGACTATGGCCCGATGGCGAAAGCTGAACTCGAAGCCTATCGCGACGGTAGGCTCGGCTCCCTCGAGGAAGAAAAACCCGTCGGCAATCCGAAGGCAAGCTTGTGGGATATGCTGCTTCCCATCCTTGTGCTGATCGTCTGCTGCATCGGCGCTATGCTTTACGTGGGCGGCTTCTTCGGCGGCGACGCCAACGGCAACGTCATCGAGGCCTTCGGCAACACCGACGCCTTCGCGGCTCTTCCGTGGGGTTCCCTGATTGCCGTCACCTTCACCTTCCTGTACCTGATCGCCCGTCGCGTGCTCAACCTGAAGACCGCTTCCGAGGCGTTCGTTGCAGGCTTCAACGCCATGGTTCCCGCCATTTTGGTGCTCACCTTCGCCGTCACCCTGAAAAACATGACGTCGCTTCTGGGCGCCGACGTGTTCGTCGCCGGCTTGGTCGAAGGAGCCGCTCCGGGGCTGTTCAACCTACTGCCCGCCGTCATCTTCCTAGTTGCCGTCTTCCTGGGCTTTTCCACGGGTACCAGCTGGGGTACCTTCGGCATCCTGATTCCCATCGTGATGCCGATTTTCGCCAACGACCCCACCCTGCTGATCATCGGCATCTCCGCATGCTTGGCAGGCGCTGTCGCAGGCGACCACTGCTCGCCCATTTCCGACACCACGGTCATGTCGTCCGCTGGCGCGAACATGCTCCATGTCGAGCACGTCTCCACGCAGCTGCCCTACGTCATCACTATGGCTTGCGTCTCTTTCGTGATGTTCGTCATTGCAGGCTTCGTGCAGAACGCCTTCATCTGCCTACCGCTTGGCGCCGCGCTCACCATAGGCGTGCTGATCGTTTTGAAGAAGAAAATCGGAAAAAGCGTCAAAGACCTCGAGCCTTTCAACAAAGAAGCGGCCGAAGCCTAGAACATAGCCTATCCACCACTGAATCGACCGAAGCGACCCGTCACTGCGCAGGTCGCTTCGTTTATGTACGCGCACGGCACCACGCGAATTGGGCTATAGTGTGATAATTCACTTGAAACAAAGAGGTTCTCATGACCGAATGGCTCGTTAGAAAATTCGTCAAAAACCACGATGACGTGGAAAACCCCCGTGTCCGCACGGCATATGGTACGTTCGCAAGCATTGTCTGCATCGTGTGCAACATCGTCCTTTGCGCGGCAAAAGGCACCATAGGAGCCGTCGCGGGGTCGGTGGCGATCGTGGCCGACGCGCTCAACAACCTCTCCGACGCATCGAGCAACATCATCTCGCTTCTCGGCTTCAAGCTCGCTAGCAAGCCGGCGGATGCCGAGCACCCCTACGGCCACGGACGCTTCGAGTATCTCTCGGGCCTTGCCGTCGCCGTGCTCATCCTCATCATCGGCGTAGAGCTTGTTCGCTCCTCGTTCGAGAAGATACTCTCGCCCGAACCCGTTGAATTCAGCATCGCCATCGTGGCGGTTCTTGCACTTTCCATCCTCGTGAAACTTTGGATGGCCCTGTTCAACAAACGCATCGGCGCGCGAATCAACTCAAGCACGCTCATGGCCACCGCCGCCGACTCGCGCAACGACGTCATAGCGACCGCCGCCGTGCTCGCCGCCACCCTTGCCTCCGAATTCCTCGGCATCAACCTCGACGGCTGGGCGGGCCTCGCCGTAGGCGCCTTCATTATCTACAGCGGCGCCGAACTTGTCCGCGATACGATAGACCCCCTGCTCGGAAAAGCTCCCGACCCCGAATTCGTCCAGCATATCTACCGCAAGATAACCAGCTATCCCGGAGTGCTCGACACGCACGACCTCATCGTCCACGATTACGGTCCCGGCCGACGCTTCGCAAGCGCCCACGTGGAGATGGCCGCCGAAATGGACCCGCTCAAAAGCCACGACATCATCGACAACATAGAAGAGGCGTTTCGCGAAGAGGAAAACATCCTTCTCGTCTTGCATTACGACCCCATCGTCACATCGGATGAGGCCGTCGGCAATCTGCGCAGATGGATCATGGAAAACATCCGACGCATAGACCCGCGCCTAATCATCCACGACCTGCGCATCGTTCCCGGCCCTACGCATACCAACGTCATCTTCGACGTGCTCAGACCGCCCGGCCTCGCCCTCGGCAACGAAGAGCTCGTGCGCCGCGTATCCGAAATCGTGCAAGAGCGCGAGCCGCACGCCGTTTGTAAGATAACCGTGGACGACAGCTTCGCATCGTCGAAATAAAGAGCGGGGTGCGGCTCATCGAGAACCGCACCCCCGCCTGAGAAACCGTTCAAACGAACGGCGCCCATTCGCATTCGCTGCCTATCTCTCCTCGCCTTCACGCGACAAGAAGGTTTGCGGCATCGGCAAAACCACCTCTACGACAGCTATTCCTTCTCGGCTATTTCTCCATGGCGATAGGCTTCAAGCAGCGCACCCAAATCGGCAATTTGGGCTTTAAGCTCTTTGCCCTTGTCGGTATCGGCGACTAGCGTGCGCTTCTTCATGCTTTCGACCACGCGCGTAGAAGAGAATATGTCGAGCTCTTTCGCCACGGCAGCCTTCGTCGACTCCAACGGCTCGTGCGCCGCCAGGATGATGTCGTAGGAATTGGAAATGAGCGTGTATCCCGCAATACCCGTGGTGGGCTGATAGGCTTTCGAGAAGCCGCCGTCGATGGTCAGCACGCGCCCGCCGCACTTCACCGGGTCTTCGCCGTCTTTCACCTTCACCGGCACATGACCGCATATGATGCGCGACGTTTTGGGGTCGAGCCCGAAATCCTCGAAAATGCCCGCCATCACGGCTTCATCGTTCAAGAACGTATAAAACGGATTCTTCACCTCTTTGCGAGCAGCTTTGTCGGCGATCAGATACAGCTCGAACGTCGCCATCTTGCTCTTCGCAAACAACGGAGATCCCTGGCCAAGCCACATGTACCACATGAGGTCTCGTCCGCGTTTGCGCATTTCGGGATTGGAATCGAAAAATCCCGCGCGCACATAGCGCTCCATGACGTCGTAAAGCGCACGGCCCTTGTATTTCTCTCCAAAGACCTCCGTCTCCATGAGGGACCCGTCAGCGTTAAGCGGCACGCACGCATGGAAAAGCAGGTTGCCGTTGTGAACCTTGTACAGACTTCCCGCCTCAAGGAAGAACCGCATATGGCGCTGGAGCTTTTCGCAGTTCACGAACGCCTGCTCAAGGCGCTGCATGACCTCCTCCTCTTCGGGGGTCAAGCGATACGGGTCGTCCGGGTCGACCGTGGGAAACACAGTGTCGGTCAGTTCGTATTCAATGCCGTCGACAACAACCGTGCCTTTGTCAAAATCGATTTTGTGCAAAAGCTTGCGGTCTTCAAGCCCGAATCCGGGGTTTTCATCAATAAGCTGCGCCTCCACTTTGAACTGGATGATGGCCATGGCTTTCTGGATTTTGACGTTGAGCTCCGTCTCCTGCGCGGAAAGGCCGGGGTTGCCCTTCAGACCGAACGCCACACAGGGGTCGTCCGCGTAAGCGGTCTGCGCGAACGATGCAAGCGGCAGGATGTTAATGCCGTAGGCGTCCTCGAGAATGGAGAGGTTGCCGTATCGCGCGCAATTGCGAACCACATGGGCAATACAGCCGCGCTGGCCGAGAGACGCGCCCATCCAGACGATGTCGTGGTTGCCCCATTGGATATCGAGCGAATGATAGTCCATGAGCGTATCCATGATGGTATGCGGATACGGGCCGCGGTCGTAGATGTCGCCGACAATGTGCAGATGGTCGATCACCAGGCGCTGGATTAAAAGACAGAGTGCTTCGATGAGGGCAGCGCCGCGATTCGTCCCGATCACCGCATGGATGATGGCCGCGTAATAGGCCTGCTTGTCCACGCCGTAGCGGTCTTCGGTCATCAGCTCTTCAATGATGTAGGCGAAATCCTCAGGAAGTGCGCGGCGAACCTTCGACCGCGTGTACTTCTGGGCGGAGCGCTTGCAGACAGACACCAGTTGGGGAAGCACAGTCGCAAACCATTTCTCATGGTCTTCCACCTGGGACAACACCAGCTCCATGCGCTCGCGAGGATAATAGATTAGCGAGGCCAGCGAGCGCTTCTCCTCCGCGCTCAGCGTATCGCCGAATACGTCCTCTATTTTCAGGCGAATAGAGCCCGACCCGTTGCGGAGAATGTGCGAGAAGGCTTCGTATTCCCCATGGATGTCGGAAGCGAAAAACTCGGTTCCCTTTGGAAGATTCAGCACGGCGCTTAGATTGATGATTTCCGCCGACGCCTTCGCGGCAGAGGGAAACGATCGGGAAAGAAGCTCTAAATACCGCTTTTCCGCTGTATCCATTGCGCATCTCCTTCAGCTCGGATAGAACACGTTCTATTCTATGGTACCGCCGTATAGGCAACGTCGCCCGAGACGCTGCCAAGCGGCGCATGCAAAAGCCAAACGGCGCAGGCACCAAGAGAAGCCGGAGCATATATGCTGGACATCAACCGCACCATCGCGCAGGAGCTTTCCGTCTCCCCCGCACAGATCGAATCTGTCATCAAGCTGATAGACGAAGGCAGCACCATTCCCTTCATAGCCCGATACCGCAAAGAGGCCACAGGAGGCCTGGACGATACGCAGCTTCGAACCCTCGAAGAACGCCTGACGTACCTTCGCAACCTGGAAGCGCGCAAGGCCGAAATCCTCAACTCCATTGAAGAGCAGGGAAAGCTCACCGATGAGCTGCGTGCATCCATCGAAGGCGCCACCGTTATGCAGCGCGTGGAAGACTTGTACAAGCCTTTCAAGAAGAAGCGAGCGACCCGCGCATCGAAAGCGCGCGAAGCGGGGCTCGAACCATTGGCCGACCTCATTCTCACTCAAGCGCGAACAGGGAAAAGCGCTCTTGAAACGGCCGCCGCATTCGTCGATGCCGAAGGGGGGTTCGCCACGGCCGAAGCGGCCCTGCAAGGTGCCAAGGATATCGTGGCCGAAGTCATCGCGGACGACGCAGAACATACCGCCGCGCTGCGCGCCTTCACGAAAAAGACCGCAACGATGGCCGTGGAAGCCACCGACGGCGAGGAAAAGAGCGTCTACGAACCCTACTACGATTTTTCCGAGTCCGCGCAGCGCATACCGAACCATCGCGTGCTCGCCATCAACCGAGGCGAAAAGGAAGGCAAGCTTCGCGTTCGCGTGCGCACGGACCAAGATGCCGCGATTGACCAACTGGGCCGTCGCATCGTCCGACACAACGGGGTCTTCGCCGAGGCTCTCGACGAGGCAATCGCGGACAGCTACAAACGCCTCATAGCTCCTTCGCTCGAACGCGAGCTGCGCAGCGAGCTTACCGAACGGGCGCAAGCCGACGCCATACGCGTCTTCGCCAAAAACACCGAGAGCCTTCTTCAGCAGCGCCCCGTGAAAGGCGCGCGCATCATCGCGCTCGACCCCGGATACCGCACGGGCTGCAAAGTGGCCGTACTCGACGAGTTCGGCAAGCTGCTCGATTACACCACGGTCTATCCCACCCCTCCGCGCCGTGACATCGAAGGGACGAAGAGAACGCTCGACTCCCTGGTCAAACGCCACCGCATCAACACCATCGTCATCGGCAACGGCACAGCAAGCCGCGAAACCGAGGAGGTAGTGTCGGGATTCATCGCGCAATCGTCCGCCGAGCTGCGCTACACCATCGTGAACGAAGCGGGGGCATCGGTGTATTCCGCGTCCAAGCTCGCCAGCGAAGAATACCCCGACCTCGACGTAACCACGCGCGGAGCCATGAGCCTGGGGCGCCGTCTGCAAGACCCCCTGGCCGAACTGGTGAAAATTCCACCCCAGTCGATCGGCGTGGGACAATACCAGCACGACCTGAACCAGGCGGAGCTCGGTCGTGCGCTCGGCGATGTGGTGGAGCGCGTCGTGAACCGCGTCGGAGTTGATCTGAACACCGCAAGTGCAAGCCTGCTCGGCTACGTTTCAGGCATCTCGCCCGCCGTCGCGAAAAACATCGTCGTCTACCGCGAGGAAAACGGCGCCTTCACCGATCGCAAGCAGTTGAAGAACGTCCCCAAGCTCGGGCCTAAGGCGTTCCTCAATTGCGCAGGATTCCTCCGCATCTCGGACGGCGCCAACCCTCTTGACGCCACAAGCGTCCATCCCGAAAGCTACGCAATCGCAACCGAGCTGCTCAAGCGCGCAGGCGTCAAACCCTCCGCTCTCTCCGCAGGAGGCGTCCCGGATATCGCCAAGCGCATCGGAAACGTTGCAACCTTGGCGGATGAACTCGGATGCGGCGTCCCCACCCTACGCGATATCGTCGCCGAACTCGAAAAGCCCGGCCGCGATCCGCGCGATGATGCACCCGAGGTCGTGTTCAGCAAATCGGTAACGAGCCTCGACGACCTGAACGTCGGCATGGAGCTGACGGGCACCGTGCGCAACGTGGTCGATTTCGGCGCCTTCGTCGATATCGGCGTGAAGCAGGACGGCTTGGTGCACATATCCAAGCTGTCGGATCGCTTCGTCAAGCATCCGAGCGAAGTCGTTTCCGTCGGCGACACCGTTACCGTCTGGATCGAGAAAATCGACAAAGAGCGGGGCAAGATATCGCTCTCTATGGTGAAGGAAAAATAACCGCTACAGGGCCGCTTCGCGCAATCGAGGCGGCCCTGCCCCGATGGGAGACGGCTGCCCGCATTGACAAACGCCACGAATCCTCTCAAGATGCGTAATAACCGAGGGGAAGGTGGCAACTATGGCTGCACAGGGGAAGCACCATCGTTTCATCTACATCGCCACGGCTTTCGTGGCGCTGCTTTTTATGGGCCTCATCTACGCATGGTCTCTTTTCGTAGAGCCTATCGAGACCGATTTCGGCTGGGAGCGAGCCCAGACATCGCTCATTTTCACACTCTCCATGATTTCCTTCAGCGTAGGCATGGTCGTTGCCGGCATCATCGAGCAACGCTTCAGCCCTCGCATCGTCATGGTGGCAACGGCGATTATCATCGCCGGCGGATTCATCGCCGCCGCGCAAACCACCACGCTGCTCTGGATTTACATCACCTACGGCATCATCGTCGGCTTCGGCGTGGGCGTCGGCACCGATTGCGTCATGAGCGTCGCCGTCAAATGGTATCCGGACAAGCAGGGCATCGCATCGGGCGGCATGCTCATGGGCTTCGGCATGGGCGCCATGCTTTTGAGCCCCCTGGTCACGGTTCTTCTCGGCAAGCTCTCGTGGCAAACCACGTTTTTGATTCTAGGCGTCGTTTTCGGCGTTGTCATGCTCGCCGTCGCACTCATCGTGAAGCTGCCTCCTGCCGAATTCGCAGCAAGCGTGCAGAGCGCATCGAACGCCACGCAGCCCCATGAGCAGAAGCGCGATTACTCCGCCGTCGAGATGATCAAGACCCGTTCGTTCCAGCTGGCGTTTCTTTGGCTGATTCTCGTGAGCAGCGGAGGCCTCGGCCTTATCAGCCAGGCGGTTCCTGCCGCCGAGGAAGTGCTCTCCGCAACGGGAATGGACGCCGCCGCAAGCGCCATGATGGCAACGGCGGCCATGGGCGGCATCTCCCTGTGCAACGGATTCGGACGTCTGCTCTGCGGACTTGTGTGGGACAAATTCGGCTACCGCATCTCGTTTCTGTGGATATCCATCGGCTTCGCGCTTTCCATGCTTCTGTGCGGCGTGGCCGTCATGCTCAGCAGCTTCCCGCTTATTGTGGCAGGGTTCATGCTCCTCGGTCTTGTGTACGGCGGCAACATGGCCTCCATGGCCGTTATCAGCAGCAGCTTCTTCGGCCCGAAGTATTTCGGCATCAACTACGCCGTCGCAACGCTGCAGATGATCGCATCGGCCTCGGCGGGCCCGCTGGTGCTTGCCACGCTTCAAACCTCGACAGGCTCTTACGGCCCCGCATTCTGGGCGTTTTTGGCCGTAGCCGCAGCAGCGCTTGCGCTTTCGTTCGCCATCAAGCCACCCCAAGAGACAAGCGAACAGTCAGCGCAATCTTAAGCGAGGGCGTTTCGTCTCGTTCTCTTCGCCCCGCTGTCTTTATAATGGGAGAACCGAATCGTTAGGAGCCCATTATGAATGTGACCGTCTTCGCCGCGCGCGAACAAGACCGCCCGCAAGCCGCAGCGTTGGCCAAACGTCTCGATGCAGAACTGACGGTCAACGAGGCGGAGGCGTTGCAGGCTCCCTTGGCGCTGCGCATTGGCGAAGAAGGTCTTTCCCTCGTTGGAGACGGCATGGTTTTGCGCGCCGATTTCGTCTCCATGCTGCCCCGTCTGCGCCCCGGCAAGCTACAGGGCGAGATGCTGGTTCGCGCGGCGAAGCTCAAAGGCGCTCCTTCCCCAAAGGCGTTCGATGCCACAGCGGGCTTCGGAGAGGACTCTTTGCTTTTTGCCGCGGCAGGATTCGACGTCACGCTGTACGAGAACGATCCCGTTATAGCTGCGCTTCTGCAGGATGCTCTCGAGCGAGCAAAGACGCACCCCGAACTTGCCAGCATCGTGAAGCGAATGCATTTTCACGAAGGAGACAGCATCGGCGCGTTGAAGCGCATGGCCGAGGCTGATTCGGCTGACGAAATGCCCGACATCGTATACCTCGACCCTATGTTTCCCGCAAGAAGCAAAAGCGCCGCCGTGAAAAAGAAATTCCAGCTGCTCCATCATCTCGAGCGCCCATGCAGCAATCAGGAAGAAATCCTTGAAGCGGCCTTGAGCGTACATCCGCGCAAAGTGATTGTGAAAAGACCCATCAAAGGGCCGCATCTCGCCGATAGAAAGCCGAGCTATTCCCTTGCCGGAAAAGCTGTTCGCTATGATTGCATCGTCCCTCCGCCGCAGACTGATTAACCTTCGCGGAGAACAAGAAGAACAAGGCGCCGCAGCCGCCATGGAAGAACCCCGTTGAAGAAAGCGAGCATTATCGTGGGAAGCAAAAAGCGTTCCGCCTGGGCTAAGGAGACTGCCGAATTCAAAGCAAGCCTTGGCGGCATGGATGACATCTTCGCACGCGAAGAGCAACGTAATGCCCGTCGATCGCAAGAAAAAGAAGCGGCGCTGCGTAAAAAAGCGTGCGAGTCAAAGAACCGCTACGCTTCTCGTTACGAAGCGCTCGATGCCATCGCCTCATGCGCGGAGCACGGCACCACAGGACTGCAATGCTATCGATGCCCGCACTGCAACGGATGGCATCTTACCTCGCATCCGCATGAAGAGCAGTAACTTTACGTTGTATAGAAATATATTGAACTGGCATTTTTCTCAATCACAGAAAAACGGAGTCGTCTTCAGAATCGTCGTTGGCGGAAGTTTTCCCTTTTTCGGGTTCATGCCGAAAAAACTTTGCAAAGCAGGGGCATCAAACGCCCCATTCTCACGGCATAAAAAAAATGGAACGGGTCGAAACCCGTTCCATTTCATCGTGCGACCATGTACGGGCAGCGCTCTTCTATTCCTGGAAGGTGCGCATGCCGGCATGAAAACGCCGTTGCCGCATTAAGCGATCGGCGGGGTGCCTTCGAAGTTGCCGAAGATGGCGTCGATCTGGATGGCTGCGCCCATGGGGAGGTTCGCAACGCCGACGACACGACGAGCAGGGGCTCCCTCGGGGAAGAACTGAGCATAGACCTCGTTGACAGCGTCCATGTCAGCCATGTCCTTCACGAAGATGTTGACCTTGACGGCGTCTTCCATCACATGGTCAACGCTCTCGATGATGGCCTTGATGTTCTTGAGGCACTGCTCGGTCTCGGCCTTCACGCCGCCCTCGACCAGAGCGCCCGTTGCGGGATCGATGCCGAGCTGAGCGGAGATATTGTTGTAGTGAGAGAATGCAACGGTCTGGGAAGACAGCGCATCCTTAGGAGCATTCGCGATGTTGTTCGCCTCGACAATCAGACCGTGACGGTCCTCGACAGCCTGCGGAGGCGTGCCGTCGCCGTGAGAGCACACAGCCTCGATCTGAACGAGCGCATGCATGGGCAGGTCTGCAACCTCAACCACGGTACGAGCCGGGAGGTAGTTGACCGCGCGAGCAATGCCCGAATCGGGGAAGAAGCGCTTGTAGATCTCGTTCATGGCCTCAACGTCGCCGAGGTCCTTCAAGAAGACGTTGACCTTGACGATGTCATCGAAAGGAACGTCCATAGCGGTGAGGACAGCCTTGATGTTCTTGAGGCACTGAGCGGTCTGCTCCTGGACGCCACCCATGACGACCTGGTTGCTTACGGGGTCGATCGGCAGCTGCGCCGTGATGTTGTTGTAGTGGGAGAATGCCACAGACTGGCTGGACATCGCATCGAACGGAGCATTGTGGGTGTTGTTGACGTACTTGAGCAAGTCGCCAGCCTGGGGCTCGTTCGGAATGGTGCCTTCGCCGTTGGTGAGGAGAGCCTCGACCTGGACGAGCGCGCCCATGGGCAGATCGTTGACGGCAACGACGGTGCGGGTGGGCACGTAGGTGGTGAAGAAGGACTTGTAAGCCTTCTCGACAACGTCAAGATCCATGATGTCTTTGACGAAGATGGTGATGCGAACGACGTCGTTCAGGTTGTGACCGATGCTCGCAACGATTTCCTTGATGTTGCGGAAGCACTGATCAGCCTGCTCCTTGACGCCGCCCGCGACGATTGCGCCAGTCTTAGGATCGACAGGCAGCTGAGCCGAGAGGTTGTTGTAATGAGAGAACGCTACGGTCTGAGAGCACATCGGGCACTTCGGCGCCTTCTCAGTGTTCCTGGCCAATACCACGTTATCGCCCATGGCAATACCCTTTCTGTTGACACCCTTCAATAAGGTTGCGGAGAAAACTTTCCCCTTGTTTTCTCGCAAGCGCATTAGACTTTACCCCATAGAATTTGTCAATTGATTTTTCACGAATTTGGTTGTGAAAGCTATGAATCAAGCCTTCACGCCGCGCCAGCAACCGCTCGCCTGAAACGTCAGCGATCGCCCAGGCGGGCTATGAGCGTCCAGCCGCCTGGGCTATGATTCATCCAAGGCATTCGAAAGGAGACCCCATGACACAGACCGACCCTGCTTTCGACAAGACATCCTGGACCGAGGAGGCGTTCGACCGAAAGGCCCTCGCCGACCGTGCGCTTGCAATGCACAGCCGCAATTTCAACTGCGCCCAATGCGTCGCCTGCACGCTCGCTCCGTTCGTCGGAGCCGATGAAGACCTTATCTTCCGCGCCACCGAAGCGCTCGGCGGCGGCATGGGAGGCTTCACGGAAACGTGCGGTGCCATCTCCGGCGGAGAGGTCATCATAGGGCTTGCATGCAGCAACGGCTCAAACGACCCCACCAGCAAGCAGGACACGTACGTATGGGCCCGCAAACTCGTCGAAAACTTCCGCACCCGCGTCGGATCGACCATCTGCGAGGAAATCAAGAATGTCGAAGGCGAGGCTCCTCTTCGCGGATGCGACCTCTGCATTCTCGACGGCCTCGAGATGACGATCGACATTCTGATCGAGATCGGCAAGGAAGCGTAGCCTCTTCGGCCGCCATTGCGCACAACGTATGGATATCGTTGCATTTCCCTTCGGTTTCTTCGCTACCCTCGTCATGCAGTCGGTACAATACGCACATACTATTGAGCTGCGCTGCCAAACCGCTCGCAGCGCTCGCAAAAGACGACGCAGCGTGCACCACGCATGCGTTCATAACACCGAAAGGAGCTCGGATGGATCCGAACAAGCGTCCCGAAGACATGGAGCGCATCACCACGCCCGAACTTGCCCAGGCTTTCATCAATGAGAAGGTCGAAGAGGTCCGCGCCCAGGTTGGCGACAAAAACGTACTTTTGGCACTTTCCGGCGGCGTTGACTCCTCCGTAGTCGCGGCGCTGCTCATCAAGGCCATCGGCAAGCAGCTCATCTGCGTCCACGTGAACCACGGCCTTATGCGCAAGGGCGAAAGCGAACAGGTTGTAGACGTCTTCAAGAACCAGCTCGACGCCAACCTCGTCTACGTCGACGCCACCGATCGCTTCCTCAACCTGCTCGACGGCGTGGCCGAACCCGAGGCCAAGCGCAAGATCATCGGCGCCGAGTTCATCCGCGTGTTCGAAGAGGAAGCCCGCAAGGTCGGAGACAGCGTCAGCTTCCTCGCACAGGGCACCATCTATCCCGACATCCTCGAGTCCGACGGCGTGAAGGCACACCACAACGTAGGCGGCCTGCCTGACGACCTGCAGTTCGAACTCTGCGAACCCGTCAAGCTGCTCTTCAAAGACGAAGTGCGCGTCATCGGCCGCGAGCTCGGCCTGCCCGAGAACATGGTCGAGCGCCAGCCTTTCCCGGGTCCCGGTCTGGGTGTTCGCTGCCTCGGCGCCATCACCCGCGATCGCCTGGAGGCCCTGCGTGAGGCCGACGCCATCCTGCGCGAGGAGTTTGCCAATGCCGGCCTTGAGGGCAAGGTGTGGCAGTACTTCGTCTCCGTGCCGGACTTCCGCGTCACCGGCGTGAAGGACGACAAGCGCCTCTACGAGTGGCCGGCGTTTATCCGCGCGGTCAACACCGTGGACGCCATGACCGCCAAGGTGCCTGAGCTTGATTGGACGCTTCTCAAGAAGATTGGCGACCGTATTGCCTCCGAAGTCGATGGCATCTGCCGCGTTCTGTACGACCTTACCCCGAAGCCCTGCGGCACCATCGAGTTCGAGTAACGCCGCATAGAACGACGAACCGAAACCCCGCTGCAATAAAGCGCCTCCCATTCCTTGAACACGAGAAATGGGAGGCTTTTTTACAGCCGAGCCGCCGCATACGAAACGAACAGCTCAATACACATCAAAGAGACAATGCCCGACGGCACAGTATTCGACAGCAAGCAGAAGTACTACCGATGGTAATGCTCCAGGAAATCTCCCAGCTCTTCCATAGCCTGGGATAGCACCTCTATGCGCGGCAGATACACAATGCGGAAATGATCGGGCTTATGCCAGTTGAAACCACCGCCGCGCGTGATCAGAATCTTCTTCTGATGAAGCAGGTCGAGCGCGAATTGTTCATCGTCGGTAATGCCGAATTTCTTCACGTCAAGCTTGGGGAAGATGTAAAACGCCGCCTTGGGCTTCACTACCGAGACGCCCTCCATGTTGCACAACGCCTCATATACGAAATTGCGCTGTTCGTACACGCGCCCGCCTGGAACGACGTAATCCTTAACGCTCTGATGCCCGCCAAGCGCCGTCTGAACGATCGACTGCGCAGGAACATTGGAGCACAGGCGCATGTTGGAAAGCATGTTGACGCCCAGCATAAAACCCTCGATGCATTTCTTCTCACCCGAAAAAATCATCCACCCGATGCGATAGCCCGCGATCATGTGCGATTTCGAAAGCCCGCTGAACGTCACGCACGGCAGGTCGGGAGCAAGTTCTGCAATGGAGACGTGCTCGACACCGTCCATGCACAAACGGTCATAAATTTCGTCGGAGAAAATAATGAGCTGGTGTCTACGCGCCACTTCGACGATTTCCTGCAACACTTCGCGCGGATACACCGCACCCGTAGGGTTGTTCGGGTTGATGATGACGATAGCCTTGGTACGCGGTGTGACCTTGCTCTCGATATCGGCAATATCGGGATACCATTCAGCCTCTTCGTCGCAGATATAATGCACAGGTGTGCCGCCCGAAAGCGTGACGCATGCCGTCCAGAGAGGATAGTCGGGCGAAGGAATGAGAACCTCGTCCCCGCTATCGAGCAGAGCCTGCATGGAGAGGTTGATCAGCTCCGACACGCCGTTTCCCGTGTAGATGTCGTCCATGCCGACGTTGGGGATATGCTTAATCTGGGCATACTGCATGATGGCCTTACGTGCAGAGAACAGGCCGCGCGAATCGGAGTAGCCTTCGCATTCGGGAAGCTGCTGACGCATGTCCTGCACCACCTCGAACGGCGTGCGGAACCCGAAGGGGGCGGGATTACCGATGTTCAATTTGAGAATATGCTGGCCATTGCCTTCCATGCGGGCGGCCTCGTCAGCCACCGGACCGCGCACGTCGTACAAAACGTTGTCGAGCTTGGATGATTTCTTGAACTCACGCATACCCATGACGGTACTCCTCTGATCGATTGTACGCAATACGGCTTCCTGCAAATGTATCCCATCAGACGACGGCGACGAAGACGGGATGGCGTCGGATGGGCGTTTCCGCAAATCAGACTCGGCAGAAAGAGCGTCTGACGCTGCATTCGTGCAAACGTGCGTCTCCTGCCCTTGAGCGACAACACCTTGCGAACGTCCGGCCGTTTCCTGCTCCCCTACTCCACCGAGCAGCCAGTCCCGATCGACGCCAAGAACAAGAGCTAAGACGTCCAGCACATCTTTACGCGGAATGGTTTTTCCTGAGACATATTGACTGACCTGAGATTTCCCAAGTTTCTTACCTTGGTTTTCGGCAAGACGAATCAAATCGGCCTGCTTGATGCCTGCCGACTCCATAGACTGTTTGAGCCTATCCGAAAATGAACCGTTTGGCATAGAAGCCTCCTTGAGAGTTCAATTTCAATAACAGGTTCAATTCTATGCCACCTAAGTTCAATTTCTCAAGATATACATTGAACTCTATATTTTTCGTCGGAGAGCGGCACGAATAAGGCCGTACGCTGGAATCAACCCTGTCGAAGAGCCCAGGCTATCCCCTTGGCCGTCCTCTCCTGAACATCTTGGAAGTGATTCCCAGGGTTCATGTCGAGCCTGGCAAGCACACCGCGGTTGCGGCACAATTCAAGAATATCCTGCGTGTTGCTCTGAACGTTGCGCAGAAGCCTGTTGGGGGTACGATGCTCTTTTTTACCGAGGGACAAATACACGCAGCTCAAGGCGCTGGAGAATGGATGGGCGTGAGCATATTCGACAAAACCCGGATACCATAAAGAACCCGATGCACTGACCACCCTGCTAAACGCATCGGTCTGAAATGAAGCCCATAACGCAAAAAGCCCGCCGAGCGAGTAGCCCGCCAACGCCGAATAGAGCGGCCTACCTCCTATTTCCTGTTCGACGACAGGCATGATCTTCTCCGTCAAATCACTGAGATAGCCTTGCGCCTCGCCTGCATAAGGCGCGTCGGAACGCGTGATGCAGTCATGAGGCCACGGCGTCAATTCGTCATTCCAGCGCAGACCGGACACTGAGACGAACGTAAAGTCAGGACATCCCTCGTCAAAGCAACGGCGACGCACGTCAGAGCAATCTGACTCGATTGCATTAAGATACACCGCCGGCGCATAGGGCTTTTTCGCTGGATACACGCGAATTTTCTTACCTGCTATATCAAGTTCTTTGAACATGCCGCACCTCCGTCCCTCATGGTACCATTGCCTGCGAAAGCGATTCGACGATCGCATCTCGTATCCATCGCAATGCCGCATATGCCCCACATCGGCAATCTGCGGCGTTGCCGCCCTCAGGAGCATCCATGATTAAAGAACTCGTACACGACGAAACGCTGCTCTCCCGACCTTGCGCCGCTGCAACGGCACAAGACGCCGACGTTGCGCAGGACCTGCTTGACACGCTCGTATCCATTGACAGCGCAGCATGCCTCGCTGCAAACCAGATAGGCGCTGAAAAAGCAATCATCGCCTATCTCGACGAAAAAGAGAATCCGCAGATCATGTACAACCCGAAGCTTCTGCTAGGTCTCGGCGCCTTCAAGACCGAAGAGGGATGCCTGACGCGCGACGAGGTATCCGTGGTCACGCGCTATCAGCGCATCAAAGTGGCCTATGACGAAATGGTCGACGGCGCGCTTGTTCCGCGTAAGAAAGACCTCACCGACTGGACCGCGCAGATCGTGCAACACATGATCGACCACTGCAAAGGCAAGCTGGTCTAACGCGGGGCACGCATACGCCGAGCAGGGTCATACGCCACACGAACCCTGGGCGGCACCTAGCACGCCACGCAAGCCCCCGGCATAACCGCCGCACAAGCCCCCATAATCAAAAACGCCTCCTCAGGCTCACCGAACCTGAGGAGGCGTTCATGTTCAGGCTATCCGCGCGGAACGATAACCGTAGGAACAACAAGATTGAGCAGCACGCTGTGCGTGACCGAGCCGAACACGGCACGTCCCAAGGTCTTGCGCGAATGGGTGCCCATGACTAGCATCCCGTTCTCCTTCGCACCATCGATCAGCACACGGGAAGGAGACGGCCCCTCGATAGCCTTGCCGACAACCTCAAGCCCTTTGTGCTGCGCGGCAATTCTCTCGACACGTTCGTCAAGCGCGCTCTGATACTGCTCCCCGATGGGAGACAGGCCGCCTCCCATCATCTCGGCAGGACGGGATATCCACGCCGGCAGGCCCCAAGCGGTCACCAGGCGAAGCGGCCACCCCAAAGCCACCGCCTCTTCGATGCCGAAACGAAGCGCCTCTTCGCCGAATCCTTCCGGATCGAACCCTACAAGAACGCCGTGCTCTTCTTCGTCAAAGCGCCAATCGGCAGGAACGATGACGGTAGGAACATCGAGGCAAACCGAAACGCGCAGGCCCTTCGCCCCACCGATCGTCTCACCCACGGTCGCCCCATGATGAGACCCCAGGACAACCAGGTCATGGCCTTGCGCCTGCTCAACGAGGGCATCCACTACTGCGCCCTTCGCAACGACCGACTCCGCTGCAACGGACGGATGGTTTTGGGCCACATAGTCTTTCGCCTCGGAAAGAAGCTGTTGGGCGAAAACCTCCACATCGGCCTCGAGCAAACCGGCCCCCTGCAAAAGCCGCGGATCGGAAACGGTGACGAGCGTCAAGCTCGACCCGTCGCGCTCCGCTCTGCGCGCTGCCCATTCGAGCGCGCGCTCGCCGCGCGGACTGCCGTCAATACCAACGAGAATGCGTGCCATGGATATTGAACTTCCCTTCTGTTTCACGCGATTTCGACGCTCGATGCTCCTAGTGGAAAATCGGAATCATAAGCCAAAGAGCAAACAGGACGATGAAGACGCAGCCGGCGAAACAAACGACCGACCCTATACGATGCAGAAGATGGGCATTGCCCTCAGCATCGACTTCGCCGGCTATCCAAAGGCGCAGCCCCGATGCGTACAATCCTCCGATGGTGGATGCAATGAGCACCGCTGTTGCAAGCACGGTGATGAAATTAGCTATCTCGTGTGCAATCATGGTCATCTCCTCCTATGCGACCGCGTGGGACGAATTCGAAGCCGCGTTGATCGTAACTTCGGAATGCTCGTTCACATTCGCGGAATTCACCGGATTACGCTTGGAAAGACGGAAAATAATAAAGGCGACGATAACCGCAATAAGCGCCACCGCGATTGTCCCGCCCAGACCTGTTTTCGCAATAGCGCAGGCCACGGCCCCAACGAGTCCTGCCGCAGGAAACGTCACGAGCCACGCAATAAGCATACGGCCGGCAACGCTCCAATTCACCGATCCGCCTTTTTTACCGAGACCGGAGCCGATGATGGAACCGGAACATACCTGCGTCGTAGAAAGAGCGAAACCCAGGTGGGACGAAGCAAGGATCGTCGTTGCGGAAGCGGCCTCGGCGGCAAATCCCTGAGGCGTGTTGATTTCGGTCAGTCCCTTGCCCAGCGTGCGGATGACGCGCCAGCCGCCCATATACGTACCGAGGGCGATGGCCAGGCCGCACACGGCGACAACCCAAAGCTGAGGACCGGTGCCGGAAGCCTGGGCTCCGACGGCAATGAGCGTCAAGGTAATGATGCCCATGGTCTTTTGTGCATCATTTGTACCATGGGAAAGAGCAACCAGACACGCCGTAACCGTTTGCCCGTGCCTAAACCCTGACTCGATCTGTTTTTCATCGAGCTTTCTTACGATGGCAAATATCACCTTCACCGCCATAAACGCCGCCAGACCAGCGACAATAGGAGAAATCAGGGCCGGAACGAGAACCTTCGCAACCACCGCGCCGAAATTGACGCCCTCTACGCCAGCACCCACGATCACAGCGCCCACAAGACCGCCGAACAGAGCATGCGAAGAGCTGGAGGGCAGGCCGACAAGCCAGGTAAGAAGATTCCAGATAATGGCACCTACAAGGCCGGCGAATATGAATTCTGGACCTATGAACACCTGTTGCTCGTTGATGATGCCTCCCGAGATGGTCTTTGCGACCTCGGTAGAAAGAAACGCGCCAATCAGATTGAGCGTACCGGCGGCGATAACCGCCGTCTTCGGCTTCAGCGCGCCCGTGGCAATGGAGGTTGCCATGGCGTTCGCCGTGTCATGAAATCCGTTCGTAAAATCGAAAATCAGCGCCGTCGCGATGACCAGAATCACGACGACCAGTGTTGCGATGTCCATGGATTTTCCTAATCCCCCTTCGATTGAGCCCTTGGCGAGGCGACCGACCGAGAGCCGACGATTCGGCCGAAAACAATCGCGTTGCCAAATGCTGCGAAACACACGAATTCAGGTTTGCAGAACACGAAAATTAAGGTTATGCCTTTTTTGCCGTGAGGTGTTAGAGCTTCTGCAAAATCGAAGTAAAGTTCGGCTGGAGGGGGATTTGCCTTACAAGAATGACCGTTCACCGAACTACGCCTTGCTTGAAAAATAGAACGCCCTCTTTTCTCCCCACTGCCTTAGAACACGGGGAGAAAAGAGGGCGAGAAAAGCAAGAATAAAGACCCATTCGCGCATATCACCGCATCGCAACTCCGAAAGCGAGCCTGCGCCATGGGTTTGCGCTACTCGGCCTTCGTCTCGGCCTCCTTGCGTTTTTGCAGCACCGAATGCACCACGCCGACGATGGCGGCGACAAGAGCCACCGTCAACCAGCCCAAGCCAAGATCGGCGCCGGGAAGCGCATCGAGGAAAATCCACGCATCGGGGACGAAGGCGTCGCGAAGAGCCGCGATGGCGCTTACTGCAGCCGTGGCAAACACCGTCCAAGGCCAGATGCGCGGATATTTGTCGCAGATACCGTGAAAGAGACCGAACGCCATGAGCACGATAGCAGGCGGGTACAAAGCCCCGAGCAACGGGCCCGAAAACGCCAGAATCGCATCAAGGCCAAGCAGGGAGACGCCGCAGCTGAAAACGGCAAAAATCGCAGCCCATGCCGGCAACGGAATGCGCGGGAACACTTCGGAGAAATACTCAGCGCAGCAGGAGATAAGACCCGTGCACACATTGAGGCAGGCTAGAAGGAAGATGGCCGCAACAATGACAGAACCGGCTTCTCCGAAATGCAACGCAGCCGAAGCGGCAAGAATCTCGGCGCCGTTGGCCGCATCGGGCATGGAGGGAGCCATGGCAACGCCCACGAACGCCAGTCCGCAATAGACCAGCGCCATCAAAATACCGGCAATGACGCCCGCCGCCGAAATAGAGCCGGCAACCTTGCCCGACTCCGTCACACCCTGAGCCCTTACATTAGTGGCCACGACGATGCCGAAGCACAGAGCCGCAAGCAGGTCCATGGTCTGATAGCCCACGAGGAAGCCCCCCGACACGGCGTTTTCGTCATACGGGGCTACCGGCGCAGGAGTATCTCCCAAACCCCCGAACAGCGCCGCACCAACGACGAGCGCAATCAAGACGATAAGCGCAGGAGCGCAGAACCTGCCCAGAATGCGAGAAAGCATGCCGGGACGGATCGCCAAAGCGAAAGCCACGGCGAAAAAGATGACCGAGAACAATGCCACCACGACAAGGGAATCCCCGCCTTGCGGAATAAGCGGCTTGACCATTTCGTACGCCGTCGAAGACGTGCGAGGAATTGCCAAAAACGGGCCGATAGTCAAATACACCAAGGCGATGAAAACCGAGGCGAATACGGGATGAACGCGGCCCGCGAGCTGACGGATATCGCCCACCAGCGCCACCGCGATAATGCCGAGCACCGGAAGGCCGATGCCCGCGATAAGGAAACCGACCATGCCGAAGACGGCGTCGGTTCCCGCCTGAAGGCCGAGAAGCGGAGGCAGGATGAGGTTGCCTGCTCCGAAGAACATGGAAAAGAGCATTCCGCCGAGCATAAGCATCTGAGCACGGCTCAGTCCCGTTGATCGGCGGCTGTTGGATTCTTGCACAATCCCTCCCTTATATACACGATGCGGCCGAGCCGCGGACAAAACAACGCGCTATTCTAGCATGCTCGTCCAGAAGGGCCGTAAAAGAACCGGCGCAAATAAAGAAAGGAATCAATCGGCTCGACTCTTATATTTGTCCCACCTCGTAAGGCAGCATCTCTGCAAGAAATCCCTTTTCGCCTAAAACCTTCTCTATTTCGTCAAGAACGCAAGAAGCATCTGGGCCGTAGGCGGCAATATGATGAAAGTGATACCCCGACGTCACGGCGCATAGAGGCGAAGACTTTCCCGAACGAATGTCTTCCATGAAACGCGCCACATCGCGCCGGCTCCTGACATCGAGCGTCGCCGTGAGCTTTCCGTACGCGCGATGGTTCACCGCGACATCGAGCAGCGCGCCGCCCAAGTTGACAACCGCAAGCATCTCCTCTTCCGCCTGCTCGGGCGCATGACGCACCTTCACCAGGCGAACCTCCCCTCCGTCGAAAGACGACGGCAGCGCATAGCCCGACCGCGTCGCCGTTATATCGACGCCTTGCCCCCGAAGCAGCGCTATATCCTGCACGATAACCTGACGGCTCACGCCGGACATGCTCGCAAGATCGGACCCCGTCAAAGGGCCGTGCGCTTCTTGCAGAGACTTCAAAAGAAACGCCCTGCGCTCTTCGCCCTTCATCGCAGCTCCCCCTCATCCGAAACGCCATCGACCGTCAGATTCTTCAGGCTCAAATCGAGAATGCCGGCGGAATGGGTCAAGGTCCCGCATGAGACGAAATCGACACCCAAGCAGGCTATAGATGCGACATTTTCCAAGGTGATATTGCCCGAACACTCGGTCTGGGCGCGGCCGCCGATGAGCGCGACGGCCGCAGCCATCGTCTCGCGGTCCATGTTGTCGAGCATGATGATGTCGGCGCCGGCGTCAAGCGCCTCTTGCACCTGTTCGAGCGTTTCCGTCTCCACCTCTATCTTGCGGACGAACGGCGCTCTCGCACGAGCACAGGCCACCGCCTTCGTGATTCCCCCCGCCGCCGCAATATGGTTGTCCTTAAGCATGACCCCGTCGGTCAGGTTGTAGCGATGGTTGACCGCGCCCCCCAGACGAGCGGCCTCCTTTTCGAACAGGCGCATCCCCGGCGTGGTCTTGCGCGTATCAACCAGCGTCGTGGCGCTGCCTTCGAGAAGTTTCGCCACTTTGTTCGTATACGTCGCTATACCGCTCATGCGCTGCAGATAGTTGAGCGCCGTGCGCTCTCCTGAAAGAATCGCGCGCACATCCCCACGCACCACGCCGAGAAGCTGGCCTTTGCAAACGGCATCCCCGTCCGAAACGCACGCTTCAAAGCGCACATCGGAATCAAGGATCTCAAACACGCGAGCAAACACGTCCAGGCCCGCGATGATGCCGTCCTGTTTGCACAGAAGCTGCGCACGGCCGACACATGCACTCGGCATGACGCAATCCGTGCTGATATCTCCCGCGTTCATGTCCTCGGCAAGGGCATGCTTGATGTGTTCGTCAATGAGGAAATGCAGCGAAAGTGAGCTCATCCGTTCCTCCCTATGCGCGATTCGCTTGCTTCGCGCACCCTTTGCGGTCCGTCCGCTCCAATCGTTTCTTGCAGCCCGTCCGCTTCCTTTTCTATCTCTTTCGCCGCCCGCTGCGCGAAAACAAGCGCCTCGAGCAGGCTGTTGCTGGCCAATCTGTTCTTGCCGTGCACGCCGTTGCAGCTGGTTTCCCCTACGGCGAACAGATGCGGCATGCTCGTGCGCGACCACGCATCCACGTGAATGCCGCCCATGAAATAATGCTGGGCGGGAACCACGGGAATGGGCTCTTTCAAGATATCGTAGCCCTCCTTTGCGCACTCCTCGCGAATGGCCTTGAAGTGCTCGGTCACCGTCTTTTCGGGCACGGGAGCAAACGAAAGCCACACATGGCTGGAACCTTCCTCCTCCATCATGGAAAAGATCGCGGCGGACACCACGTCTCGCGGCTGGAGCTCGTCGGTAAAGCGCTCGCCAGCGGCGTTAAGCAGCACCGCGCCCTCTCCGCGCGCCGACTCGGATATGAGAAAGGCCCGACCGGGGCGACCGGTATAAAGACTTGTCGGATGAATCTGCACATAGTCCATATGCTCGAGCTCTATGCCGCGATCGCGCGCTATACGGCACGCATCCCCCGTGATCTCGGGGTAATTGGTCGAGTGCTCGTACAGGCCGCCTATTCCGCCCGTAGCGAAGACAACGAACGAAGACCGGACGACGGAACGCACGCCGTTTTCGCCTTCGACCACCACGCCGGCGCATGCACCGTCCTCCTCGACAAGGTCGACCACGCACGTATGCTCGCGAATTTCAGCATTGGAAAGCTCCTCGACCGCCGAAAGCAGAGCCTGCGTGATCTCTTGGCCCGTCGTGTCCGCGTGGTAGCAGATGCGGGCGCGCGTATGGCCGCCCTCGCGCGTGTAGGCCAAATCGCCTTTGGGCGTGCGCTCGAAGGCAACGCCCAGGTCGATAAGGGACTCAATGACGGCACGGCTTGAACGAATCATGATGTCCACGCTTTCGGGGCGGTTCTCATAATGGCCGGCGCGCATGGTGTCTTCGTAAAAAGAATCGTAGTCGTCTTCGTCGAGCAAGACGCAAATTCCTCCCTGCGCAAGCATGGAATCGCAACGCTTCGCCTCTGTCTTCGTAAGCACGAGCACGCTCATCTCCGCAGGAAGGTTGAGCGCCGTATACAGGCCACTCGACCCGCAGCCGACAATTACCACGTCGAAACGCTCGCAGGAACCCGAAGCGGCGCCGGCGAGCTCAAGCCCTGCGCCGGCCTCTTCGGAAACGCCAGCGTTTTTCTTCGAAACCACCGGTCCTCCTTATTCGGAAAGCTCAAGCATGCGAACCAGCGAGGCGCGAGCGCGCACTTTCTCCCGATCGGGCGCAGGCGCCACTTCGTACACGCTACCTGCGCCGGCAGCCAAGCAGTCGCGCACATTTTCAAGCGTTACCAGGTCCATATCGGCGCAGGTTGGCTTCGTGGCGGGAAGGAAGAACCGCTTCCCGCTTCCTTCGGTCTTGCGCTCTATCTGGTGAAGCACGCCGCCGACGGTTCCTATGATGTATTCTTTGGCCTCGTCGCAAACGGCATAGTCGATAATACCCGCCGTCGATCCGGCATAGTCCGCCAAGGCCATGACCGCCTCGTTGCATTCGGGGTGCACAAGCACCTTCGCCTCGGGGTGCTGCGCTTTCAGGGCTTTGATTTCCTCCGCGAGCATGGCATCGTGTACGGGGCAACAGCCAGGATTCAAAATGAAACGCTTCTCCGGAAGCATTTCCGCGATATACCTTCCCAAGTGACGATCGGGGACGAACGCGATGGTACGTTCGGGCAGAGAGGACACGACCGCGAGCGCATTCGAAGACGTCACGCACACGTCGGAAAGCGCTTTGATGCGCGCCGTGGAGTTGACGTAGCACACCACCGCAAGATCATCGTAGGTTTCGCGAAGGCGCTCGATAAACCCGTCTTCAACCATATGGGCCATAGGGCAATCGGCTTCGGGAGCGGGAAGCAGAACCGTCTTCTCCGGGCTGAGCAGCTTCGCGCTCTCCCCCATGAAACGCACGCCGCAAAACACCAACGTATCGCAATCGAGCTCTGCCGCCATTTTGGAAAGACCGAACGAATCGCCCACGTAATCGGCCGCATCCTGCACTTCAGGCGATGTGTAGTAATGCGCGAGAATAACCGCGTTCCTCTGCTTCTTGAGCTCTCGTATCTCCGATGCGAGCGTTTGCTTGTCCACGTTGCTTCCTTCCATGCCCCCCTACACCGGAGCCATATGCCGCTTTCGGCACACCTGCGCTTACGCGATCCGTCCGGGCACGCCGCGTTCACGTTGTCTTCGATTGACCTACACTTTGCATTCGTTTATCTGACAAGACAGATGACAAGACAAGCATTTCTGACGAAAGCACATAGAAGAAATGGGGAGTGCTCACTCACGCAAGCCGGTCGAATTCCTCTTTGACGCCCTCGAACAAAGCATGGAACGTTTCCTCGAAACGACTGCCTTTCGGGCGAATGAACGAAATATCGTGCTGGATGGAAACCCCCCTGATAAAGACTTCGCCCAACCTTCCTTTGCGTATATCCGAGCGCACAGCCGCATCGTAGACGAACGAGATGCCCAACCCCTCTTCGACAAACGACTTAATCATGTTGATGCTCGATGCCTCCATAACCTCGGCAAACGAATCGATGCCGTAATTGCGCTGATGAAGCGCGTGTTCAAGCACAGCCCGCGATCCGGATTCGCGCTCTCGCACGATGAGCGGCGCCGAGAGCACCTCTTCCATGCTGCACGTCCTTGACGCCAACGAAGAGTTCGGAGAGCACACGCACACAAGCTCCTGCACGCACAACACATCCCAGGAAAGCTCGCTTTTCTCGAAGAAGCCCTCCACGAATGCGCAGTCTATCTCCCCTTTTGCCATGAGGTCGAGCAGCTCGGCCGTACTACGAGAAACGATCGAGGCCTTCATCTCGGGATGCGCCGCCATATAGCGCGCCAACGGAGGAGCGACCAAATATTCGCCCGCCGTAAGCGTTGCCCCCACGTTCAGCCGAAGGGCGCTTTGGGAGGAAATCGCCCGAATACGGCGCTCAAGAAGCAGCTCATCGTGCGCAAGCGACTGGAACACACGCTGCAGCTCCATGCCTTCCTCCGTGAGGCTCATGCTTTTGCCTTCAAACGATACAAGCTTCGCGCCATAATGCCTCTCCAGAGCGGCCATATGCTGGGACACCGCCGACTGGGTGAGATTCAGCTCGCGAGCCGCATGGGTATAGTTCAGCAGACGGCATACGGACAAAAACGTCTTCACGCGAAAATCAAGCATCGCGCCTCTCCCTCCTTCGTCTTTGCGGCCTTGGCGGCGCCCATAGTTGCTAAGCAAGCCGCCTGCCCCGATCGATACGGCATTACCATAAGTTGAGATAATGGCATCATAATTTTTCATTAGTTTACTTTATCGAATAGAAGGCGCACCATAGGTCGCGCAGAAAACAGGAACCTGGAAAACGTTTAAGACCGCGAATCGAAAACGACCCGAAGCAAAGGAGTCTTTCATGCGTGAATTCCTGGCAAAAGTGCCCATTCCCACCGGCGGCGTTGCGCTCGGCCTTGCCGCACTCGGTATTTTGCTGAAGCAGTTTTCCATGGCTGCATACATAGCCTGCGGCATAAGCGCCGCACTGATGCTTTCTCTTCTGCTCGGCCGTCTTTTCGTGGACGCATCGTCCGTTCGAAAGGATTTCGACAACCCCATCCTTGCAAGCGTGAGCGCCACCTTTCTGATGGCCTTGATGCAACTGACCACGTACGTCGCCCCCTTCGCCTACGTACCGGCGCTCCTCGTCTGGAGCGTAGCTGTTCTGCTCCATGCCGTGCTCATCGTCTGGTTCACGATGCGCCACCTGATGCAATTCCAGCTTAAAAACGTCTATCCCACGTATTTCATCTGCTACGTAGGCATCGTCGTTGCTTCCGTCTCTTCGCCCACCTACGGGCTCGAAACCCTCGGACAGTTCATCTTCTGGTTCGGCTTCGTTGCCTACATCGCGCTTTTAGTCCTGGTCACTGCACGCTACATCAAGCATCCGGTCGAAGAAGGAGCCCGTCCTCTGTTCTGCATCTACACCGCTCCCATGAGCCTTTCGCTCGCCGGATACCTCGCCGTCGAGCCGACCCCCAACGCAGCATTCGTCTGCGCACTGGCGGTGCTTGCCCAGGTGCTACTCGTCGTGGTGCTTGCGCGCCTTCCCCACTTCCTTCGCCTGAAGTTCTACCCCAGCTATGCGGCCATGACCTTCCCCTTCGTCATCACCGCAACCGCTCTCGATCGCACCCTCACGCTGCTGGCGAATTCCGGCGCCGCGTTTCCCGCCGTGCTTCACCTGCTCGCCTATGCGGAAGTCGTTCTGGCATGCGTCATGGTTCTTTACGTCTTCGTCCGCTATATCGCAGAATTCGTACGGGTCGCCCGCTACGAAATAGCACACAAGCCCGTGTCTGCCGCGTCCGCGCTCGATTGCGTCGAATAGAAGCCGAATCCCCGTCCCCCTGAAACGCGCCGATGGTAATCGGCGCGTTTTTTCGTTGCGCACGAGAACGATACGCCCCGTTTTGCCCGAAGCAAACCCGTCCTTCGGGGCGCAAGAAACATCGGCGCGTCGCTCATGCCCCGCCCGCCTTCTGCCGCATTCTCTGCGAAGAAATCATCGAGCTTTTTCTCGCGAACGCTCCATCGCGTACACTGCAAGAAATCATTTCCTGCGAAGGAGCGCAATTCATGAAGCACGCTGACACTCATGATTTCGAATACGACAAAGATTACCCCCGCGCGAGCGCTTCCCCCAAGCGGCCCGGCGCTCCGAAAAAGGAGAAAGGGTCGAACGTTCCCCTGTTTCTCGCGGCGATTGCCATAGCGGCGCTGCTGTTCGTCATCATGCGCATCATCGGCTAGCTTGCTTCGCCGCCGGTCGCCTTGCACGCAATGCCGTTCGCGCGAACGCGTCCTTCCCGCGTTCGCGCGAACGGCCTGAAGAGTTTGGAGCCAAGATGATCAACCGATTCTGCAAGACCGCGCTTTGGGAGTGCAGCAAAACGCTCATCGCCGTTGCCCAGGGATATGAACCCGCCGAAACGGTCATACGAAACGCAAAGCTCGTCAATGTAAACACGCGCGAAATACAGGAAGGCACGGATGTCGCTGTCGCATGCGGCCGCATTGCCTACGTCGGAAACGCCAGCCACTGCATCGGCTCATCGACAAAAATCATCGATGCGGCCGGAGCGTATCTTTCTCCCGGATTTCTCGACGGCCATATCCATGTCGAATCTTCTATGATGGGCGCCGCACAGTACGCCCGCGCTGTCATAGCGCACGGAACCGTGGGCATTTACTGGGACCCCCACGAAGTGACAAACGTCGTGGGACTGCAGGGCGTCGAAGAGATGGTAAAAGACGTACGCCGCACGCCGCTTAAGGCGATGGTCACCACGCCGTCATGCGTTCCCGCCGTGCCGGGGTTTGAGGATACGGGAAGTAGCATCAACGCTGACGACGTGGCAGAAACCATGGCGTGGGATTGCGTCGTGGGCCTCGGCGAGATGATGAACTTTCCGGGGGTTTTGGCCGGAGCAGACCAGCCTCTCGAGGAAATTGCCGCCACCCTGAAAGCCGACGGATGCGTGACCGGCCATTATTCCGTCCCGGAAACCGACCGAGGCCTCAACGCTTACATTTCCAGCGGAGTTCGCTGCTGCCACGAGTCAACCCGCCCCGAAGATGCGCTCGCTAAAATTCGTCTTGGCATGTACGCCCAGTTCCGCGAAGGCTCCGCATGGCGCGACTTGTCCAGGCTCGCGCACGCCATCAAGGAAACCGGGCTGGATACGCGCCTTTGCTGCCTGGTTTCCGACGATACTCACCCGAACACCCTCGCAAGCGCCGGACATATCGACCATATCCTGCGCCGCGCCGTCGAGGAAGGAATCGACCCGCTTGTCGCTTTGCAGATGGCGACCATCAACACCGCAACCTGCTTCCATATGGACCACGAGCTCGGATCTATTGCGCCGGGAAAATGCGCCGATCTGGTTCTTTTCGACAACCTGACCGACTTCAACGTATCCCTCACCATGATCGACGGAAACGTCGCTGCGCTCGACGGCACAGCGACGTTCGATGCTCCCGCCTACGACTACCCCGCATGGATGACGAATACCGTTCGTATCGGGCATGAAATCACGCCGCAATCCTTTGCCATCCCTGCCGTGGATACGCACGGCAATGCGCTCGAAGGCGATTCGGCGTGCGTGCGCGTCATAGAAATGGCAAGCGGCCGCGTGGACGACCGCGAAACCCGCCGCACGGTCCCCCTCCAAAACGGCCTTCTCGAGAGCAGTCCCGATCAAGACGTCCTCAAGGCCTTCGTCTTCGAACGCCATCACGAAACAGGAACGCGCGGATGCGGCTTCGTATCGGGATTCGGCATCACCGGCGCGCTCGCCCAGACCGTTGCGCACGATGCGCATAATCTGCTCGTCGTAGGAAGCAACGATGAAGACATGGCACTTGCGGCCAACACGCTTATCGAATGCGGAGGCGGAGCAGTGGCCGTACGCGACGGCAAGGTCCTCGGGCTGGTGAAACTGCCCATTGCGGGGCTCATGAGTGACAAACCGCTCGAAGAAGTGGCCCTCGAGGTCGACGGACTCGAACGAGCGTGGGAAAACATGGGCTGCACCATGGTATCCCCCTTCATGACCATGGCTCTGCTTCCTCTGGCCTGCATACCGGAGCTTCGCCTGACGAACAGAGGACTCGTCGACTGCCTGAAATTCGAGTTTGTCCCCCTGGTGGTGGAGGAATAGAAAGAGGAAGCCCCCTTCGATGATACCATCGAAGGGGGCTTCCTTCATATCCAGAAGACTCATGAGGCGGCGATCGCAACGTCCGAGCGCAGCTACATGACCTTCGTGCTTTCAACCTTCTCTACGAACTTCGAGACAATTTTGATGAACGGGTTGCGCAGCACCAAGCCAAGAATGATGAACGGCACGGTGAAGAGCAGCAGCACGCCCAGATGCATCCAAAAATCGCCGTTGTACACGCCGAACATCGCAGCGCGCATCGCATCGACCGCATGCGTGATAGGCAGATACGGGCTCAGATTCTGCACGAACGCGGGTAAAAGCTGCAAAGGATAGCTTCCGCCGCCGCCAGAAACTTGAATGACCAGCAAAAACACGCTCAGCGCCTTGCCGAAATTGGCGAAGGACACCACCAGGGTGTAGATGATGAAGGCGAACACCAGCCCGGACACCCAGAAACACAACATGTAGAGGAACGGGTTGTTCGCCTGGACGTCCAGGAAGAACAAATTGCCCAATCCCATCAGCGTGCTCTGGAGAAGCGAAAGCAGCGCCACTACGCCGAAGCGACCGATGAACAGCTGCTGCGGCGTCGGGTTATCAAGCTCGCGCACCGTACGCTGTGACGGGTTGACCTTCAGCGTCACCATCATGAGCAAGGCGCCGATCCATAAGGCCAAGGTGGTATACAGAGGCGACATGGCCGACCCGAAATTATCCACCGGGTAGATGGCATGGCGGTCAAGTTCCACTGGAGCGGAAAGCGCCGAGGCAAGCACGCTCGGGTCGGACCCGATGACATCGCGCAAAGCCTGAGGATCGCCCGAAGAAAGCGCCGCATTGATATCCTGGCCCATCTGGGTCAGCTTCTCAGCGGAAGCCGAGAGGTCTCCCGCTGCATTCTCAAGCTTCTGCTTCGTCGCCCCAAGTTTTTGAGACACAGAATCGGCCGCGCCCGACAGGTCGGATTCGGCAGAATCAAGCAACCCCGCAACCGACGAGAGCGAAGCGCCCGCATCGGCGATCGTGGTTCCCAGCTCGGTCAACTTCGGCTTCAGGCTGGAATCGTAATCAGACTTCACGCCGCCGAGGCTTTCCTTCGCCTGCGCGGCAAGGGATTTAATCTCTTCTCGCTTTGCCTGCGTGTCCGCGCTTCCCGTCTCTACCGAATCCGCGGCGGAATACAGAGAGTCCCTGAGCTGCTCTTGCAGCGCGATCGAAGCGTTCAAGCGCGTAATGAGCGTATCAATAAGCGAATGGTTCTCCTCGGGAAGGTTTCCCTTTAGCTGTTCGAGCTGGGACACAAGAGCCTTGTAATCCTGCACTTGCGCGTCAACGTTGCCACCCGCCGCTCGAAGCTGCGCGGCCGAATCGCCCGAAAGTGCCGCTGCGGAATCGAACGCCGCATCGACCGAATCAGACACGGCTCCATAGCTTGTCGCACTCTGATCAAGCGCCGTCGAAAGCGCCGAAACAGAATCGTCCATGGCAGACGTCACCGTACCGGCCGCCTGCTTTGCGCTGTCGACGGAAGCCGACACCTCATCTGCAGAAGCACCCACCTGCGTCAGCAAAGATGAAGAATTGCCAATGAGCGACTGAGCCGACCCAAGAACCGAGGAATACGTGGTCAGAAGCGAAGAGCCCTTAGCCATTCGTTCGCCCGCCTCTGAAACATGGGCACTCAGCTTGGCGATGGTTCCATCGAGGTCGGCCGTGTCGGCGTATTCCAGAAGGCTGGAGGAAATACCCAGAGCCGCTTCTGAAAGCGTTTTCGCAAAAAGCTGGTTCACTTGCGCCGATACCTGGTCGGCTCCCTGGTCGGTGACCTTCGGGGCAATAGCGTTCTTCTTCTCGTTGGAATAATAGGTGATTTTGGCATGCTCGACGTCGTCCGAATAAAACGTCATCATGTCCCGGCTGAAGCTTTTCGGAATGACCACGGCCGCGTAATAGCGCCCAGACCTGGCGCCGTCGATCGCGTCGTCTTCGTCAGTGATCACCCACTGAAGCTGGTCGTTCGCCCGCAATGCTGACACCACCTGGTCGCCGATGTTCACCTCGATCGGAACAAGGTCGCTTTTATACCCTTCGTCCACGTTGGCGACGGCCACCTTCAAATTCCCCGTGTTATCGAAAACACTCCAGCACGCAATCATGTTGTACCAGGAAAACAGAGACGGAATCAGCACCAGGCCGAGCGCGATGATGACCGTAACCACATTGCGGCCGATACGCTTCACATCGCCCGTGAAAAGACGCCATATATTCCTCATCGCCTGCCTCCTTTCTCCGATACGTGCGAAGCCCATCCAGCCTCCTGCGCGTGGGCCGCCTCAGCGCGACACGTCTCCCCGACGCTATTGCGCTGGGAATACAGCGTGCGAACTTCTTCATCGCTCATGGATTCAAGCGAAGCCTGGCGTCTGATATTGTCCCTGATGAACTCGACGATAATCAGGGCGGCAATTATCACGACAAGCCAAATGAGCCACCCCGTCAGCATGACAACCTTCTCCGTCTCCGTCAGGGCGAAGATGACGGTCACCACCACGGGCACCAAGACGCCGACGACAATAGCTCCCATTTTGAACTTCGGATACATACGCATGAATCGCGCCGCTCGAGCCGCTATCAAAGAACGATATTCCGCCCTATCGGCAAGCACGCGAAGAAGTTCCGCCATCTTGAAGCGACGCTCGGGCAACTGCACGGGCTCGCCGTTGACGATGTCGCTCTCTTCGATCTGGCGCGCGAACAGATGGTTGAGGTTGGTAAGGTACGGACGCGCCAGCGCGCCGATTGCCAAAAACACCACGAGGAACAGCAGCAAGATTCCCGCATCGTGCATCCAGGCGCCGTCGTAGAATCCGCTAATCGTCTCGCGCATGGCGCCAATGCCGTACGTGAACGGGAAGAGCGGATAGACCGCCTGGAAGAAACTCGGGGTCATCTCGATCGGATACAGGCCCGTCGCCCCGGGTATCTGCACGAACACGAGGATGACGCACAGGGCCTTGCCCACATGCTGAAGCGTGGTAGACAGCGTGTATTGAATACTCAAATACGCGAGCGAGCAAAGAACGGCCGTCAGGAAGAACGCCGGCGCATTTGTCGTCTGCACCCCTATGAACAAGCATCCCGCGCAGCACACGATCGCCTGCAAAGACACCATGATGGCAAGGAGAAGCCAGCGGCCGAAGAACCGTTGCGTGATGCTGAGGTTTCTAACGGACTCGTCGTCTACCTCGATGCGCATAATAACCATCAGCATGAACACGCCGATCCACAACGTGAGGTTGATGAACAAAGGCGCCATAGCTGAACCGTAGGCGTTCAACGGATAGAGCTCTTCGGTCTCAACCTGCGTGGGGGAAAGCATGAAGTCGGCTATTTTCTCGGAGTCTATGCCGTCCTCGCCCACAAGATCGCCGAGCGCGTCGGAGGTTCCGAGCGCGGCAAGGTCGGTCTTCATGGTGTCGAGGTCGCCTTGAAGGCCCGAGAGCAGTTCGTCGGTCTGGCGCAACGCATCGGCCGAAAGCCCAAGCGTCGTCTTCAAATCGTCGAGCACCGCGCTCGTCTGATCGATGAGCAGGACCTGATTGGACACCGTCGTACTCAAGCCGTTCGCGGCCGTCCCCATATCGCCCAGCCCAGAGCTTATAGCAGGAATCGTGGTCGTCGAAAGCGTAGAGCGATACCCGTCAACGGCTCCAAGCGTCTGCTGGACGGCCGTATCCACCGACCCGGAAGCGTCGGAAACCGACGTGGCCAGAGCCGACGTGTCGGAAGAAAGCGTGGCAAGACCGTCCAAGGTCTGCTGCGACTGCGCATTCTTCGTCTCGAGATCGGATATGACGTTGCCGATGGCCTGCTTGCCCTCCCCGTCGGGAAGGTTCTGCTGAAGCGTCCGCAGCACCCCTATGATCTGAGCATTTTCCTGCACGACCGCCTGGCCGCGCTCAAGAGCGGCGTCAACGCTGCCCGCGGCCGCCACGATGCCGTTCGCGGTCTGCCCTATTGCCGAGTTCGTCTGCGACGATGTTTGGGAAAGAAGCGTCGATCCGTGGTCGAGTACCGTGCCCATGCTCGTCGAGAACGTGACGAGTCCGGTGTTCACCTCTCCCGTAATGGCCGACGCCTGGCCAAGACCGCTCGAAAGAAGCACCGCGGCGTTTTTCGCGTCGGAAAGCGACTGCTTCGCAAGGTCGACTTTCCCGATGGCCTCGTCTGCTGACGTGGCCAAATTCGAAAGGGCCTCGCGCGCATCAGCCACGCCGGCGCTGCCCTGCTCGAGCTTGGAAACCGCGCTGCCCTTCGCCGTCTCGAGGTCGCCTTTCGATTCGGCCAGCTTCTCGTCGATCGTCGAAGCGACCGTGGCGCTTACCGTAGACACGAAGGCGTCGTTGACCGTTGTGTCCAGCGTCGTCGCTCCCGTATCGGTTATCTTGGGCGCAACGGGACCGAGCTTCTCGTTGACGTAATACTCGATCTGGGGACGCTGGAAATCGCCCGAAAGAATGGTTGTCATATCGGCACTGAAATCTTCGGGAATGACAATGGCGGCATAGGCCTCTCCCGATTCGACCTCCCGCATGGCCTCTTCGCGGTCGACGAAAGACCATCCCAGCTGGTCGTTGTTCTCCAGCTCGCCTATGATCTGCGCGCCAAGATCGAGGTGCCCGAGCGTTTCGTCTTCGACGCTTTTGTCCTCGTTTACCACGCATACGCGCATATTGCCCGTATTCTCGTACGGGTTCCAAAACCCTATGACGTTGAACCAGGTGTAGATCGAGGGAAGAACAATAAGGAATACCACGACAAGCCACGCCGGCGGCACCTTCGCGATGCGTTTTACATCGCGCCAGAACACGCGCAAAACGTTACCCACTCGCATCTCCTTTGCAAAGAATAATCAACATTTGTACAGCAAAGCGATTCTATATCATTTGAAAAAGAGAAAAGCCCGCAAAGGAACTGTTACACAATCGCCATTCCCGTCTCGCATCCATGCAGCACGGAATGTCTCATGTCAGATTTCGCGTTGGCGATGATCCGGCACCGACCCAGTATCACGCCGCCGAAGCGCCCGGCGCCGCTTTGAACGCCAACTCAATCTCGAGCACGTCGCCTTCGATCCGCGCCGATGCCGAGCCTCCCATGCGCGAGCACAGCTGCGCGACAATCGCCAGGCCGAGACCCGACCCACCGCCGCCGCGCGCCGTGTCCGCCCGGTAAAACCGGTCGAAAAGCCGCGCCGGGTCGATCGAAGACGAATCGGACACGTTGTTTTTCACGACGAAAACGCCGTTTCGCTGCACGATGCACGGCGCATCCGTCCCATAGCGAACGGCATTCGTCAGCACGTTGGAAAACACGCGCGCCAACGCCTCGGCGTTGGCCTCGATAAGCACTTCTTCGTCTTCGATATGCAACTCGGGCGCCCATCCCCGCTCAAGAAACTGCGGATACATGCCCGCTAAAACATCGGCCAGAACGTCGCACGCCCGCACGTTCGAAAGAGCCAGCGGCGCGCTTTCGTCGAGCGCCTTCGAATAATCGAAGAGCGTATCGGTGAGCTTTCTCATGGCCGCCAGGCGCGATGCGGCCTCGGACAGGCAGCGGCGACGCTCCGTTTCGCTTTCCGCGCGGTCGTGCAGCTGCAAATACCCCTGGGCTCCCGCAAGAGGCGTGCGGATATCGTGGGAAAGCGAGGCGAGGTCCTGACGAAATGCCGCACGGTGAGCCTCCTGGGCAATGTGCGCGTCGCGCTGCGCATCCAGCTCTTCGTTTATCGCCCGCGCAATGCCGGCAATACCCCGCGTAGAAAAATCCACTGAAACACGCTCGTTGCTGCCGCGCTCGCGTTTCTCCAAGAAACTCGCCATAGAGCGCAGCTCGCGCTCGTAGCTCACGGCAACGAAGGCAAGCACGAACGACGCCAACATGGCGGCAAGCGCAACACCCCAAGCAACCACGAAAGCCCCTTCCTTCTAGCAACCTCATTGATAAGGCCCGGCCAAGACCCGCTTCACGGAAAACGGCGCGAACAGCTCTTTTCCCGCCGTTCGCGCCCTATAAGTCCATGCTGTGCTTCTATCAGGCAAAACTTCGTTTTTTCGCCACCGCGACGCAAAGCGCCGTCGCAACCGCAATGGTAGCGATTGACTGCACGTAGGAAAACGGATCGCATATGGCGCCCGAACCCAGCATGCTCAAATCCGCCGCAAGATACCCGTCAAGGCAGTCGCGAAGCGCCGGCGCAAGGCCGGGTATGTTAGCAAGCAGCAGCCGCAGAATATTTTCAACACCGCCGGCACCGAGCGATATCGCGATCACCATGCCGGCTACTTCGCTTTTGGTAAGAAGAACCGCCATAACGGTCAGGACGGAGTAGGCGGACACGCACAATGTCACCTGGATGAACCACTGCAGAAAATCAGCCAGCGAGGGCAGAGCGGGCGCGCATCCCGCCAGGCGAGTCCCAAGCTCTGTCACCGCAACACCCATCAACGTGGCGACAGACGCGCTCAATACGCACCACGCCACAAGCGACAGCGCCAGCGTTGCACGGCCTCCTTTCGCCTGGATAAGGTTTTTCACGTATCCGCGTTTGAAAAGCTCCGACGTAATCGCAGCCATGAAGATCGCATGGGCCATGGCTAAAAACGACCCCGCCACAAAAGACGAGCCCCATACCATAAGCGAAGGCACGCCGTCGTAAACCCCCACGACAACACCCAATTCAGCAAACCAAGGCACATTGAAATGCATCCAGACAGCAATGGCTTCGACGGAGCAGCAAAACACGAAAACGAGCACGAACGCGAGCATCATGCGGGAGCCGCGAAGGTAGTACGCCAGGGCTTTCATCATGCTAAGCACGGCGACCACCCCCCTTTCTCGGCACGCCTGCGCTTGAGCAAGGCCCCGTTCGCCTTCTGCGATTCGGCGCTGCCCTCTTCGCCCATAAGACCGATGAAAAGCTCTTCGATGTCGCGGTGGGAAACAGAAAGCTCGCTGATTACGATACCCGAGCCTGCAAGCGCTCTTCCCGCTTCCTCCGACGTGATGTTCTGCGCGCGAATGGCATCGTCTTCAAGCATGACGAAACGCCCTTCGGGAAGCGCGTCCTGCAGAACGGAAAGCGCGAACTGGGGCGCCGCGCAGCGAATGAGAACGTGGTCGGCGCACGCCTGCTCCACCTCTTCGGTGGAGAGTTCTTTCACCAGGCGGCCTTCGCGCACCACGCCATAGCGCGTCACCATGCGTTCGAGCTGGTCGAGCACGTGCGAGCTCACGAAAACCGTCACGCCCCTGTCGCGCACAAGCGACACGATCAGATCGCGCACCGAACGCACGCCTTGCGGATCAAGCCCGTTGAAAGGCTCGTCGAGCAAAAGCAAATCGGGAGAACCCACCAAAGCGAGCGCCAAGCCCAGCCTCTGCTTCATGCCGAGCGAATACGACTTCACACGCTTATGGGCCGCATCGGCAAGACCAACCTCCTGAAGCGTTTCCGCCGCTACGCGCTCCGCATCCACCACGCCGAGAGACATCGCGCGACAGGCGACGTTTTCCAGCCCGGTAAGAGAACGCAACACGCCTGGCTCCTCGATAAGCGCACCCATTCGTCTGCTTGTACAGCCCGGCTTCTGATGCTCTCCGAGCAAGGCGATCTCGCCCGACGTAGGCAGCACAAGACCGGCCAGCATCTTCATAACCGTAGACTTCCCGGCGCCGTTGCGGCCCACGAATCCGTATATCTCCCCGCGCTTCACCGTCAGGTCAAGCGCATCGACTGCATGTTTTTCGCCGAAGGCCTTCGTCAGGCCGACGGTCTCGATCGCGTTCATGCGAGTCTCCTTTCCTCGACATTTCGACGCTTTCGAGAATACCGAGCGAGTTTTGAGAAACTTTCCGCCAAAGATCAAGAAAGATATAAGAAAAGACCGACGCGATTAATCGTCCTCGGAAAGCTTGAACCCTATGCCCCAGACGGTCTCTATATAGCCCTCCGTACCCGTCCCTTTCAACTTGGCACGGATGTTGGAAACGTGCGTGTTGATGGTCTTTTCGTCCGAAAGCGCTTCTTCGTTGCGCACTATCTCGAACAGCTCGCGCTTCGTGTAGACCTTCTTCGGATGCCGAACGAGCGCGCACACGATGTCGAACTCGGTGCGCGTCAGACGCACGGGGACGCCCGCCGCGGTAAACTCGCGCGACTCCTCGTCTACGACCCACTGCCTAAACGACATCGAGCGATCGGTTGAGGTCGGCTGCCGAAACGCCGCAGAACGACGCAGCAACGCCTCGATGCGCGCCAGCAATTCGTCCAAATCGAAAGGCTTGACCACGTAGTCGTCCGCCCCCATACGCAAAAGGGCCACGCGGTCGGATGCTTCCCCTTTCGCCGAGGCGACGAGGATAGGAACGTCGCAGCGCTCGCGAATGCGGGCAATCAGCTCTTCCCCCGAAAGCCCCGGAAGCATCAAATCGCACAAGACGATGTCGAACGAACTCCCGCTTTCGAGAATCATACGCGCTTCGGTGCCCGAATACGCGCATGTGCACACATAGCCGTCCTGGGCAAGCGCCGAGGAAATCACATCACTGATAGAAAGATCGTCTTCAACGACAAGAACGCGCGCGCCCGCGAACGGGCCGCGCGCCGCCTTTGCCGGTTTGTCGTTTTCTTCCCTACCGTTATTCATAGACGCACGCCCTTCCGACGCAAGACGGCCGAGTAGCCTTCATGCCCATTAATCCAGAATGTCCTCGGTAAACCCGACGCGATAGTTGGAGAATACGACCTCGCCCGCATCCTGCGTGGCATCGAGGTCGACATCGGCGGCAATGCTGAAATCGCTATCGCCATCCGCATCATGGAAAATCTGACGTACGTGCCAGACGTGGTTCGCACGCTCGTCGGCTTCGTCGATGACGAGGTACGCGCTCGAGCGCGCATCGGCGTCCAGGAGAATCTCTTCATGCGCCTCATAAAACGCATCGAGCGCTTCTTGCCACTTTCGTACGCCGAAGCCCCACTCCATATCCACATCCGCCAGCTCTTCTACCTTGTCCGCAGCGGCAAGGCGCACACGGCGGAACAGCGCGTTGCGCACGAGCACCGTGAGGCCGCGGCGGTCGCGCACCACGGCATCCGCTTCGGTCGGCGGCGCAGTATCTTCCACCGCGCCTGCAGCCTCCCATTCGTCGACCAAGCTGGAGTCGACCGAGCGAACCACCAGGCCAAGCCATGAAATGATGTCTTTCAGCCGATCGTCGCGCTTGTCGAAAGGAACGGTGCGGTCGAGCACGCGATACGCATCGGATAGATAGCGCAAGAACGTGCCTTCGCTGCGTGCGATGCCGTAACGAGCCACATACTCTTTGAAGTCCGAAGCCGTCTCCAGCATGTCGCGCAGCACGGATTTCGGCGCAAGCTGATAGTCGCGCGCCCACGGCACCGCCTCGCAGTACTGGACGAATGCCGCATCGAGCATCTCTTCCAGCGGCTTGGGATACGTAACGTCACCGATGCGGTCGAGACGCTCTTCGTAGTCCACGCCGTCAGCCTTCATCTCCGCCATAGCCTTCTCGCGTGCTTTGCGCTCTTGCGCACGCAGCACTTGGCGCGGGTCTTCCAACGTGGCTTCCACCATGGAAATCAAGTCCATGGTATACGTTTCGCTCTCGGGATCAAGCAGCTCGAGCGCCGCAAGCAAAAACGGGGAAAGCGGCTGGTCGAGCGCGAAATCATCCGGCAGATTCATCGTGGCGCGATATTCCACGGAGCCGTCTTCACACTCGACTTTCTCCACCACGTCGGCATCGATAAGCGTCATGAACACTTCATCGGCCCGTTCGTACAGCTTCACCTTTTCCTCAGGCGTCTGCGCCGAATCGTCGATGAGCTTGCGCACGCGCGCCCAGGCGTCTCCCCCTTGCGAAACCACGGCGAGCACCATGGAATGCGTAATGCGCATGCGCGGCTTCAACGTCTCGGGCGCCGCGTCGATAAGCTTGGCAAACGTGTCTTCATTCCAATTCACAAAACCCTCAGGCGGCTTTTTCTTCTTGATTTTGCGCTCTTTCTTCGGATCGCCGCCAGCTTTTTGCAGGGCCTTAGCGTTTTCGATCTCGTGCTCAGGCGCTTCGGCTATGACCATGCCTTCGGTATCGAACCCCGAGCGGCCGGCACGACCGGCTATCTGATGAAACTCGCGGGCGCGCAAACGGCGCATCTTGAAGCCGTCGAATTTCGTAAGAGCCGTCAGAATGACCGTATGGATGGGCACGTTGATACCCACACCCAGTGTATCGGTACCGCAGATGACCGGAAGCAGCCCCTGCTGCGCAAGCTTCTCCATCAGAAGGCGATAACGCGGCAGCATGCCCGCATGATGCACGCCCACGCCGCACCCCAAAAGACGCTGAAGCGTCTTGCCAAACGCCGTGGTGAAGCGCGTTCCCTTGATGGCGTTCTTGATGGCCTCGCGCTGCTCTTTCGTTGCAACGCCGTAGCTTGCCAAGGACTGCGCGGTATCGAGCGCAGCATCTTGTGAAAAATGCACGATGTAAAGCGGCGTTTCGGCAGCGCGTATGGCAAGCTCAACCGTGCCTTCGATCGGCGTTTTCACGTATTCGTAAGAAAGCGGCACCGGGCGCGGAGCATCAGCGATGATATCGACATCCGCATCCGTATGGGCCTTGAGGGATTCGGCAATAACGGAGACGTCGCCAAGCGTTGCGCTCATCAGCAAGAACTGCGTATGCGGAAGCGTCAGCAAAGGAACCTGCCACGCCCAGCCGCGCTGAGGGTCTCCGTAGAAGTGAAACTCGTCCATAGCCACGCAGCCGATATCGGCGCGTTCCCCCTCGCGCAACGCCTGGTTCGCGAGAATCTCGGCCGTGCAGCATACGACCGGAGCGTACGGATTGATGGACACATCGCCCGTAATCATGCCGACGTTTTCCCTGCCCAGCACATCGACAAGATAGAAAAACTTCTCGCTGACAAGAGCCTTGATAGGCGCGGTGTAATACGACACCTTGCCGGTGCACAGCGCCATGAAATGCAGACCTAGCGCCACCAGCGATTTACCCGATCCGGTAGGCGTCCCCAAAATGACATGATCGCCCACCATGAGGCTCATCAGAGCTTCTTCCTGATGAGGCCACGGCTCTATGCTGCGGTCGGCAACCCAGCCAAGAAACAGCTCGAACGCTTCATCCGCCGTAGGAAGAGGCTCCTCCGACGCTATGCACTCTTCAGATTCGCAGTCCGATGCATCGAAGCCCTCGGAGCCTTCGTCAGAGCCCCAGCTCCAATAGCGGTCATACACCGCATCCGGAACAAGTGCGCCAAGCGATCCGAAACGCATCGCGTCGTTTTCCGCCGCCTCGTTTTCCCCGAGCGCCCCGTCAGCGTCCTTCGAGCGCTCGAAGCCGACTCGCTCATCTGCAGCACCATGATCCATGCAGGCTCTCCCATCCGTCATTCGTCAGCGTCTTTGAATTCGCCTTCAATATATCCCAATCGTTTCGAAATACGTCCCCGATGTCAAAAGGGGGCTCGATTCTCAAGCTTGGAAGGCGCGAACCCAAGCCCGCCCGAATCGGCAAGCGCAATTCTCGTGCGGAATCGCCTTCGCCGCTTTATAATGCAACACTTTCTGTCATTGTACCAACGAAGAGATCAAGCTTAATCCGCCGGCATAGCGCCGGCGTGACAATTCGCACCGCCCGCTAAGGAGAAACCGTGTTCACCGACCCTTCGCAACCCCGCCTTTCAACGAATAACCCCGACGAAGACCCGCAGAAGCAAACCGAGCTCGACCGGGAAGAAGATCCCGTCTTCGCGCAGGAGCAGGAGCATCTGAGCCGAACCTACGAAACGCTCGTTAAAATGGCCGCCTCCTTCGCAGCGAAAATCAAAAAGCTCGATGCCGAAGTGGCCGCCGACAAGGAGATGCTCGCAGACGAGCTCACGGGCAACTTCGCCAGCATGGGCGAGGCCTTCGAGACTTACGCGGAATACGCCACCGCCAATAAAAACATCGACCTGTGCAACGCCACGCAGGAACTCAACCTCCAGAACCTCGAGAAAACACGCCTGCTGCTCGAGCAGCCGTACTTCGCGAAAGTCTCTCTGCAGTACAAACCGGGAGACGCCCCGAAAGACCTCTACATAGGCAACGCCGGCATGTCTGACGAGAACTATAAGCGCCTGGTGGTGGACTGGCGTTCGCCCGTGGCTGAAACCTATTACAACCAGGAAAACGGTCCCACTTCCTATGTCGCAAACGGCCGCACCATCAAAGTCGACCTCAAGCTGCGTCGCCAGTTCGACATCGCAAAGGACACCCTGAACGCATACTTCGACACCACGGTAGCCATCCAGGACGCCATGCTTCTCGCGTCGCTTTCCCAGGAGCGCACATCCCAGATGAAGGCCATCACGGCTACCATTCAAAAAGAGCAGAACCAGGTCATCCGCCACGAAGACGTCCCCGTGCTGCTTGTCAATGGCATCGCCGGAAGCGGCAAGACATCGGTCCTTATGCAGCGCATCGCCTATCTGTTCTATCGGCAGCGTGAAAGCCTCAGGCCCGAAGACGTCTTTCTGATCACGCCGAACCCGGTTTTCAGCCGCTATATCGAAAACGTCCTTCCCGACCTTGGGGAAAGCAATCCCGAAACCATGACCTTCAACGAGTTCATGGCAACCATCATGCCCGCCGACCGAAGCCGCGGGCGAGCCGACATCTCCCTTGAATCGCTGCAGCGCATCGACAATGCCGTCGCCGAACTCGTTTTCGACCCCAACGATTTCAAAGACATCGTCTGCGAAGGAACCCAGCTGCTCTCTGCTGGGCAAATCCGCCAAATGGCCGATAAGTTCAAGCGCATACCGGCAGGCCCCCATCTGGTCACGCTCATGCGTGAAGAGCTGCATAAGCGACTGTCCAGCAGGCTCAAGCAGATGGCGGCAACCGAGCGCGCGCAAAACGAGATGCTCCAGCTATCCATCCAGGAGCAGGTGCGCATCTTCCACGAAACCATTGAGCCCCAAAACGAAAACGAGGCGCGAGAGCTTGCGCTCACCTACCTCAACGACCGCTATGCGCGCGCCTTCGACATCGTCGAGCGCGACGAATGGCTTCGCATCGACCGTATAGGCATGCGCCTTCTCGGAAAAGAAGGGCTGCTTCCCGTGGAGTGGGCCTACCTCAAAATGGCATGTACGGGTCTGAGCAATCCGAACGCGAAGTACGTCATGGTCGACGAAGTGCAGGATTACACCACCGCTCAGCTCGTCGTTCTTCGACGTTATTTCCGCCGAGCGCATTTCTTGCTTTTGGGCGATGAGAATCAGGCGATCGGCAACCACACGTCGACGTTCGAAGAAATTCGCGCCGTCTTCGAGGCAAGCGGCGAAAGCGTGCAGGAATGCCGCCTCATGACAAGCTATCGCTCATCCCCCCAGATCACCGACCTGTTCTCGGGTCTTATGCCCCACGACGACCGTATGCGCGTCTCCTCCATCCAGCGCGACGACATAGCTCCCGACCTGCTGGAATGCCCCGACCGAGAAACGTATGAATCCGAGCTCGCACGCGTCGTCTCGCAGGCGCGCGAGGGCATCGAGCACGAAGGCCGCGGACTTGCAGCCGTCATCGCAAACGACCGAGCAGGGGCCCGCCGCATTGCCTCTTTGCTCGGAGACGAAGCGATCGCCCTCATCGACGACAACGCCACGCTGCCCGCAAGCGGAGTCATGATCATGACGCTCGAATTCGCCAAAGGCCTCGAATTCGACCACGTCATCATCCCCGATGCCCGCGAGGAGGTGTTCGGAGACAACCGCATCGACCGCAATCGCCTGTACACCAGCATCTCCCGCGCCACGAACCGCATCACCTTGCTGGCGCCGGGATCTATCACTCCGCTTCTGAAGAAGTAAGCCGCCGCCCGCCGTGCGATTCGCCCTCGCTCTTTCTTCTTTTGTTTCCATTCTGGAAAAATGCTATGAGGAACCTTGGCCGAGTCGCGCGGCGCCGCACGGAGCCTTATACTGGTTTTTTTAACCGTTACCCAATGACGAAAGGTGCACAATGGGCGGATTCTTCGGAGCTGCATCCCACGACGATGTGGTTCTTGATGTGTTCTTCGGCGTCGATTACCACTCCCATCTGGGAACACGCCGTGCAGGCATGATTTTCTTCGACACCGAAACCGGATTCCAGCGCGAAATCCATTCGATTGAAAACACGCCGTTTCGAACGAAATTCGAAGACGACCTGCAAAGCTTCCACGGATGCAGCGGCATCGGTTGCATCAGCGACACCGATCCGCAACCGCTTTTGGTACGCTCGCACCTCGGCACTTTTGGCATTACGACGGTAGGCATCATCAACAACGCGGAACAGCTCATCGAAGAATGCTTCTCCGCCGGCGGAAAGCAGTTCATGGCCATGAGTTCGGGCAAAGTGAACAACACCGAGCTCGTTGCCGCCCTCATCAACCAGAAGGACAGCTTCGTCGAAGGCATTAAGTTCGCCCAGGAGGTCATCGACGGATCGCTCACCCTGCTCATCATGACCGACGAAGGCGACATCATCGCAGCGCGCGATAAGGTCGGCCGTCTCCCCGTCTTGATCGGCAAGAACGAAAAAGGCCACTGCATTTCCTTCGAGTCCTTCCCGTATCATAAGCTCGATTACGATGACGAATACGAGCTCGGTCCCGGCGAAATCGTGCGCGTGAACGCCGATTCCTACGAGACCATATCCCCCGCGGGCAACGACATGAAAATCTGCGCCTTCCTGTGGACCTACTACGGCTATCCCAATTCGAATTACGAAGGGCAGAATGTCGAAGTGGTTCGCTACCGCAACGGCGCCATCATGGCACGCGACGAAGCCAAGGCAGGAACGCTTCCCGACGTCGACTACGTTGCCGGCGTGCCTGATTCGGGCGTGCCCCACGGCATAGGCTATGCAACCGAGAGCAAAACGCCTTTCGCGCGCCCCTTCATCAAGTACACTCCCACCTGGGCACGCTCCTTCATGCCTTCCAACCAGGAGGTACGCAACCGCGTTGCCAAGATGAAGCAGGTCCCCGTGCCCGAGCTGATCGCCGACAAGAAGCTTCTGCTCGTGGACGATTCCATTGTCCGCGGCACGCAGCTGCGCGAAACGGTCGATTTCCTCTACGGCGCCGGCGCCAAAGAAGTGCACATGCGCTCCGCCTGCCCGCCCATTATGTTCAGCTGCAAATATCTGAGCTTCTCGAGCAGCAAATCCGAAATGGACCTGATTTCCCGCCGTGTCATTCAAGAGCTCGAGGGTGACGAAGGCCAGAAGCATCTCGAGGAATACGCCGACTCCTCCACCGAACGCGGCAAATGCATGCTGCGCACGATCTGCGAGAAACTCGGCTTCGACTCCCTGGGATACCAATCCCTCGACGGCATGCTCGAAGGCATCGGCATCGACCCATCCAAAATCTGCACCTACTGCTGGACCGGCAAAGAATAGCCACGTTTCCCGAACTTTTCAAAGCCCCGACGCCGTCGGGGCTTTTTTCATGCAACGCAACCTGTGAGCCGTTTCATCAAGCGCAAGGCATACGCACCCTGAACCCTGGTCAAACAGGGCAAGGCTTGCGACAAGCGCGAGTCCCGCTGTCAAGCTCTTGCAAATTCCACGGAAGCGCAAAAGACGTCAGACCCCTCGAGGCGTCGCTTCGCCTATGATGGTGCAATATCTTGAAACGCCCGCACGAGAGGAGCGCACATGATCGAATACTTCTGCACCGACGAACAGACTCGCTCTCTCGTTAAACTGGACGAAGAAAAGCCCGGTTGCTGGATTGCGCTCTTTGAACCAGCCCCCGAAGAGCTTTCACAGATAACGCAACGTTTCGGCATTGAGGAAGACGACGTCTGCGCTCCCCTCGACCTCGAAGAGGTCTCCCGCATCGAGCACAACGACGTCTACACCATGTTCATCGTGGACACCCCCGTCCACGATAAGACGTCCGGAGAAAAGCGCTACACCACCATCCCTATCGGCATCTTCGAAACGGCGGACCACGTCATCTCCGTCTGTTCGGTGTATCGCGTCCCCCTCATCTCCATCCTCAAGTCACGGCAGCGCAACCTGCATCCCACAGACAACATCAAGGGCTTCACGAGCGACATCTTGCTTGCCTCGTCGGAAGCGTACTTCGCCTCCCTACGCGCCCTGAACCGACGCCGCATGAACCTTTCGCACTCCACCGAGAAGGCGACGCGCAAAGAGCTCGAGGAGCTCTACGCCCTCGATGCATCGTTCGTGTACATCAAAACCTCCCTCACCACGAACGACACCGTCTTCGAACGCTACCGCCGCTACGTGCTGACTCTGCACAACCCCGAAATCATCGACCTTTTCGACGACGTCATGATTGAGAACCGCCAGGCGCTCGAGACAACGAAAATCTATTCCGAGATTCTTGACTCGACGATCAATCATTTCGGGCTGATGATGGATTACGACCTGAACCACACCATGCAGCTGGTCGCGTCGTTGACGCTGGTGCTCTGTGTTCCTACGGTCATCGGCGGCGTGTTCGGCATGAACCTTGAAGGAATTCCTCTATCCGACTCTCCATATGGATTCGCCATCGTCACGGGAATCACGGCCATTCTCCTCGTCGCCATCCTCGTGGTGCTCAAGCGTCTCAAATGGTTCTAGCGCGTCTCCAACGTCGCACTTCGCAACAGCTCGAAGCAGCCAAAGTCCGCATGGCGGCTCGGTCGACAGCGCCCGATATTTCAATCGCTTTTTTGCCGATAACGGCTGCTTTCGCACCGTTCGCTTTGTTGATAGCGGGTGAACGGCGCATTTTCTCGCCTACCGACCTGCACTTTCGCAAAAAATCCCCATTTGCCCTTGCGCACTCCAACACTTTAGTACGATAATTCGCCCCATACCATTTCGATGAAACTTTCGGGATCGCACGTGAAACCGGAAGTGGAGAAACCTCTGGAGAACTCTTAAATGAGTGCCGACGGTGCAAGGCCATCGGGTGCAAGGCGCTGCCACGCCGCCCCGATTGCCGAATCTCTCAGGCAAAAGGACAGAGATGCGGTTTTCTGACTTCATTCAGCTGACTCGTTTCGTTCTCCCGAGGCTTCTCCGGCAAGCCTGAAGGAGGTCGTTACGTGGACGCATTGCTTACCGTAGTCCAAACTATCAACTCGTATCTTTCTAACTACGTTCTGATCATTCTCTTGATCGGTACGGGTCTGTTTTTCACCATTCGCACGCGCTTCGTGCAGGTTCGCTGCTTCGGCGAAGGCGTGAGAAGGCTTTTCGGCACGTTCTCCCTCAAAGGCGGCAAGCAAAAAAGCGGCATGAGCTCGTTCCAGGCGTTGGCCACCGCCATTGCTGCGCAGGTCGGCACGGGTAATATCGTCGGCGCATGCGGCGCCATCCTCGTCGGCGGCCCGGGCGCTATTTTCTGGATGTGGCTCATCGCCTTCTTGGGCATGGCAACCAACTATGCAGAAGCCGTCCTTGCACAAAAGACCCGTCGAGTCGATCCCGACGGCACGGTACACGGCGGTCCTGTCTACTACATCAAGACCGCATTCACGGGCAAGTTCGGAACCTTCCTCGCAGGTTTCTTCGCCGTCGCCATCATCTTGGCACTCGGCTTCATGGGCTGCATGGTCCAGTCGAACTCCATCGCATCCACCTGTAACACCGCTTTCGGCATTCCCACCTGGATCATGGGCCTCGCGATCGTCGTCGTAGGCGGCTTCATCTTCCTCGGCGGCATTTCGCGCATCGCATCCGTCACCGAGAAGCTCGTCCCCGTCATGGCGATCATTTACCTCGTCGGCGGTCTTGCCGTCATCATCGCGAACATCGGTCAGCTGCCTGCAGCGTTCGCGCTGATTTTCGAGTGCGCCTTCAACCCGCAGGCTTCCGTCGGCGGCGTGACCTTCGGCATCATTGCCGCTCTCTCCCAGGGCGCTAAACGCGGCCTGTTCTCCAACGAAGCGGGCATGGGATCCACTCCGCATGCACATGCTATGGCCAATGTGAAAAACCCCCACGAGCAGGGCGTTGTCGCAATCATCGCCGTTTTCGTGGACACCTTCGTCGTCGTCACCATCACCGCTCTTGTCTCCATCATCACGCTCTATGTGGGCGACGGTGCTTTGGCCCAGGGCATGTATGAAGGAATCGACAAGACCAACATGGCTCAGATCGCCTTCGGAGAACTCTTCGGAGCAAGCGGCGGCGCAATGTTCGTGGCAATCTGCCTGCTATTCTTTGCCTTCTCCACCATCATCAGCTGGAACCTTTTTGCAAAGCTCAACGTGGAATACCTGTTCGGCAAAAAAGCAGTCCCCGTCTTCATGGTCATCGCGCTGTGCTTCATCTTCGCCGGATCGCTGCTTTCCAACGACCTGGTCTGGGAGCTTGCAGACATGTTCAACCAGCTCATGGTTCTGCCGAATGCCATCGCTTTGATCGCTCTCGGTGGCGCAGTAAGCATGTGCGCCAAGACCCGCGGCGAAAAATGCGAGATCGTCAAGAAAGAAGACGCTCAGGCAGAATAGCCCGAGAAAACCATAGGACCCCATCAGACGCCCGCGCAATTCATTATGCGCGGGCGTTTTTCTCTGCCGGGCACGCCCCTCTCCCGCACCTCGTGACCGCACGACTCTCTATCCGTCAAGGCAACTCGCTTGCCCCAATATCAGAAGCGGGGGCTTTCACGCAGTCTTCGAAGCCTTCGTCCGCATCGACCTTCATCATGCGATATCCAATGCCGACATGGGTCTGAACATAGCGAGGATGAGACGGATCGAACTCTATCTTTTTACGCAATGTCGCCATGAACACGCGCAGGCTCGCCATATCGGACGCAAGGGCCGAGCCCCAGACTTCTTTTAAGATGTAATTATGCGTAAGCACCTTGCCCGTATTGCGTGCAAGGACACACAGCAGCTTGTATTCCATCGGCGTCAGATGGACTTCTTCGCCGTCAAGCGTCACGCATGCCGCAGCGAAATCGATGTGCAGCCCGCCGTTGTCGTACACACATGACTCCTCGGATGCCGAATAACCCGTACGCTCAACGCGACGAAGCGCCACGCGAATGCGCGCAAGCAGTTCGTCGACCGAAAATGGCTTGACGATATAATCGTCCGCGCCGGCATCAAGTGCAGCAACCTTGTCGGCATCCTCGAGGCGGGCAGATACCACCAGGATAGGAACATCCGACCAGGACCGAATCTTTCCAATGACTTCGGAACCGTCCATATCTGGTAAGCCGAGGTCTAAAATGAGCAGATCGGGATTGAGCGACGCCGCCGCCATCAATCCCGCCGAGCCGCGATCGGCATATTCCACGCGATAACCCTGCAGGTCAAGAGTCATCGTAAGCAAGTTGCGTACAGCGGCGTCGTCTTCGACCACCAAGATGACAAAGCGCCCATTGCCTGTTCCCTCGGCCATATCGCATTCCCTCCTTCGAATGGCAGGCCCCGCGCCGTCGGCAAGCTCTGCATGACTAGCGTTTCAAACCGAGCGTAGATGTCATGTCAAGCGCCGGCAGCGTGAACCAGAATATGCAGCCATGCGGGCACGCGTCTCTCACGCCAATGCGGCCGCCGTGGGCCTCGACGATAGACTTGCACAACGCAAGGCCTAACCCCATGCCACGACGATGGTCGCCGCGTTCGTGCGAACCATTGTAAAACATGTCGAAAACGTACGATTTCTCCTCGTCTACGATGCCGAGGCCGTTGTCCGCCACATCTATGCGAATCCACGAACCATGCTTGTGCGCGGAAAGAACAACCGTGCTTTCCGCAGGCGTGTAATTCACCGCATTGTTTATCAAATTGACCAGAACCTGCACGATCAAGCGAGCATCCATGCTCGCAAGCAGCAGTTCTCCTTCGGAATCGATACGAATCGCATGAGCGTCGGCATGCCGCTCGCAATGGCGCACCGCCTCCTCCATCACGTCGGAGACAACCTCGGCTTGAATGTTTAAATCGAGCCTGCCCTCCTCCGCCCTCGTGACCGCGAGCAGATTCTCCACCAAATCGACCAGCCACAACGAATCCTCGCGAATATCGCGGTACAGCGCAAGGCGCCGGGAGAAATCGATGCGGTCGCCGCCCTCCATCAAGACCTCGGCATTTCCCGAAATACTAGTCAAAGGCGTACGCAGGTCGTGGCTCACCGAACGCAGCAGTTTCGACCGCAACGATTCCGTTTCCGCTTTCACCTTCATCTCCTGGGCCTCTTGGAAAAGTCTGATGCGCTCCATGGTCTGCCCGACCTCTTCCAAAATGGCCACGAGCAGGTTTTTTTCGAACGACCCGATTTCCCCCTCGTCCGCGATTAAGATGCCCGCAACCCCATGCACACGGTCTTTGCCGTGAATCGGCAAGTACAGGCATTTCGAATCCATCAGCGTGCTCGTCGTCGCACCCGCCCGCTCGTCATTGGCGGCCACCCATGCGGCCACTGCACGCTCGCGTTCGTCGGCCATACCGGACGACTCTCCCTCCGTTCCCGGCAGGTCGAAAACGGCCAGTTCGCCCAAACGCGCCTGACCGTCTGCATCGTACATGGCAACAGGCCTGTTCAAAAGCTTGATAACCTGATTTGCCGCAATGGCAAGACATTCGTTGACCGTCGTTGCACGGCGAAGACGACGACTCGTGTCAATCAAGACCTCGGTGCGGTATACCCTACGCACCGCCTGCACGGATTGCGTCTTCATCCGCACAGTCAAAAGAGAAATGGCGAAACCCCCCATAGCCAGGCAGGCAAAGACGAGCGGATAGCTTAAGCCGTTCGCCATCAACGTGAAGCGCGGATACGTGAAGAAGAAGTTATACGCGAACATGCCGACAAGAGCCGCCGCCAAGCTATACGTCACCGTGTCGGCGAAGCGCGCGAAAATCACAATAGAGAGCAAAAAGAGCATCGGCACCACCGGCGAGCCGAACTCCGTCTGAAACGCGCCGAAGCCTACCAAGCACGAGACAACAGTTGCAGCCAAAGCAATCCAGACATCGCGTAATGAAAAACGCAAAATAGGCGATTGTACCGCCGTGACGCGATGCGCCGCGCTGGCATCGGGGACGACGGAAACGCAAAGACCCGAGGCTAAACGCATCAAGCGCTTCGCCATCGTCTCGCCGAAGCCGAAATAGCGTCCTTCGTTTCCCGAAGATCCCAAAACCACGCGGTCGATTCCCGCCGCAGGGACGTATTGCGCGATCTGGACGGCGGGATCGTCGCCCTGGACGGTGACGACATGCGCGCCAAGCTCCTCGGCTAGCGCCACGTTCGAACGCAGCGCCCTTTCCTCCTCCGCACCCAACGCACGTCCTCCTGCGGAAGATTCGACCACCAGCGCGACCAGGTTTCCATGATACGTCTGGGCCATATTCGCAGCAGCACGGATGGCGCGCACGTCACCGGGGCGCTCGCTCACGTACAGCAAGACATCCTCACCCGCGCCAAGACCGGAGGCGTAGGAGTTGCGATTCAGACGGTCGGCCGTGCGACGCAGGGCTATCTCCCGCAACGCCGCCAGATTCTTCTTGGTGAAAAAATGCGACAACGCCCGCCTTGCTTGGTCGGTCTTGTAAATCTTGCCAGCGTTCAGGCGCTCGATCAGCTCCTCGGGCTCGATGTCTATCAGCTCGACCGAAGCGGCCCGATCAAAGACACGGTCGGGAACGCGCTCGTGAACGGGAACCTGGGTAATAGCCGCCACCTTGTCGTTCAAGCTCTCCAAATGCTGAACGTTCATGGTGGTGTACACGTTAATGCCCGCACGCAGCAGTTCTTCGACATCCTGATAGCGTTTTTTATGGCGGCATCCGTCGGCATTGGTATGGGCAAGCTCGTCGACCAGAACAATTTGAGGGCGGCGCTCCAACGCGGCATCAAGGTCGAATTCGCGCAACACTATCCCTTTATGCTGCACCATGGCAGAAGGAATGCTTTCCAATCCTTCAAGCAATGCAGACGTCGCCGGGCGCTGGTGAGGCTCGACATAGCCCACCACCACGTCAAACCCCTGTGCAAGGGCATCATGTGCAGCATCCAGCATCGCGTACGTTTTGCCAACGCCTGCGGCATACCCGAAAAATATTTTCAGGCGACCCTGCGTCTCATCCGCGCTTGCCTCGTCCATCTTGATACGACGAAGCAAGTCGTCAGGGTTTTGCCTCATCTTTTCGCACTCCACGACCACTCGCTTTCTCCGTCGAAACGCCGAAGGGGCGCGGCTTCCGCCCGCCCTCTTCGACGCTCGTTTATCGCAAGCCGTTACAACCTACGGTACGCAACCGCAAACCGACCGCTACAAGATTCCATCAAGCATCAGATTGACCTTCAGCACATTCACGGTCGCATCTCCCAAGATGCCGAACTGCGGCCCATCTGTACATTCGCGAATAATAGCACGGATTTCCTCCTCGGATTTACCGGTATTCTTCGCCAAACGCTCCACCTGATACTCTGCGGCCGCGGGAGAGATATGCGGATCGAAACCGGAACCCGAGCATGTTACTAAATCGCTCGGCACAGGTTCACCAGCGTGCTCGGGGTGGGCGGCGCGGATTTCAGCTACGCGCTCGGCAACGGACGACTCGAAGTCCTCGCTTGCAGGACTGATGTTGGATGGACCTGCCCACAGTCGGATGGACCCATCTTCTCCCACAAATGTCTCGGCGTTGTAGTTCTGAACACGGCCCCACATATGTCCTTCGTCGGAATAGCTCTGGCCAACCAGCATAGAGTAGCGATTGCCATCGGAACCCTCAACGAAGCTACCGTTTGCCTGATAGGGGAATGCCACCTGAGCAACCAGCGTGACGACCGCCGTGTACAAAGCGCCGCAGACAAGCGTCGCGCCGACGAACAGCGCAAAACCCTTCACCCAATTCTCGATGCATTTCATAATGCGTTTCGTCCTTTCGCCTATGCCAACCCGAATGCAACCAAGATTACGTCGATAGCTTTGATTGCGATGAACGGGAGAATGATGCCGCCCAGACCATATACCAGCAGATTATGAGCAAGCAGCTTGCTCGAAGAGACCTCGCGATATTTCACGCCTTTAAGCGCCAAGGGAATAAGAACCACGATGATCAATGCGTTGTAGACAATCGCCGAAAGAATTGCCGATTCGGGACTCGCAAGATGCATGATGTTGAGCACCTCAAGCTGCGGATACAGCCCCACGAACAACGCCGGGATGATGGCAAAATACTTCGCCAGGTCGTTCGCGATGGAAAACGTGGTCAGGCTTCCTCGGGTCATAAGAAGCTGCTTGCCAATGCGCACAATGTCGATCAGCTTGGTAGGATTCGAATCCAAGTCGACCATATTGCCCGCTTCTTTAGCGGCCTGCGTGCCGGAATTCATAGCCACAGCGACATCGGCCTGGGCAAGCGCAGGGGCGTCATTGGTGCCGTCGCCGGTCATGGCCACCATATGACCTTCGGCCTGATACTGGCGAATGGCATCAAGCTTGCTTTCCGGCGTCGCCTCGGCCAGGAAGTCGTCCACGCCGGCCTCAGCGGCAATAGCGGCGGCGGTCATGGGATTGTCGCCCGTGATCATGATGGTCTTGATGCCCATCTTGCGCAACGAAGCAAAATTCTCCTTGATGCCCTGCTTGACGACGTCTTTCAGGTACACCACGCCAAGAATCGCATGGTCGCGGGCGACGAGCAGCGGAGTGCCACCGGCACGCGAGATCTCCTCCACGACGCAACGGCATTCGTCGCTGTACGTTCCGCCATAGGACTCCACGTAGGAACGCACGGCGTCGGCGGCACCTTTGCGAATCTCGTGGCCGTCAAAGTTGACGCCGCTCATGCGCGTCTGCGCGGTAAACGGAATGCTTTCCATGCCCGCGCCTTCCAAATCACGGCCGCGGATCCCGAAGCGCTCCTTGGCGAGCACCACGATAGAACGACCCTCGGGGGTCTCGTCGGTCAGACTCGCCAACTGGGCCGCATCGGCAAGCTCCTCTTCGGCGACGCCGTCCACCGGCACGAATTCGCATGCCTGACGGTTGCCGAGTGTGATGGTGCCCGTCTTGTCCAACATCAGGATATCGACGTCGCCAGCGGCTTCAACCGCACGGCCGCTCATGGCAAGCACGTTGGCGCGATTGAGACGGCTCATACCCGCGATGCCGATTGCAGAAAGCAAAGCGCCGATCGTCGTGGGGGCAAGGCATACGAACAGAGCGACCAAACTGGTAATCGTGGTGGGATTATCCATATCCGCAAGCTGTGCGCCGAAATCGCTGAACGTAAACAAAGACATGGTGACCAGCAAGAACACGATGGTCAAAGCCACAAGGAGAAGCTGTAGAGCGATCTCGTTGGGGGTGCGTTTGCGCGAAGCGGCCTCGACCATAGAGATCATCTGGTCCAAAAAGCTCTTGCCGCGCTCTTGGGTAACGCGAAGCACCAACCAGTCGGAAAGAACCGTCGTGCCACCGGTAACGCTGGAGCGATCACCGCCCGATTCGCGAATAACCGGGGCGGATTCGCCCGTGATGGCGGATTCATCGACCGATGCCGCACCCACAATGACTTCGCCGTCAGCCGGAATCTGATCGCCTGCCCGCACGAACACTACATCTTCGCAACCCAACTCGCTCGAGGATACTTCGATGGCCTCACGCTCGTAGAATGCCGCAGGATCGGCCTCATGGCTACCACGGGCGGCCAGGCAGTCGTTAAGCTTAAGAGCAACGACGTCCTTTTTCGCCGCACGAAGACTGTCCGCCTGGGCCTTGCCGCGACCCTCTGCCAAAGACTCGGCGAAATTGGCAAACAGCACCGTCAACCACAGCACCACCGCAATCGCGCAAATATAGCCGGGCTTCGAATCCGCCACGCCAAACAAGCTCAATATGAACAAAACCGTCGTCAATATGGCCGAAACGTAAACCATGAGCATAACGGGGTTTTTCGCCTGCTCGCGAAACGCGAGCTTCGCGAAAGCTCCCGATACGGCGCTCATTGCCTGAGCGCGAGAATCGCTCGCCGTCTTGGAAACGGATTTCACCTTAGCTCACACCCTTCCCTAATGCATCATCTGAAGCTGCTCTGCCACGGGACCCAGCGCCAAGGCGGGGAACATGGAAAGCGCTGCAATGAGCAAAACAATCAGAATCAAGAGGAATACGAACATGCCATTGGCCGTGGACAGCGTTCCCGCCGAAACAGCTACCTTTTGGCGATTCGCCAAGCTTCCAGCCAGGCACAACGCGGCGGCCATAGGAATGAAGCGATTAGCCAGCATCTCGAAGCCGAGCACCATGTTGAGAAACGGCGTGTTGCAATTCATGCCCGCGAAGGCCGAGCCATTGTTGGCGCCCGCCGACGTGGCCGCATAGAGCACTTCGGAAAAGCCGTGCGGACCCGCGTTGGAAAGGCTGGCGAACGTAGCCGGATCCAGACACATTGCCGCCGCGCCGACCAAGATGACCACAGGCGTGCAGATGGCGAGCACCACCGCCATGCGCATCTCTTTGGGACCGATCTTCTTGCCCAGGTATTCAGGCGTGCGCCCCACCATCAAACCGGCGATGAACACAGTCAAGATCACAAAACCAATCATGGAATACAGGCCGCATCCTATACCGCCAAAGATGATTTCGCCCAACTGCATGAGCAGCATCGGCACCATACCCCCCATCGGGGTAAACGAATCGTGCATAGAATTCACCGAGCCATTGGAGGCCGCTGTGGTAAACGTCGCCCACAGCGCAGAATCGGTCACGCCGAAACGAGTCTCCTTGCCTTCCATATTGCCCCCGGACTGGCCCGCCTGCCCCATGTAGACCGCACCATCTTGGGCAAGCTGGGGCGTGCCCGCCATCTCGAAATACCCGACAGCAAGCAGGGCGACCATAAGGATGGCAAACATCGAGAAGAATATCGCACGGCCCTGGCGGCGATCGTTCACGAAGCGGCCGAAAGAAAACACCAAGGCAACGGGAATGAGCAGCAGACTGACGCATTGGAGCAGATTGCTTAGCGGCGTGGGATTCTCCAGCACACTCGCGGAATTCACTCCGTTATAGCCGCCTCCGTTGGTGCCGAGCTGCTTAATGGCAACCTGGCTCGCCTGAGGTCCCATGGGAACAACCATCTCGTCCACCACTTCAACAGCGGATGGGTCGTCGGCCGAAACAACCTCGCCGTTCTCGGCGATACCGACCGGCTCGACAAGCTGAGTCGTCTGGTAATCAGACATGTTCTGAGGGGATCCCTGCCAAACGTCTGCAACCGCCAACACCAAAGAAAGAGGAATCAACACGCCGAGCAACGCGCGCACGACATCCGTCCAAAACGAACCGAGGCCCTCGCTATTCTGCGCAACAAGTCCGCGAAACAGCGCGAACAGCACCGCCATGCCCACGGCGGGAGTGACAAAGTTCTGCACTGTCAAGCCTATAGCCTGCGAGAAATAGCTCAAGGTAGACTCGCCCGAATACGACTGCCAATTCGTATTGCTCACGAAGCTCGCCGCGGTATTGAAGGCAAGATCGCCCGAAAGGCCCGAAAGGCCCTCGGGATTGAGAGGAAGAAAACCCTGCAGCATAAGAATGGCCATAAGCACAACGAAAGACACGATGGAGAAGATCAAAGCGCTCGCAAGATACTTCCGCCATCCCATCTGCTCGCACGAATCGATGCCCATGATACGACACGCGCACCGCTCGACAGGGACGGTGACGCAGCTCAAGAAATGCTTCTCTCCCGCCATAACCTTGTTGATGTAGGCGGAAAGAGGCAGTGCGCACGCAATAAGAAAAGCCACATACACGGCGTATTCGAAAATCTCGTCGATCACCTTTCATCATCTCCCCTGAGCAGCACGTAAAACAGGTAAAGAGCCGCAAGCACACCTGCCGCGCCGACGCATCCTGTCACGATTTCCATAAGACCGCACATTCCTTTCCATAGATGGCACGTCGCCATCGTCGAAACCCGCCCGCCCAACCTGCGCAATACTCCACGCGGTCGGCAAAGACGAAGCCGAAAGCAACCCTCGGCTCGATGCCTACGATATGAAAGTTCCCGTTAATGCGGCGTTAGGAAGAAAAGCATGCGTATTAAGATCGCATTAAGATTGACCGCGATGCCAGAGAGCACGCATGGCCCATAGCCCGCCTTGTGCTCGTCGCGCGCAAAAAAGAAAAGGCATGTCGTTTCATCGAAAACGGACTCTCGATGAAACGACATGCCTTTCGAAACAGAAGACGCACCGCGGCAAAACGCAGACCGCGAAAACAGCAAGGCGCGCTTCGACAAACGTCGTCGAAGCGCGCCTTGTCTTGCAAAGTTTAGAGACGTTTGGCGATCGCCAGGATGAAATCGCGCGTGGAAAGCGTCGTGGGGTTCTCCAACGTGGTGATGCGAGCCAAGTCTCCCGTCATCTCGCCCGCCTCAATCGTGTCGAGCGTCGCCTTTTCCAAGCGGTCGGCGAAATTGACCAGGTCGTCCAAGCCGTCAAGCTCGCCGCGCTTGCGCAGGGCACCGGTCCAGGCAAAGATGGTTGCCACAGAGTTCGTGGACGTGGTCTCGCCCTTGAGGTGCTTGTAATAATGGCGCTGCACCGTACCGTGCGCCGCCTCGTATTCGTAAACGCCCTGCGGAGACACGAGCACCGAAGTCATCATGGCAAGAGAGCCGAAAGCCGAGGAGACCATGTCGCTCATCACGTCGCCGTCATAGTTCTTGCAAGCCCAGATGAAACCGCCGTCAGCCTTCATCACGCGGGCGACCGCATCGTCGATCAGCGTGTAGAAATACTCGATGCCCGCAGCCTCGAAACGCTCGGCGTACTCGGCATCGTAGATTTCCTGGAAGATGTCCTTAAAGCGATGGTCGTACTTCTTGGAAATGGTGTCTTTGGTGGCAAACCACAAATCCTGCTTCACATCGAGCGCATAGTTGAAGCAGCTGCGAGCAAAGCTTTCGATAGAACCGTCCAGATTATGCATGCCTTGCACAACGCCGGGGCCTGCGAAGGTGTGAATCAGCTCACGCTGCTCGCTGCCGTCTTCGGCGGTATAGACCAGCTCGACCTTGCCTGCGGCGGGAACGCGCATCTCGGTATTCTTATACACGTCACCGTACGCATGGCGCGCGATGGTAATGGGCTTCACCCAATTGCGCACGCACGGCTCGATGCCCTTGACCACGATGGGGGTGCGAAACACCGTGCCGTCGAGCATGGCGCGAATGGTGCCGTTGGGGCTTTTCCACATCTGCTTGAGATCGTATTCCTCGACGCGAGCGGCGTTCGGCGTGATGGTGGCGCACTTCACCGCAACGCCCAGACGCTTGGTAGCCTCCGCCGAATCAACCGTAACCTGGTCGTCAGTGGCATTGCGATGCTCGAGGCCCAAGTCGTAGTACTCGGTCTTCAGATCGACGAATGGACAGATCAGCTCGTCTTTTATCATCTGCCAGATGATACGGGTCATCTCGTCGCCGTCCATCTCAACCAGCGGCGTGGTCATCTGAATCTTCGCCATGGTCCACCTTTCATTTCATATCGGCCTGCCACCTCGACGAATCGCACGAACGCGCCGTCGCATCCCGCCATACGCGGACAAGGCAGTGTGCTGCTACTATTGCATGCTAAAGCATAATAACGCCGATACGAAGACGAACGGCGTAAAACCGATGCGTTTTCGCAAACGGTAAACTTCGGCAGGATAAGCAAAAGATCTTCTAACGCCGGCGTGCCTCATAAGACACGCCGTACGCCGATCCGCCCAGAGCTTCGGCACGCTCGCGACAGCCCGCATGGCTTCAGCGAAGGCGCTCCGCGCCGATAAGAGACGAAAGATCTGCTAGAATTTCTATCCAGTCATCAATTTGCACAACACCGTTCGGACGCAAGCGCGAAAGATAGCAGGAGCCGCAAGCACCGAGAATGTAAGCGCTCAGGAAAACCGACGCACCGAACGGCACGCATACGAAGGGCGGTCTTATGAGCTTCGAACTGAAACCTTACACGGCACCCGATTTCAAACTCCCCCTTTTTGAGGAAGCGCCCAATGCTACCCTTGTCCCCGCGCCGAAAGACACCGTGGCACCCGAGGGGTATCACGCCATGAGCATCTATCCCGAATACTTCAAGATCGACGGCCAGTGGCTCCTTGCCGAAGACAGCCGCATGGACTGCGTTGCCGTCTACGAAAACGGCCGCATCCTAGTCGTTGAATTCCGCCTGATCAAAGAAGGCGACCTCATCGTGTGCGGACGCACCGAAGACGCGCAAGAGGGCATCTTCGTGCACACCGACGGATTCGGCGCTGCCTCCAAGCCAAGCGAGAACTTCGCATTCCGCCTCGGCCGCTCGCGCGAAACCGCATTCTCCCGCGAATACGACGAGCTCTACGAACTTTTGCAATACGAGCGCGACCGCGGCTACGTGGTCTGGGTCATGGGTCCCGCGTTTTCTTTCAACGGCTATTCCCGTACCGCGTTCTCCAAGATTATCGAAGCAGGATACGTAGACGCCGTCTTCGCCGGCAACGCTCTTGCAACGCATGACCTTGAAGGCGCCTATCTTCACACGGCGCTCGGGCAAGACATCGACACGCAGGAAAATCGCCCGAACGGCCACTACCACCATCTCGACACCATCAATCGCGTGAAATACCACGGCTCGATCGCAAAATTCATCGAAGAAGAAAACGTCCAGGACGGCATCATGTACGCCTTGGAGAAAAACAACGTTCCCTACGTGCTGGCGGGATCGATCCGCGACGACGGCCCCCTTCCCCCGGTCATCGGCAACGCATACGAGGCGCAAGGCGCCATGCGCGACCATATCCGCAAAGCCACCACGGTCATCTGCATGGCCACCATGCTGCACACCATCGCCACGGGTAATATGACGCCCTCCTATCGCGTGCTTGACGACGGAACCGTTCGCCAGGTGTATTTCTACTGCGTAGACATCTCCGAATTCGCCGTCAACAAACTCACCGACCGTGGATCGCTTTCTTCGCGCGGCGTTGTTACCAACGTGCAGGACTTCATAGCCAACGTCGCAAAAGGACTCGGGCTTTAAAGAATCACAAGCACGTATCCCGAAAAATAGCTAATTGTTATAATATACGTATCATTTAATGGACAAAGCGCGGGCATCACGGCAGTGCCCGCGCTTTCTCGATGAGAAACGAGGCAAAGGCATGTTCGATCGGGCGATATTCGAACTCGACGGCATCAAGCCCATGATGGCGGTCGTCGTCGCCCTTACCGTCGCACGGGCGCTCGCCGTCGTCGGACAGGCGGTCGGACTCGCCCAGGCAATCGTCGGCGTATGGCAAGGAAACGCACTCGAAGAGCAAGCGGCATGGATAGCCCTGTTCTTCTGTTGCTTCGTTGCGCGTCAGGTCATTCTCGCCGCGCAAGACCACATGCTCGACCGATACGCCTACCGACAGGCCGATTCATTGCGGGAGTCGCTGCTTCAAGCCGTCTTCGAAGCCGGGCCTGCACTTGTCGGCCGGCGCGGATCTGCCGCCGTGGTAAATTCCGCCATCGAGGGAACCGAGCACGTCGCCGCCTACATAGCCCTCATCATCCCAAAGATGACCGCGGTCGGCATCGTGCCTTTGGTCCTGCTCATCGCCATGATTCCGCTCGATCTGGTTTCGGCCTTCATCGCGCTTGCCTGCTTCCCGTTCATCATCCTGTATATGATTATGATCGGATACACCGCCAAAGATGACGCCGCGAAGAGGCACGGTGAATTCGAGCGTATGTCCAATCATTTCATCGATTCGCTGCGCGGTATCGACACGCTCAAGGCCTTCGGGCGCAGCCGCGACCACGCGGGTCGCATCTTCGCCGTTTCCGAACGCTTCCGCGAAGCCACCATGAAAACGCTGCGCATCGCCACCCTCTCGAGCGCCGTCCTTGACACCTTCGCCACCTTAGCACTTGCCGCCGTGGCCATCATGATGGGATTCCGCCTGGTCGAAGGCACGCTTTCTTTTCTCCCGGCGCTCTCGGTCCTCATCATGGTTCCCGAGTATTTCCGCCCTATCCGCGAATTCGCCTCGGACTACCACGCATCCCTCGACGGCCGCACCTCCCTTGCCGCCATACGCGAAACCATCGACGAAGCCCGCGCTCTTCGTCCGCAGAATGCGGAACGCGATCTCGCTCTTTCTTCGGAGGCTCTTGAAGCCCCTTCCGTCACCCTCGAGAACGTCTCGTTCGATTATGCGGGCTACACGGCCCTCAACGACATCTCCTTTTCCGTCAAAAGCCCCTGCAAAGTAGGAATCATCGGCGCAAGCGGATCGGGAAAAACAACGCTCTTGAACCTCCTGAGCGGGTTTTCCGACCCAAGCTCAGGGTCGATACATATAGGAACGACAACCTGCTCGACCCTGCGCAACCACCAGTGGCACGCCCACGCCACGTTCATCCCCCAAGACCCCTACCTTTTCCACGCAAGCCTGCACGACAACGTGGCCTTCTATCAGCCGCACGCAACAGACAAAGACATAGCCAGGGCGCTTGAAGCGGTCGGCCTCGACGTTCTAGCCCGCGAACTCCCCCAGGGAATCGACACCCCCATCGGGGCCGGGGAACGCATGCTTTCGGGCGGCCAGGCCCAACGCGTAGCCCTCGCCCGCGCCTTCCTCGATTCGTCGCGCACTATTCTGCTCTTCGACGAACCGACTGCGCACCTCGACGTAGAAACCGAGCTCGAACTTAAGGAAAGCACGCTTGCCCTCATGGAGAACAAACTCGTTTTCTTTGCCACCCATCGCCTGCATTGGGCAGCAAACATGGACTACATCATCGTCATGGACCATGGACGCATTACTTGGCAAGGGCCTTCGGACAAACTGAAGAATTCCGACGCATGGACCCGCCTGAGCGCGGAAGGAGGCCTGCGATGAACAAAACCGCAGCCGAACAAACCCCCCGCATGGTTTCAACCCTTCATTCGGCATGGCGCCAAGATGAATGGGTCAAGCCGTTTTTCGCACGCTACGCCCATATTCTCGCCCTGACGCTGCTCCTCGGGCTGCTCGCCTTCGTCTTCGCGGGCGCTCTCATGTTCACGTCCGGCTATATGATCTCTCTTGCCGCGACCCTTCCCCTCACCGTGCTCGCTTTACACCTTCCCTCGCTTTTCGTGCGCATCTTCGGCCTCGGCAAGCCCATCCTGCAATACGTCGAACGCCTCGCCAGCCACGACTGGGTGCTGCGCATGACCAGCGAGCTGCGTCGCAAGCTTTACGAAACTATCGAGCGCCGCTCCTCGGCGCTTCGCTCGCAACGACGCTTCGGAGAGGCCCTCGGTCTGCTTTCCGAGGACATCGGACATGTCCAGGACCTCTACCTGCGCACGATTCTGCCCATAGCATCAGCATGGCTGCTCTATCTCGTCGCCATTATCGCCCTGGGATTTTTCACCGTCCCCGTTGCATGCGCCATGGCGCTTATGCTCGGCGTGGCGCTGTTCGTCATGCCGCTTGTATCCGTATGCGCGAACGGCGCGCGCCTCATGCGCGCGAAGGCGATCACCTCCAAGCTCTACGACGACCTTTCCGACAACGTCTTGGGGGTATCGGACTGGGTCTTCTCAGGACGCAGCGACGACTATCTCGGCCGATACAAGAATCTGCAGAAAGAAGCGCGCCGCATCGACGCGGCCATCAAGCGGCATAACCGCGTACGCGACGTTTTGCTCCAGGTCCTCTTCGGCCTGTGCGCCGTGGTGCTGCTTCTTTGGGCCTCGGCTACCTTCGCATCCCAAGAATCCGCATCAGGACTCGCTTTGTCGCTCGCTTCGCTCGGCAACGAAAACGCACCCGCCTATGCGGCGAACTGGATCGCGGCGTTCGTTCTGTGCTTCTTCCCCTTGATCGAGGCGTTCAGCCCCGTGCCTACAGCGGCTCTCGGAATCGTCACGCACAGCAATGCGGTCGCGAATCTGAACGAATATTCGCGCGAAAGCATGCAGGAACGAACCGTTCCCTTTGCATCCGCCGCACCCTCCGCCGAACATGGTTCCGCGAACGGCGACTCCCGCCCCTGCGACATTCGCTTCGAGAACGTGACCTTCTCCTACCCCGGCACAAATCGTCCGGTTCTACGGAACCTGAGCCTTGCGATACCGCATGGCGGCGTTGTCGCCGTTCTGGGACGAAGCGGAGCCGGCAAATCAACCTTTGCATCGTTGCTTCGCGGCGAAGGGGCGCCCGACAGCGGACGCATCTTCGTAGGCAACACGGATACCGCCTGCCAAGAATTCTCGGCAATGCGCCTCGTCGGCGTCATCCAGCAGAATCCCCATATCTTCAACCAGTCCTTGCGAGAGAACCTGCTCATCGGCAAAGGAAACGCAACCGACGACGAGCTCTGGGACGCGCTCGAACGCGTCGGGCTCCGCCCGCGAGCAAAGCAGCTGCCCAACGGGCTTGATACTGTCATAGACGAATCGGGCAAGAGTTTCTCTGGCGGCGAACGCCATCGCATCGCGCTCGCTCGCATTCTTCTCTCCAAGCCTGCGATCGTAATACTTGACGAACCCTTCGCGGGTCTCGACCCCGCAACCGAGCAGGCGCTCCTCGAAACGATGCTCTCTACGCTCGAAGGCAGCACCGTCTTGCTCATCACCCACCATCTCCAAGGCGTTTCGCGCGCCGACCGCGTGCTGTTCTTCGAAAACGGCGGCATTGCCATGGACGGGTCTCCCGCCGAACTGGAACGAAGCAACGAACGCTATCGAACGCTGCTCGCCTTCGACAGCGGCAACGTCGGCCCCTCCTCTTCGCACGAAGCGAAATAGGCCCTCTATCGCATTTTCCCTTGACACGCCCCCGACCATCCGAAGATAGTAGGGTCGCTGTTCTGAATCATGCACAAAGGGGACGACATGGGGAATTTGGAACGTCATGCTGCAAAGCCTGAAAACCTGCCGGCATCCTCGCCGAAAAAGGCCGTCTCGGCGAAAGCCCGTTCTTCAAGGGCGATGGGCGCTCCTATAAACCGTTGGGTCGTTCTTGCGGCGGCAGGCACATTCAACGCCCTCGTAGGTGCGGTATACGTCTGGAGCATCTTCTATTCGTCCCTTTCGAGCACGTATGGATGGGCTCCTCAAGCTACCGCGTTCGCCTATTCGCTTTACATCGTGTCCGAATGCTGCGCGGGATTTCTTGCCGGTTGGCTGCAAAACCGCATGAAGCCGGGAATCCTCTCCCTCTGCGGCGGTTGCAGCTTCGCTGCGGGGTGGTTCTTCGCGGGCTTCGCGGATGCCATCCCCCTGTTGTATATGACCTACAGCATCATGGGAGGCATCGGAAGCGGCGTCATCTATAACGTATCGGTCTCCACGGCAACGGCGTGGTTCCCCGACAAACGAGGGCTCGCAAACGGCGTCTGCGTCGGCACCACCGGGCTTTCTCCCATCATCTTTGCCCCCTTGGGCAACTTCCTCATCACCACCATGGGCGTCAGCATGTCGTTTCACATCTGCGGCATTATCTTCGCCGTCGGCGTAGTCGTCGCCTCCCGATTCCTCGCCGCCCCTCCGAAGGATTGGACCCCCGAAAACTGGATACGCGGCGACCGCTCCTCTATACAAGAAGACGGCCTCACCACACTTCAGATGCTCAAGAAGCCCACGGCATACCTCATGTGGCTGCTCTTCGCCGTGGCGGCAAGCGCCGGCATGATGGCTATCGGACACGCGGCCGGCATTAGCGAACAGCTCGCAGGCCTCGATGCCAACCAGGCCGCAGCCCAGGTCGGCATCCTCGCCGTCGCAAATTTCGCAGGACGCCTCGCATTCGCGTCGCTCTCCGACCGCTTCGGCCGCTATCCCATCATGCTGTTCTGCATGACCGTGACGGCCGCGACCATGGCGTTCTTCCTCGGGAAGGCAGACAGCTTCGTCAGCCTTACAGCGGCCCTGTGCGTCATCGGCGCAACCTTCGGCGGCATGATGGCCACCATGCCGGCACTTACCGCCGACCTCTACGGCACGAAGCATTTCGGCCAGAATTACGCGTTCATGTTCTCAGGCTACACCTGCGCCTCGATCATCGGGCCCATGCTCGCCGCAAGCGTTCTGGCACATACCGGAAGCTATCTTCCCGCCTTCCCCGCCGCAGGCGCGCTTACCTGCGCAGGACTGGTTCTCGTAGCCGCAACGGCCTTCATGGCAAAACGGGAAAAGGAGCAGAAGCGCAACGCCAAAAAATAAGCGGCGTTTCAGCACGCACATCGATCAAAACACCTGCCACAGAACAATGGCAACTGCCGAAATCAAATGCGCTGCGGCCGTATGCGCAAGCACGCCCATAACAAAAAAAAGCAAGCGGGCCTGGCCTTCGGACCAAAACCCGCCTGCTGCAATAGTGGAAAACATCGGCGACGAACGGTGAATCCGTTCGCAAAGCCAAGTGCGCAATTGCGACTTACAACTCCCAGCTTGCCGGGCTTTTGCGCGGCTGGCGCACGTTGATTTCGACGCCTTTGACACTCACGCGAGAATTCGCGGGAATGGACTCGGTAACGAATGCGCCGCCCGCAATGACCGTCCCCTCGCCGATAACCGTCTCCCCGCCGAGCACGCTTGCGTTGGAATAAATCGTGACATTGTCTTCAATGGTGGGATGACGTTTCACGCCTGCGAGCTGCTGACCGGCGCGCGTAGAAAGCGCGCCCAGCGTTACGCCCTGGTATATCTTGACATGATTGCCGATCATGGTGGTTTCGCCAATGACAACGCCCGTGGCGTGGTCGATGAAGAAGTATTCACCGATCGTAGCGCCCGAATTGATGTCTACGCCCGTACGGCCATGCGCATATTCGGTCATGATGCGTGGAATCAGCGGCACCTTCTGCACGTAAAGCTCATGGGCGATGCGGTACACGAATACCGCAAAGAATCCAGGATACGAAAAGATGATCTCCTCTTTGCTCTGTGCGGCCGGGTCGCCGTCGAAAGCAGCCTGCACGTCCTTGAGAAGGGTCTTGTGCAATTCGGGCAGCTTCGCAAGGAACGTTTCCGATATCTCGTTCACGCGAGATTCGATTTCTTCCTTAGACATGGCGTCGCCGTCGCGGAACAGCAAAGCCTCGCGCAGCTGGCGCTGCAAGGAGTCTTCGATACGAATGAGCGTATCGCCGATGAAATAGCGGGGGTCGCAGCCCGTGGGGATTTCCTCTCCGAAATAACGGGGGAACATCAGGTGGCGCAAATCCGTCAGAATGCCGATGATTGCATCCCTGTTGGGAAAATGGCGGTCGGGCTTGGTGAAAAAGATTTCGGGAGATTTGTAATTCTCCGCGATACCTTCGACGATGTTGTCCAGGCTTTCGTTCAACATAGAAACCTCGTTTCAGCCGAATCGGCCCGAAGCCGTTCGCTTCGGAATAGTGAATGCGTCTATCCTACCAGCAGCCGTATGCTTTCCCGCGCGAAATCCCCCTTCGGCTTAAAAGATTGACGAAGAGAGCGCGCATTCGCCAGGCGACATGCAAAGTATGCGCGCGCTTTGCCCGTTGACGAACTCGACGCATGCCCGCCGGGCATAACGCACCTTTTCCGCGTTCGCCTCGCCGAAACGTGCCGCAAGCACCGCCTCCCATGTTTCTTCCATGGCGCCGCACCATTGGTCGAGAGAAAACGGCGCGCCTTCCCCCGACGGCAGGTCGGTCTCTATCAAAAGCCTGTCCTCGGGAACGGCGCGCGCATAGGCCCGGCCACGCTTGGTGCGCATGACACGCGGGCCGAACGATACGAAGAAACCGCGATCCAAAGCGCGCTGCAGCTGGTCGGACGTACCGGCGAACGAATGCAGCACCAGCGCACGCCCTCCTACGAGCGCAGGAGTCCGACGGCCCGCCCCGCACAGAGCACCGGCGCGCTCGAACGCGTCAATCACCTCGTCCACAGCGCGTACTGCATGAATAGACACAAGTCCGTTTGCACACGACCCTTCGCCGCTGCATACCCGCGGCTGCAGGCCTTGAGTCCTTTTTGCGCAAGCCGCGACAATCCGTTCGAAAATCTCAACCTGTCTTTCGCGCGTCTCCTCATGGCGAGACGAAAAGTCAAGTCCCACTTCGCCGATGAAGGCGCTCGACGGGGCGATCGCCTCGAACCGCTCGATCTGCGCATCATCGTCCGAAATAAACCAGGGATGCAGTCCGAGTCCTACGCGAACGCTCGAACACGAAGAAAATCGACGCACGTCCTTTTCGTACGATAAAGGGTCCACCGTTGCCGAGAACGCCGTAAGAGATTCGGCGGCGCGGCACGCGATCGATTCCCCGTCTTTCGAGAAGCCGAGATGGCAATGCATATCGAACATCGCATCACGCACCGGAAGACGTCCCGCTTTGATTCTGAGGCGTCCCGCCCGTGCCAGAAGAAGACGAACCGGAGCTTGACGAATCACCCGATGAAGAAGACCCGCCGGAAGTAGAGCCTCCCGTGCTCCCGTCCGCTCCGGAATCCGTGCTTCCCTGATCGCCGGAGCTGTCGGTTGACGACCCGTCACCGGTCGTGCCCGTCGTACCGCCCGACGACGTCCCCTGCTGGCTCTCGGACCCACCTCCCGTCGAAGAGGAATCAGACCCCGTCGAAGCCGACGAATCCTCTTTATTCGAAGAAGATTCCTGGTCGGAAGTGCTCGACGAAGATGCATCCGTGGAATGGGCCTCCCCGGAATCCTTGCTTTCGCCCCCACCCTGAGAAGCGCTTTGGACATGCGAAGCATCCTGTTTCACATCCTGCGGCTCATGCCAGGAGGCGACGATGGAAGGCGCCTTCGCCCCTACGCCTTGACCCGCCGTAACCACCTCGATAACGACGGCGGAAAGCAGCATGGCCACCAGTGCCGAAACCGCAGCGACAATCACCGCGCTCTTTTGGATTTTGGCCTTGCGTTCACGAGCCGCACGAGCGCGAGCAAGAGCCGATTCGGCGTAAGCCTCGGATTTGCTGCTCCGACCATTATTGGAGACGGTTCGGGACGCAGCACCGTGCGACGAAGCGTCGAATGAAGCCGCCTCCAGGACCACGGTTTCGTCCGACGCCGCACGCGAGACATGCATGCCATCAACGCCCAAAGCACGCGTGCCCGTCGCGGAAGCATCGTTTGCGCCAAGCGCACCCATCGCGATTGTTTTATCCGCCGAAGCGACGTCTCCGCGTGCAGGGCCAACAGCACCGAACGCATGCGTTGCCACGCTGGAAAAACCCTCATTCGTCCCGACCCCGGCAGAACCAATCGACCCATCGGCGAAATGGCTTTTCCCGTCAGAAGCAGACGAGGAGTGAGTCGGAGCAATATCCTTGATCTTCTCCGCAGAAGCGGAGAGGAACTTCTTATACACCTGCGATGCGACAGCGGAAACAATCGAGCCCACAGCAGCGCCGATCAAAGACCCCGCTATGCCAATCCGAGATGCAAGTAGCATGGAAGTCACCGCGGCCAGAGCGCCCGCGAGCAGCTGCGCTATCGAAAGGTCGTCGAAGAGCGTAAACCAAAACGGTTTCTTCCTCTCATCGCCGTCTTGCCGTTCCTGCATAAGCCATCTCCTTCGTCGGCAACGCGCGCCGCGCTGCCGTGTCCTGAAAAACAAAGCTCACATCAATCGGCGGTATTACTCCGTATCCATGGCGCGCGCAAGGATTTGCATGCGTTCCTCGACGTCTTTGATAACGCGGCTGCAGTACAACAGCTCATCCGACGAATCGATGCCCTCGACGCTGTGCACGGCTTTGTATTTCAGCCCGTGCTCGAGACTCGCCCAAAAATCCATGGCGATGGTCCTGATTTGAACCTCGACAGGAACAAGCTCCTTTTTATCCATGAAATACACCGGTATCCGCACGATGACATGCAGGCTTCTATACCCGTTCGGTTTCGGGTGCTCGATATAGTCTTTCACCTCGACGATTTCCAGGTCGTCCTGCTTGCGTAAAAGACTGAGCAGCCCGTATACATCGTGGATGTACGAGCAGATAACGCGCACGCCCGCAATATCGAAGATGTTCGCCTCCATGGATTCGACGGAGATGGGCAGGTTGCGTCTTTTGAGCTTCTCATAGATGCTCACCGGGTTTTTCACGCGCGATTCAATGTGGTGAATGGGATTGCGGTTCTTCTTCAAACTCAAATCCCGATCGAGCACCTCGAAACGCACTTCCATCTGACGCATGGCGGACTCGTAGCGCTGCAGCGAAGCGCGCATGGCCGACCCCACCACCTTCGCCTGCGACGAAAGAGCATCGTGGTTGACACCTTCTTTGTCGGCGAAGCGAGCGAGAAACTCCCCCGCCGCGTTGCGCGCCATCTCTTCGCTCGAAAGAGGCGTAGTATGAGACGGATTGCCTATGCGCGATATGTGTTCTCTCCGCGCAGCGGACGAAGTATCGTCCTTGAAAGCAAGCATGGAGCTGGAATTCGAAATGGATGTCATGAACGCCCTTTCGTAGTGCAAAGAGCACCGTTCCTGCCGTAACGTTTGACGCTCGATGGCATGCGGCATGGCATGCGCGTTCGACGCGCACTGCCATCATAGTGAAGCACCGCACGCCGGAAAAAATCGTTGCCGAAACGCCACGGTATCTTCTGACAATGATCAGATTATCTCCGTTTTCGCGCACTTCCGCGGGTCTTCTGTCCCGTCTTGGAAGATCGCGACACGCGGTTAACGGCAGCGCCCTTGCGCGACCCGCCTCCCTTGCGCACGGGACCTCCATGCGACCCGCCAGATGTGCGCGCGGCGCTTCCATGCGACCCGCCTCCTTTACGCGGACGTACCAAGCATTCGGGACCGTATCCCACCAGATCCATACGCCCCGCCTTGCGAAGCGCCTCTATCACCAGGTCGTAGTTCTTCGGGTCTCGGTATTGGATAAGCGCGCGTTGCAGGGCCTTTTCGTGGGTGCTTTTCGGCGTGTAGACCGGCTTCATCGTCCGAGGGTCTACTCCGGTGTAATACATGCATGTCGACATGGTGGACGGCGTGGGGTAGAAATCCTGCACCTGCTCCGGCATGTATCCCAAATCTCGGCAATATTCCGCCAGCTCGACCGCTTCTTTGAGCGTGGAGCCCGGATGAGACGACATGAGGTAAGGAACCAGGTACTGTTTCTTGCCCAGATCGGCGTTGACGCGCGCATAGCGATCGCGGAAACACTCGTACACGGCATTGCCCGGCTTGCCCATGACGGAAAGCACCGCATCGGATACGTGCTCGGGCGCCACTTTGAGCTGGCCGCTCACATGATGCTCGCACAGCTCGCGAATGAATGTGTCGTCGGGGTCGGCAAGTGCGTAATCGAACCGAACGCCCGAACGCACGAACACCTTCTTTACCTCGGGCATGGAACGAAGCGTCCGCAAGACATCGAGGTAATCTTTATGATCGACCTCGAGCTTCGAGCAGGGCTTCGGGAAAAGACAGCTTTTATGCGGGCACGCCCCGTGCTTCATCTGCTTCTGACACGCCGGGGCTCTGAAGTTCGCCGTCGGCCCGCCGACATCGTGGATGTAGCCCTTGAAATCAGGATCGTCGAAGAACAGCTTCGCCTCTTCGACGAGCGACTCCTTGCTCCTTGACTGCACAATACGCCCCTGGTGAAACGTCAAAGCGCAGAAAGAGCACTCGCCGAAGCATCCTCGGTTGCTCGACAGGCTGAACTTGACCTCAGCAATGGCGGGAACACCCCCGGCCGATTCGTACGACGGGTGATACGTGCGCATATACGGCAATCGGTACACCGCATCGAGCTCGGAGCGAGACAAAGGCTTCGAGGGCGGGTTTTGCACCACGTACACCTGATGGGGATACTCCTCCACCAAACGCTTCCCCGTGAAAGGATCCGAATTGAGGTATTGGACGTTAAAGCTGCGCGCATACGCAAGCTTGTCGGCACGCATCTCTTCGAAAGAAGGAAGCACAACGGCGTCGTAGACATGCTTGAGCGAGCGGGCCTTATACACCGTGCCCTCGATGAACGTAATGTCCTCGATGGAAAGGCCGCTTTGCAGTGCATCGGCAATCTCTACGATAGATCGTTCCCCCATGCCGTACGAAACGATATCGGCGCCCGAATCAAGAAGAATAGAACGCTTCAGCTTGTCGGACCAGTAGTCGTAATGCGCAAGTCTGCGCAGGCTGGCTTCAATGCCGCCAAGAATGATAGGGGTTTTCTTGTAGACGCGACGAATGAGGTTCCCGTACACGGCGGCGGCGTGATTGGGGCGAAGCCCCGCCTGGCCTCCGGGCGAATAGGCGTCGTTTCGTCGCGGCTTTTTCGACGAGGTGTAGTGGTTGACCATGGAATCCATATTGCCGGCCGACACCAAGAATCCGAGGCGTGGTTCTCCGAACACCGCGATGCTTTGCGGATCCGTCCAGTCGGGCTGCGCGATAACACCTACACGATATCCGTTCGCCTCAAGCACGCGCGTTATGATGGCGGCGCCGAACGACGGGTGGTCGACATAGGCGTCCCCCGAAACGTACACGAAGTCGACCTCGTCCCAGCCGCGCCTGCGCGCCTCGTCCATCGTCATCGGCAAGAAGCCCTGCGCCATCGTTCATCCCTCCGTCGTTCGTACCGCGTCCTTCCGCATGTGCGAAAAGCACCATCCTGCTCACTACAAACTCCGAGCATAAGCGTTATGCAATGCCGACAATGCTCCGTATCACATCGCCAGCGATCATCTGCCCCATGATAGGGGGCATGAAAGAAAGCGTGCCGAGCTCCGTCCTTTCGCGGCGCATCGAGCCTTCGGCCGCTGCGACGGCAACGGGCTGCTCGGACGAATACAGCACACGCATCGCTTCTATGCCCTGCTTTCGTGCAAGCTTGCGAACAGAGCGGCACAGCGGGCACGATTGCGTCTGGTAAATGTCCGCGAATGCCAGCATCTCGGGATGGCATTTGTTCGCCGCCCCCATGCTGCCGACGAAGGCGATGCCGCGCTTTTCGGCGTACGACGCCAACGCAAGCTTCGTCGTGACCGTGTCCACGGCATCCACAATGAAATCGACGGAATCTTCGAGAAAATTACCTACGTTGTCTGCGGTGACGAAGGCGTCATGCGAGACAATGCGCGTACCGGGAGCAATGTCGCGTACCATGGCGGCCATCACGTCGACCTTTCTTTTCCCGATCGTGCTGTAGAAGGCTATGGCCTGCCTGTTGATGTTGCTTTCCTCCACCGCATCGCGATCGACGAGCACAAGCGTTCCCACGCCCGCGCGCGCCAAAGCCTCGACGCAGCTTGATCCCACACCCCCCAGACCGAAGACGGCGACGCGCGCCTCGGAGAGACGACGCAGGCCATCCTCGCCGACCATTCTCGCCGAGCGCTCCATGCGAGCGCTCTCGTCCTTGCGTTCCATGTCGGTCATAGCACGCCTTCTTCCACCCATCGTCCGCAATACACTGCAGACATTATCCCTGCTCAGTAATTTCTATACGTTGTATATTAATACCCCATTAAAGAAGGGAGAGGCGCCCGCGCACCGCGAACGCCCCTCCTGTGAAATCCTCAGTTCGACCGAATCCTCGAAACATCCTAGGAAGCGTCCTGGGCATCCTTCGCAGCGTTATCCTGAGAAGACGATCCATCTCCTGCGTATTCTGCGACCAAGGCATCGGCCTTCGAAAGATGCTCGATACCGCTGTCATAGCGTGCCTGGATCTCCTTAAGCTGGGTTTCCAGCGCGGACGTATCGGGGTTCTGAGAATTCTGCAAGGCGGCATAAGCTTCCACGTAATCGGACAGGGCCGTGCTCAATTCCTCAGCGCCTGCCTTGTACTCTTCGTGCACCTGGGAAAGCCCTTCGGGAACCTGAAGCTCGGAAATCTTCTCGAGCTTCTTCGCCGCCTCGGAGGCAGACTGGCGCATTGCCGCAATATCACCTTCGGTGGCTGCTGTCCCGAACGATTCAAGGGCATCGGACGCTTCGGTGCTGATGCTGTTCACGCTTGCCATATACTCTCGATTCAGCTGCGCGGGAGTCTTTTTCTCGACATCGCCGCCGGAGCACGAGACCAAAAGCATGCAGAGGGCGCACACGGCGCACGCGCAGGCCGCTATGCGAGAAATATGTTTCATACGATTGCTCATAGGTACCCTTTCATACGGTGTAGCATCGAAACTATACCAAAGAAAGAGCGACGCCCAAAAGCGTCGCTCTAATTTCCACATGAGGTTGCCTAGCCGTTACGCTCCTCTATCGAACGCCTAGGCGCACGCCGCATTTCGAGCGGCCCATGCGTGCGGTGTTACTGACGGTCCTGAAGATGCTCGATGACCTCCGCAACCGATTGAGCCTCCGCGGAGCTGCGGCACATGACGAAGATGGAGTCATCGCCCGCAAGCGTGCCTGCAACACCTTTGAGCTGCGCGGCATCCAAAGCGACGGCAACGCCGCTCGCAATTCCGGGAGGAGTCCTTATGACAAGGAAGTTGTTCACAATCTCTATGGTTTCAACCAACTCCCCCACCATGCGCTGCAAACGCAGGTCCTCGGGCAAGACATAGTATCCGTCGCGCGATTTCGCAAGACCCATCCCCGCGATATCGCGCGACACGGTTGCCTGCGTGCAATCGTAGCCTTCGGAACGGAGTTGCTCCACAAGATCTCTTTGCGTCTTGATATTTCCACGCCTGATAATCTCACGAATCACATCGTGGCGCACTGCTCGCTTTGTCATCTTTCCCCCTCGATTTATACAAAGCAGAAGACCGAGATGCCAGCCCTCGTCGCTATTCGAGCACCTGAAATACAATGTTATGTATCATCTTTGTCCAATATTCACCTCTGAAGCTCATTTTGTCAACGAATCGGAACAAGAATGAATATTCACTGCACCAATTCGTTGTTTTTCGGCAATGCCGTACCATTTTTTGCGGAAAAAGCCGACAAAACGTCTTCTCTGTTGCATATTGCGTGTAGAACAATGCAACAGAGAGGAAACAAGACCGTGATTCCTTCTTCGTCGACATCATGGGAGGGCCTTCATGCGCTACCATACGCTCAAACACGTTGCAAGGAGAAAACATGCACGATACCGATCTGTTCGCCCTTCAGGGCAAAGCCGATGAACACAGCCTCGCGCAACATCAGCCTGCCCGCAAACGCAACATCGAAGCGCTCGTTTCCTTTTTCCGATCAGGCTGCAAGCGGGATTCTCGAGATGTTGGCATCGAGCTCGAGCATTTCCTCGTGGACGGAACCGGAGAGCCGCTCTCCTACAGCCAGCCCCACGGCGTCCGAGATATTCTCACAGGCCTTAGCGAACGCTACCCTCAGGTCACAACGCATAACGGAGACATCCTCGGCGTTGCAAAGCCCGGCATGAACGTCACCATAGAACCGGCCGCTCAGCTCGAGCTCTCCGCTGGACCGTTCTGCTCGCTCGATACCGCACGCAGGGTTTTCGACGAATTCGAATCTGACGTCGCACGCGAACTCGAGCCCGTATCCGGCAAATCCCTCGCCATAGGCTACGATCCCGCCTGCCGCGCCGTCGATAAAGAGCTCATCCCCAAAGCACGATACGAATTCATGAACGAGTATCTTTCCGCCATTTCGCCATGGGGCCCGCGCATGATGCGTGCGAGCGCCTCCACCCAGGTTTCCATCGATTACCGCGACGAGAAGGACTGCGTCAAGAAGATGCGCGTCGCTTCGGTGCTCGCTCCCCTTTTCGCCCTTGTATGCGACAACGCCGCCGTCTTCGAAGGCGGTCCGCGCCCGCACAGGCTCATGCGCACCGAGGTCTGGAAATACTGCGACCCCGATCGCTGCAACACGCCCCCGCATGTTCTGGACGATGATTTCGGATTCGAATCCTACGCGGAATATATCCTCGATACACCCGCCATCGTTCGCGTCGACGACGCAGGCGAGGTGCACTACGACCCGCGCACATTCGGGGAAATCTACGCGAACACGCCCATGAACCGCGCGAATGTCGAGCATGCCCTTTCCATGGTATTTCCCGACGTGCGCTTGAAAACATACGTGGAAATTCGTCCCGCAGACTCTATGCCCACCCCGTATGCGATTGCATACGCTGCGCTCATCAAGGGTCTTTTCTACTGCGATGAATGCCTGGAGGTTCTGCATGCCGCGTGTGAAAATGTCACCCTGGAAGACATTTGGCGCGCAAAAGAATCCCTTATGGAGAACGGATACCGCGGGAAAGCCTACGGCAGAAACGTCGACGAGATATGCGACGAGATGTTCAGTCTTGCGCGTCGCGGCCTGAATGCGATCGCGCCGCACGAGAAAGATTACCTGGAGCCCCTTGCCAAGCTCGTTGCCGCGCGCACAACGCTGGCCGACCTTTCCTAAACGCCGCACGTCCCATGGGCGTCGGGGCGTTTCGCGAACATCGATTTCGCAAAACGGTCCGCTTCATGCACAACGGCCTCAGGATACATGTCCTGAGGCCGTTTTCATTTGACATCTCGCAATCTGGGCCTGGTCTCTGCCCTGAAATCAAGCCTGCGACTAAGCGCGCTGCTCGGCTCCCGTAGCGTTCGAGACCTTCTTCACCAGGCGATCGTGAGCCTTGTCCACTTCTTCGCTTGTAAGCGTTCGGTCCGCTGCACGATAGGTGAGCGAATACGCCATGGACTTCTTGCCTGCGCCGATGCGCTCTTCATCGCGGTAGACGTCGAACAGCTGCACGCCTTCGAGCAGCTTACCGCCCGCAGACGTCATGCACTGCATGAGCTTCTCGTTGGTGACAGATTCGTCCACCACGAACGCGGCGTCACGCGCGACTGCGGGGAACTGAGGGACGTCCACGTAATCGCGAGCAGGACGTGCAGCGCGCTCGAGCACAGCCATGTCCAACTCGAATGCAACAACGGGCGCTGCAGCCTCGAAGGCATCGGCCGCAAGAGGATGGATTTCGCCGACCCAACCAACCACGTCGCCGCCGGAAAGCATCTGAGCCGCTCGGCCAGGTTGCAGGTGCGGAGCCTCTTCGGCAGAAAGAGCCTTGAAGCGAACCTTGGGCAGGGCCAATTCGCGGGCGATGGATTCAAGCACGCCTTTGCCGTCGAAGAAGTCAAAGGCCGCAGGAGCATTATTCCAGCCCACAGGGCCCATGGCTCCAGCCAAAACGCCGGCAAGCTTGCGGCGTTCCTTCGGCTGTGCCGCTCCCTCGCGAGCCGAGAATACGGTACCGATTTCGTAGAGTTGGATATTGCTCACGCCTCGGCTTTGGTTGTACGCCACGCTGCGCAGCAGTCCGGGAACAATGGTGCGACGCATGCAAGACTGCTCGGCATTCATCGGGTTGATGAGCTCGGCCGCCTCGCCAAGGCCCTCTTCGTTCATGCGCAGCTTCTCGACATCGTCTGCGGCGGCGAACGAATACGTCATAGTCTCGTTCATGCCGCATGCGGAAAGCGTAGCATGAAGCTTCGCATCCATGAGCTGCTGCGGAGTGCGCACGCCAAGACGTCCGCGGCCTGCGGGCAGCGTAGACGGAATGCGATCCATACCGTAGAGACGCAAGACCTCCTCGTAAAGGTCGATCTCGCGCTCGAGGTCGGGACGGAACGTGGGCGCCACCACGCGCAGCACGCCCTCGCCCTTGTCGGCCACGGCGCAGCCGAGGCGCTCGAGGCACTCGACGATGAAATCGACGGGGATCGCTTCGCCCATCATCTTCTGGAAACGCTCGATGCGAAATGCCAGCACGCGCTCTTCGGGTGCGCCCGCGGGCCATTCGTCAACGATGCCGGCACAGACGGTACCGCCGGAAACCTCAGAGATCAGGGCGGCTGCGTAATCGGCGCGCTGATTGACGTTCATGTCGTCCACACGGCGCTCGTAACGCAAAGAGGATTCGCTGATCAATCCCAGGTTGCGGCTCGTGCGGCTGGTATGCGCCGGGCTGAATGCGGCGGTTTCCAGCAAAACGTTCACGGTGGCATCGGTCACTTCGGAATCGAGCCCGCCCATAACGCCCGCCAACGCCACGGCACGCTTCGGCGTGGCGATGACGGTCATGTCGCCGGTCAGCTCGCGTTCGGCTTCGTCGAGCGTAACGAGTTTTTCGCCATCCTGGGCGGCGCGCACGATGATATGCGCCGCGCCGTCTTCAAGGTCAAGCGTGTCGAAGTCGAAGGTGTGCAGCGGCTGGCCGAGCTCGAAGAGCACGTAGTTGGTCACGTCAACGATGTTGTTGATGGGACGCTGGCCGATAGCAGTCAGACGCTCGACAAGCCAATCAGGGCTCGGGCCCACCTTCACGCCCTTGATCAGGCGCGCGGTATAGCGGGGGCAACGCTCGGCATCATCGATGGCAACACTGACCTGACCTTCGATGGATTCGTCGGATTCCTCGAGCTGAGCAGCGGGCTCGCACCAATCAAGGCCGTACATAGCGCCCACCTCGCGCGCAAAGCCCACCATGGAAAGGCAATCGGGACGGTTCGGCGTGATCTCCAGATCGATGACCGTGTCAGTAAGGCCCAGGTATTCGGCGATCGGCGTGCCCACGGCGGCGTCTTCGGGAAGAATCCAGATGCCTTCGTGATCGGTGCCAAGACCGAGCTCGCGCTTCGAGCAGCACATGCCGCAGCTAGCAACACCGCGCAGCTTGGATTTCTTGATTTTGAAATCGCCGGGAAGCACCGCGCCAACCGTGGCCACGGGGACCTTGATACCCTGAGCGATATTGGGAGCGCCGCACACGATCTGAACGGGCTCTTCGCCGCCTACATTGACGGTGACCACATGCATGTGATCGCTGTCAGGATGCTCTTCGCACGTTTCCACATAGCCCACGACCACACCGTCGAAGGTGGCACCGAGCGTCTCGACGCCTTCGACGCCCGTGCCCGTCAGGTCCAGGCGATCGCAGAATTCTTTTATATCGGAAGGCACGTCCACATAATCGGACAGCCACTTCAAAGAAACTTTCATGCTGTTTTCCCTTCGAAACCTAGAACTGACGCAGGAAGCGCATATCGCCTTCAAGCAGCATGCGCAGGTCGGGCACGTTGTACTTCAGGCAAGCGATGCGTTCGACGCCCATGCCGAATGCGAAGCCGGAATACTTTTCGGGATCGATGCCAACGAAACCGTAAACGTTAGGGTCGACCATGCCGCAGCCCAAGATTTCAAGCCAGCCGGTGCCTTTGCACATGCGACAGCGTTCGCCGTTGCGCAGATGGCCCGTACCGCCGCACACGCCACAGCTCACGTCGGCTTCGGCGGAAGGCTCCGTAAACGGGAAGTAATGAGCGCGGAAGCGAGTCTTGCGATCTTCGCCGAACATCTGCTTGCAGAAGTATTCGAGCGTGCCTTTCAGGTCGCCGAAGGTGATGCCCTCGTCTACCACAAGACCTTCCACCTGGTGGAACTGTGGGAGATGGCTGGGGTCGGCCACGTCGCGGCGATACACCTTGCCCGGCGCGATGATATAGATCGGCGGCTTCTGCTCTTCCATGGTATGCACCTGCACGCCAGAGGTCTGGGTGCGCAAGAGCACCTTGGATTCGCCGCGCACGGCCGCGTGGTCGCCGGAACGGTCCACCATGTAGAAGGTGTCCTGCATGCCGCGAGAGGGATGGTCTTCGGGAGCGTTGAGCGCCTGGAAGTTGTAGTAGTCGGTCTCAACCTCGGGACCGCGGGCCACGGAGTAGCCCATGCCGAGGAAGATGTCCGAGATTTCGTCGATGATGCCACTGATCAGATGACGCGTGCCCATCTGCTGCACACGGCCAGGAAGCGTGATATCCACCGCTTCGGCGTCCATCTTCGCCAAAAGCTCGGCCGATGCAAGCTCTGCCTTGCGCGCCTCAAGCGCCGACTCCACAGCGTTACGCACTTCGTTGGCGGTTTTGCCCACCGTGGCGCGGTCTTCGGGCGCAAGCTGGCCCATGCCGCGCAAATATGCGGTCAGCGTGCCTTTCTTGCCCAGCACGCTCACGCGCACAGCCTCGAGCTCAGACGTGTCGGCAGCCTGCGCGATGCTGTTCAGCGTGGCGGATTTCAGATCGATAAGCTCGTCGATTATCGCCATGTCTCCTTCGCCTTTCCTTCGTGCGGGCACCTAACGCCCGCCCCAAACAAAAAAGAGCCTTCTTTCATCCCAGCTGAACCTCGCGGTTCAACATCCAAGGACGAAAGAAGGCTCTCGCGGTACCACCTTGGTTGACGGAGACCTCGCACAGCACGAAAGAGCAGGAAACGCCGCCTTCGTCATGCGAAGAAGGCGCAGCGTCGCGGACGGCTTCGCTTCGACGAAAGCGGGCCGGGCAAACGGCAACGTGCAACGTGCGGGCAGCCGCCCACTCGTTTGTTCTATAACGGGAACACCCGACGCGGCTTACTGTACGTCCATGCGCCTCGTGCAAAAAACACGAATGTCGGAAGCCCGACGACGCATCCCGCGTTCGGCCACGCTGCTCGGAAGGGAATCAACGTGCGCTCTGCCGGATTCTTCCAGCCTGGGAATCCTTCTCTGGAGGCTTTGCCTGCACGTTGCTGTCTTCGTCAGCGCATTTGCGTATCAAGCGATACAAAGCTGAAGTATAGCGCAACTGCTAGCGCAGGATAAAGTGCCTGCGAGGATAAATCACGAATTGCAGCCGCCTTGTCCGACGAGAAACGGCACGACCCCCTCAGTCGCCACGTCAACGAAGAATGGCACGGACCCTTCATTGGCAAACCCACACGAAGCCCCTTCCAGCCCTCCACGCCCCGTTCCATATGCCGGAAACAAACAGAGAACAAGAGCTGCTCTTATCTGGTTGTTCAACGCAATATATGACATAATTATGTTCATTAAAATGTTTATAGGAGGCATCATGCCACTCTGCGTCCCCATTAAAGACCTAAGAAACACCGCCGCCTTCGACGAAATGGTCTCGAACAGTCCGTCGCCGGTCATTGTGACAAAGAACGGCTACGATCGATTCGTATGCATCAAAAGCTCCGAATTCAACCAATGGGAGCAGGCGGAAACCCGCGCCCGCTTGCTTGAACGCATTATGATTTCCGAGCGCGAACGTACCGAAGGGCTCCATTCCGACGCTTTTGAGACGACCGAATCACTGAGAGCAAAGTATGGCCTGTAGGGTAAAAATCCAGCCAACGGCCTCGAAAGAGCTGGAAGGCATAGTTGCCTATCTTTCCAGCTTCGGCCCCAATACCGCAGCTTCCTTTCTTGACGAATGGGAAAACGCCCTTGAAAGACTTCGGGAAGAATCCATCATACATCGCCTGTCCAGATTCGACATCCTCGCGCGTCTTGGCTATTGCACCATTCTAATCAAGGGGTATATCGCACTGTATTTCATTGAAGATGGCGATGTGATAATCGCCCACCTTTTCCACCAAAGCCAGGATTACGCAAACATCGTCCTTAACGGAATATAAGAAGCAAGGGGCTCCACTGCTTTTAGAATCGCCCAGAGCCCCAGATGGGTTTTAAGCACAAGTCAAGCCTCATGTCTCCAAAAGGGCCGCTTCAGACAACGCCGAAGCGGCCCTTTTGCTTGCACCTCTACATGCCGTAATCAAGTTTTCGTTTCAACGCCTCGCGATACACATCGTCATCGCAAATGCCAAGGGCGCCATGACCTCCTTTTCAGGAATGGCGGGGATTCCTTCGTTTGACGAAAGCCCCTCTTCAGCGAGACCCATTAAAACCAAATTCTCGCACGCGGCGCATAGAAAGCCCAATCGCCAACTTCATCTTGGCCTAAGCGAGGCTGGCGATCAGCCAATAACCCAGCAAGCCACCACAAGGCGAAGGGTCGGCCACAATGCAGGCCACTACAAGGAGCCGCCCGACTCGGCCTGTGCCGGCAGCCTACCCGCCTCTTGTCCGATTTCGCCAAGATAGCCCCAAAAACTCCGCTCAATAGGCGTAAGGCGAACGTCCTTGCGCTTGATGGCATATGTTGCAAATTGCGGATCGAAGTCGAACTCGAGGGGTACAAGAGTATGCGTGTCCCGATACTTCTCCGCAAAGAAAGGAAACCCGAAGAAACACGCTTTGTGCTCGACCGCCTGCTCTACAAGGAGATTCGCATTCGAGCTCGTAAAGAGAACGTCGGGCCTTACACCCAACGCCAGGCACTGCTCATGCACGAATCGATGCAAGTGGTCGCGAACCCCCATGGTCACAAAGGGCCGCCCGTCTAAATCCGAAGGGCTCAATACGCTCTTTTCCGCAAGATCGCTTTCGACGGGAACAAGAACATGAACGCCAGTGTAGACAATCATCTGAAAGTCGAAATCTTGCAAATACCGAGGAGTGGACCCCACAAGGCCAATACTCGCCTCCCCGGAATCGACCATATCCAAAACCCCTCTTGTCGTACTCTGCTCAATAGAGAAAATCATATCCTCATGAGCCTGTTCGAATGCGGCAATGGCATTTTTAGGCAAGGATAAAAGAGCGCCGTGCACCGCCGCGGCAGCAAGCGGCCGCCTCCCTTGATGACCCACGACATCGAAGGCGGCATGCGCTTTGCAGAAAGCTTCCCATGCATTTACGAGAGAAACAGCATCCCCCATGAGCTGGGTGCCTTTTTGAGTAAGCTTCAGCTGGCTCTGTCCGGGCACGCTGATAAAAAGCGGCTCGCCCACTTCTTTTTCTAGATGCTTCACGGTCTTGCTTAACGCCTGACGTGAAACGAACAGCTCTTCGGCTGCTTTGGTGTAGTTGCCTTTTCGGGCAACAGCCACAAAACATTCGATCTGCCGTATATCCATAATGCCCTCCCTGAATGCGTCGCCGCAACAATATGGATTCCGGTACGGTAGGTTTTCCAAAAAAGTCTAGCAAAGATAGCTCCGAAAAGAAAACCGCGTTGCATAGGGATGGGCACGCTCAATTTCATTGCAGCCCCGCAACGCAAAAATGCTTCCCGCAAATATGCAACGATCCATATGATGGTTTCAAGAAAGTGCTCGAAAAAGGGGTTTCGAGCTCACTTTAAGGAGGGAACAAATGGAAAAGGGATTCTCGCGTCGCGACTTTCTGAAATTCGGCGCAGCAGGAGCCGCAGGCGCCGCCACAATCGGCCTAGCAGGCTGCTCGCCCGCAACATCTGGAGAAGGAGCTGGCACTCAAGCTGCAGAAGGCGTCATCAACTCTTCCGAAGCAGTCATCAAATTGACCGACGCTATGCCCAAATGGTCGTTCATGGTTGCCCCCGAGCCCATCCCCGATGACGAAATCACCGAAACCATCGAAAACGACATCGTCATCGTAGGCGCAGGAATGTCGGGTCTCACCACTGCTGTAGCCGCAGCCGAAAAAGGTGCGAACGTCACGCTGTTTTCGGCCTCAAGCGCCCCCATTTCTCGTGGCGGTTCGAATTACGCGCGCAATTCGAAGGTCATGGAAGAGCTGGGCGTTGAACCATTCGACCCCTCGCCATTCTATTACCACGAGTATCGAGCCGCCTCCGATAATGTCGACCAACGTAAATGGATGAAGGGATTCAATCATTCCGAAGAAGCTATGAACTGGATGATCGACATCGCCCGCGAAGCAGGGCTGGAAGTCATCCTGGAGCGCGATAATACATTCGACCTCGGCCCAAATTACGCTCATGCGTTTTCGACCCTAGGCGATAGCGCCATGGTTTCAACGGGCCAGCAAGGAGCTGTTGAGGCGCTTGAAATGAAGGCCAAGGAATACGGCGTGCAATTGATATACGACACCAAGGCCGAGCAGCTCATCCGCGAAGACGGAGGCCGCGTGACAGGCGTCGTAGCTTCCAAGACCTCCGATGGCAGCTATGTGAAATTCGTCGCCAAAAAAGCCGTGGTTCTAGCAACGGGCGACTATTCGCGCGACAAAGAAATGCTGGCTTGCTACTGCCCCGAAGCGTTGAAGTTCGTCGGCTTCGAGCAGGAAGAGATCGACTACAACACGAGCTTCGTCATGGGCGGCATCTACGGCGGCGACGGACAGAAGATGGGGCTTTGGGCCGGCGCTGCATGGCAGCGTACAACGGCAGCTCCCATGTATCAGGGCGGCTGGGGCGGAAGCCACGAACCGCTTGCATTCCATATGGGACTGAACGTCAACGCAAACGCCGAGCGTTATCAGCGCGAAGACATGTCGGCACCGTACAGTGCGCATCAGCTTTTGTCCCAGCCCGGCAACATTGCATATGGCATCTGGACTTCCAACTATCCGCAAGAAATCATAGACCGCGGCCACGAATGGTACTCTTTCGGATCCGACTACACCTTGCCCCCGAAAACCGCGGAAGAGCTGATTGCAATATGGGACGCAGGAGTCGAAGACGGATCATATTTCAAGGCAGACACCCTGGATGACCTGGCTCAGCAGCTCGAACTCGACGCCACGAAATTAAAGGAAGTCGTAGCCCGATACAACGAACTGTGCGAAAAGGGCGTAGACGAAGATTTCTATAAGAACCCCGACTTCCTGGTAAAAATTGAGGAAGAAGGTCCTTATTACGCCGCGGTGAACACCTGCACCTTTATGACGATTATGGGCGGCCTGCGTACGAGCGTGGATATGGAAGTGTGCGACGAAAACGACCAGCCCATCCCCGGCCTTTTCAACGTCGGCTGCATGATAGGAGACATGTACGCTAACCAATACAACTTCGCCATTCCCGGCAACAGCTACGGCCTGAACTGCCTGACCTTCGGATATCTGCTCGGCCACGACCTCGCAGAAGGAAAGTTCGACTAGCACGACCAATTAGGAATCGCGCATCGATACCGCAGAAAATACAATCGTCCGCCCCTCGCCGCCAAGAGCTCCCCTCCCTTTAGCTCTTGGCGGCTTGTTCGCTAAATCAAACCCACTATCCCAGGCATCTATCAGACAGCCTATTTCGGCAGCGACTCAACGGTCTTTCTTGGAAATGAGCAGAAGAATACCTGCGACAAGCGAAGAAAAGATGAGCGTGCATACGCCGAAGGCGACCGTATTGGCCTTCGTTCCCTTGTAAATGCCCCACGAAATCACGCACATGGGAATCAGCCAGGCAAGCGGAATAATCAGCCAGCACATCGTGACGAGCGAAATAATATTGAAGATGAACGCAATCAAGCGCAACGTCTTATCCTGATCGCTTACGTAGTAAGTTCCCGACACCGACCCTGCAGGCCGTGCGTAGCCATAAGACTGCTGCGGCTGATATGGCTGTTGATACTGGCCGGATCCCTGTGGAGCCTGATACGGCGCCGGCTGGGGTTGAGGCTGCGGAACCTGATACTGCGCCGGCTGCGGCTGCGGTGCCTGAGGCTGGGTCTGCGGTTGCGGATATTGCGGGCTTTGCTGCGCCCCGAAGTTTTGAGCCTGGTCTCCCTGAGGCTGGGCCGGCATTTGAGGCTGCTGCTGTTCCTGCATGATGCTCTCCTATCACGAAAAGACGCCAAGTGCCTGTTGTGCTCCATAATACACGCAGCGAGCGCCCCTGTTGCGGGGTTACCTGCGCGATAATGCCTCACGTCAGTTTTCCCGCCCTCAAATCTCAAGTTCCTGCCGACCCGCATCACGGGCCCCTCTGCCGACGAAAGCACAAAGCAAAGTTCATGGACAATTCGCTGTAATTTGCTGATTAATGCCTTCTTTTACCCCTCGTTCCAGTCAACATCGCCTTTGCAATTGATACACTCCGTTTTAAACTTGCGAAAATCCAGGAGGAGACAAAGCGCATGAGCCTTTATGAAAGCATCGCCGCATTTCAGCCTTTCAACGAACAGGAAGCGACAGACAAAGAAGTCATCCTCCATGCCCTGAAAAGCGACCCGCATTGCCTCGACCGCAGCGCACAGGCGCACATGACCTGTTCGATATGGACCGTTGACGCAGCCATGAAACAAACGCTCATGGTCTATCACAACGTCTACGATTCCTGGTCGTGGATCGGCGGCCACGCAGACGGCGAACACGACCTTGCCGCAGTGGCTCTGCGCGAGCTGGAAGAAGAAACCGGAGTGGCAAACGCCCATCTGGTACCGTGTGGCCCGGAAGGCATCTTCTCCCTCGAAGTGCTCACCGTAGATGGTCATGAGAAACGCGGGGCGTACGTGGGCTCGCATCTACACCTCAACGTAACCTACCTTGCCATCGCCGACCCGAAAGAACCCCTGCGGATAAAACCGGACGAAAACAACGCCGTTGCATGGATGCCTCTTACCGAAGCGATCGAACGCTCCAGCGAACCTTGGATTCGCGATCGCATCTATCGCAAGCTCATCGACAAACTGGCCGCATTCTAGAACGCTTCGCCACCGCGATTCGAAACAGCCACCTTTCTCTATGCGATTTACAACTGCGCTTTATCGCGCTATCGTGCGATAAAGTCATCACTCGTATAACGAATCTTCGGAGGCAAACCATGTACGGAATTCACGATGTTTTGCTCCAGCAGGAGCGCGGCGACTATTCGGAGCATCTCAGCGAAGGCGACTTCATCCTCGATTGTTCCATGGGCTCGAACCCCTACGGATCGCCAGAATTCACCATTCCCGCCAATGTCATGCAAGACATCGCACACTACCCGCACTCCGACGCAGAGCTCACAGAGCTGATTCGCCAGCGTTTCGCTGACGTCCTCCCCATCACCGACGACATGGTCGCGTTTTCGTGCGGATCGATCGGCACGTGCGTTGCGTTGAACCGCATGTGTCTCAAGCCTGGCAAGACGGTTGTCTGCATGGCGCCCACCTTCACAGCGGTCACCGATGACATGACCACCTACGGCGTCGAATTCGAACACGTCTATTTGCGCCGCGAAAACAATTATGCGTTCGATGCCAATGAGCTCATCGAACGCATCGAGCGCAACCCCGGCGCATTCGTCTATCTTGACAACCCCAACAATCCCACTGGCCAGGTATTTCCGCTTGACCAGGTGCGGCGCGTCGTGCAGGCGGCGCAAAAAGCAAACTCGTTCATCGTCATGGACGAAGCCTACGGCGACTACATGGACGACGACCAAACCGCCCTTTCCCTTGTGCCCGAATTCGACAACCTGGCCGTGGTACGCACGTTTTCGAAGGGATTCGGCGCAGCGGGCGTTCGTCTGGGATACTGCATCGCCCAACCCCAAATCATGGCAGCGTTTCACAAGGTGAACATCCCGTTTTCAAAGAATTCCCTTGCCGACGCATTCGCCATCCAGGCCATGCAGGCCCGCTGGGCACAGAAAACACTCGAACGCGTCAAGCAAGACAAACCGAAGCTCCTGGCCGCCCTTGCCGAATGCGAGCATCTACACGTTGCCCACACTTCGCCCGGAGTGTCCATCAGCATGCTCTACGTAGATGACGAACAGATTAATTTGGAAAAAGTACTATCGCATGCTGGAGTGCGCGTGGTAACCTGTAGTGGCTACGACGGATTGGGGTGCAATGCCATTCGCCTCAACCTACACGAAGATATCGACACGCTGACAAACCTCGTCAGAAAGGCGGACGACCTTGTCCTACATGCATAAGGCATACCGATTTACCTACGCACATCCATGATTCGGCACGCCGATTGCTTGTTCATACACCAATGCACAAGGGGGGCGCGTCGGCGCTCCCTTTTCTTTTGCAGCCCATTCGTCTGGAGCACCCCTTGCCGAAACCGACAAGGTAAGAAACGCCGGCATACCGGCATGGAAGAAAGGATGCCATCATGGCAGAAACGACACCAAACGCCGCAGCCACGGGCCATTCCGGAGGCCAAGGCAGGCCCATGCAAGACTCGAGCAAGGAGCGAGTAAGCGCATTGAACGTCTTGAAGTTCGCAGGCGCCTTCGTCGCATTCCTCATCGGATCGGGATACGCCTCAGGCCAAGAGATCATGCAGTTCTTTACCGCATACGGAATCTGGTCCATCGGAGGTTTACTCATCGCGCTTGTACTGTTTGCATGGCTGGGTAAGGTTCTGATGAACTACGGATATCGCCATCACGACCTGGGGCCAGACCATATGGCCGACCAAGGATTTCGTTACTACTGCGGCAAATATTTCGGTGCGTTTCTCGCGTGGTTCATCCCTGTGTTCTTGTTGCTCGTGTGCATCGTCATGACCTCGGGCGCAGGCGCAACCCTTGCTCAGTATTTCGGGCTTCCTAACTGGGTGGGTTCGGCCGGCATGTGCGCGCTGGTTTTGGTGACGAATTTCTTCGGATTCAAGCGCATCGTCGACGTCATCGGCATCGTAGGCCCCGTAATCATCGTGTTCTCCGTGGTCATTGCAACAGTCGCCATAGCCGCCAACCCCGGTGGCCTTATGGAGGTGGGCGCGCATGCCGCAACGTTCGAAAGTATGGCCAACGCAACCAACGGCGCACCCTTGTGGGCTTTGGCGGGTCTGCTCTATGCAGCCTACAACGTCACTGGATCGCTGCCGTTCTTCACGCAAACCGGCGGCACCGCTTGCTCGGCTCGCGAGGCGAAATGGGGCGGCATCGTCGGCGGCATCGCATTCATCGGCGCGGCCATCCTCATGAACATAGCGCTGCTTTGCCATATCGAAGACGTTGCTCAGCTCGAAGTTCCCACACTGTTCCTGTCCGATCTAATCAGCCCCGTAATCAGCGTCATCTTCGCCGTCATCCTCATGGGCGGCATCTATTCCACCGCCGCACCCATGATGTGGACTTCGGTCAATCGCTTCGCTCCCGAAGGAACCAAGCGCAACAAGGCCGTGCTGGTCATCTTTTCCATCGTCATCATGCTGATTGTTTCCAGCCCGCTTTCCTACGGCCAGCTCATGGGCATTATCTACCCCTACACGGGCTACATCGGCATCGCCTTCATCGCATGCGTCATCGTTCGTCAAATCATCGAGGCGTACAACAAGAAAAAGGGACTCGATGTAGAAACGCCCCTCTTCTTCAAGGACAAGGAATAGCCTTCGCATTCGCATGGCAGCAGCCTGCGAATCGAATGCACGGAATTGCATGAATCAACGAAGCGATGCCGAACCATCCGGCACCGCTTCGTTTGTCTACAGCTTGAAGACGGGAACACTTTACGGCCTGCTTGCGCTTGCAAACAAAAACCCGCCTCGATGAGACGGGTTTTCCATACTATGAAATCAAGCTATGCATGCGCTGTTATTCAGCAGCGGTCTCCTCTGCGGGAGCCTCGGCGACCTCAGCCTCAACAGCCTCGGCGGCTTCCTCTGCGGGAGCCTCTGCAGCAGCCTTAGCGGCAGCAGCTTCAGCCTTCTTGGCGTACTCGGCAGCACGAGCGGCCTTCTCAGCAGCCTTGGCCTCGCGCTCAGCCTTCTTCTTTGCCTCGAGCTCGGCAGCAGCGGCAGCCTTGGCAGCCTTCTTGGCAGCCTCACGCTCGGCAACAGCAGCGGAAGCGGAACCGAACTTGTCGGCGAAGCGCTGGACGCGTCCACCGGTGTCGATCAGCTTCTGGGTGCCGGTGAAGAAGGGATGGCATGCATTGCAGATGTCAATCTTCAGCTCAGACTTGGTAGAACGGGTAACGAAGGTGTTACCGCAGGTGCACTTGACGGTGCAGTCCACATACTCGGGATGAATACCCTGCTTCATGTTGGTTTCTCCTTTTCAGGCGCCTTGGTTTCCGACCAAGACAAGACAGCCTTGGCATAATACCACACGGCACAACATCGGTGAAGGATTCTTTGCAAAGAATGCAGAAGAACCCCGCTTCTTAAACGCCCCCTGCATTGCGGGTTAACCGAGCGCTTGCGCTAGAAGGCTTATCGGAGCGAGGTTCTTCGCGTCTACTGCGTCTACTTGAACTGACTCGGATGACGCTCGAAGAAGTCGGTCCTCGGAGGAAGCTCGCGCACGGCATGACCGCCGGCGGCCACTTCCTCGCGGCTGCACAGCTCGCCCATATCCACAAAAGGCGCGTTCCAGCTAAAGAAAGCCTCGGGGGCGACCTGCAAGCAGTCCACGATTTTCTCGCAACCGCGCGGCGCAACAGGATGCATCAGAAGCGTCGCAACGCGCAAGACGAAGAAGCTGTCCACGAGTACCTGACGACGAGCATCGGCATCATCCGCCGCTTCCGCAGTCTTGATGCCGTCGGCCCAGTGTTTGTTTCCCCAGCGAATGAAGTCATCCATCAAATTCATGACGGAGTGCAGCTCGGCGCGATGCATGATACGTTCATACTCGGCCATCGTTTCATGGGCGCGACTCACAACCGCCTCGTCCACTTCGCCGATCGGCATCATGCCTTCGAAATTCTTCTGGGCCTCGTAGAAGCAGCTGCGCGCCAGGCGATTGAAGACGTTGGTCAGAAGAGCGCCTTCCTTCAAGGCCGGGTCGGCCACGCGGGGGTCGTTGCGCTTCTCTTCATCAGGGTCGAACGGCTTCGGCTTGAAGCCCACGGATTTCTGGCCGAGGCCCAAGCCGAGCCAATGGGCGCGAAGCTGCTCGACCGTGTAGTAATTCAGCAGATCATCGGCCGAAGGAGGCTTGACGGAGCCCGAAGAAGACGCCTTGGTCTTGCCGAACAGGATATGGTGGTTCGCGATCAAACGCGTTTGCTGCAGCTGGCCCTCTGCGGGCTCGGCCTGCATGGCGTTGCCGTCTTCAAGGCCCACCCAAAGCGCGGGCTGTGCCACGCCGTAGAAATACAGGTTGTCCTGACCGATGAACTGATACACACACGCATCGGAAGAGCACCACCAGTCGCGCACGGACGCAAGGTCGAAGCCGCGCTCTTCAAGGGCCGTGGCGGAGAAGCTGATGGGGGCCCAAAGGCTTTCGGGCCAGCACCACACGGTCAGATCGTCGACACCCTCCATCTCGGGCACCTTCACGCCCCACTCCACATTCCCGGAAATGCGGAACGGCACGAGCGCCTTGCCGGTGCGGAAACGAACGCCCGCCTCGAAAAGAACGTCGCGCGCCCTATCGCGGTCTTCGATGCTTTCGAACTCTATTTCGAAGGACTGCTTTCCTTTTTCGGCTTCGTGGAACGAATGCTTGGGCAGCTTATCGGCAACGGCGCGATAGTCTTGTTCGAGTTCGTTTTTGATATACATCACGGGCGGCACGAGGAATTCTTTCGCGCCTTTCACCACTACGGGGCGAACCTCTTCGTCCGCTTCAAGGCGCGAAGCGTGCTCTTGCAGCTGCGCGCGGAAATTGGGCAGGTCGAAATACCAGTTGCGCACAGGACGCATCTCGGGCACTTCCCCCGAAAGCGTGGAAACGGGCTTGATCAGGTCTTCGGGGTTGAACTGATGACCAAGATCGCATTCGTCCGCATAAGCTTTCTCGGATTTGCAGCCTTGCACGGGGCAATGACCAAGCACCTGGCGGCCGTTCAAGAACGCGCCGACTTTGGCGTCGTAGAACTGAAGGGTCTCCATAAGGGTCAGATGCCCGTTTTCATGCAGACGACGCAGCACGCTGTTCGTGACCAGCTGATGCACCTCGCCCGCACGGCCTATTCCGCTGCCTTCATAGATGGAAAGGTCGATGTCGTACGCATCGAGCGTCGCCTTCTGGGCGTCGTGATTGCGCTGCACGTAGTCGCCAATCGTGCCTTCAAAGCCTTCGTTCTCGCACGCTTTGCGATACCCCTCCTGAATAGGAGAGCCAAAGCAGTCGGTTCCGGAGACGAACAGCACGTTATCGCGACCAAGGCGGTCGCGCAAAAAGCGCGCGTACGCATCAGCGGGAACAAAAACGCCCGCAACATGGCCAAAGTGTAATTTCTTGTTGCCATACGGCATGCCGGCCGTCACCACCGCGCGGCGAGGCCAAGGCGTAGTGCTTACATAGCTCACGAACGAGCCCCCTCCTGTTTCATAGACTCAAGCAGCATCTCTGCCACCGAAGACGATTCCGAAGTACCCAGCAGGTCCATCAAGGCAGACAGATCAGACGGCGACTGGGTCAAGGACACGACATCGTACGCACCATCGAACGACTCGATGCCGCCGAGCTGCGCCGCCTTATCCAAAGCGTCTTCATAGATGCCCACTTCGTCGGCCAATCCGTTTTCGACCGCTACCGTGCCCGCGAACTGCATGCCGGTGGCAAGCGCGCGAACCTTCTCGACGGTCATGTCGCGGCCTTCGGCAACCGAGTTGATGAAGGTCTCGTTGATGGTGTCTACAAGCTCCTGGTAATACGCCCGCTCTTCATCGGTCAAAGGACGCGTGCCGTAGCTGGAATCCTTGGAATCGGCCGAAGCGATATTGTCCACGGAAATTCCCAGCTTGTCTAGCAGCTCGGAGATGTCGGTCGACTGCATGATGGTGCCGATGGCCCCGATCGCCGTGGTTTCGTTAACGAAGATGTAGTCTGCCTGGCTGGATATCTCATAGGCGGCGCTGCAGTTCATCGACGCGCTGGAAACAACGATGGGCTTAGAGAAATCGCGCACATAGGCAGCCATCTCCTCGCCGGCCGTAGCCGTGCCTCCGCCCGAATCCACACGAAGCACCACCGCTTTGATGTCGGGGTTCTCCTCGGCTTGGTTCAAAAGCTCCCGTAAACCTTCAGGACTGCACGACGTTCCGTCGTACTGTATGGTTCCGGCCATATCGATCACACCGACACTGTCACCCGTCGTGAGGGCCGCGTAATCCTGCGTCGGCGCAGAAATGCTCGAGACCATGTGGGAGCAGGACAGAGCTCCAATGGTGAAAACGAACACGATGGCGAAAAGGATGATGCCAAGAACCACCCACACGGCCTTTCCGCCCTTGCGAGACGCCGAAGCGGCGCCGGCATTGGCCCCCGCCGCGTACGCTTGCTGGGCATAGGCGGACTGGGCATAGGCCTGCTGCTGGGCGTAAGGCTGCTGAAACCCTTGCGGTTGCGCGCCGTACACAGGCTGCGTCTGAGGCTGCTGGGCGAAAACCTGCTGGTTCGCCGGCGCCTGAGGCTGCGGCGGAACCTGAGGCTGCCCAACCTCCCCCTTCATCAAGGGAGCCTGCCCGCCGTTGGAATATGCGGAAGGTTCTTGGTTGTCGTATCGATCGGCCATGCGAGATTCTCCTTCGTATTCGCGGCCTGCCTTAGCGCCCGCGCGCAAATGCGAACGCATCACATGGAGACATGGTAGCGGAAAGCCTTTTCAAAGACAGGTACAGCCATCGTTTTGCTACAATCCTCAACCATGATTTCCCCCGAAAAACACCGCATCGCCGCCATAGCGGCATCATGGGCGCTCGTCCTTGTTATCGCCGCGCTCATTTTCACGATGAGCGCCAAAGACGGCGCGACGTTAGACCACGGATCGGGCTTTGTTTCAGCGGTAAAAACTTGGCTCGCAAGCACGGGCCAGGCCTTGTTCGGCCATCCCGTGGACGTCTCCCCCGTAGGCCATTTCAGCGAGTATTTCGTCTTCGGCGCATCTCTTCTCAACGCGCTGCGCTGGCATTTCCCCGCAAAAAACGCGCTATTCGCGGCTCCCCTGATTGCAAGCCTCTACGGAGTCACCGACGAAATTCATCAGATCTTCGTCCCCACGCGCTCCTGCGACCCGGCCGACTGGGCGGTAGACACCGTTGCGGCGATCGTCGGCGCGATACTTGCCTACGTCGTGATCAAACGCCTCAAAAAGACGAAAGGCGCCGACAAAACGCCGACGCCTTAAGGGCAAACCGCAAGGATGCGCTTCATCGTCGTCCGCGGCGAGCGTAAATCTCCGCATGCCGAGCGCTATGCCCGCGCGGCGTGCTTGCGCTCTACGCCCATGCGTTCGCCCGCGCATGCGACTCGCGTGCTACACCAGCACCTTAAAGACGGCTTTTTTCACCGGTTCCGACCCGTTGACCGCAATGCCCGGCTTATGGGCGTCTTCGGGGAAGCAGGCGACAAACGTGCCCGGGGTCATGACGACAGAAGCCGCCGCGGCGCCATCGAGAAACATGTTGTCGGCCTCTTCGTCGAAAGGCTCAGCCTCGAGCGCATCCACGAATTGGACGTCGATGCGCTCCTGCCCCTCAAGCACCATCTGCACGTCAATATAACGACGATGGGCCTCGAAACGGCAATCTTCGAGCGCACGCGTATCGTAGGAGCACGCGTTCACGAACAGCACGTCGCCGTCTATTTCATTGCGGCCCGCCTCAAGAAGAGACAGGTCGTGTTCTTTCGCGTATGCGAGGGCGCGACGCACGCCCTCGTGTCCGATTTCGTTGCAATCGGTCTGGTCAAGATGTCCAAAAATCATGGTATCAACGTCTTTCTACTAGGCTAAAAGCTCGCGAGCAGCAGTATCGAGCCTATCAAGCAAGGCTGCGGATTGGTCGGCGCAATCCGCCTTGGCAAACAGGTAGGCTTTGATCTTGGGTTCGGTGCCGCTGGGACGTACGATAAGCTTGCACCCGCCCTGCAAGACGAACTCGACAACATTCGCACATGGCAAAATCTGCGAGGTTTCGCCGCCCACCACAGGCATCGACGCCTGAGTGTTGTAGTCTATCACGCGCTCGACGGGCAGACCGGCAATCGCCGCAGGAGCCTCGCGACGCACACGCGTCATGATGTCGGCCATCTTCGCCGCGCCGTCAGCTCCCGGATACGTCAAGGAGACCGTACGGTTGAAGCAATACCCGAAGCGTTCGTACAGAGCCCTCATGGCGTCGACGAGGGACATACCGCGCGCACGGTAGTAACGCGCCATCTGGCAGATCAGCATGCTTGCCACCACGGCATCTTTATCGCGCACATGCGTTCCTGCAAGGTAGCCGTAGCTTTCCTCGAAACCGAACATGAAGCGGTCAGCCTCGCCCGCCGCCTCAAGCATGGCAATCTGCTCGCCGATGTATTTGAAGCCCGTAAGCACGCGGCGAAGTTCGAAGCCGTGCGCCTCGGCCACTTCGTCGGCCATGGCGGAAGAGACGATCGTGGTGATGGCGACGCTACGGTCCAGGGATTCGCCGCGTTCGAGCTTACGACGCGCGATGAAATCCATCAGCAAAATGCCCATCTCGTTGCCCGTGATAAGCGCGAAATCATCGCCGTCAGGAACCGCCACGCCGACGCGATCGGCATCGGGGTCGGTCGCCAGAAGCAGGTCGGGCGTACGGCCAGCAGCCGCTCGTTTGCGGCACAGCTCGATGCCCTTCTCAAGCGCGGCGCGCTCTTCGGGATTGGGATATTCGCACGTCGGGAAATCTCCATCGGGCACATCCTGACCCGGAACTACGTTCAGATACGGCACGCCGATCTTCACAAGCACGGCCTGAACGCATTCGAGACCGGTGCCGCACAGCGGCGTATACACAATGTCGAGAGGAGCGTCGGCATCGTCGGGCTCTTCCTGGGACTGTTCGAGCACGGCGTTCTCAAAACGCGCCAGAACATCTTCGCCAATCCAATTGACCAAGCCGCCGTCGAGCATATCGCGAATATCAGCGATTTTCGCGCACACGCCATCCTCCTCGAAGTACCCCAGGCGTGCGATGCAATCCGAAATTTCCTTTGCAGCCTCGCTCGTAATCTGGCAGCCGTCAGCGCCATAGACCTTGTATCCGTTGTATGCCGCAGGATTATGACTGGCCGTCATGTTGATACCGGCGGAACAACCCAGGTCGCGAACGGCGAACGACAGCGCGGGCGTAGGCTCGACGCGAGGATAGATGTACGAACGAATGCCGTTCATCGCCAGCACGGACGCCGCCGTGTTAACGAAAAGCTGTCCCTTGTGGCGCGAATCGCGCGCGATGGCAACGCTCGGGTCGTCGAAATGGGCATTGAGATAGTCAGCAAGACCCTGCGTGGCACGAGCGACCGTGTAGATGTTCATACGGTTCGTGCCTGCGCCGATAATTCCGCGTAATCCCGCAGTTCCGAATGCCAGGTCCTGAAAGAATGCATCGGCAACGGCCGCATCGTCCGCATTCGAGAGATTATCTAGTTCGGAGGCTAATTCCGCATCCGCCACACATTCTTTCCAGTGCGCCAGCTTCGCGCGCACATCAATATCGCCCATGATTCGTCCTTTTTTCGCATAACGCCTGATAGTGCGCAATTCCGAACCACCCGGCCCGTGAATCGCACACCGATTCTACCAATGATGCCCCAAGCTCACCAGAGATCGTTCGACAAAGAGCCGCACATCCCATAATCCGAACAGGATTTATCACCACGCCTCGCATGTCCTACGACGGCATCCTTAGAGAAAGCAGCTCCCTACTCCTTGTTTTGACGCCAACTTGATGCCGTCCGCCATTTTTCAAGCGCCTTATGCCGATTAGTTATGGTGAAAAATTGACAAATGTTACAAGCGTATGTACAAAGTTCCACTTTCAACCTCTCTGTGCTACCCTTGCGGCAACGCCAGAAACAGACCTGGCATACGAAGCAGAACGCCTCGGAACAAAGAAAGGGGGCATTCTCATGAATGCCTATCTTATCGCCGCAAAGGCAAACGCATGGGAAGTTTCCCAGCACGTCGGATACGCCATCGAAGCAAACCAGCCTGAGTATCTGACCGATGCCCAAGGCCGTGGAGCAGGGTGCGATCTTCGCATGAAGCGCAAGATTATGGCCAGGCCCCATCTGCTGAAAGACATCCTGCGCATGTCACAGCAGTCGCTTGCTTAAGCGCAAGCCTCGCAGACAACCGAATAACCACGAAGAGGACCCGTTCGGGTCCTCTTCTTTTATTGCCGGCGACACAGTGCGATGCGCCCATCGTGCAAGCTGAACGCTCAAAGCGAAGGCCCTTTGGGCGGCTCCTCGATAAACCTCCCTGGGCGACTCTCTCAATGGAGTCCTTGAGACGGACGGCCGCCGTAAACCCTCAACATCCAGCGCCGCGTCTCGAGACAACCACCTTATTCTCCGGCATCGAGGAATATTTTTCGAGTCACGAAATTCCAGATCATGACAATCGCCGTCGCAACAATCTTGGTCAAAAGATAATGAACGCCCAGCAATTCGACACCTGCCCACATGCATCCGTTGTTAATCAGCAGGCCAATAACGGACAGCACAACGAAAATGATGAATTCGCGACGTCTGCTCATTCCCTCTTTGTGCGTGAACACATAGCGCATCGAAGCGACGTAATTGAACACCACCGATGCCGTGAACGATATGGTTGCGCTCACCAGGTAGTTAATGCCGAAAAGCTCCGTCAGAAGAGCAAGCAGGCCGTAATCAATCACGAACGCAATCACGCCAACCACGCCGAACTTCATGAACTGCGCAAGAAGCTTTTTCATTCCTGACCTCTCAAAAGAAACAAACGATTCCCGCAGTCGCTCCCTGCGCGTTTCCTACGTCCAGAACTGGAAGGTCTCAAGCAGGGATTGGTACGCCCACGGATACGCATCGCTCCACCAGCCCGATTCGGCCACGAAGCACAGCAGCACCGAGTAAATCACACCGACGAATACGAGCACAGGCATGATTCGAAGAAACAGCCCGTACAGCGTAGAGCGATGGTCGAGGTTCTCATTTATGATGAACGCAATCAGAACCGCAGCCATCAAGAACATGATGCTGAAATCGGCGAAATAACGCTGAAGGATACCCGCGACCTCGGCGTCCGCCACGCCGATAATGACGCCCGACACGATAAGCACGCCCACAACGCCGACAATCGTGCGGGTCTTGCGCTGACGCACGCGCATCTGCAGGGCGCTCTTCGCAAAAGGAAGAATCCACAGAAGCGGCAAGCATGCGAAGATACCGCCGAACGTGGGCTCTTTGACCGTCTGACCCAGATAGGTAGTGTCGAAAGGAGCCGCTTGCAGATACGGGAACACGCCGCTTGCCGACGGAGGCTGGAAGAAATACGCGAAGAGAGCCGGGGCTATGCGACCCACCGCCATGCCTCGCTTCGTCATATCGTTCACCGTAAGATTGTAGTTGGCTCCGAAATCGAGATACGAACCGAACCGCGCGTAGTTATAACCCATGATGCCAGCGACCACGAGCACATATGGGGCAATCAAACAGGCAAACTGCCGAATGCCCGCAGCGCTCTTGATATGGCCCTCGGTAATGAACGGCCTCCAAAACAGAGGAAACGCCAGGAAGCTCAACATGACCATTTGAGGACGACACCCGACCACAAGCGCCATGCACAACGAACCGAAGAAGTAAAACAGCTCGGGGCGACGACGAGCCCTGCCGAGCATCCAGAAATACAAGCCCCATACCGAGAAGGCTAGCGCAAGAATAATGGGCAGCGAATAAAACGTGGGGAACTTCAGCAAATAGAGCATGCCGCTGCAAGAGACCACCGCAATCTGCAAGAGCAGATACAGCCCGACGCTCACACGCTTGAAGTGGTAACGCGCGAATCGATCGAGCAGCGCGGACACGCCCGTCACGAACGCGATCATTCCCAGGATGACACCGATCGCCGTCGGGAAATTGGCACCCGTCAAAAGATAGAACGGCAGATAGAACAACACCACGGGAACCACGCCGAAATAGACGTAGTAGTGCCCTTCGTAGTAAGCAACGTCCCAAAGGTAGTTCTCGCCCGTCTCCTTGACCATCTGGTCGCGCGCGCCGCGATCGTGCGGATCTTCCATATTCTGCAACCAATTCGGCGGCTCTTCTTCGAGGTATAGCTTTCCGTGCGCCATGCTCTTCGCAAGCTCGGCGTACTGCTGCGCGTTATCACCGCCTACTTCGAAGGTGTTTATCGGGCTTACGCCGTCCCATGATCCGGAATTGTACGAAGACGTCGCCACGCCAACAAGATTCGATCCCATAAGCGTGAAAGAGGCGCATAGCCAGATCTCCGCAACAACAATGCCGACTACGGCTATCTTCGAACGACGCGGATGCTCCCTCAAAAAGATTCGATACAGACTGCTACGCGGTCGAAATGCGTAGACAAGGGCCATGACGAAAGAGGCCAGAACAACCCGCGTCATATTGAAACCGAACGGCTCAGGCGCATTGATGACGATATTCTCCAGATATAGCGGGTATACCGTTCCCTCCCCGCCGATTTGTATACGAAGTTTCCCCATCTCGCCCGAGGAATTGAGGTTGAGGTATTCGCTTTCTTCGCAATTCGTGGCGACGTAGGTCACGGGGACGCCTGACGTGTATTCCGTGTCGTCGAAATACGTGGCATGGGCCTCGTCGGTAAACCATATCTTCACCGGAACGTTCTGAGCGCCCTGGTTTCCGCTGAAATCCAACCTGAGATTATGCACCTTTACGCCGAGGTGCTCGAATTCCACATCGTTATCGATGGCTGAGACGCGATACCTGCCATCGGCCGTCTGCTGCAGGTCGACCTTCGCGTTCAGCGTCACCGGCTCCCAGGAAAGACTGCGCCAGTGATTGAAATTGAACACGACGACCTCGCAGACCACAGCGCAGGCCAGCACGATGCAGGCGACCTTCAAGAAGTGTCGCAATTGGGGATGATGGGTGGCTACGAACTCTCGCAGCGATGTCATGAATTCACGCATGGCGGATATTATACCGAAGCGGCGGAATCGTGGCAGCAGCGCATATCATCCCTCGACAAGCTTACTCTGCTCCAGACCATGCCTTGCTGACCCGTTTTCCTTACGCCTACTCGTCCGTTCCTTATTTCCTTGCAACCCCAGCAGCCCACCGTTTCGTTTCTCCGTCTTCTCCAAAATAGCCGCGCGATTCTGCAAGTCATTCCCAAAATAGAAAAAGAACCCCGATAGCAAATCGCGCCTCTCTTTGGAGGGCAACCTGAATGCATCGGGGCTCTTTTCGAAAAAACGTAAAAGAGATTACAGACCCAGCGCAACCTTCACGTCGGCGTAGACCTCGTCAACGGGACGGTCGCCGTCAACGGCCTTGAGCAGGCCCTTGCCCTTGTAATAGTCGATCAAGGGAGAGGTGCTCTTCTCGTAGACATCGAGGCGGTTGCGCACCGTTGCTTCGTTGTCGTCATCGCGCTGGTACATTTCGCCACCGCACTTGGGGCAAGATGCGTCCGCGTCAGAGCCGATATAGCCACAATCCTTGCAGCAACGACGAGCGGTCAGACGCTTGACGATGACCTCAGACTCCACATCGACGAGCAGCGCGCCGTCAAGCGGACGCTCGAGACGGGCCAGCATGTCGTCGAGGGCAACAGCCTGCGCGGTGGTGCGAGGGAAGCCATCGAGAATGAAGCCGACCTGAGCATCAGGCTCCTGGAAACGCTCATTCATGAGGTCGATGATCAGGCTGTCGGGAACAAGGTCGCCGGCATCCATGTAGGACTTCGCCTTCTTGCCGAGCTCGGTCTGGTTCTTCACAGCTGCGCGAAGAATGTCGCCCGTAGAAATGTGGGGCGTGCCGAACTCTTCGACCAGCTTTGCTGCCTGAGTTCCCTTGCCAGCGCCAGGAGCGCCCAACAAAACGATGTTCATATGAACTTCCTTTCGAATTCCAATGGTTTTCTCATTGTATCAGCGGCGACCAAGCGACGCATTGCAAATTCGCGAACAACAAAGACAACGTACGAGCGGGCTCCCGCATAGGACGAGCGGCAGAGCGCGCCACAATCGCCGACGCGCACAGAAGGTTCTTCAAGGCGCGTCACATCCGGAACCTATCGCCTGCTATACGTTGGCGTGATACAAATCCCACAGGCCCTTCAGCAGCAGATTCGGATCATGCACCACATAACGACGGCATGCTGGCACAATCAGGCGGGAAATGCCGCCCGTAGCGACAGCCAGCACAGGACCGTCCAGTTCGTCCGAGATGCGGTCGACCAGACCATCCATCATGGCCGCATTAGCGTACATGACGCCGCTGCGCATACAATCGACGGTATCGCGGCCGATAAGACGCTTCGGACGCTCGAATTTGATGAACGGCAACGCCGAAGCTTGGGCAGTCAGCGCATCCTGGGAAATAACCACGCCGGGCATGATAATGGAGCCCAGATAGACGCGATCGGCGCTTACCACCGAACAGGTAGTGGCCGTACCCATGTCGAAAATGGCCAGATTGCCTTCGTAATCGCCGACGGCGCCGGCCGCGTCGGCGATCATATCCACGCCGAGCTTCTCGGGGGTGTCCATATCGATCGTGAAGCCCAGGTTCATGCGATGGTCAACAACCAAAGGATCATCGCCCGTCTTCGCACGCACCGATGCAACTACCGAATCGGTGAGTTCAGGCACGACGGAACTGACAATAGCGCCATTTACGTTAGAGAAATCGAAGCCATGCATGGCAACAAGCGCCTCGAATCCCTCCATGAATTCCTGGACTGTGCGCCTCTTGTCCGTGGGAAAACGCAGGTTCGAAGCCAACAGACCTCGCTCGGGCATAAGGCCCATCACCACGTTGGTGTTACCGATATCGACCGTCAGCAGCATGCGCTATTCCCCTTTCGGCTCGATCGAAAACAGTTCGTCAAGCACGCGGTCGGCGGCGTCGAGCTTGTCCATAAGGGGAAGATCGACCGTGCGCTCACGCGAGATGAGGGTCAGATGGTTCGTCGGCGTACCGAATCCGGCGCCGTCTTCCTTCAGGCAATTCGCGCAAATCATATCGACATTCTTCTTCGAAAGCTTGGCGCGGGAATTCTCCAGGACATCGCGTGTCTCCATGGAAAAGCCGCACAGTCGCTGTCCCGCGACTCGATGAGCACCAAGCCACGAAAGGATGTCCTGCGTCCGCTCGAGGAGGATCGACATTTCGCCATCCTTCTTTTTCACCTTGTCCTCGTGAATCTGAGCGGGACGATAGTCGGCCACCGCCGCCGCCTTAATGACAGCATCACAGGTTTCATAGCGTGACGAGACCGCCTCGAACATATCCTGCGCGCTCACCACGTTGACAAGCTCAACGCCGCAAGGTGCCTGAATAGACACGGGTCCGGAGACCAAAACAACCTCGGCTCCTCTTTCGTGAGCACGTTGCGCAATGGCGTACCCCATACGTCCCGTGGAATGATTGGTAATGTAGCGAACAGGGTCAATGGCCTCTTGCGTAGGGCCCGCCGTCACCAGAATGCGCTTCCCTGCCAGATCGCGCATAGAATCGGACGCTTCAGCGACGCCCGCCTTCTGATCGAACATCAATCGCCTCTATCTCTCTTTCGTATACAACTTGCACGCGAGCATCTTCGCGCCTAAAGCGCGGCCACTCGCGTTGGCACAGTCTAGCCCAAATGTTCACAGTTGCAAAATGCATAGGGCGAGCCCGCACGCAAAAGACCCCTCGCACAGGGCAAGGGGTCTTTACTGTTGGACTACGAACAAGTGCCTATTTAAAGAAACCGTCGTAATTATGCATCTTGAGCTGAGACTCAATCTTAGACATAGTATCCAGCGCAACGCCAATCATGATGAGGATAGACGTGCCGCCGAATGCCTGGATGAGCTGGTTGCCCGTGAAGTAGAACAGAATGGACGGAACAACCGCGATCAAAGCGATGAACAAGCCACCCGGAAGAGTGACGCGGTTGATCACACGCTTGATGTAATCGGTCGTAGCCGAACCGGGACGCACGCCCGGAATAAAGCCACCCTGCCTACGCAGGTTGTCGCTCGTCTCCTCGGGGTTGAACACCATAGAGGTATAGAAATACGCAAAGAAGACGACGAGGACCAGCGTAAGAATCCAGTTGATCCATCCCGAGCTCATGGCGTCTGCCGCAGCGGTAAGCCAACCGATGTTGAACAGAGCTGCAAGCTGAGCCGGGAAATAAATCAGGCAGCTTGCGAAGATGATGGGGATAACACCCGCTGCATTCACTTTCAAAGGAATGTAGGTGGTCTGACCACCCATCATGCGACGACCCTGAACACGCTTGGCGTAGTTGACCGGGATACGGCGCTGAGCACGCTCGACGAAAATAATCGCGGGGATGCACAGCAGAACAACGAGAACGATCAGAATCGTCACCACAATGCCCATGCCCATGTCGGACTGGAGGTTCACGCTGCTGAAAATTGCAGAAGGCACGCGCGAGATGATCGAGGTGAAGATGATCAACGACATGCCATTGCCAATGCCGCGCTGCGTGATGAGCTCGCCCATCCACATAATGAATGCCGTGCCGGCAACCAGCGTGAAGACGACAACGATATCCGTCACGATCTCAGGCAGCTCGGAAGAGAACACAACACCGTAGGCGCTGCTCTTGAAAAGGAAGAGATAGCCGATGGCGTTGATAAGACCGAGGCCGAGCGTCATGAAACGAGTAACCTGGGTAATCTTCTTGCGACCGGACTCGCCTTCCTTCGCCCAACGTCCCACAGCGGGAATAACGCCCTGCATAAGCTGCATGATAATCGATGCCGTAATGTAGGGCATGATGCCAAGCGAGAACACGGAGAAGTGCGAAAGCGCACCGCCCGTGAACAAGTCGAGCATGGCCATGCTGACGCCGCTTTGCGCAAAAGCATTAGCGAATTCATTGAAGGGGATGCCGGGTACGGGCACGTACGCGCCGAAGCGGTACAGCGCCAGAATACCCAAGGTGAACAGAATCTTATTCCTAAGCTCAGGCACCTTGAACGCATCGATGATGGTTCTTAGCAAGGCTGCTCGACCTTTCCTCCAGCTGCTTCGATCTTAGCCACGGCGCTTGCGGAAACCTTGTCCACCTTGACGGTGAGGGACTTGGTCAGTTCGCCGTCACCAAGAACCTTGACCAAAGTATCGACATTCTTGATGATGCCCTTAGCAACAAGAGCCTCGTGATCGACGACATCGCCAGCCTCGAACTTGAGCTCGAGACGTGCAACGTTGACGGGAGCGTACTCGACGCGGTTGAAGTTGCGGAAGCCAGGGAGCTTGGGCAGACGCATTGCGAGAGGAGTCTGGCCACCCTCGAAGCCGATGCGCTTACCGCCACCAGCACGGGACTTCTGACCGTTCATACCGCGACCAGAGGTCTTACCATGGCCGGAAGCAGGACCGCGACCAACGCGCTTGCGATTTTTCGTAGAGCCCTCTGCGGGCACCAAGTCTTTGAGTTCCATGTAACAATCCTTTCGCTTTTTTCGGGCGGGTCACTCACCCGCTCTCAGCCGACAGCTCGCTCGTCGGCTCACTACAAAAAACCTGCGTCACATAACAGTTCTGAAAACGCAAGCTTTCCTAGAATACACGTATTACCTTGGATATGCTAGTGATTTTTATTCTGAGGTGGTCATTTGCGGAAAAGAAACGGAGCTCTTTCCATAAAAAAGAGCCCGCAATTGCGGGCTCTTTCGAGTTCATTAGTCTTCGACAACCTCGACGAGGTGCTTGACTTTGAAAATCATGCCGCGGATGCAGTCGTTGTCGACCTGATCGACAGTGCGGCCGATTTTGCCCAGGCCCAGAGCCTTCAGAGTCTTGCCCTGGTCGGCTTTGCGGCCGATGGCGGAACGAACCTGAGTGATGTGGAGGGTCTTCTTAGCTTCAGCCATGATTTATGCCTCCTTCTTCTCAGACCAGCCGTAGATGTGAGCAACGCTCACGTTACGACGAGCAGCAACCTCATTGACGTTGGAGAGCTCCTTGAGGCCCTCGGCAGCTGCCTTGACGATGTTCATGGCGTTGCCGGAACCGAGAGACTTGCCGAAAACGTTCTTGACGCCTGCAAGCTCCATGAGAGCGCGAACAGGACCGCCAGCGATAACGCCGGTACCGGGGGTAGCCGGCTTCAGCAGAACGCGGCCTGCGCCGAACTCGCCGATAACCTCATGGGGAAGAGTCTGCTCAGCGGTCAGAGGAACCGTGAACATGTTCTTCTTGGCATCTTCGATGCCCTTCTTGATAGCGATAGGCACTTCCTGGCTCTTGCCCATGCCAACGCCTACGCGGCCGTTGCCGTCACCGACGACGACCAGAGCAGTCAGAGCAAAGCGACGACCACCCTTAACAACCTTGGAAACACGATTGATGTAAACCACGCGCTCCTGAAGCTCAGGAACGGCAGACTGGTTCTTTTCTTCTTTACGAGGAGTCATTTACCTACCCTTTCCTAGAACTTCAGGCCGGCTTCACGAGCACCCTCTGCCAGAGCCTTAACACGGCCATGGTACAGGTTGCCGCCGCGGTCGAAGACGATTTCGGTAATACCGGCTTCGAGGGCCTTCTTGCCAGCGATTTCACCCATTGCGGCAGCGCCTTCAACGTTAGCACCGTTTTTGCCGGTTGCCTTGAAGTCGGGGCCGAGGGTGCTGACGCCGAGAAGGGTCTTGCCAGCAACATCGTCTACGAACTGAACGTAGATGTTGGAGTTGGAACGGGTAACGCAAAGCCTCGGGCGAGCAGCGGTGCCAGAAATCTTACCGCGCACGCGACGATGGCGGCGAGCCAACGCAGCTTGTTTCTTCTGAAGTTTCTTCATCTTAAAATCCCTTCACACCTGAGTCGCTATTTGTCGCCCTTGGCGGCCTTGCCCAGCTTGCGGCGGACCTGCTCGCCGGCGTAGCGGATACCCTTGCCCTTGTAAGGCTCAGGCTTACGCCACTTGCGCACGACAGCAGCGGTCTCGCCGACCAACTGCTTGTCAGCGCCCTTGACGGTGATGTGCGTCTGATCGGGCACCTCGAAGGTGATACCTTCGGGAGCTTCAACAATAACGGGGTGAGAGAAACCGAGCTGGAGTTCAAGAGCGGTGCCCTTGAGAGCAGCACGATAGCCAACGCCCACAAGCTCGAGCTTCTTCTCGAAGCCCTGGGAAACACCCTCGACCATGTTGGCGATGAGGGTACGGGTCAAGCCGTGGAAGCTGCGAGCCTCACGGGAGTCATCGGGACGAGTGACGATGATTTCTTCGCCTTCGTGAGCAACGCCCATGATGGGATTGAACTCATAGGAGAGTTCGCCCTTGGCGCCCTTGACAGTGATGGTGTTGTCCTTGATGGAGACCTCGACTCCGGCGGGAACCGGAATAGGCTGCTTACCGATACGAGACATATCTAGCTCCTTCCTTTCCTACCAGATGTACGCAATCACTTCGCCGCCGACGCCGGCCTTGCGGGCGTCACGGTCGGTCATAACACCTTTGGAGGTGGACACAACAGCGGTGCCCAGGCCACCCAGAACGCGGGGCAGCTCGTCCTTGCCAGCGTAAATACGCAGACCAGGCTTGGAGATGCGCTTGATGCCGCGGATGATTTTCTCCTTCTTGTCACCATACTTGAGGGTGATCTCGAGGATGTCACGAGGCTGTGCAGGGAGAACTTCGTAACCCTGGACATAGCCCTCTTCAGTCATGATGCGGGCGATTTCGGTAAGCTTCTTGGAAGACGGCATGGAAACCGTAGCCTTACCGGCAGAATTAGCATTACGCACGCGCGTAAGCATATCTGCAATGGGATCGTTCATGCTCATGTTTTCTCCTTTGGTTCGTGATGAGCGGAGTCGGAGGTACGTAATGGCGCCCGTAACGCGTACGCCTTACCGACCAGCACACACAGCGTGCAGGTTTTCCTACCAGGAAGCCTTGGTCACGCCGGGCAGTTCGCCTTTGCTTGCGAGTTCACGCAGGCACACGCGGCACAGACCGAACTTGCGATACACAGAGTGCGGACGGCCACAGCGAGTGCAGCGAGAATACTTACGAGTCGAGAACTTCGGCTCGCGCGCAGCCTTGGCGATCATCGATTTTTTTGCCATGCTTTTCCTTCTTTCCTATTTCTTCACTCAACAGATAGCGTCGAGTAGAAACCTAGTTCTTCTTGAACGGGAAGCCCAGAGCATCCAGAAGAGCCTTGGCATCCGTGTTGTTTTCAGCGGTGGTGACGAAGGTGATGTCCATACCACGGGTACGATCAACCTTGTCGTATTCGATCTCGGGGAAGATCATCTGCTCGGTGATGCCGAGCGTGTAGTTACCACGGCCGTCGAAAGAGGTCGGGGAAATACCACGGAAGTCGCGAACGCGGGGCAGAGCCATGGACAGCAGACGGTCCAGGAACTCCCACATGCGGTTGCCACGCAGGGTGACCTTGCAGCCGATAGCCATACCCTGGCGGATATGGAAGCCTGCGATGGATTTCTTAGCGCGCGTAACGCAAGGCTGCTGACCGGTGATAACACGCAGGTCAGCCATAGCGGCATCGAGCTGCTTGGAATCGGAAGCGGCAGCGCCGACGCCCATGTTCACAACGATCTTCTCAAGGCGCGGAACCTTGTTGATGTTGTCGATGTTGAGCTCGCTTTCGAGCTTGGCGACGATTTCGTTGGTGTACTTTTCCTTCAGACGAGGAGTAGCCATCTTGAAATTTCTCCTTTTCGATGATTTAAACGCAGGATTTCCGACCCTACGTCCCTACCCCTGCGTGAAACACACAGGGAGGGTCATTGTACCAAGCAAGCGGGGATTGTAAAACCCCCGCTCACAAAAACTTGATTTATTTGGGCTCAACGATGTCGGCGCCGCACTTCTTGCAGACGCGAACACCCTTGCCGTCGACGCGTTTCTTAGCGATACGGGTCGGCTTGCCGCACGTCGGGCAAACGAGCATCACGTTGGAGACGTGGATGGGAGCCTCCTTGGTGACGATGCCGCCCTGCGGGTTCTGCTGGGTAGGACGCATAGCCTTCTTGACCATGTTCACACCCTCGACGAGAACGCGCTCCTCCTTGGGGAGGCCACGCAGGACAACGCCCTGCTTGCCCTTGTCCTTGCCGGTAATGACCTGGACCTTATCGCCTTTGCGAATGTTCATCTTCATGCTTCTGACCTCCTCTACAGCGTTTCAGGTGCCAGAGACACGATCTTCATGTACTTCTTGTCGCGAAGCTCGCGGGCCACAGGGCCAAAGATACGAGTGCCCTTGGGAGCACCGTCGTTGTTGATCAGAACGGCGGCGTTCTGATCAAAACGGATGTAAGAACCGTCGTTGCGACGGACTTCCTTCTTCACGCGAACGATGACGCAGCGAACAACGTCACCCTTCTTCACGTTGCCGTTAGGAGCGGCTTCCTTGACGCTGCAGATAATGACGTCACCGAGGCCTGCGTAACGGCGCTTGGAGCCGCCGAGAACCTTGATGCACTGCACCTTGCGAGCGCCGGAGTTGTCGGCAACGTTCAGCATGGTTTGCATCTGAATCATTGTGCAATCCTTCCGATACTAGAATACGCTGAGAGCGTAGACTATTTAGCCTTCTCGATGATCTCGACGAGGCGCCAGCGCTTCATCTTGGACAGGGGGCGGGTTTCCATGATGGAAACGGTATCGCCCACGCCGCACTCGTTGTTCTCATCATGAGCATGGAACTTCTTGGTGCTCGTCATCATCTTGCCGTACACGGGGTGCGGCTTGCGTTCCTTGATCTGAACCACAATGGTCTTGTCGCCGGCTGCGCTTACAACGACGCCCTGGCGGACCTTGCGGGTATTACGGGTAGCTTCACTCATCTAATCCCACCGAATCCTTACTTCAATGCGCCGGCAGCGGCGATTTCGCGAGCGCGCATCTCGGTCTGAAGACGCGCGATGTCTTTCTTGACCTGCTTCACGCGAGCAGTGTTGTCCAGCTGGCTGGTAGCCATCTGGAAGCGCAGGTTGAACAGCTCAGCGCGAGCTTCCTTCAGCTTGACGTTCAGATCGTCAGAAGAGAGTTCACGAATCTCAACGGGCTTCATTATTTAGCCACCTCCGTTTCCTTGGAAACGATCTTGCACTTGATGGGCAGCTTGTTGATAGCAAGACGAAGAGCCTCTTTTGCGGTGGCCTCGTCAACGCCATCAATCTCGAACATAATGCGGCCCGGCTTCACGACAGCAACCCAAGCCTCGGGGTTACCCTTACCGGAACCCATGCGGGTCTCAGCAGGCTTCTGGGTGATCGGCTTGTCGGGGAAGATCGTAATCCACACTTTACCGCCACGCTTCATGTAACGAGTCATAGCGATACGAGCGGCCTCGATCTGACGGTTGGTGATCCAATGGGGCTCGAGAGCCTGGATGCCATAGCTGCCATGATGGAGCTGGGTGTAGCCCTTTGCCTTGCCCTTCATGGAGCCACGCTGCACCTTGCGGTGACGAATGCGCTTAGGAGCTAGCATTATTTAGCACCCCTTTCATTGCGGTCATTGCGGTCGCGACGACCGCGAGACGGGCGAGAATTGCCCTCGAGTGCAGGCTGGGGAATCTTGCCGCCGGGAAGAACTTCACCGTGGTAGACCCAGACCTTGATGCCGATGGAGCCCATCGTGGTGGCAGCGGTAGCGAAGCCGTAATCGATCTTCGCACGCAGGGTGTGCAGAGGCACGCGGCCTTCGCGATACCACTCGCGACGGCTCATCTCAGCGCCGCCCAGACGACCGGAGCACTGGATACGGATGCCCTGAGCACCGGACTTGCGAGCAGACTGAACAGCCTTGCGCATTGCGCGGCGGAATGCCACGCGACCCTCGAGCTGCTCAGCGACAGACTGAGCGATGAGAGCTGCATCGAGCTCGGGGCGCTTGACCTCGACGACCTCGATGTTGACGGGGCCGCCGACAACCTTGGCAAGCTGCTTGCGCAGGTTCTCGATTTCAGCACCCTTCTTGCCGATCACAACGCCCGGGCGAGCCGTGACGATGATGACCTTGACCTTGTCGCCAGCGCGCTCGATCTCAACCTTGGAGACAGCGGCTTTGGCGAGGTACTTGTCCAGGAAACGACGGATAGCAATGTCGTTCTCCAGGTTCTTGGCGTAATCCTTATCGGAATACCAGCGGCTACGCCAGTCCTCGGTGATGCCGAGACGGAAGCCGGTGGGCATTACTTTCTGACCCATTTATGCCTCCTCTCGCGGCGCAACGATGACGGTGATGTGGCTGGTACGCTTGCGAATACGCGAAGCGGAGCCCTTAGCACGCGGGCGGATGCGCTTGAGAGTGGGACCCTCGTCGACGAAGGCAGCCTTGACGACGAGATTGTTGGAACGCATGTGATGGTTGTTCTCCGCATTAGCGACGGCAGAATTCAGAACCTTCTCCACGACCTCGGAAATCGCACGCTCGGAGAAGCGAAGGATCTCACGGGCGCGAGCAATGTCCTTGCCGCGGACCTGGTCGACGACGAGACGTGCTTTGCGGGGGCTCACACGCACGTACTTAGCAGTTGCTTTAGCTTCCATGTGTGTTTACCTCCTTACTTCTTACCCTTGTTGGCATGGCCCTTGAAGGTACGGGTGGGAGCAAACTCACCCAGCTTGTGGCCAACCATGGATTCAGTGACATATACGGGGACATGCTTGCGGCCATCATGAACGGCAATGGTGTGACCAACCATTTCCGGGAAGATGGTCGAAGAGCGAGACCACGTCTTGATGACGTTCTTTTCGCCAGCTGCGTTCATCGCATTGATGCGACCGAGAAGACGCGGCTCAACGAAAGGACCTTTCTTCAAACTTCTGCTCACAGTTTCTCCTTAACGTTTCAGTCGCTTACTTCTTGCGGCGACGAATGATCAGGCGGCTCGAAGCCTTCTTGGGGTTGCGGGTGCGATGACCCTTGGTGGGAACGCCCCAGGGGCTAACGGGATGACGACCCGAGGACTTGTTCTTGCCCTCGCCACCGCCGTGGGGATGGTCGACCGGGTTCATGACGGTACCGCGAACAGTAGGACGAACGCCCTTCCAGCGGTTACGACCAGCCTTGCCGATCTTGATGTTGGCATGCTCTGCATTGCCCACCTCGCCGATGGTGGCACGGCAGGTCAGAAGCACGCGACGCATTTCGGAGGAAGGCATACGCAGGATTGCGTACTTGCCCTCTTTACCCATGAGCTGGATGGAGGTGCCTGCGGAGCGAGCAATAGCAGCGCCCTTGCCAGGCTGGAGCTCGACGGCATGAATCAACGTACCGACGGGAATCTCGGAAAGCGGCATTGCGTTGCCGGGCTTGATGTCAGCGCCGACGCCAGAAACAACCATGTCGCCAACCTGCAGGCCCTTGGGGTGCAGGATGTAGCGCTTCTCGCCGTCCACATAGTGGAGCAGGGCGATGCGGGCGGAACGGTTGGGGTCGTACTCGACCGTTGCAACCTTGGCGGGTACGCCGTCTTTGTTGCGCTTGAAGTCGATGATACGATAACGGCGCTTGTTGCCGCCACCCTGATGACGAGTGGTGATGCGACCGTTGTTGTTGCGGCCTGCCTTCTTCGGCAAAGGCGCAAGAAGCGACTTCTCCGGCTTGCTGCAGGTGATTTCGGCGAAGTCCGAAACCGTCTGGAAGCGGCGACCGGGGCTAGTCGGCTTGTATTGCTTGATTCCCATCAAACAACCTTTCTTCCTTGGAGCCCTGCTCGCGTGCCACTCCTCGCACGTACCAGGCGCTCCCCTTACATTCTTGGAAACGATTGCCGAATGGGCTGTTCTTGGGAGTGTGCAGCCTCGACTCCGTTTCCACGCGCCCGGGTGTATCCATTCACTTGCGGACGCAGCTTTTGAATTATAATCCGGGACGCCAAGGGCTGCAAGAATCAATTTGTCGTTTATGAAGATACTGCGATGACCTTTCGCACGGGCTTACATCAGCCCCTTCGGTCTGAGCTTTTCCGGCATGGGAAGCACGATTCCCGCCGCCGTGCATACGGCCACAAGGGGAATGCTTTGGGGGGCGAATATGAACAGCATGAAGACGAAGGCCCCGAAGAACCTGCCAACAAAGGCCCCCATGAGCGCGCAGACCGTCGCGCAGACGCATACCATGGCGTCTGCGCCGAGCACCGAGGCCATGCCGTAGCCGAAAACCGACGCGCAAAACACCAGCGGCAGGTATGGGCCGCCGCCCCACCCCATTTTCAGGCAAAACGCCACGAGACACGTCTTGACCACGCCTGTTGCGAGAAGCACCCAGCCCGACATGCTCTGCCACGATTGCCCAAGCGAGGCGAACTGCTGCGTTCCGGGAAAGAGAACATACGGAAGAAACACCGCCACAGCGCCCAAGACCAGACCGCACACGGTCGTGCGCAACACCTGGCGGCCGTCGCCGAAAGCCTTGGCAACACGCTCGCTCGCCTTGGAGGCGAGGCGATACATAATAACGAGACCCCATCCAGCACATGCACACACAAGCAGGCACAAGGCCGAATACGCCGAAAACTCTTCGGGGGCGGAGAAACGCGGAAGCGCCATGCCGCCGGGAAGAAACGTCGTATACAAGACGATGCCCGCAATTCCGCCGAGAATGCCGAACGCATAGACGAAGCGCCTTGAGGACTTGGTCAGAAACGAACGCGCCGAGCGGGCGTCCGATTGCAAGCCCATCTTCTCGGCAAGCGCGCGAAGGCGGTCGCCCACCCATGTGCAGCCTGCGGCAGCCATGCCCATAAGCCCAGCCTCGGGCCCGACCGAACCGCCGAAGGCTATGGGAAGGAAAAACGAAACGGCGCCTGCGGCCGGTTTCTCCATCCTGTAGCCGCCTTCGCGCTTCACCTGGGCCATTACCTGGTCGAACGGAACAGGCGCGCTTTTGAATCTCTTGTTCCACAGCCCTATGGCCAGCCCTCCGATGCCGCAAGCGAGAAGGGGAAAGTATAGCCAGCCCGTTGCAGACCCTACGCCCCTCCATACGAAATCGCACAGCGCATAGGCTATGCTCAGCAGCGTCCAAAGGACGAACCCTACGGGTACACCCAATACAAAGGAAAAACACGCCAGCGCGCAAAGCAGCCCGCTGCGTTTACATCGCGCAGAAAACCCAGACAAGACCACGCAGGCCAACCTTTCTTCACAATTCGCCGTAAACACGACATGCGCACTCAAGCAAAAGCGACCGGCTTCCTATCCCCCGTTCGCAAGCATGCCGTCCAACGAAGAAAAGGAGCCGAGGCTCCTTTTCGCTTCGATCTTCGACCCTTTCGTCAAAGATAGCTCCCTTTATTCCTTCTCTTTTTTTGGCGAAGGCTTCTTTGCCGTCTTCTTCGCAGGGGCTTTTTTCGCCGTCGGCTTGGCGGCAACCTTTTTCTGCGCGGCCTTCGCCTCTTTTTCCTCGGCTTCTTTCTCTTTGCCGGGGCAGTTAAAATTCGGGCAGAGCTTCCATGGGCCGCGTGCGGTCTTCACGATCACCATGGGGGCCCCGCAATGTTCGCACGTCTCTTCGGTGGCCGTCAGCTCGCCGTACTGAGGCAGCGGATAGCTGGTCTCGCACTCCTCATAGTTCTCGCAGCGAATGAAGCGCTTGAGCGTGCGGGGATTCTTGCTTGCAATGAGCTTTTTGTCGAGCCCCTTTTCGGCACACGTCGGACACTTCCCCACAACCACATCCGGCTCTTGGTTGGTCGGGCAGTTCGGGTCGATGCACAGCGTACGCGGCTTCGAACGAAACGCCGTCACCTTGATCTGCGGCATGCCGCACGTCGGACATTTTTCCTCGAGCGCCTCCACCTTGCCCTTAGGAAGCGGATAGGTCACGTCGCAATCGGGCCAGCCTGCGCATCCGATAAACATAGAACGCGTTTTAGAGGATGCGCGCAACTGAAGGTCTTTTCCGCACTTCGGGCAAGGACCCACGTAGGCATCGGCTGCCACGGCATCGGCCAGCGCGTCTTTGACTTCCTCCTGATGCGGCAAAAGCTCGTCTAGGACGTCATGCAGAATATCGCGGGAAAGATCAACCACGTCTTTGCGCGATTTCTCGCCGGCGGCAATCTTGTTCATGTCTTCTTCAAGAGTGGCCGTCATATCGGGGCTGGTGATCTGCGGGGCGAACTTACCCAGCGCATCGCACACGGCAATGCCAAGCTGACTTGGCTCGATCGGGTCGTTCTGCACGTACTTCACCGTGTACAGACGCTCGATGATGGCATGGCGCGTGGCCTTGGTGCCAAGGCCAAGCTTCTCCATTTCCTGAATGAGCTTGCCCTGAGAATAGCGCGCCGGGGGTTCGGTTTGCTTCTTGGTGCACGTTGCACCCTGAAAATCGACCGACTGGCCCTCTTCGAGCGAAGGAAGTTGCTCGTCTTTTTTCAAGCCGTACGGATAGATAGCGCGAAAACCGGGCTTCACCAGCACGTCTCCGCGTGTGACAAACGGCTCGGAGGCAACGTCGATCGTAACCTTGGTGCCTTCGACGACCGCCGATTCCGACAACGTTGCCAGGAAGCGGCGCGCAATGAGGTTGTAGAGCTTCCATTCGGGCGCCCCGAGTTTATCGGGGTCGGCCGCCGCCGTGGGATGAATGGGCGGATGGTCGGTGGTCTCCTTCTTGCCGCGCGTTGCGACAAGCGCGCCCTTGGAAAGAAGCTCCTGGCAATACGGACGGTACACCGCAACGTCGGAGAGCTTTCTCACCGTGCCCTCGAGGTCGAGCGATTCGGGATAGACCGTATTGTCCACGCGGGGATAGCTGATATAGCCGTCCATATAGAGGCTTTCGGCAATGCGCATGGTTCGCGCAGGAGAAAGGCCCTCGGACGCCGCTGCGGCCATAAGGCTCGTGGTGTTGAACGGCACCGGAGCCGCAACCGTGCGTTTGCGTTTTTCAATGGAAGAAATCACGCCCTTCGAAGCATCCTCGACATGGCCCATGACGGCATTGGCCTGCGCCTCTGCCTTGAAGCGAGCCATCGCATGCGTTGCCTCGAAATCTTCGGGCTCTTTGCCGAAGCGAGCTTTGATGACCCAATAATCCTCGGGCACGAACGCCATGCGCTCGCGTTCGCGCGCCACGATCAAAGCGAGCGTCGGCGTTTGCACGCGGCCAGAAGAACGCACGTTTCCGTAACCCGCGAACTTCACGATGGTCAGATAGCGCGTGAGCACCGCGCCCCAGATGAGGTCGATATCCTGACGACTTTCGCCGGCTTGGGCAAGATCGTTGTCAAGCTCCACCAAATGGGAGAACGCGTGCTGGATTTCGTCTTTGGTGATTGCCGAATAGCGCGCACGGAACACCGGAGCGGTGTCATTAACCTCTTTCATGCAGCTCAAGGCATCCGATCCAATAAGCTCGCCCTCGCGGTCGAAGTCGGTCGCGATGATGATTTCGTCGGACTTTTTCGCCAGATTCTTCAAGCTGCGAATGATGTCTTTTTCTTTGGGCTTCTTTTCGATGGGGGCATATGCTAGATACGGCAACGCGTCCATCTTCCATGCGCCCATTTCAACGCCGTCTTCCTTGAAAGGCTTGCGCTTCGTTTTGAAGGGAGGCTTAGGAAGGAAGTCGGGAATATGAGCAGGAACGACTTCGCCTTCCGCCGTGACGCCTTGCCAGCCGCTTGATTTCTTGTAGACGATGGAGGGCATGAAATCGGGCTCGAGAATATGACCGCGTAAACCGATGGTCACCCACTCATCGCCATCCACCTGGAAACGATACACGGGGGTGTTGTAGACCTTGTCGGCCTTGGGCTTTCCGACGCTGAGCAGGTCGGCGATTTTCTGGGCGGCAATGTTTTTCTCGGTGACAACCAGTTTCAAGATTGTATCCTCCGATGCGGAATTGATTTGACGCTTTATGATTCACGGCAAGAGCCGAATTCGATTCAACGAACCGATAGCATACACGATTTTTTGGGAAGCGGAAAATAGGCGAGAAACCTTTCAGGAGAGCAGGATCTTCAAAAGCGGACAAATACAAGGGACCGTGCACGAAATCACTCGTTTCTCTACTTTGGCACGACCCCTCTCTTGCTCATGGAAGGAATCAAGAACACGGCACAAGCCACAACGCCTGCCACCCCGATAAATCCGCCAACGATGCCGACCCACGAAATTGACATGCCCGAACTTACTGCCCCGCCTATCGCCGATCCGCTGCCGATGCCAAGATTGAAAATCCCGGAGAAAATGGACATGGCAACCGCGGCAGCACCTTCGGGAGCATATTTGAGAATCTCAGACTGAAGCGAGACGTTGAAGGCCGTTGCGCACGCGCCCCAAAGAACGCACATGCTCGACACAAAAGCAAAACCCGTTGTGCAAGGCAGCATGAGAAAGAGCGATGCCGTGATGCCGAAAAGCGCCAGGATGAGAAACGCGAAACGTCGACGACGCCCCATATAGAGACGGGCGAACAGCGCACTTCCCGCAATGCCCGCAATACCGAAGATGGAAAGAGCCGCCGTAATCGACCCGTCCGAAAACCCGCCGATCTGCTGCAAAAACGGCTCGATATAGCTATACCCTGTATAGTAAGCTGTCGCCATCAAGGCAGTCACAACATACACTCCCATAAGGACAGGGTTTTTCAAGAGCTTCGGCAGCTCTCGGGCAGAAAAGCGCTCGCCCGCGGGAACCTTCGGAAAAACCGCGGCAAGATATGCCAGAACGCCGAAGGATACCGCCGCTATGCAGAAAAACGTCATGCGCCATCCAAGGGCAAGGCCCACAACGCGGCCAAGAGGCAAGCCGCATATCATCGCCACCGAAGACCCCGTTACGATGGCGGAAAGCGCCAGAGACTGATGCTCGATGCGAACCACGCGCACCGCCGCAGGAGACGCGATGGACCAAAACACCGCATGGGCGCAAGCCACTCCGATTCGAGCGGCCATAAGCGTCCAATACCCTGGTGCCAACGCGGAAAGAACCTGGCATGTCCCGAACAAGGCGACAAGAGCCAGCAAAAGATTACGAAAGCCGAAGCGGGAGGCAAAGACCATCAACGGCAGCGAAAGCACACAAACGGCCCACGCATATGCGGTAATAAGGATGCCCGCCTGCGGTTCGCTCACTTGGAAATCCGCGGCAATATCCACCAGCAATGCAATGGGCATGAATTCCGACGTGTTGAACACGAACGCCGAAAACGCAATGCCTATGAGCGGGAGCAGTTCCTTTGCGCTCATGCCGTTTTTCATATGCTACCTTTCTTCCGCAACCGCCTCGCAACGATGCGTACCGACCGCCTTATCGACCTTCTCGCCTTCCATAAAAGACGTTCCGACCGACTCGAAAGCCGCCGCCATCATGGTGTAAAACAACGAAGCCATGCGCTCGGGAGATTCTTTCATTCCGTTTTCAAGCCATCGAACGTAGACGTTGAAAAGAGCGCCGGTGTAAAAAGACACTCCGTAGCGAAGCATGCTTTCAGGAATGCGCCCTTGCGCCGTGCGCACGACGTATTCCTGAAACAGCCGTTCGTAGATACTCGTGAATCCAGCCTCATGAAGGCGAAGAAGCTCGATGCGATACTCACGGAAGTACCGAAACGTGAGAACGACCCCTTCGTAACTGAGACAGCCCCCGTCGATTTCCCCCATGGCCTTCCCGAAGTCGACCATAATCAAACGCCCGGCATTCACCAAGATGTCTTCTTTCGAAGAGAAATTGCGGTAGTAGGAAGCCCGGGCAACATGGGCCTCCCGCACAATATCGGTTACCGAGATATCGGAAAACTCTTTAATTCCAAGAAGGCGCAAAAGAGCTCGCGCAATGCGCTCGCGTGTCTGTCTATTCGCTTCCGAGCGTTTGTCCATGAATCCTTCGTCCTCTTTCCCGCTCGTTTGAAACGCGCAGACAACACCAGCGCCGTCGGGGGTTTCTCTTTGACGCCGCCGACAGCCTTCTCTTTATATTCTGCGATTGTTGCGCTTTTGTAACACAGCCCGCATTGACGCGTAACGACCACACAATAAGATATGAACCTGAGACATTTTGTATCACTTTATACATATCGGGAGAAACACCATGATGATCGTTACCGACACCGCGTCGGACATCCTCGAAAGCGAGGCGGCCGAACTTGACATCAGGCTCGCTCCGCTCGATATCGCTTTCGGCGACGTGCACTGCTCGCGCAACACGCCCGAAATGCTCGATGAATTCTACCGTCTGCTCACGACTTCTGAGGAATTCCCCAAAACAAGCCAGCCTGCACCCGAAACATGGCTTGAGCTTTTCCGCGAAGCGCAGCGAAACGGCGAAGACGTGCTCGTGCTCGCCATGACCTCGCAGATATCGGGCACGTACGAATCCGCTTGCATGGCAGCACGCCTCTCCGGATACGACAGCCACATCGCCGTCGTCGATACCCGTCAGGCAATCGTCTGCCAGTATATCGTGGTGCGCTATGCGGCCGCACAACGCGACGCCGGCAAGTCCCTCAGCGAAATTGTCGACTTGGTGAACGCGTTCACCAAGCGAGTCCACGTCCACGGAATCATGGGAACGCTCACCTACCTGCGCAAAGGCGGCCGCATTCCCGCATCGGTCGCCACAATCGGCAATCTGCTCAAAATCAAGCCGACTATCGGCATCGACAACGGCAAGCTGGTGAGCCCCGCCAAGACGAAAGGAACCGCGGCGGCGAAAAGAATCATCTGGAAAGAACTCGAGGCGGCAGACCCCGATCCGGCATGGCCCGTCTACTTCCCGTACACAAGCGACAGAGAGGCAGTCGAGAAACTGCGCGACGAAACTGTCGAGAAATTTGGACTTGATATCGAAAACACAAGATTTCGCCAGGTCAGCGGCACTATTGGGGCACACCTTGGACCAGGTGCGTTCGGGTTCGCTTACGTAGAGAAAGAATAAGCTCCATATTCGAGCATGCGTCTTGCAAAACGAAACAACGTACGGGCTTTCCGCAGACCGCAAGGCCCGCTTCTAAACGAAGCCCGCAAAACGGCTCAGGCCGTTCCTGCAAAGTAGCCCACAAAAGACGGTCTCAACCGCCCCCGAAAAGCAATCGTGCCGCCTTTGCGAGCGGCACGATGTTTTTTTGCCTTATTCCTGAATGCTCTTGTAGAACTTCGCATCGGCGAAAACGTCTTCGACGCTCTTGCCGTCAAGCCACGCCAAACCGAGCAACTCGTTGAGCGTGGGAACCAATTCGGAGCAATCGACGAAATGGCCCTTATCGTTCAGTTCCGAGCAATCCTGCGCACGCCAGTAGCCGTCAGTATGGGTGAGGTAATACGTCTTGTCACCCAATTCCATAAATACGCGCGTGTTTGCGCGGAGGTAATTCGCGAATTCGTCGAACGAACCTACTTCAAGTACCTCTTCAGCCTGAACTCCCATAGCAGCTCTCCTTCCGGCTCGATAGCAAGGCGTCCCCTACGCCATTTTCAGCATAGTTGCATAGTACTATATCGAGAGACGCCGTGCCGAACGCAACCGTCCGGCAAACGCCCCACGCATCCGAGCGAATCCATGCTAGAGACCGCAACGCCATCTGGGGCGGTCCGGGAGCTTTGTCCCAGGCTATCCCAGCACTTCCGCGCAGATGCGCGCGCTTTCAGAGGCGTCCTTCGCATAGTAATCCGCCCCTACCATCTTCGCGTACTCGGGCGTGAGCACCGCGCCGCCCACGAATACCTTGGTATCGGGCGCCTGCTCGCGCAGCAGTGCGATGGTCTCTTCCATCCCTCGAACCGTCGTGGTCATAAGGGCAGAAAGCCCGACGAGCTTAATACCGTGTTTCTTCACGCAATCAACCACCGCCTGAGGATCGACATCGCGCCCCAGATCGAAAACCGTGTACCCGTAGTTTTCCAACAGCATCTTCACGATATTCTTGCCTATGTCGTGAATATCGCCTTTGACCGTAGCAACGGCAACTTTGCCCTTGTCGGCCACGCTTGCAGACGACGCAAGCTCCTTGATGACGTCGAAGCCGGCTTTTGCGGCCTCCGCCGAAGACATGAGCTGCGGCAGGAAAAACGTGCCTTTTTCGAAACGCTCCCCCACCTCGTCAAGCGCAGGAATCAGGTGATCATTGATAACGGCCATAGGCTCCACGCCTTCTTTTTCGAGCATGGAACGCACGATATCCGCCGCTTGGGCACGACGGCCCGTAATCACGCAATGGCGCAACGTGCCCGCTTCGCCATCGGGCGCTTCGGACGAAACCGCAACCTGAGCAGCGCCGTCTTGCCGGGCCTGACCCGGTGCAAGAGCGCTGGCAGACGCCATGGTGCGATTCGCGTATTCTTCAATGTAGCGCGCGGCGGAAACGTCCTGTCCGCACAACACGCGCCAGCTGTCCACGATTTCGCGATAACGGTCGGAAAGCGGATTGAGAATAGGCAGGTCAAGGCCTGCGGAAAACGCCGCCGCCAAAAACGTGGCGTTCACCACTTCGCGCAACGGCAAACCGAAGCTCACGTTGGACACACCGAGCACCGTACGCACGCCCAAACGCTCTTTCACCATGGTGATGGCGCGCAGGATTTCGACCACTTCGCTCTGATTGGTAGACGCTGCCATGACCAGGCAGTCGATGAAAACGTCCTGACGCGGAATGCCCGCCGCCTCGGCCGCACGCACAATGCGCTCCGCAATGGCAAATCGCTCCTCGGCCGTAGGAGGAATGCCCCCTTCGTCAAGCGTCAGGCCAACCACCGCGCAGCCGTAATGCTTGGCGATCGGGAGCACCGCCGCCAGACTTTCCGCCTTGCCGTTCACAGAGTTGATGATGGGCTTGCCCGCATACACGCGAACCGCCGCCTCCACCGCTTCCGGGTCGGAGGAATCCACCTGCAGCGGCAGACCGGTCACGCCTTGAATTTTGCCGACCAGGTCCACCAGCACGGCCGCTTCGTCTATTTCCGGCAAACCGGCATTGACATCCAGAATGTCGGCGCCGGCCTCGGTCTGCGCGATGGCCTCATTGATGATGTAGTCGAAATCCCCGGTGCGAAGAGCTTCCTTCAGACGCTTCTTGCCCGTAGGGTTAATGCGCTCGCCAATCGTGGCCACATGACGGCCTTTCAGGACGACCGCCTCCTGAGCGCTGGTCACGCTGCAGACGGGTTCGGCAAAAGACCTGGTGGGTTGTTTGCCGCATACGATATCCGCCAGATTCGCAATATAGGCGGGGTTCGTTCCACAGCAGCCGCCCACAATGCGCACGCCCGCTTCAACCATGCCGGCAACGCTTTTCGCGTACGAATCGGGGTCGACGGAAAATACCGTCTTGCCGTCTTCGACATGAGGAAGGCCCGCATTGGCCTGCACCATCACCGGACATGTTGCGACTTCGAGCATTTCGTCCACCAACGGACGCAAGTCGTCGGGGCCGAGCGAGCAATTCATACCCAACGCCTGCACGCCGAGCGCCGAAAGCGTAAGCGCCGCAATGCGCGGACTTGTGCCCAGAAATGTGCGGCCGTCTTCCCCAAAAGTCATGGTGGCAAACACGGGCAGATCGCTGCATTCTTTGGCGGCCAAGACGGCGGCCTTCATCTCAAGCAAGTCGGCCATAGTCTCAATCAGGATGATGTCGGCACCGGCTTCGGCTGCCGCACGCACCTGCTCCGCGAACAGGTCGTACGCTTCATCGAAGCTCATGGTGCCAAGCGGCGCGAGCAGCGCCCCCGTCGGGCCGATGTCGGCAACCACGTAACGTGCGCCGGCGTTGCGCACGCACGCCACGGCGGCCGCGAAAATCTCGCGCACCGAAGCCGCATCGCCGAGCTTGCGCGCGTTTGCGCCGAACGTGTTCGTAGTGACTGCGAGGCTTCCCGCTTCGACGTATTGGCGATGAATCGCGATCACTTCGTCGGGGCTGTTCAGGCACAGAAGCTCCGGGAGTTCGCCCGCCTCCAAGCCTGCCGCCTGCAACATGGTGCCCATAGCGCCGTCGAAAACCAGGTACTCTTCGCCCGCAATCACGCGCGCAAGATAATCATCGGCAATGCGCAGCACGTCACGCGCATCGGCGGAAACAGCATGAGAAGTTATCGGTAGCATGGCGTACCAGCCTTTCGCAATGAACAATGAGCAGCGCAGGGGCATCCGGCACAGCTTCGTTTGGCACCTTCGTACAGTTCGTCGAACAATCCGACGAACGCCGTGACACTTTTCACGGGAACAAGCAGGTTGGAGTCAGTCACCGTCATCCCGAGTTTTTTGTCCGCCTCGAGCGTGCGCACGATGGCGGGCTGAATATCAAGCGGCAAATCGCCGTAACCAGGACTGAAACGCCAATTCGTGTGCAGCCCGAGCCCTGCCGCTTCGGCCACAATTGCAGCTTCGCATGCATCCGCCGCACATTCCACCAGCGAGGAGCCCGCCGCACCGAACACGACAGCATCAAGCGCGCTTTTCGCCTTCATACGCATGGCAGCGCGTTCGTTTGCGAGCCCAAGCGTGACCGCCATGACCGCACAAGAACGCGCCGCATGAAGGTGTTCGTAGATAGCCGACCCTTCGAGCACGAGAGAACTTCCCTGAAGACGAATCACGCCGTCCGACGCATCCACGGGAAATATTTTGTATACAAAAGCGGGAGCCGAATCGCGCTCGCAGGCGGCGATGAGCGAATCGATGCGTTCGTCAAGCATTTCATCGGTCTGTTGACCAGAATATCCGATATAGCGAAGCGCTTCGGCCTTATCGACGCAATAGCGCGGCATGGCTAGCTCGCCGCGCCGCGCAGTCGTGCAACAGCCGCGCGGGCTATGCTCGGCTGATTCATCGTGTATACATGAATGCCGTCGACGCCCGCCTGGGCGAGGCCTTCCATCTGGTCGCACGCGTATTCGATACCGGCCGCGCGCAGCGATTCCGGGTCTTCTTCGTAGCGCGCGAGAAGCTTGATAATCGGAGAAGGCAGGCTGGCACCGCACATGAACACCATGCGCGAAATCTGAGCCTTTGACAAAAACGGCATGATGCCGAACGTGATCGGCACCGTAATGCCCGCATTGCGGGCGGCTTCAAGGAATTCGAGCGCACAATCGTTGTCGAAGAAAAGCTGCGTCACGAAGAATTGCGCGCCTGCGTCCTGCTTTTCCTTCAGGTGTTCGATGCTCTTTTTGAAATCCAAGCAGTCTATATGGCCTTCGGGATACGCCGCGGCGCCCACGCAAAAGCCCGCTTCGCGTACTACGGGAATGAGGTCTTTGGCAAAGTGAAAATCGTTCGTCGCAGCACCGGGGACGGGATCGCCGCGCAGGGCGAGAACGTTCTCAAGGCCCACTTCGCGCATGGCGGCAAGCGTTGCGTCGATATCGTCCTTCGTTGCTCCCATGCAGGTCAGATGAGCCATGATGGGCAGCGCGAAGTCTTCTTTCATCATACGGGCGACGTCGATCGTGCGCGCGCTGTTACCGCTTCCGCCGGCCGAGTACGTCACCGAAACGAATGCGGGATCCAAAGGAGCAAGCTCCTCGGTCATTGCATGCGCAGTCTCGACAGGAAGGTCGCCTTTCGGAGGGAAAATCTCGAATGAAATGGGCAGGCTTTCGCCTTGAAACGCCTGTGAGATTTGCATAGCAGGGGTCCTTTCTCGTCGAACCGCCATTGTAACGCCTTATCCCCACGACGCTTTAGCATGCGATAGTATGAAACACGCTTGAAACATTCGGCGACGACACAGACGAAAAGCAGGCAGCGGCAACGCGGCCGACACCCCACCGCAATGGGAAATGTCAATGAGCAAATACGGCACGAGACGCCGCTGCAAATGACTCGAATTAGACTATGCGACGAAATTTTTTGTCGCTGGAAGAACAAAACGAAAACTGCTTTTGTTTCAGAACGAATGGAACACAAGGATCCGCGTTTCACCGTTACGCAAGACCCCCCGATGCGCGTTGAAGCATCGGGGGATTCGAAAAACACCTCGAAATTATGGAAGCAATCGCTCGGACCGCAGGCACACCGCTAGCTTGTCAGCTCGGCATAGAGCTTGAACAAATGCGCGACGATGCGTTCTTCGTCGCCGCTGAAATCGACACCGTAGGCGACCTCGACCGCCGCATCAAGCGCCTGATGAGCGGAAAGCAAATCCATGGGCATCTTGTCGGGGTCGTAAAGATCCGCGAGCGTTTTACCGGGATGCGCCGCACGGGCGTCGAGCACCGCCTGCGCACACGCCTCGATACGAGAGCGAATCTCGGGCGCGACCGCATCTTCAACCGGAACCTCCAACGTTTCGCGCGTGACACCAGGCCAAACGAAGTTGTTGTAGACGACCGTATTCGCGTAGCGATACCGCATCTCGAGACGTCCAGCAACAGCACGCATCCACGCATTGTGGACCTGCGACACCATAAGGCCGAACACGTACAACGAAGACGAAGGCACGAAATAGAGCATGTTGCCGGGAATCATACCGTTATCGATAAATCCCATGGGGACGTAATCGCGACGCTCCGACGATACGGAAGGTACTCCGATATACGGAATATCTTTGAACTTCCCGCACGGCCGCAAGATATGAGGGGTATCTTTGAGCTTGAACGCATCACCCGTAGGAGTTTGAGCCGAACGCCACTCCGCACACGCACGAACTCGCTCAGCAATAAAAGGATGTTCGTCATAGGTTGAGGCATCCGCATCGACAAGCCAGAGGCAGTATCGGTCATCGCCCTTGATAAAGTCCGCACCCATCGAGAACGGGCGAATCCATTTCAGCGCGCCGGGGTCAGATTCGACAAGCTTGTCATATTCATCAGCCCCAAACAGCAGACATCCATTATCCGCAGGCTTAAATCCCTGGGCCATCCCCTCAACGCGGCACAGCGGATTAGTACGCTTCTCGACGAACACATTGGGGGCAGGCTGCAGGTAGCCATTGATATTCTCGACCACGCGACCGTGGCCTTCCCGATCGAACAGAATACGCTCGCGCGTTCCGACATACGAGAAGCCCACGATGACCACGTGCACGTGCGCCTGATCGTTCGCTTCGCTGTTCCACACGAACGACTGCCATGCGAAGTCGATGCCGATACCTTGCTCGAAAAGCGGCTTCCACAACGGCTCGACCTGCTGGCCCTGGCAAATGCTATTCGTGGATACGAATGCCGCGCGAATGTTTGTATCACGCATATATACGGCCGCCTTTGCGTACCAGCAGGCAACATAATCGAGCGTCTTCACTTTGCCGAAAATTTCAGCACGATCGTCCGACTGCTCCTTCGACAAGTTCGAATATCCAAGGAACGGAGGGTTTCCTGCGAGAAGAATCGAGCCTTCAGCTACGCCGCCATCACGCTGCGCGCTTCGAGAGAGAGAGAGAGAGAGAGAGCAGGCTCCGCCGGAAGGACATCGTTCCAGTCCATGCGCAGGGCGTTGCCTTCGTGAATGTTGCCATTGCTCTTCAGGGGCAGGAAGTCGAAGGGCTGCAGCAGAATCTCCTGCGTGGCTTCCATCATCTGCTCTTCGGCAATCCACAGCGCAGTCTTGGCGACGCTCACAGCAAAATCGTTGATCTCAATGCCGTAGAACTGGCTGATAGACACCTTGATGGACGCAGCATCCTGATCGAAGCCCAAACCCATCTGATCACCCTGTAAGTCTTCCAACGCGCGATTTTCGAGCTTGCGCAGGCTCAAGTAGCTTTCCGTCAGGAAGTTGCCGCTGCCGCACGCGGGGTCGAAGATACGCAGGCTGGACAGCTTGCGCTGGAATGCCTTCAGCTTGAGAATGCGATTCTTCTCTACCTTTTCTCCCTCGATTTCGGCAAGTTCTGCACGTAAATCGTCCAAAAACAGCGGGTCGATGACTTTATGGATGTTCTCGATACTGGTGTAGTGCATGCCGCCCGCACGACGCGTGACGGGATTCAGCGTGCTCTCGAACGCCGCGCCAAAAATGGTGGGGCTGATGCCCGACCAATCGAACTTCTGTGACGCCTCGAGCAACAAGTCAAGGCGAATATCGTCGGTGAACTGCGGGACCACGATGTCGTCATTGCCGAACAACCCGCCATTGACGTACGGGAATGCCAGCAAGGCATCGGGCAAGTACGGATCGCGCTGCTCAACGGGCGTGTCGAGCACGCGAAACAGGTCGACCACCGCCTGGCGCATCTGGTCGGCACGGTAGTCCTTCAAATAATTCAGCACGGCGTCTTTCTCGTGCATAAGGCCCGAGTCTTCCGCGTACAGCAAGAATACCAAGCGCACGATCAGCACGTTCAGGCTGCGCTGCTCATGAACGTCGGTTTCGATGTTCTTATATTGCTTCGAAAGCTGCGTGTACAGCTTGCCCACCAACTCGCCTGCCTGCACCGACAGCTGCTTTTCGCGCTCGATGCGAGAATTCTTCGCATCGGTAAGAAAGCCGAGCAGATGCAGCTGTTCGGGCAGCTCGTCAAGAGCGAGCGAAACATACTCCTCCTGACGCTCTTTCTCCTGGTCGTAAATGCGGAACTCATCGAAGTTGCACGTGATGATCCAGCGTGGGCGAATGGAGAACGGCAGGTTATCGGCGTACCATTTTGCCTGCTGATACGGTGTTTCGGGACCCGCCTTCTTGCTGCGTACGGTGGCTTCGTCAAGGCCGATGCCGCGCCCCTTCATTTCAACCAGAACGCCCATGTCTTCATAGAACACGTCGATCTTGCGGCCTTTGACCTTGCGCTCGAATTCAAGCGCATGCGTGGCGTTTTTCAAACCGTAGACGTCTTGAAGCAGCTCGATCCAAAACGACCGCGAATGCTCCTCCTCCACGCACGGAAGCGCACGCCAGCGCTCGACAAACGCCTTCGCCGCACGCTTCTGCTCCGTAAACGAAATGCTCATTCCAACCTCTTCGTCTTCACCGGGTCGCTCGCGAAACCATCTGTTTCGGACTGACGCATTCCCGATTCTTTCTTCCTGCGGCCGTCCTCAGCAGGAACATCCCTGCCATGTATTCACCCGTCCAGTTCATCCATCGTGTAGACAGAATAGCCTTCGTAGCGATAACTGGCGTCAATGCCTTTCATGTAAACCTGACGATCATCGATGGCATCGGTAAGTGCCGATTTCAGAAGCGCTTTTATCTCCGTGTCGCGCACGGGACTGCGCTCCATCGCAAGCAGATAATCCTCCTTATCAACGCGGCTCCAATCGACCACGCGCCCCAACTCTTTTCTCAAAATGGCATCCAGCCAAATTCTCGTACTTCTGCCGTTTCCCTCTCGAAACGGATGAGCCACATTCATTTCGACATATTTTTCGATTATTTCATCGAATGTGCCCTGCGGCATTTTGTCGATCGCCTCAAGAGCTGCCGAAAGATACATTACCGGTGCGAAACGGAAATTACCCTTGGCAATATTGACCGCACGCATACGACCGGCGAAATCGTACACATCCTGGAAAAGATGACGATGAATGGAGCAAAGCCCCTCGAATGTGCCCACTTCGAAAGAATCGAACAGCCCCATCTCGAACAGCTCCCGCGCACGCAATTTCGTCAGGCGCTCTTCTTCGCGCGCCAACTCAACTTCGTTCGCAATTCCCAACTTGTTCTCAAGCATCGACGCATCCCTCCGTAACAACAATTCTCGAACAAAAGGGCATCCCGACAATATGACCACGCATTACAGCACGCGGCCGACATCCTGACCTTCGCGGCGGATGCGCAGGATGTCTCGTTCGTGCAGCTCGAACGAGACGGCGAATGAATAGCGCTCCATGGTGCGATTGGCCACCTCCACAGCCACCAGCGTGCCGCGCGGACACGTCGGATCAGGGCCGATAATGCGGCCCAGGCCGTCACGTTCAATGTCCTTCAGATCGGTTCCTGGCGCAGCATGCCAGACCAGACGCTTCACCGTGCACGTGCGCACGGCAGCATCGGGACTGATAGCCTCAAGTTCCTCACCCTCGAAGAAGCGGTTGCGGCAAAGCGTTTCCACGCGGTATGGCTCGGCGGCATCGCACAGTCCATCCAGCTTAAAAGCGCCGCGCTCCCCCAGCTCATCAGCGGCGCAGCCCAGAACGCGCGCCACCATCTGATGCGAACGCGCATACTCAACCGTGCCCTGGTTTTGCCCCGGATCGCCAAAGTAGAAGCCCGTGCAGTACGGACGATGACTCGTGGTCTCAAGTTCGTCTTGCCATGCATCGGCGTCTTCGCCGTCGAGGACGTGGCGATACGCGTTGACCACCGACGCTACGTAGTATGCACCTTTCGCACGACCTTCGATTTTGATACTGTTCACACCGGCATCTTTAAGTTCTTGCAGGTGCGAAAGCATATTCATGTCGTTCGAACTCATGATGAAGCTGCCGCGATCGTCCTGTTCAATCGGGAAATACTGTCCCGGGCGTTTCTCTTCCACAAGCGCATACTTCCAGCGGCACGGCTGCGCGCAATGACCTACATTAGCGCCGCGACCCGCCATATAATCGCTAATCAGGCAACGCCCCGAATACGCCATGCACATAGCGCCGTGGACGAATGCTTCAAGCTCGATTTCATCAGAAAGACGACGGCGCATTTCAGCGATGGCCGCAAGGCTCATCTCGCGCGCAAGCACGATGCGCGAAACGCCTAGGCTCGCATACATGCGCGCCGATTCAGCATTCATGCACGACACCTGCGTGGAAAGATGGATTGCCAGGTTGGGAGCCACTTCGCGCGCAACCGCCAACGCACCCATATCGCCGATGATCACGGCGTCCACGCCCGCTTCGTCAAGCATAGCAAAATAGCGACGCAAATCGTCGATATCTTCGTCGGTCATCATGGTATTGACCGTGACATGCACATCCACGCCATGCGCATGTGCGTATTCGACAACTTTGGGCAGTTCGTCTTCGTCGAAGTTATCGGCACGGCGACGCATGCCATAGCGCGTCGATGCGAGATACACCGCATCCGCGCCGAAATGAATCGCGTACTCGAGCTGCTCCCATCCGCCCGCAGGCGCGAGCAGCTCCATCGTGTCTTGAGACGAAGAGCGTGCCATGAACCGTCCTTTTCTGACTATATAATCGAGATGTTCGTACATGCAAAACGACCCGTTTGCCTCCGCATGCAACGCCTCAGTATATCGAACCGCGCATTCAGGCACGCCATGTACATCGATTTGGAACAATATCGCGCGGCCACTGCGCACGAAGTGACGGATTCCCCTCCTCATCGGGGAGAAAGCACGAGTATCACCCATGCACATTACCATGAACCTCGAAGATGGGTTTCTACCCGACGAATACGGAAAATATGCCGATCCTGCGGATTGCCATGGCTGGAGCTGCCGTCGTTCGTTTCCTTTCGAGGTGACGGACATCCCAGCCGAAACAAAAGCACTCGCATTTGTCTTTCTTGACTGGGACAGCGTTCCTGTATGCGGTTTTCCGTGGATTCATTGGTGTGCTTATGCAAACGGCCCGTTCAACGGCTTCTTTGCTTTGGACGATGACGCCAGCCGCAACGGCGCCGAAGGTCTAATACAAGGTTACAACAGCGCCGCGCAATCCGAACCCGAGCGCGGCACGGGATACGTAGGACCCTGCCCTCCCAATGCCGACCACGTATACACTCTACGCGTCATGGCGCTCGATACACCCGTTGACTTGGCCGAGCCCTTCTGGGCCAACGAGCTCATCGCCGCAGCTCGCGGGCACGTACTTGCCGAGACAAGCGTCGAAATGATTGGGCGCTGCTAGCTCCGGCACGCCGCATTCCGCTATAGTGCACCAAAACCCACTTTGAAACTCGCAAAACTCACGAAACGTACCAAACACGAAGCAAAGACAAATATAGATAAGCAAAATAATCAACATGATTGCCTGTAATATCCATTAATTTGCTTCTTTAAAGCGATTTTTTGAAAAAAGGATCCGCGCCTTGGTACGTTTCGTGGGTTTTGCGATAACGAAGACGGGGTTTCGTGCACTTTTGCGGCAAATGCATACGAACAACAAACGTAAAGCGCCCCTGTCGCGCGCCCGCAATGCGGGAGCCGGCAGGGGCGCTTGCGTGTCTGCGACATGCTTGAGGCGATCACGCCCTACGCGATAACCTCGTCAACGACGGCTTCGACGGCGTCCAACGCCACAGAAACCTTCTCTCCCGTTGCGCGGTTCTTCACTTCGACAGTGCCTTCTTTCAAGCCGCGCTTGCCCACGATGACCTGCACCGGCCAACCAATCAGATCGTTGTCGGCGAACTTGACGCCGGCGCGCTCGTTGCGATCGTCCAACACCACTTCGTAGCCGGCGGCGGAAAGCTTCTTGGCCAGCTCCTCTGCAGCCTCGGTCACCTCGTCAGGCTTCGGAGACAGCGGAATCACGCACACGTGAGCAGGTGCGATGCCGGCCGGCCAGATAATGCCGAAGTCGTCGTAGCTCTGCTCGACGGCAGCAGCCATGGTACGAGAGACGCCAACGCCATAGCAACCCATCATGAACGGCTTCTCGGAACCGTCCTCATCCATGAACGTCGCGCCCATGGCCTTGGAATACTTGTCTCCCAGCTTGAAGATCTGACCCACCTCGATACCGCGGGCGGCCTTCAACGGCAAACCGCAATGCGGGCATGCGTCGCCCTCTTTGACAGTGCACAAATCGGCCCAGGCATCCACCTGGAAGTCCTCGCCGTGCTTGGCACCCACGAAATGGAAACCATCATCATTGGCGCCAACGACCCAGCGCTCGATGGAGCGTAGGCTCTCGTCGGCCGCCACCTTAACGCCCTCGGGCAGGTTCACCGGACCCATGGAACCCTTGGTCAGACCAGCCTTGAGCATCTCTTCGTCAGTCAGCGGAGTGAAGCCGGGAACCAGGCGGTCGGCTTTGCACTCGTTGACTTCGTAATTGCCGGGAACGAAGAGGACCCAGATGGAGCCGTCGTCGCCCTTGCCGGAGAACGCCTTGGCGGTGGCGCTTTCTTCGCACTTGAGGAATGCCGCAAGCTCGGCGATGGTATGAACGCCCGGGGTTTCGATCTTGGCAAGAGCCTCGGCGGGATACTCGGTGGGGACGGGAGAACACTCGCCCACCTCGACGTCGGCCGCATAGCCGCAGTCGCAATACACGAGCTCGGCCTCGCCGGTTTCTGCCAGAGCCATGAACTCCTCGGTGGCGTTGCCGCCGATCTGGCCCGGGTCGGCCTGCACGATACGGTACTTCAGGCCCATGCGATCGCACATGTTGATATAAGCGTCGCGCATGAGCTTATAGGTCTCGTCCAGGCTTTCCTGGTCGGCATTGAAGCTGTAAGCGTCTTTCATGATGAACTCGCGACCACGCAGAAGCGCAAAACGCGGGCGGCGTTCGTCACGGAACTTCACCTGGATCTGATAGAGATTCTTCGGCAGGTCCTTATAGCTGCGAAGCTCGTTGCTCACCAGGTCGGTAATGACCTCCTCATGCGTGGGGCCCAGGCAGAACTGGTTGTCGTGACGGTCGGTCACACGCAGCATCTCGGCACCGTATGCGTCCCAACGACCGGAGCGATGCCACAGCTCAGCGGGCTGAACGAAGGGCATGAGCACTTCCTGGCCGCCGTGAGAGTCCATCTCTTCGCGGACGATGTTTTCGATCTTATGGATGACGCGCAGACCGAGCGGCAGGAAGGTATACAGACCTGCAGCCTCTTTGCGAATCATGCCGGCGCGAGCGAGAAGCTTCGCGGAAACGATATCTGCGTCGGAGGGGTCCTCCTTCAGCGTGGGGGCGTAAATTTCGCTCATGCGCAGCACGTTGCGATTCACGAACTTGTTCATGCTTCGATGCCTATCTTTCTATCTCGAGTTTTTCGATCTCTTCCGTCAGAGCTTCAACGATACAAGCCTCATCAACCTTGCGCAAGACTTTTCCCTTGGAGAAGATGACGCCTGAACCCGCTCCGCACGCCACGCCCAGATCGGCATCGGCCGCCTCGCCCGGTCCGTTGACCACGCAGCCCATGACGGCCACCTTGATCGGCGCCGCGCAAGCTGCCAGGCGCTCGTCCACGCGCTTGGCCAGGTCGATCAAATCCACCTGGCAGCGACCGCACGTAGGACAGCTGATGATTTCGGGGCCGCGGCGGCGCAGATCGAGCGCCGCAAGCAGCATCCAGCACGCGCGAACCTCGGCCGTAGGCTCGTCGGTGAGCGAAATGCGCATAGTGTCTCCGATGCCCTCTTCGAGCAGAATGCCCAAACCGCTAGCAGATTTGATCACGCCCTGCATGAGCGTACCCGCCTCGGTAATGCCTATATGCAAGGGCACCTCGGGAATCTCCTTCGCAAGCATACGGTAGGTCTTGACCGTAGCCATGACATCATGGGCCTTCGCGGACACCACTACATCGTAAAAACCGCGCTCTTCGAAATGGCGCACGTAATCAACTGCGGAGGCCGCAAGCTTCTCGGGCAGCGTGAGGTCTTCACGCGCCTTGAGCCCTTCGTCGAGAGAGCCTGCGTTCACGCCGACACGAATGGGGATGCCCACCTCGCGCGCAGCCTCGATCACGGCATCGGTTTTCTCCCAGCCTCCAATGTTGCCCGGGTTGATGCGCAGCTTCGCCGCGCCGCGACGGGCCGCCTCGATGGCGATCTGCGCATCGAAGTGAATGTCCGCCACCACGGGAAGGGGGCTTTTCGCACACACCTCTTCGAAGGCGTCCAAGCACGCACGGCGCGGGATGGCCATGCGCACCACCTCGCAACCCGCCTGCGCGAGCGCCTCGATCTGCACGAGGTTGGCCGCCACGTCATCGGCCGGCGCGTTGAGCATGGATTGAACGACGCACGGAGCGCCGCCGCCCATGGGCACATTGCCCACCATGACGCGACACGTTTGCTGGTTTGGCTTCATGTTGTCAGCCCCTTCCTCTTCTTCGCATCTGACCAGTGTATCCCATGAGATCGCCGTGAAAGAAGACCCTATAGCGCCTCCACGATACGCGCAGTCAAGCCCTCCCAGGAAAGATGCGAAACGTCGAAGGGGGCAGCCTCCAGAAGTATGCACGCCTCGATAGCGTCAGCCAGCCGACGCTCAAAAGCGGGCAGCTCGTCTTCGAACGGCTCGTCGACGCCGCGCATAAGCGGCGGCGCAACGTATACAATCGGCGCGCCTGGCGCATTCGCATCGAGCCAAGGACGAATCCCAGGCAAATCGGTGGTCACAACCTTGCAGCCGCACGCAAGAGCCTCGATCACCACAAGCGGCAACCCCTCGAAAAACGAAGGCAGAAGAATATGTCTGCGCGCCGATACGCCTGCGCCAAATCCGTCTGCGAAAGCCTGCCGAGAAACGCCACGTCGGAAACGCAACGAGCGGCGCGCGCAACAATTCCGGCATATTCTTCGGGGTCGTTATGCCCTCCTGCAAGGCAAAGCCTCAGACGCGGCGACGAACCCCCGCCGCGGCGCGCACCTTCTTGATGCGCCGCTTCAATAAGGTCGGCCGCCTCCAAAAGCGACGGAACCCCTTTCTTCTTCCAAATCTTTCCCGCGTACACAAGCTCGACAGGCGCACCCGCACGTACATCATCGTCGCATGCATCCGACTTTCCAGCATTGAATATCGCCGCGTTGAATCCCGTACCCACCACATGCACGCGCGCGGGATCGACTCCGTACACGCGCACGATCTCTTCCTTTTGCGCTTCATGCAGCGCGAACACGCCCGTCAAACGACGCATTGCCGCAACGATGCGGTCTCGCTCAAGGCCGTGCTCGCCCATCTGACGCAAATCAGTTGAATGGCATACTGCGAATACCCGCCGATGCGCAAACGTTTCCACCGCCACTGCCGTCGCGAGATAGAGGTGGTGGCACAGCACGACATCGGGTCCGAACGCTTCGTCAAGCTCCTCGAACACCCGGGCGAAAGAAGTCGCGAATGCCGCCGTCATAGAAGGCGTCATGTCGCAATAGCGCGTAGCCGGATAGGGCATTTGATTAGACATGCCCGCTACGTGAAACGGCAGGGCTTCAGTGTCGAAGCGAACGGGACGAAACAGCACGCCCTCCGAAAGCTCAGGGGCATCGTCGGCGGCAACACCCGCCACCACCGCCACGTCATGCCCTGCGGCAACTTGGCAACGAACCGTTTCGGCCAGATAAACGCCGCTACCGGTGCTGTCGGGCTTTTGAGCGGACACGTTAAGAATTCTCATATGCAACCTCTTGAGAACCACAAGCAAAAGCGGCCCCGCAGGACCGCCTTTGCAGCATATGGATCGCTTACACGAAACGATAGATGTCTTTGGTCGCCTCGACGAACACATCGTAGACTTCCTGGGCCACGCCCTCGTCAACCAGAAGCTCGAAGCTTGCGGGCTGGCCCTCTTCGTCAAGCTCGGTCACCTCGAGAATCAGCACCTCGCCGGAAGAGCCTGCAGGCAAATCTTCTTCGACCGGGAAGAAGAAGCCGTAGCGGTGGTCGTTGTGAAGCACCAGACCAAGAAATTCCAGGCTCTCGATATCGCCCTTCTCGTCCTCGAACTGAAAGACGATGCCTTCCTCGACAGGAGGGGCGAAATTGGGGGAGCTTCCCTCACGAATGTCAGCCATGATTAATGTCCCTTCTTTTTGTGGTTGGTCTTTTTCTTAGATGAAGGCGCCTTGCCGGCCTTCGAAGCCGTAGCGCCCGAGGAAGTTGCAGGTTTCCCAGAGGCGACAGCCGCATCTCCCACAGCAACAGGAGCTTCTCCAACGGAAGCGACGTTGCCAGCACCCGCTACCGCAGCCTTGCCGGCAGGCAGCTTGTTCAGGAAGAAACGCTGCACCTCCGGACCGTACTTCTTAGAAAGCTTCGCGAACTTGTCTTCGCGCGTCTTCCAGATGGCATACAGCGGCGTTGCAATGGCAATGGAGGAATAGCAGCCGGTAATCAGGCCGATGGTCATGGCGAGCGCGAAGTCTTTCAGCGTTTCGCCGCCGAACAGCAGCATGGCCACGACAGGGATAAGCGATGTGATCGACGTGTTCAGAGAACGGATAAGCACCTCGTTGACCGAGTGGTTGGCCATGGTCATGAAGGTACACTTCACGTTTTCGGCCTTCATGTTCTCGTTAATGCGATGGAACACGACAACCGTATCGTAGAGCGAGTATCCCAGAATGGTAAGCAGCGCGGCGATGGTGTTCGGCGTGACTTCGTGGCCGAGCAAGGCGTATACGCCGAAAACGATGACGAGGTCGTGCAGCAGCGCGACAACCGCCGTAACACCCATCTTATAGTCGCGGAAGCGAATGGAAATATAGGCGATGATGAGCGCCAGCGAAACGAGGAACGCCAGGATCGAGCTCTTGACCACTGAGGTTCCCCAGTCGGGACCGATGGTCGTCACCTCGAATCCGTCCGTGCCCCATCCGAACGTATCGGCAACGTCGTTCGCCACAGCGGTCGCATCTTCGGCGGACGTGGAAGCGGTACGAGCCAGGAATCCCTCCTCGCCGTCGGACGTGGTGGTTTGGATAACCGCGTCGGGTTCGCCCGCATCGGCGAAGGCGTCGCGCACCTGTTCGATAGTCACATCGCCCGTATTGTGGAAGGCGATAGACGTGCCGCCCACGAATTCGATGCCGAAGTTGATGCCGCGCACGCCCACGATAACGGCAATTGCGACAACCACCACGGCCGCCGCGGTAAGGAAGTACTTGCGCAGGCCAAGGATGTCGAAATCGCGCTTGATGAAGCGGCCGCGCAGCTTCTTGCCAGCCTCGACTTCTTTCCCCTCTTCGTAATAAGGAACGGCTTCCTGGGAATCTTTAATGCCCCAGAAGCCCGGATGCTTCGCGATGGCACGCGGAGCAAGCAGGCGAATGATCGGCGCCTTGAACAGGAGCATCATGACGATATCGCACAGAATGCCGAGTGCCAACGTGAGACCGAAGCCTTTGACGGATGCGCTCGCCAGGAAGAACAGCGTCAGCGCAGATACGAGCGTGACCAGGTCGGCGTCGATCGACGTCAAGATACCGTGGCGCACGCCGGTGATGGATGCGGCACGAACGCTGCGGCCCATGCGAATCTCTTCGCGGAAGCGCTCAAGCGTCAGAATGGAAGAGTCGGCCGCCATACCGATGGTAAGCACGATGCCGGCAATGCCCGCAAGCGAGAGCGAGAACAGCCCGAAATGCGAAAGCGTAGCGAGAATGCCAAGGTACAGCGCCGCGAACACCGCCATGGCAGCGGCGGTGATCAGGCCGAGGCCATGATAGAACAGCAGCAAATACAGCATGACGAGCGCAAGGCCGATTCCTGCAACCACAACACCCGACGCAAGGGCGTCCTGACCCAAGGTGGGTCCGACGGTCTGGCTCTGCGCAAACTCAAAGCTCACGGGCAAAGACCCAGACTCGAGCACGGTCTGCAGCGCCTTCGCCTCGTCAAGCGTGTAGCCTCCCGTGATGGAAACGTCGCCATTGGGAATCTCTCCCTGCACGGCAGGCGCTGACTGAACCACCCCGTCGAGAATGATGACGATTTTGCCGTTAGTGGGTGCAAGATCTTTGGTGGCCTGCGCAAATGCAGCGGCACCTTCGCTATTCAATTTGAGATTGACCGCATAATCGGTTGCAGCCTCGGAAGCCTGGCCAACCGTTACGCGCTCGATGTCATCGCCCGTGACGATGGGCGTGTACGTGCCCTCATCGACATGCAGGGTAAGCTCTTCCTCGCCCGTGGGGAACTGGTTTCCCAGCGAGTCGGTCACCGATTGCTGCTGGATGTACCCACCCGTGTCGATTTTGTTTTTCACGGTTTCGTCAGTAAACGAATCGAGGCGCGCAAATTCGAGCTTGCCGGTTTTACCGATGGTGGCAAGAGCATCCTCGGTATCAGACAAGCCGGGAATCTGAACAAGAATCTGGTCGGAACCCTGCAAGGCAACCGTGGCCTCGGAGGCGCCGAGAGAGTTTACGCGGCTCTCGATGACCGCGCGAGACTTCTCCATATCCTCGGCAGAGACGGTAGCTCCATCATCGCCTTTCGCCGTGAGCACCACAGAAAGACCGCCTTGGATATCGAGGCCTTGGTTGATTTTCTCTTGGGGAGGCGTGAACATGAACACGGACCCAAGAACGAGCAACGCCGTGGCAACAATGAGCCAGACATTGCGGCGGTTCACGTGCTGCGACGTCTTCCTCCGCGTAGACGACTTCGTTGAAGCCGGTTTAGAAGCAGGTTTCATACTCTTCCTTTGTCATCGCTTCGCGCGGCGACCTCGATGCCGTCTGCGCATTTGTCTATAACCTTTGATATTGTGCCATACTCGAAGATAATTACCAGGGTTTTCGCGGGAGCGACGCAAACAGCGCATGGAAAACGGCCAGTCCGCGATCGGAAAGACAACCGCTGCGCACCACGCAAGAAACAGAGGAGGAAGGGGCTCGCCATGACACCGACGCAGAAGTTCGACAGCTTCAATGACGAGGAAGCCATCCGAGACATTCGTAAGCGGCTTTTCTCTCTTCAAGACCTCGAGTACAAGGAATTTCATCGCAAGCTCCTGCCGACGATCGACCCCGACCGCATTATCGGCGTACGCGTCCCCAAGGTGCGCGCATTGGCAAAAGAGCTTCGAAACACGCCGGAGTCGCATGCGTTCTTCCACGCTCTACCCCATCGTTATTTCGAAGAAAACAACCTGCATGGCTTTCTCATCGAGCACATGAACGACTTCGACGAAGCGGCAGAGTCCCTCGATGCGCTTCTTCCCTATATCGACAACTGGGCAACGTGCGATTCCATTTCCCCGAAGACGTTCTCGAAACACCCTGACAAGCTGCTGGCGAAAATAGACGAGTGGCTTTCTTCCGACAAGGCCTTCACCGTTCGTTTCGCCATCGGCATGCTCATGAAGCACTTCCTTGACGACAGATTCGAAGAAAGGTTCCTAGGCATCGTGGCGTCCGTCGCGCATGAAGGATGGGATAGCGAAAACGAGCAACAGGCCGTGGATGCCGACGGCAGCATTACGTATGACAACGCCTATTACGTGAACATGATGCGCGCATGGTATTTTGCAACCGCCTTAGCGAAACAGCCCGATGCGACGCTGCCCTATATCGAACAATATCGCCTTGATCAATGGACCCACAATATGGCCATACAGAAAGCGGTCGAGAGCAGGCGCATCAATCCCGAACTGAAAGCGCATCTGCGCACACTGCGAGCCTCGTCCGAGCGACGCATGCGTTGACGCGCTCCCGCAACGTGCTCCCTAATCTCTGGATAAGGAGGCGCCATCGGAGAATCTGTACTATTTCGTCGTTTTGCGCACCGAAAATACACGCAATGACGAAATAGTACAGCTCCGTCGGCACGATTGAGGAAGAACTCTTAACCGTAACGCTCTGACCAGGTGTTTCTTTAGCGTCTCCGCACTGTGCCCTTTGGCTCAGCAGCGGAATCCATGCTATTTCGTAATTCCTGCCATTTCCTGTGTCAAAAGACACGAAATAGTATGGATTGTCCGTTAAGCCTGGATTCAAGGCACGGATCAAACTTAGCCCATAGATTCCGAGTCGGAGCCGACGATCGAGGATGGCGCGACGAAAAAGGCGAACCCTCCGAGCTGATAGCCAACCTCGAAGGGTTCGCAGAAAATGACTGTGGTAGCCTGGAGGGGATTCGAACCCCCGATCTTCGCCTTGAGAGGGCGATGTCCTAAACCGCTAGACGACCAGGCCATGTTTTACGCTTTTCCAAGCGCGGGTTAGAAGTATCGCAGCGTTGTCGGCTTTCGTCAACTACTTTTTCGAAAAATGTCGGCAAGCCAGCCAGGAATCGAGGTCCGCCCCAATAGCTGCTCGCCGCCGAAAAAACGTTTCAACAGCTGCTCACCGAAAGAAAACCCATCCTAACGGTCGTTCGCCGCGGGGGAATTCTCCTGGCAGTCGTTCGCCGCGGGAGAATTCATCCTAGTAGTCGTTCGCCGCGGGAGAGTTCATCCAATCCTGGTAAAACGCCTCGTATTCTCCCGCCAGAACGGCCTCGCGCGCCTTTGCCATCAAATCAATCAAGAAATGCAGATTGTGAATGGACAGCAAAATGCCGCCGAGCATTTCCTTCTGCATAACCAGATGACGAAGGTAGGCGCGCGTGTACTGCGTACACACCGGACAGGTGCACTGCGGATCAAGCGGCGTGAAATCCTCCTTGTACTTCGCGTTGCGCAAATTCATACGTCCCTCGTGCGAAAACGCCGTGCCCATGCGGCCCGTGCGCGTGGGAAGCACGCAGTCGAACATATCCACGCCTTCGCGCACCGCGCGCACCAACGTGGTGGGATTGCCGACGCCCATCAGATAGCGCGGCCTGTCCTGCGGCAGCGCGTCGCATACCGCGCCCAGCGTTTCGAACATCACATCATGCGGCTCGCCGACGGAATACCCACCGATGCCGAAGCCCTGAAAGCCCTTATGCCCCGCAGCGCGGCTTGCGGCATCGATTTCCATCAGACGGCGCGCGCTCTCTAGACGCAAGTCACGATGCATGCCGCCCTGCACGATAGCGAACAGAGCCTGGTCTTCGCGCGTATGGGCGGCGCAGCAACGCTCCGCCCACTCCCAGGAAAGCTTCGTCGACGCGGCGACAGCTTCCTTTTCCGCGGGATAGCCAATGCACTGGTCAAGCTGCATGACAATATCGGCGCCGATGCGCTGCTGAATGTCCATGTTGCTCTCGGGCGTCCAACGATGCTTGCTGCCGTCATAGTCGCGGGCATGAAAGCTCACGCCGTCGGGATCGGTCTTCATCATGTGATCAAGGCTGAAGAGCTGAAACCCGCCCGAATCGGTCAGCATGGGCCCGTTGTAGTTCATGAACTTCTGCACGCCCCCCGCACGCTCGATGATATCGACACCGGGACGCATATAGAGATGGTACGTATTCGCAAGCACGACCTGACTGCCCAAGTCGTGCAGCTGGTCGACCGTCACGCCTTTGACCGTGGCATGCGTGCCAACCGGCATGAACATGGGGGTATGCACCGCACCATGGGCGGTATCGAACGTCAACGCGCGCGCATTGCCGTCGCGTGCGTCAATGGTCACGTCGAAAAGCGCCATTGCAGGTTTCCTTTCACGAAATGAGTGTAGCGGGAACGTTCGGCAGAACGACCAGCTTCGTCAGCCGTTTGAACGACGAATCCCTAATGAATGAACATGGCGTCGCCGAAGCTCAGCATGCGGTAATCGCCCTCGATGGCATGCTGATAAGCCGCCATGATGTTCTCGCGCGTGGAAAACGCGCTTACCAGCATCATGAGCGTCGAACGCGGCACGTGGAAGTTCGTAATGAGCGCGTCCACCACGCCGAATTCGTAGCCGGGAAGAATATAGAGGCTCGTCGCCTCGTGATCGCGAGCCCTCAAACGGCCTTCCTTGCGATCATAGGCGCTCTCGAGCGAGCGCACGCTCGTGGTTCCCACGGCGATCACGCGGTTGCCGCGCGCATGGGCGGCATCGCATGCATCCACCACGCTTTGCGAAACCGTGTAGAACTCAGTATGGATAGTGTGCTTCTCCGGATCTTCCTCGTCGACCACGCGAAACGTATCCAAGCCCACCTCAAGCTCGACGGTGTGCCATTCAACGCCCTTTTCCCGCAGACGCTCGATCAGCTCAGGCGTGAAGTGCAGACCGGCCGTAGGAGCCGCCGCGCTTTTCTCATTGTGGGAATATACCGTCTGGTACATTTCTTCATCGCCCGCGTATCCCTTGATATAAGGAGGAAGCGGTGTGTGTCCAACCGCATGAAGCGCGTCGTCAAGCGAACCAAGCGGCGTGGTCAGGCGCACAAGGCGCTCGCCCTTGCCTTCGTCTGCTCCCCAGCCAATGACCTCGGCAGACAAGGCAACCTGGCCGCCCTTGTCGCAGAAATCGACCACGGCGCCGCTACCCGGCTTCAAACGCTTGCCGGGACGTACGAGCACCTCCCAAACGGCGGACGATCCGGTCTTCGGCTCCACATCGAAACGCTCACGCAGCAGAAACACCTCGGCGGCGCCGCCGGTACCGCGCTTCGCGCCCAAAAGCCTGGCCGGCATGACACGCGTGTTGTTTGCCACCAGCACATCGCCCGGCTCGAGGTAATCGTAGATATCGCGGAAAATCCGGTCTTCGATCGCCCCGCTCTTGCGATCCATGGCAAGCATCTTGCATGCATCGCGCACAGGAGCCGGCGCTTGGGCTATGCAGCGCTCGGGCAGTTCGTAGTCGAAATCGTCAGTTCTCATGATTCTGCTCTCTCATTTTCCGCAAGGTCTCGTGCTTGCGTCGTTGCTTCTCGTTATAAGCTTCCTTCTCGGCCTTGCGCGCGGCACGCGCCGCAGCCTCCGCCGCACGTTGGGGCGCACGTTCTTCTTCACGCTTCGCCTTCGCAGCGGCACGCTCCGCCTTGCGCTGCTCGCGCTCTTCGGCGGCCTCCACTTTGGAAAACGCGCAGCCGCAGTAATTCTGACGGTACATGCCCAGCGCCTTGCTCCTGCGCGTCGCCTCGGGATACTGCTCGCGAAAATCCTGAAAGACCGGGGAAATCCCGACTTTGCGGCATGCCGCTTCAAGCTCTTCGTGAATCGTCTCGATGTACTGATACGGGCTCACCGTCAACGTGGTAGCAAGCCCTTCAAAACCGTTGGCGGCCGCATACGACGCCGCCTCCTCCAAGCGAAGGCGATAGCAGGCGCGGCATCTGTCGGGACGGGCATCGGGATCGGTGCCGAATACGCCAGCGGCGTTCGCCCAGGCTTGAGGCTCATATGGCCCCTCGACGACTTCTATCCCCTGACTTTGCGCGAAATCGAGCATCGTCCGCAAACGATGATCGTATTCGGAAGCAGGATGGATATTGGAATTCATATAGGCGATCGTGATCTGGTGCCCCGCCTCAAGCAGCAGGCGAAGCGGCTCGAGCGAGCACGGCCCGCAGCATGCATGCAGCAGCAGCTTCATAACGACCCCTTTCTTCGGCGCGTCGAACCCTCGACCAGAAGAGCATGGCGACGTATGCGCCGTGCTCGCGTATGCGTCGTGTGCATATGCGCAGCGCAATCACGCATTCCTTCAAAACCGCACTATACTACCATGCAGACAGACATATTCCTCATCCTTCAGAAAAGGACGATACGCATGAGCAATACGCAGCAACCGGCCGCACGCAGCTACACCACCCTCTTCTTCGACCTGGACGGCACGCTTCTTCCCATCGAGACAAGCGCCTTCATGAAGGCCTACACCCGCTCTTTGGGAGAATTCGCCCACGACCACGGCATGGACGGCCGCGCTGTGATGGGCGCTTTGTTCGAAGGCGTGAAAGCCATGGCGGCAAACGACGGATCGCGCTCAAACCACGACGTGTTCTGGCCCGTCTTCTCGAAGCTCACCGGCACGAATGCCGAAGAGGTGGAGGCGCTTTTCGACGAGTATTACGCAGGGCCGTTCAACGAAATATCCAAACTCGCGACTCCCAATCCCGCGGCAGCGAAAGCCATCGCGACGCTTAAGGAAAAAGGCTACACCCTGGCTGTAACGACCATGCCCATGTTCCCCCTTGCTGCCGTCCATGCACGCCTGCGCTGGGCCGGCCTTGACCCCAACGATTTCATCTTCGTGACCGACTATGCAACCGCAACCTCCGTCAAGCCGCATACCGCCTATTACGAGGAGGCCCTTCGCCGAGCGGGCGTTGCCGCGTCGGACGTGCTCATGGTGGGCAATAACACGCGCGAAGACGGAGCGGCCACCAAGACGGGCGCGGACATCTATTTCGTCACCGACCATGCAATAGAGGAAGAAGACGGCCTTGACCTCGCACAATGCAAGCATGGATCGCTCGAGGATTTCGCTCGCTTCTGCGAGGATCTGCCCTCGCTGAAGTAGGCGGCCAATCAAAAAGACGCGTAAGCGGCGAATGCGCGCTCGGACTTTTTCGGATACGGTCGCGCAATGCGACGAAGCATACAGGCACGCTAGATTGGAGGCAGTTATGTCTGAAATCAAAGAAACCTACGTCGATTACCTGGGGTACAAAACCTACTGCAAAATTGTCACTCCGGACAATCCCGATCCCGCGAAAAAACCGCTGCTCGTGCTCCACGGCGGACCTGGAGACTGCCACAACTACCTGCTCACCTATGCAAAGCTCGCCGATCGCGCAAACCGCCAAGTTGTATTCTACGACCAGATCGGCTGCGGAAAATCGGCCATTCCCCACCAGGAAGACGACTTCTACACCTATGACTTGTGGGCAAACGAATTCTACACGGTGCGAGAGGCGCTTGGCCTTGACGACATTCACCTGTTCGGCAATTCCTGGGGCGGCATGCTTGGCATGTACTGCATGATGAGAGACGACGCGGGCGTGAATTCCTTCGTCATCAACAGCTCACCAGTCCGCATCCAGACATGGCTCGACGAGGCAAACCGCCTTCTACAATACATGCCGCAGGACATGCAGGAAGCCCTCGCTGAAGCGGAACGCACCGGCAACTACGAAACGCCCGAAGCGAAAGCAGCCGCAGACGAATATTACAAGCGCCATGTGGTGGGCTTCTACGAGAAGGACTATCCCCAGTTCGTGACCGATTCGTTCGCCGGCGTCGGAGAGTGCTACATGGTCATGCAAGGCGCAAGCGAATTCGTGGTTACCGGGAAAATGAAGGACTGGGATATCCGCGAAGGCGTGAAGAACATCAAAGTACCCTGCATGGCGCTTTCCGGAACCGACGATGAAGGAACGCCCTACACCATCAAAGAAGGCGTCGACCTTATCCCCGGCTGCGAATGGACGCTTATCCAAGGCGCCCCGCATATCGCCAACGCGACGCATCCCGACGAATGCCTCGCCGCCGTCGAAGGGTTCATCTGCAAGTTCGATTAGACCCCCAAACAATCGCTTTACAAACAATTCGAATGGTTTCGACATTCGTCGCACAAAATCGAAAGGGAGGCTCTCGCCTCCCTTTCGATTCGTTCAAGTGAATTCGCTCGCCGAAGCGAACGATCTATTCCTGCGAACGGTTAAAGCTTCACGACGTTGCTCGCCTGCTTCTTGCCGTTCTGACCCTCGGTCACCTCGAAGGAGACACGTGCGCCCTCATCGAGCGTCTTGTATCCGTCCATCTTGATTTCCGAGAAATGCACGAACAAATCTTCCCCGTCTTCCTGAGAAATGAATCCGTAACCCTTCTCAGCGTTGAACCACTTGACAGTTCCTTCAGCCATCTTGGCCTCTTTCCCTTCCCCATACGGAGAAGTTGACACCCTAGTTTCAAACCAGGTAACTCATCCCATTTCCCCAATGGGATCCCACATAATATATCGCCATAAGCGATATGAATACAGCCTACCACCTTTTGACCGCAGACAACCGCCGCAAGCAAAATCATCCTCTTTTTTACCCACTTTGTTGAAAAAACCCACGGAAACACTTTGGACGAAGCGGCCGATCTCCTACCGCGAAGAGGATTCGACCACGCCGTCTTCCTCAAGCATGCCCGCAAGTTCTTCCTCGGTAAAAACTTTGTTGCGCTCCGGCTCTTCGACGCCGTACGCCCTCGCCAACGCGCACGCCTGCGCGTACCGCAAATCAGATCTGCCCGTACGCCCCGCCTGTTCAAGATAGAAGGCTTCCAGCGCAAGGCTTCGAACGACGTACTCGACCACGCGAGAATCCGTCCCCGAAATATGCACGATCGAAGCGAAGCTTTCCGCCTCGAGGCCGAGTATGACGTCGGCGTCCATATCAAGCGCGCGGGAAATCGCATCTTCGAGAGATTCCGACGCCTCGTTGGGGTCGTGCTTGCCATAGTCCATGCTTCGCCGTATTCCTTCGGCGAACTGCAAGAACAAACGCATGAGATAGTCTTGCTGCAGCATTACGGACGATTCACCCCCATATGTTCGAAAGCCCGATCGGTTGCCTGGCGGCCCTTAGGCGTACGCATAATCAGGCCCTGCTGAATAAGATACGGTTCGTACACATCCTCGACGGTATCGGGATCTTCGGCAAGCGCCGAAGAAAGCGTGGAAAGCCCGACCGGACGCCCGCCGAACGAAACGCATAAAAGCTCGAGGATTTTATTGTCAAGGGAATCCAGGCCCAGGGAATCGACCTCGAAAAAGCTCAGCGCCTGAGCTGCTGTATCTTCGTCGATAGACCCAGACCCGCGAACCTGGGCCCAGTCGCGCACACGCTTGAGCAGCCTGTTCGCCAAACGCGGCGTACCCCGGCTGCGGCGTGCGATTTCCAAGGCGCCCTCTTCATCTATGCTGACGTCCAAAATGCCCGAAGAGCGCTTCACAATATCGGAGAGCTCTTCGGGGGTGTAGTAATCAAGGCGAAACACAATGCCGAAGCGATCGCGCAAAGGCCCTGTCAGCAAGCCCGTACGCGTGGTGGCGCCCACCAGCGTGAATTTAGGGAGGTCCAAACGAATGCTGCGCGCCGCCGGGCCTTTCCCGACCACGATATCGAGCACGTAATCTTCCAGCGCGGGATAGAGAACTTCTTCGACCTGACGGTTCAGGCGGTGGATTTCATCGATGAATAAAACATCGCCTTCTTCGAGATTGGTGAGAATGGCGGCAAGGTCTCCCGGACGAGCGATGGCGGGCCCGCTTGTTGTGCGGATATTGGCCCCAAGTTCGTTGGCAACCACCGTCGCAAGCGTGGTCTTGCCCAGCCCCGGAGGGCCGCTGAACAAAACATGGTCCATGCATTCGCCGCGTTGCCTTGCAGCCTGGATGAGAATAGACAGGCTCTCTTTCACGCGCGTCTGACCAAGATAATCGTCCAGGCGCTTCGGCCTCAGGGAACGATCGAGGGCAAGGTCGTCCTCGATCAATTCGGGGGCAACCATGCGATCTGTGGCAGTACGCGCAGTTTGCGCCCCTGCGTCGAACACCATTCCTTCTATTTCGATGCCGTTACTCATACTTTCCTTTGCAATCGAATCGGCGTATGCCCTTGCCGCGCCTTAAACCGGCAAACTCCGGAAGGTCGCAGCGAAAAAAGCTTACCAAACGGCCGCCTAGACAGAACCCAGCCTTTTAAGAGCATACTGCAAAAGCGCCCCTTCCGTGTCGGCCGATTCGGGAGCATCTTTCAAGGCAAGGTCGGCCTCTGCCGAAGAGAAGCCCATTGAAAGCAAGGCGTCTCGAGCGTCCTGCAAACGCGCGGAAGCCTCCGCGACCTGCGCGCTGAACAGATTGCCTTCCGCTTCTTCGGCCAATGTGCCCTTAAGCTCCAGGATGAGACGCTGCGCCGTTTTCTTCCCGACGCCGGGAATGTTCGATACGGCCTTTACGTCCTGAGATTGAATGGCGGAAACAAGCTCCTCGGGCTTAAACGTGGAAAGCGCGGCAAGCGCCACCTTCGGCCCGACGCCTGATACGCCAATCAGACGCAGAAAAAGCGCATGCGCCTCTTGCGACAAGAACCCGTACAACGCCATAGCATCTTCGCGTACAGACAGGTGCGTATACACCATGACCTCGGAGCCCCGATCGGGAAGGCGCGACAAATCCGTTGCCGGCATGCCTACGGAAAATCCGACGCCGTTCACGTTGATGAACGCGTGACTCGACGTGCGGCCCGCCATTGTTCCCTTCAAAAACGCAATCACAGCTTTTCCTCCTTGCATACAGGACCGTGCGTGACGTAGCAGATGGCCGCCGCAAGCGCGTCGGCCGCATGGTCGGGACGAGGGAGGTCCTCTAGCCCGAGGATCTGACGAACCATATACTGTACCTGTTCCTTTTCCGCTGTGCCCTCGCCCACCACGGCAAGCTTTATCTGCCGCGGCGTGAACTCGCCCACAGAAAGCCCGTGTTGGGCGCATGCCACCAAGGCCGCGCCTCGCGCCTGCCCAGTATCGAACGCTGCGGTGACATTCTGGCCGAACCACACCGTTTCGATGCCTACGCACGAAGGCTCGAAACGCTGAGAAACCGCGTCAATCTGCTCGCAGATCTTGGCAAGACGCTGGGAAAGCTCTGTACGAGGCGTGGTGGTTATGCAGCCATATGCAAGACAGGAGAGGCGAGAACCGCGTTGCTCGATCACGCCCCACCCCGTATGAGCAAGGCCGGGATCGATTCCGAGTATTACCCGAGCATCAGCGCGCACCGTGCATCCTTCCCGTCCTAGCGGGAAAAGCTGCATCGACTTCCCGCAATGCTAAAAAACGCCGGCTGCGCGGCGTTTCAAATATAAATACCAAACGTCTGTTCGATATTACACTATTACGGGTTCCGCATTGGATGCTGCCCGGCATCTTCAACCAGAATGCACAATCAAGCGGCCCGAAACATAGCGTTTACGGCTCGGGAACGCCTTCTATGACAAGAAACTTCGTACTTTTAGCCAAAATAAGTTCATCCCCAGGACGAACAGCAACGGGCTTCGACACGAAGCCCTCCCGCTCCGCATGCGGAGGCTCCACGACCACGGACTCGCCGCTTGCTCCGTTCACCAGCACCGTTCCATTGCTTGACCCAAGTCCTTCGGCGAACCAGAAGCCCTCTTCGTCTCTCCATATGCGCATATGGAGAGCAGAAACATCGGAACCTACACTGCTTATGGAATGCTCTTCGCTAGCAAGCGCTCCTATCTCCACTGCGCCCACAGACGAATCAAGCCAATATGGAGCCCCCACGACATAGCCGTCTACAACGCGAAGGAGCCCGAGGGAGAGAGCGGGAACCTGCGAAGAGTCAGCTGCGGAATCAGACGAGGCCATGGGCGAAGTCACAGGACGACGACCGTAGGCGGACTGAGAGAAATCCAGCGTGCATTCGATCGCCTTGCGAACATTTCCCGAACAACCTGCCGACACGAACAAAACCATGGCGATTTCCGACCGTTCATCAACGGTGTATCCGCTTTTCTCGGAAAGACGGTCGAGCATGTTTCGATAGACCGTCACATCCTGGTGGCAAGCAACGAGCACGTCCTGCATCGAACGACCTGGCTCTCCGGCCACCAAATCAAACACATCCTCACTCGAAAGCGCACGCCCTTCGCGAGATTTCAAACGGGCCACAATACGTAGCGCGCTTACCCCGAAGTCGCAGAAATAACGCTCCTGCAAAGAGCCTATAGGAGCATGCACGATGAAGCGCGAGACCCATGTGCGATCGCCTACACGACTCACGGGACTGCGCCCGTCGGAAAGGGGCCTCCCTGAAAGAACGAGGGAAGCAAGCTCCTTATTGCTGATGCCACCATGTTTTTTCAAGGTTTCAAACAGCACGGCGCAAGGCGTTTTATCATTCGTCACCATCGCGCACCTCCTTTCCGCAATCACTCTTTTCGGGCAAAAGACCCGTTGCAGCCTTATTATCCGCCAAAACACCGCCTTGTAGCGAGAGCGCATCGTCGTCGCCCGACGCCTCATCAAGCGCGTGGACGGATGCCTCCCCACGGCTCGCCGGAAGCGCCTTGCGGGGCCGAAAAGGAAGCACGGCCAACGCATAATCTAGCACCAGCGGACACCATCCCGCCGCCACAACGGCGAAAAGCGCCGCAGCAAGACCGCGAAAGACCTCATCCGAAGGAAGCTCGAGCATCGACCCAAGCAAGAAGACCAAGCACGCCATCGATAGCAGGGCGACGCTTCCGGACAGAAACCCGCGCAGCGTGTGCGACCGCTTTCCGCGAATCGCAAACCCAGCCAGCGCAGGAACGGCAAGCGCGGCAGACACCGCACACCCGTTCAACGAGCCGGACCACGAACAGGGCCCCAGCGCCCATGAAGCATCTACGCCGTGAACAAGCAGGCCCGTGGCCACGACCGAAACCGACCACACCGCCGCCGAAGCCGCCTTTCCTACAGAACGAAGCAGGTTGCGAATGCGAAGCGGAGATCCCGCGAAACCACTTGCAGGCCCGCCCGAAACACAAGAATCGAGCGGCTCACCGCGCAAAGCGTGTCTGATGTTTCCTGCGTAACGAAACGCAAATGCGCCACATGCATCGCGCGCAGCCGCTGGGCAAGGCCGGTCTTTTGGATCGACCGACAGGCACGCTTCGATGACGGCCTCCAATTGCGCATCGATCGAAGAAAGCGCCGTACGTACGTCCTCCGCATGGGGACGAACGGACATCTGCGAAGATTCCATCCCGACAGCAACGGCTATCTCGGGCTCGCGAGCGAGAACCACCGAAACGTCCTCCGCAACACGATGCGCCGACGCCCCGAATACGGGCCTTCTGGTTCGCTTCACCTCGCCGATACTCAATTCGTCTTCGAAACACTCAAAAGGCAGACACGCATAGAGCAGCTCGTAGAGAACGCTTGCCGCAGCATAGACATCGACGGCGGGCGAACGACGCACTTTCGCACTTTTCGAGCCATCGAGCAGTTCAGGGGCGGCATAATCAACCGTCGTGTTCGAGCCGGCAACCACATCCGCGTCGTCCCCCGCTGCCGCAGACCCAAAATCCAGCAGACAGAGATCGAAGACGCCTTCGTCAATCTGGTCGGAAACGTCCAAACAAGACGTACGCACTATAATGTTGGAAGGAGAAACATCGCGATGAGCCAATCCCCCTTCGACAAAATCGAGCCTCGCAAGCACATCGAACATATCGCGGCCGATTCTCGCCACGGTCAAAGGGGACATTCGCCCCGCATCATCCACGGCAAAGCGACGACGCACGTGCGCCAACGGCTCCCCTTCTATCCATTCCATCACGATGGCGGGAGCCCCTTCGATATAGCCCCATCCGTACAAACGGGGAAATCCCTTCAAGGAATGCACCGTACGATGGAGTTCGTACTCCCTTCGAAAAGCGGCCTGGCGCTGTTCTTCGGACAAAGCACAGGGCGTTTCCTGGGAGCTTTCCGTCTGCGACAAAAGCCGCTTGACGGCAAGAACCTCCCCGCATGCGCTCTTCGCACGCACTACGCATCCAAGGCCGCCGTAGCGTACGCTTGATTCGTCCAAAAGAAGCGTCGTAAAACGGCGGACATAAGCGTCTCGCTCCGATTCGGCAAGCACGAAAGAGGCTTCGAAGCGTTCGAGGCGAACGAAACGTACATGAGCGTTTCGTTCCGCCGCTTCTTTGCAAGAATCGTAGGATGCTATGTCGTAATAGGGAGATTCGTCGGGAAGCTCATACATCACGGCCGTGCTCCTGGATAACGCTGTTCAAAATCGGACAAGGGAATGATTTTGCCGTCTGGGCCGGTGTTTTCAAGAATTGGAGCCATGAAGTCCGCCTGATGTTCAGAAGGGTTCTCCATGCTTACATTGATGATCCAAGCGCGCCTTAAGACGGCCGTTGCCGAAGTAAGATCGGAATACAGCGTGTTGATGCCTTCGTATTTCTGCGCATAAGCCGACCCGTTGGGAACAGCAAGGTTCTGAACCTCGATGCCCAAGGCCATCAAAGCGTTGAACTCCGTATTGACTTCGGAGAAGCAGCTCATGCGAAGGTCGGAATCAGTAGAAAGACAGTTGCTGTTGAACTGCGCATAAAGATTCGACACCGTTTGGGCATGGGGAGCTAAATTGTTGTAATACCCAACAAGCACATCCCGAAACGACGCGTCCTCATCGGCGTCGGGACCAGGCTGTACAGGCGGCTGAGAATTTCCGCCATCCGATCCCCCGTCAGAGGGTGGAACGGGATTCTGGGAGCCACCATCCCCCGATTCTGAATTGTCCTGAGGCTCTTCAGTGGAAGAGGATTCTTCTTCGTTCGAAGAATCTGACGATATATCAGGATTGTCTGAAGAAGCAGCCAAGGGCGAGACGCCGGGAAACGATACGCCCCCCGAGTTCGATGATGCAACAGGACCCGAAGAGAAAGATTTTGACCCGGAAGATTGCGATGAGGAATCCGCCGCATCCGCGCTTTCATCACGCGAAGCCGTCACGGATTCGACCACCGACTGAATAACGGGGTTTTGAACGATGAGGGCAGGAACGGCAGCGGCATACACTACGCCCCCGAAAAGCACGAGCACGAGCGAAAAAGTTGCGAGACCCATAAGCGTTGGCGGAAGAGAGGCTCGGTACGAACGGCGGGCAAGCAGGCCTTTTTGATGGAAAAAACGCACGACGACCTGCTCCTTTCTAAGATAAAGAACGCGAAAAAACACCCTTGAAAAGAGTTGCTTCTCCATTATATCCAGGCTTCCCCTAATTTGTTGCGCAACAAATGCATCCGCAATACTCAGGAAATTGAAAGAATTGACTAATGAATTCGTCGAAAAAAGCCGCATCTAGCGGCTTTTTTCGACGAATATCCCCCAGAAGACAATCAAATCTTGCTGTCGAACACGAACTCACTCGAGTATTCGTATGCAAAGTAAATGCTCTCATTGTCTGCATACTTATAGTATGACAAATGGAACGCGGAGCCATCAAACGTAAGCTTTGACTCCCCGTCATCGTAGAGAACCTCAGGGACGGACGACCCTGTCTGAGAAAAATCAATAGAATCAGAGCTGGTGCGCAACGCAGCAGAAATCGAGGAGAAATTGACAGGATAGCTATACGAGGCATCGCCGAAAACGGTTAGAGTTCCGTCATCATTGATGGTGCACTTCACGTGCATCGATTGCGCGCCAAAATCATCCCAGTCCCAATATTCATACCTTCCATCGCCAGCTACCCAAATCTGCTTGGTCGTGGCAGAACTCGAGGATGATTTCCATGTTCCGCACAAATCAACCAGCGATTGATTGTTGGACAAGGCCTCAAGACGCGAGGCGACCGAAATACCTTCATATTCAAAATCGGAAGGAAGATTACCGAAAGCTTTCTGAGCACTGCCGAGATTGCCGTCATCGTACTCTTTCTCCGCCTTCATCAATTGCTCCGCATTATTGCAGTACTCTTTCTTTGCGGCAGAATCCTCGTAACCGTCAGCCTTGGAGAAGTAATCCGACGCCGCACTGACGTCGGCCGCTTCAAGGCGATTCGTTCCAAGACGGTAATACGCCTCTTTCATTCTTTGATCAGAATCCTCTATGCCAGATGATTTCTCAAACGACTCCACCGCATCTTTTTGGGTGAGGTATTCGTTCGATTGCAGCTGAATCATCCCATTGCAGTATGCGATGTATTTCTCGAAATCGTCTTTTTTCGATTCCCCGAAAAGTTCAATGGCCTTGGAATAGTCTCCCTCTTTCATGAGCTGCTTCGCATCGGCATATTTCATTGACGGAACAGCAACCGTAATGGCCACGATGCCAGCAACAGCAAGCACAACGGTCGCAGCAGCTATTCCGATGAATTTGCGGGGAATCTTTTTTTCAATCGCTTCATCGCTTGTAGAAGAATTGGACCGTTTGCTCTCCCCCGCATCATCCTTGTTGTCAATAGAATTCTCGAGAGACAGCTCCGTTGAATTGGTTTCAGAACCCTCTCCTTCATTCAGCTGAACCGCATCGGTGCAATCAGGACATTCGTCAAACGAATCCTCGCAAGGAGTCGCTTCTCGCTCGTTGGGATCCCCCATAATGTACCCCCTCTTCTACTCGCTAAAGATTCGCAAACCCAAGATCGGCCATCGTCACTTCCGTGCCGCTCTTCTTCGCAACACTTTCCAGGCCGCATACGGTCCTCTTAATCATCTCGGCGTTGCTCGCCAATAAAGTAGGGTCCGTCGTGTTTGGGTTGCCATGTATATCGATGGTTTCGCTCGATACCGAGTCCCATTCGATTTCGTCGCCCTCCACATACTCAAGAAGATTCAGCTTTCCCGTCGCTTTCTCCTGCGTCTTGCCATTGAGTATGTTCATCTGCGCAGACGCGTTGAGCGTCGCGTCGCTCTTCCCGTATGTAATGGCTACAACAAGCGTTTGCCCCATGCTTGCGTATATGCTATCTTCCGTCGCGAGACTGTACGTGCACTGCAATCCGCTCTCGCCAGATTTTCCAACCGCAACCGTATAGCTTTTATCGGGAGCGCTATACGTAGCCCCTCCCTCCTGCTTCAGGTAATCGAGAAAAAGAAAGTAACGACATTCGCTCATGGCTTTTGCCACTTCTTCATCTTGTTCAAGGCTCGCATATATTTCGAGAGCCTCTTGATACGACCCTTCGGCCATCAAGTCGCCAGCTTCGCTTTTCTTGTCAGCGCAGCCGACCAAAAGCATGGACAGGACGCCCAACAAAAACAACGCGCAAAACAATGTCGTTGCCTTGGCTTTGACAGAAAACCCCATTTATATGCTCCCTTCTTAACGTCGATGAAAGAATCATACAAACGATTTTCTTGCTTTTGTTGAGCAACAATTCGAGGTATTCTCCGAGAGTCCTCTCATGCTAAGATGTTTCAATCATTCCCGAAACAAAAAAAGCGGCTTCCTTCCTCGAAAAACCGCCTTTGACATGCAATAATACGTTCGCAATTCGCTGCAGCATGCACCGAACGAGCCTCTTTAGGAAGCAACTTCGGTACCACCGTCAGGAACGCCTTCCTTGGAAGAAGCGCTCCCCTTTGCGTCCGGAAAGCCTTTGGCATCCTTCTTTCCGTCGAATTCATCGACGTCGGCCGCGCACGCATCGCCTTGGTTCTGCGCAAAACCTTCACTGGCTTCGGCAACGAAAGCCACCTCGTCAGGCTCTTCGCCAACGACCGCATTGTCATTCAAAGCGGCCGGAAGGACGGCTTTCTTTGCGGGCTTACCCTTCTTGCCGCCGTCGCGCTTAAACGTCTTCGTGCGCTGAATGAGCACAGCGCCGATCAAGAACGGCATCCAGAACACTAGGCCTCTATACACCAGCACGCTCGCCATGCCCGCCGCCGAATTGATGTCGTACGCGCTGAACAGCACCATGACGCCCGCCTCCACGAACCCGACGCCCTGAGGCACAGGAGAGATCATGGCAAGCAGCGTAGCAATAACGTAGCCGCATATCAGCGCTTCGGGATTCGTGATATTGAACGCAACGCCCACCAGGCAAAACGCCGCAAGTTCGCACGTGCTTGCGGCAATGGAGCAGCCGAAGGCCTTCGCCGCTGTTTTCGGATTGGCCGCAATGGTGCCCGCCGCGTCGCCAAACGATGCAACCGCTTTCTCCGCCCAAGGATCGAGCGGATTCTTGTTGAACTTCTTCAGAATACGGTTTACCAGACGCTCCACCGGATGCAGCAGGCCCACGAGCATCTTGGGGCTTTTGCGGCCGATGAACATAATGCCGCCCATGAAGCCGACCATGACCACCACCACAAGCCCGGTCAAAAACCATGCAGGACTCAAATTGCCCGTAACCTGCAAGATAATGAAGCCGACGACCATGATGGTCATGAAGCCCGATTCGATGGTCATCTGCATCAACAACGCAGCTGATGTCGCCTTGCCTCCGGGAATGCCGCGGCGCCGAGCATCGTCGACCACAAGCGTCGCGCCCGCCATGTTCAACGACGGCGCAATGGTATTCATGAAAAACGTGCCGAACACCAGCGGAAGCGTTTCCTTTGGACCCATCTTCTCGTTGACCGACGCGAACGTGAAATGATACGCCCAGCTTTGCGCATAGTACTTTCCAAGCTGCGTCAGCACGGCCAAAACCAAGGGGATGACCGCCCCTTTCTTCATGGTCTCCACCAGTTCGACAAGCTGGTCGCCACGTAAAAGAATGAATGCCAGCACGATAACGATAACGAAGCCGACGAGGAGTTTCTGAATGCTTGGTTTCAAAAGGCTCAGCTTTCTTCGTCAGGATGATGCGGCCTGTGCCGCCCGATAACGCCTGGATTATACTCCCCCGCCCTTGCAAAACCTCCCGTCGAAGCCCAAGCGTTGCCCATACGGCATGCTATCGGCACCGATGCGGCATATGTTACAGAGGGGCAACAATCGCTAACAGCAAGCATGATATTCTTCGCATTTAATTCTCTTGCACGAATCACCTCCTCATATACGCACCCCGAAAGGAGCCGTCTCATGAGAAAAATCACGCTTGCCTGCGCCGCGGCGCTCTTCTGCGTCCTCGTCGCTTTGGGCGGATGTTCGACGCACAGTCAGGAGCCGAACAACGAACCAGAAGAACAACAGGTCTCTTCGCAGCAGCCTATGGATGTTCGCGCCGCGGCTTTGAAGGGACCCACCGCCATGGGCCTGGTCAAGTTCATGGACGAAGCCGAAGCCGGCACCGTCTCCGACAACGACTATTCTTTCCAGATTGCAGCTTCCCCCGATGAGTTGACGCCCCAAATCGCGCAAGGATCGCTAGACATTGCCTGCGTTCCCGCAAACCTGGCCTCCGTTCTCTACAACAACACCGACGGAGCCGTGCGCGTACTTGCCGTCAACACTCTCGGCGTACTGTATATATGCGATAGCAACGGATCAATTCAGAGCGTCGCTGACTTGGCGGGAAAGACTATCTATGCCAGCGGCAAAGGATCGACCCCCGAATACGCCCTTAATTACATCCTGGAAGGAAACGGGCTTACCCCTGGTCGCGACGTGACGATAGAATGGAAGAGCGAACACGCCGAATGCGTAGCCGCCATGACGAAAGATTCTCAAGCAATCGCCCTTTTGCCTCAGCCTTTTGTAACAACCGCTCAGATGAAAGACGATTCAATCCGTACAGCCCTCGATCTAACGGAAGAATGGAACGCTCTCCAAAGCGATGCCGACGCAAGTTCGCTCATTACCGGCGTCGTGGTCGCACGCGCTGATTTTGTTGACGAGCACCCCGAAGCCGTCGAAGCATTCATGAAGCACTACCGTGAATCCGTCGCATTTGTCAACGAGGACATCGAGGCTGCAGCCGAGCTGATCGACACCTACGATATCGTTCCCGCCGCTGTGGCTCAAAAAGCCATTCCCGCGTGCAACATCGTCTGCATGGAAGGTGACGAAATGAAAAACGCCCTTTCCGGCTACCTTGAGGTGCTCTTCGAGCAGAATCCCAAATCCGTCGGAGGAACCTTGCCGGGTGACGATTTCTATTACGCATCCTAACGGCGCTCGGACCCAAAGCCGCTTTCTCAACGAGTAAAAGCGGCTTTGCCGCACGTCGAAACACCGGCATCGGGGTTAGTATTATCGCGAAGCATCAGGCGAATCAAATAGGAGGGACATGAGCGCAACAAAGCTCGATCGACGCCTGAAAACATGGGCGCAACGATTCTGGCCCCTGATATTCTGGCTGCTCGTATGGCATATGGCAAGCATCGCGATCGGACACGACATCCTTCTCGTGTCCCCCTTCGACGCGGGAAGGCGCCTGATTGAACTGGCAGGCAACGTAGAATTCTGGATTTCGGTAGGACTGTCCCTTTCCCGCATAGCAACAGGATTCGCCTCGGCTCTTGCGGCGGGCATCGTCTTGGCCGCCGCCTCGGCTCGCCTCCCCTTCATGCGCCACCTGCTTGCGCCCCTTGTGGCCGCGATCAAATCAGTTCCCGTGGCATCCTTCGTCATTCTGATTTTGATTTGGGTGTCATCAGAGCATTTGTCGGTCGCAATCTCATTTCTCATGGCGTTTCCCATCGTCTACACCACAATGCTCGAAGGCATCGAGCAGACCGACCGCAACCTGCTCGAAATGGCAGACGTATTCGACATCGGCCCCTTCAACCGCCTTCGCTTCATCTACGCTTCCCAAGTCCTGCCCTATTTCCAAGCTGCCTGCTCGCTTTCTCTGGGAATGTGCTGGAAAGCGGGCATAGCCGCTGAGGTAATCGGCCTCCCCGCCATGTCGATAGGCGAACACCTCTACGAAGCCAAAGTCTATCTGGCGACATCCGACCTATTCGCATGGACGCTCGTGATCATCTGCATCAGCATTTTGGGGGAAACGCTTTTCTCTAAACTCGTTGCAGCCGTCATAGACAAGATAGAACGGGCGCTCTAGTCGCCGAGGCATTCGGACGCCAGCCCGAAGACCCGCCGCCCGAACAACGCTTGACCACGGGCTTTCAGGCCCGAAGCAAAGGAGCCATCGTGAACGAACACAATCCTTGTCTCAAGGAAAAAGAGCCCGACAGACCCCGCTTTGTGACTCTTTCTCACGTGTGCAAGAATTTCGGAGCGCTGAACGTATTCGACGACGTGCATATCTCTTTCGAACACGGACGCGTCCATGCGCTCATGGGTGCGTCGGGCAGCGGGAAAACCACGCTTATGCGCTTACTAGCAGGGATCGAGAAGCCCGATGCTGGCCATATCGAGGGCATGAGCGGCCTGAAGCGAAGCGCCGTGTTCCAGGAAGACCGCCTGTGCGAGAATCTCAGCGTTGCCGTCAACATCCGCATGCCTCACACCGGATTAAAGGGACAAGACAAACAGCGCTTCCTTCAACGCTGCGAAAACTTACTTCGCGCCATGGGCATGGATGAAACCCTAACCCGCCCCATCCATGAGCTTTCAGGCGGCATGAAACGCCGCGTCGCCCTGGCGCGCGCCGTGCTCGCCGATGCAGACGTGTTTTTCTTCGACGAACCGCTCAAAGGACTCGACGAAAAGACCGAGCAGCGCGTCATGACCGCAATCGTGCCGCTCCTTGCCGGCAAGACCGTATTCTGGGCTACGCACCGCGAGGGAGAGCTGCGTTATTTCAGCTCTCCCTCGCTTACCAGAATCGAAGATATCGGCAAATAGCGTCGGCAGGCAAATAACCCTTGCTCGCCAACGCCTTCGCTCACTGCTGGCGCATGCCCAAAACTGGTACCTCTTAAGTCCTACAGGTCGTCCACCAATGCGGTTGATTTGGCATAGGCTGTGGACTTCGCCTCGAAGAAGTCGGTCTTCACCATATTCGCGTTGGAATACTGCGACACCCAGCGCATGTTCTCGGGCTCTTCGACGTTGTCCGCAAAAAGCGGCTCGAAACCAAGGCTCATCCAACGCTGGTTGCCCAGGTAGCGAATGTAGTCGGTAATCATTTCGCGCGTGAGGCCGGAAACATCATCGCCTATGACGTAGTGGCCCCAGGCAATCTCCTGGCGTACGCCCTCTTCGAGCATGGCACGCAATTCTGCCACGTTTTCATCCGTGAACAGCCCCGGCTCTTCCTTCTGCAATTCCAGAATGATGTTGCGGAACAGCCACAAATGCGTATTCTCATCGCGGTTGATGTAGCGGATTTCCTGGGCAGAACCGGGCATTTTGCCGTTGCGCGCAAGGTTGTAGAAGAACATGAACCCGGAATAGAAGTACACGCCCTCCAGAATGAAATTCGCCATCATGACCTTGAGCAGCGTGAACGGGTGCTTATCGCGTTGGAATTCGTTATACAGGTCGCCGATGAACGTATTGCGCGCAAGCAACCTTTCATCGGTGCGCCACTGGTACAGAATTTCGTTGCGCTGCTCTGGCGAACAGATGGTGTCGAGCATGTAGCTATAGCTCTGCGAATGCACGCATTCCTGGAACGTCTGAATATTCAGGCAGAGATTCACCTCGTTCGCCGTGATGTATTCGCCGATAGCCGGCAGGTTCGCCGACTGGATGGAGTCAAGAAACACCAAAAACGAGAGTATCTTGTCGTAAGCCGCACGTTCGGCCGCGTCAAGATGCGGATAGTCTTTCACATCCTGACCCAGGTTGATTTCCTCGGGAATCCAGAAGTTGTTCATGGCCTGACGATACCAATCAGAAACCCAGAGGTATTTCATATTGTTGAAGTCGTTGAGATTGGTGGTGTTGCCGCCGATCATGCGACGGTCGCGCACGTCGAGGTCGCCCTGGGGATTGAACAGGGGCTTCTTCGTCAACGATTCGTTCTGCTCTATAGTCATGGGCAATTTCCTTTCTCCTCAAGAAGGGCGCGGGGCAATATTAAATCTCTTAGGCCGCCGCAACCTAGGAGGCGCAGCTTTCGCATTCTTCTACTTCGAGGGACTTGCTTCGTACGTAATACACCGTCTTCACGCCCGCCTTCCACGCTTCATGGTACAGGTTGAAAACCTGGCGCATGGTGTAGTCGTTTGTGATGTAGAGGTTCATCGACTGCGCCTGATCGACATGGCGCTGGCGAACACCCGAAGCGCGCACGCTCCACGTCTGGTCGATGTAGTGCGCGGGCTTATAGAACCAATACGTTTCCATGGACAGCTCGGGCGCAACGCGCGGCAGCATGCCGCCTTTCTTCTCCTCCAGGAAGAATCTGCGCATGATCGGGTCAACCCCCGGCGTGGTGCCGGCAAGAATGCTGGTAGAAGACGTAGGCGCCACCGCCATCAGATACGCATTGCGCATGCCGCGTGCAGCCCTCTCGCGCACGAGACCCCATGCGGAGCCGTCGTAGTCGCGCTTGTCGAAATACGCCCCCGTCTGCCAATCGCTCCCCTCGAAGACCTCGTAGGACCCCTTTTCTTCCGCAAGGCGAGCCGAAGCATCCACGGCGCAGCGGTTAATGCGCTCGAACACTTCGTCGGCGAACGCAAGGTGCTCGTCGGACTCCCAGCGAATGCCGCGTTTGGCAAGCATGTGGTGATACCCCGAAACGCCCAGGCCGATGGAGCGATAACGCTTGTTCGTGATGCGCGCATATTCGAGCGCATAGAAATTCAAGTCGATGACGTTATCGAGCGCGCGCACCGCCGTGCTCACCACGTCGCGCATAGCCTCTTCGCTTTCCACCGGAAGACGTCCGAGCGAAAGGCTCGCAAGGTTGCACACGACGAAATCACCCGGACGCGTGGTGGTCACCACCACGGTATCTCCGTCCTTGGTCTTCGTCTCCACCGACACGCTTTCAACAGGTGCCATATTCTGCGCGATTTCGGTGCACAGATTGCTGCAATAGATAATGCCCTCATGAGGATTCGGGTTCGCCCTGTTAACGATATCGCGATTGAACGTGAACGGCGTGCCCGTCTCCACGGCGCTCTTCAGAACGAGACGCACGATATCTCGAATGACCATCGTGCGCTTAGGAATGCGCGGGTCGGCCACGCAGTCGAAGTAACGCTTCTCCCATTCGTCGCCGAAATAGTCTTCTAGAGCATATCCTTTGACGGTCAAGATGTCATGCGGGCACATGAGATGCCACTCCTGCCCCATATCTTCGCCGGCAAGACGCCAGAAAAGATCTGGGTAGCAGACGGCGGGAAACACGTCATGAGCCTTCATGCGATCGTCGCCGTTGTTGGTACGAAGCTGCAAGAATTCGGGAAGGTCCTTATGCCACGCATCGAGATAGACCGCCGCCGCACCGGCACGCATGCCAAGCTGATCGACCGCGACCGCCGTGTCGTTGATAATGCGAATCCACCGAATGACGCCGCCCGCCGCTCCTTCGAAGCCGCGAATCATGCCGCCCGTTGCGCGCACCTTGCCGAGATACATGCCCATGCCGCCACCGAATTTGCTCACCTGGGCAAAATTGTCGATGCTGCGATAGATGCCATCAAGGCTGTCAGGTACGGTATCGATGAAACAACTGGAAAGCTGATGATGGGGTTTGCGAGCGTTAGACATAGTGGGAGTTGCCATGGTGACTTCGAGTTTGGAAAGCATGTCGTAGAACTTTCGCACCCAGCCCATGCGATCGTTTTTCTCCTCCATGGCGAGATGGAGGGCAATTCCCAGAAACATCTCTTGCGGGCTTTCTATCGCCACATGCTGTCGCGTCGTGATCACGTAACGCTTCAGAAGCAGGTCGAGACCAGAGTAGGTGAACAGCTCGTCGCGCTCGGGCCTCAAGAACCCTTCCGCCTCCTCGATTTCGGCGCGCGTATAATGCTGCAAGATATACGCGCCGTAGAGGTCTTGGTCGGTGAGCCAAAGAATCTTGTCGTAAAACGTTTCAATTCCACGAGAAGCGCAATTGAGCGCGAGCGTGCGTCGGAAAGAAAACAGCAGGATACGTGCGGCGATAAATTCCCATTTCGGAGCTTCTTGCGTAGTAAGCTCAACCGCGGCACGCGTCAAGGATTCAAGGCGCTCGTCAATGGACATGTCGGCTTTGATAAAGCTCTTGAATTTGGCGGAAAGCGCCGAGAGTGCATACGGCTCGTCCGGGAAATCTTCCTGAATGCACGCGAGACAGGCGTCGAGGAAGGAGGCGTCGGACGGCTCGCGGCCGCACGAGAGGATATCGCACGAAGCCACGGCGGTGGCGACGATATCGGCACGGACGGTTCGCAATTCTGCCCGGCGGTGGCGATACAGGATGTAGGCCTTCGCCTCGTCGAAATAGCCCTGCTCCATAAGGCTGCGCTCCACGATGTCCTGGATGGCCTCCACCGTGCGGGCGTCCGTCGCCGCGATCGATTCCTCCGCCGCACGCAACAAAGCGGCAAGCGTTTCCTCGGATGCTTCGCGGTTGACGTCGGAAAACGCGCCCGCTATGGCTGCGACGATCTTCGAGCCGTCGTAGGCCTCCGTCGCCCCGCTTCGTTTGACGATATCCATAGCTGTTCCCCTTCCGGCACAAGGCGCGCGGCAAACCGGCAGGCACGCAGGAGCCTCTCGTGCGGATTCGTTTATTGCTACTTTTTCAATAGCATTTAAACACGGGCGACGGCGTTTCGTCGGCATGCGTCGGCAAACACGCACCCGTCGACGGAAAAACCGCAAATCGAACGCAGCGGCCGAGCGGGCAAAAACACCCGCGCACGATGCCGAAAGCACGCAAAGGCGCAGCCCGAAGACCGCGCCTTATACGCAACAGCAACGTATTGACAGGGAAAGAGGCTTGCGTGAGGAGACGCAAGACCGCAACAAACACGCCGCGTTTTTCGAAGGGTACGAAACCCTAGTCGATTTCATCCATCGGAATATTGTTGTGATCGCGCGCCGTGAACAGAAGGATGATACCCGCCACGATGCAAATTCCCATCATGTAGTACGCAGGAGCCATTCCGTTGCCCGTGAAGTCAATCAAAGCGGTCGCCACCATGGAAGCCGTTCCTCCGAAGATGACATATGCGATATTCGACCCCAAAGCAGCGCCCGTATAACGAACCTCGGTCGGGAACAATTCAGCCTGGTAGCATGCGATATTGGAGTCGTTGATGGAAAGCGTCACGCACAGTATGAGCTCGGCGACGATAACGATCGGCAAGCTCGCCGTATTCAGCATCATGAATCCGGGAATGCTCAAAGCCACAAATGCTATGCATGCACCAATGAGCATCTTTCTGCGTCCCACGATATCGGACACCTTTCCCGCACCGAACACGATGATCACATAGGCTAGTAAGGCAACGTCAGTAGCAAGCTGCGCAGAAGCCGCATCCATACCCGCATAGCTGGTCAGATACGTCGGCAAATACGTCAAAACCAAGTAGAAACCAACGGAGTTGACCATCGTGGCAGCAATGCTGGAAAGCAGGCGCTTGCTGTATTTCTTGAACACCAGACGAGTGGGATGCTCGACTTCTTTATGAGCAGAGTCGCCCGATTCCATCTGCTGATACGCGGGAGAATCGTCGAGCTTCAGCTTGATGTAGAAATGGAATGCGATGCCGAGAGGGCCGGCCAACAAGAACGGAATGCGCCATCCCCACTCAACCACATCCGCCTCGGGAATGAACGCCTTGATCAACAAAGCCGCCGTCGATCCGGCGAACAAGCCCATGGCCGTCGACGCAGGAACGAGGGAGCAGTACTTGCCACGATGCTTCGGCGGGGCGTATTCGGCCAAAAAGACCGCTGCGCCCGAATACTCGCCCGCAGCGGAAAATCCCTGAATGCTTCGCAACGCAAGCAGCAGAATCGGCGAAAGCAATCCTATCGTCTCGAACGACGGAAGGCAGCCGATCAAGAATGCCGCAGCCGTCATCAAAAGAATCGACGTCGAAAGCGACCATTTGCGGCCTTTCTTATCGCCCATGCTTCCCCAAAACGCTGCGCCAAGCGGGCGGAATATGAACGAAAGCGCAAATACGGCGAATGCCATCAACGTGGAATCGACTGCCGATTCAGGAAAGAATACGACACCAATCGTAATGGCGAAATAGGTATAGGTGGCATAATCGAACCATTCGAGGAAATTCCCGAGGAATGACGACAACGCCACTTTAAAAGGCACTTTTACCTCTGCGACTTCTGCACTCATAACAGGTCCCTTCATAGAATCTCGTGGTAATCGCCCGAGAAACGGGCCATCTCTTTCGATACGGAGAACGAGACGACACGCAGCATCGGCAACAACCCCTTTCGAGAAATGAAAGGCGGCCGCCCTCACGCCGGGCAGGCCGCCTTCGAGGCGGCTTGAAGCCGCTTAGACGAATTCTTTCTTGATGGCCTCGACCATGTTCTTCACGGCAACGTCGCGCAAGATGACGCCCTTCTCGCGCGAAGAGGCGCCCGGGTGAGACAGACAGCCCGAAGGCGGCGTGTAATCGGCAATGATGGGCAGCACGTCGTAATTCGGAAGCTCCGCCGGAAGCCCGGTGTAAAGCTCGCCGTCAATAGCGTCCATATCAACAAGGTCGGGATAGAACAGCAGCATGAGAGACGTCTCCATAACGCCCGCATGCTCGAGGTCCCAGCCGGTAAAGCCGTCGGGATACAGCTCCGCAATCGTCTGATCGTCAACGAAGTCCCAGTAAGAAAGAAGCTGAATCTTCACATCGTCGATGCCATTGGCGCGAGCCTTCTCCAAGGCAAGCTCCGCGCCTTCGAAAATGAACTGGTAGTTCTCATAGTGCCCGTTCATGAAGACAATCTTGCGAGCGCCGTGAACGATGATGTTGTAGACAATGTCGCGCGCAAGCATGATAAGCGTCTGGCCGCTCAAGCTCGTGGTGCCAGAAAGATGGAAGCCGCCACCAGAACGCTGCTGGGAGCGATAACCGTAATTGATAGGGGCAGAAACGATGCCCTCGAGCACCCCTTCTTCAACAAGCGCCTCAGCCGTAGCGCCAGCCATGGCCTTGGTCAAAGCGGCGTCGACGCACATTGCCATATGCGAGCCATGCTGCTCGAGAGCGCCAACGGGAACGAAAACGACAGCGTCTTTCTTCAGTTTGTCGCGATAGGTAAATGCATCCATTTCCTCCATGTATACCGTCTTTTTCATGGAAACCTCCTTCAATCAAGTAGTGCGGCAAACCAGAGTTCGCCGCACGCAAGAACGTTTTAGTAGTCGATGTAGTCCATCTGAAGCTTGCTGGCGCGCATGACAAAGGCATGCTCCGCCTCTGCCCCGCCTGCAATAAGTTTGCGAAGGATGACGCGCTTAAGACGCGGGTACTCGTTGATGCCGTACCATGCAAACGCCGTACCGCCGATATATGCTTCGACAATGCTGTGAACAGGGCGTTCAGCGTCGCGCTCTTTGTCGAGAGCAAGATATTCGTCGATTTCTTCAGCGCACAGGCTGCGAATGACCTCGGAGCTGATCTCCAAGTCGCGTGCAAGCTGCGAAACCTGGTAATCGATCTCGGCATCGTCCGCATGGGGGAAATACGTGACGTCGTACGTCACCGCATTGACGCCCGACGCCTTGGCGAATCCCAGAAGATCCTCCAAAGCGACAATCTGAACATGCTCTTCGGTACGCTCGGCGATATCGAGCTCGGCAGGAAAGCCCTGCATGCCTTTTTCCCCGAGTACGTTTGCGAGTTCTTTCTCGTTAAGGGCCGCCTGAAAATCGACGGAGCTAACGACGTGCGTGAGATTTTTCGTAATCTTCATTGACGCACCTCTTTTCTCTTCAGAGGCGTCCTTCGCCAAGCATGCGCACACAGCTCGGGACGCCCGAATAACTTCAATACGCTGCAGATGCGTTCTTCGGCGGCTTTCGCATCGAACGGAAGCCGCCGAGGTGATTCGTCAAGAACCGAAGGCTACTTCAGACCTTCTTTCTCGGATTCCTCCTCGATACGTGTCGCAAGGTTTTCGCGTATCTCGGCTTCCTTCTCTATCTTTTCGCCCTTTGCACCAGCGGACTTCGTGGAAAAGACGACCTGAGAAACGCCGCCGGCGATGATCAAGGCGCCACCGATAACCTGGAAGGCAGTCATGGTCTCGCCGAAGAGGAACAGGCCGAGCAGCGATGCCATGATGGTTTCCTGATAGGAAATGGCAGCGAGCTCGCCAGCCTTCAAACGCTTCGTAGCGTGAGTCAGCAGATAGAATGCGCCGAAGCCCGTAATGAGAGCAGCAGCGATCAACCATGCCCAGGAAGAGCCGTCCATGGTGAACAGGTTCCACGGATGCGTAATGATCTGACCAGTCGCGTCGAACTGCGTTACACCATTGATCTTCTCGGGATAAGAAAGCGGCTGCAGGAAGAAGTGATGCCAAACGAGCAGCACGAGGATGGAAAGCGAACCGAACAGGAAGTTCCACCAGGAACGAACGTTGGAATCGCAGTCCTCGCGATAGCGAGAGAAGAACAGGTACAAGCCGTATGCGATGCCCGACGCGAATGCGATGGCATTACCGAACGCGTAGCTAGGATCGAGACTGAGCGTCAAGCCCTCGGGGGTGATGATACCGACGATGAACAGCATGCCGACAACTACCGCAATGATGCAGATAACGCTCTTGATGCTGAGCTTCTCTTTCAGAAAGATTGCCGCAAGGATCGTGGAGTAAATCGGGCCGGTGTAAATCAAGAACGATGCATTTGCCAAGGTGGTGTACTGCGTAGAAAGGCAATACAGACCGGAAAGCAGGCCCAAGAAGACACCGGATGCCAGCATGGTTCCAGAGAAGCGGGTTTCCTTGACTTTACGCCAGCTGCCCGAAATGAAGCAGAAGATGATAGTCAGGCAAATGAAGCCAGCGAAATTTCGCCAGAAGGAAACGAAGTCGCCAGGAGCGTCGATGAATCGGGTGAACGCTCCGATGCCGCCCATCAAAGACGAGGAGGCAAACATCATCACAAAACCGATGAGTTTGTATTTTGCTGATTGATTCATAGGTTCCCCTTTGTGTCAGTCGATTCCGCCTTCATGGCACAAGAGGTCTAAGCCGCATAAAGGTATGCGGAATTAAGCCCGGTCTATGCATTTTGGTCGCGGACTCGATCGGGTATAGGCTCTGTGAGCTGAATTGTTGGAAGTTGGGGGATTCGTTCTTGAGGACTCCGACGACGGAAGGAGTTGCCGTGGCAGCTAGCACAGCAACCGCCGCCGAAGCCCTCAGAACTACGAAGCTATGGCAGAACTATGCGTTCCGCGATAAAGATGATTAGTCGTTCCACATCTCAGGATGGATGAGGGTGTCGTCCTTGACACGGTTCGGGAAGTAGTCCTCGCAGCCGCCCTCGCGGTAGACGTCGGCGGTGGAGCAGTGCAGGCCGCCGCCGAACGGATAGGCGTCGCGCAGGTCGACGGGGACGACGTTCATGCCGAGCTTGTCCATCTGCTCCTGCTGATGGACCTCGGAGGCCTCGACGATGACGGTCTTGGGGTCGAGGACGAGGCAGTTCATGGACAGCCAGACGGAGCTGTAGCACAGCGCGGGAGGCTCGTCATGGGCGGGCTGGGCCGCGTCGACGACTTCCCAGTCGTTGGCCTCGAAGATGGCCAGCTGGCCCTCTGCGGGGTGGCGGTGCGGGTTGTTGATGATCAGGCCCGGGCGCAGCGGCACGAAGGTCGCGTCGATGTGGATGGGATAGGGGTCGCCGGGGAAGTTCATCGCATGGACGCGCAGCTCGGGATAGTAGCGCTGGAACCATTCCATGGCGGTGCGGTTGGTGGTCAGGCCGTGCTGGATGAAGAGGTCCTTGCCCATACGCATGACGTCTGCGGCGTCCCACATGGGCTCGACCTCGGTGGTGACGAAGTCCTTGTTGGCGGTGCGGACGAGGCGCTCCTCGAGGGTGATCTTCTCGTCGTAGTAGTTGTGCTTGTAGGAGGCGTCGGTCAGACGGGGGCGGGGAGCCTGGGTCCACTTGAACTCGGGGTCCTCGTCGAAGTACTGCTTCATGAGCGGCCAGTACGCGAGGTACTCGAAGTAGCGGCAGCGGAAGGAGTTGGCGGAGGCCATGATCTCGTTGCCGATCGTGAGCAGGATGTCGCGGGGAGGCATGCAGGTCATCATGGAGTCATTGCGGAAGTCGGGGGTGCCGATTGCCTGGTTCCACTGCAGCGGGGTCGGGCGGTCGACGACGACGCCGCGGTCCTCGACTGCCTTCACGAGGTTCTCGAGGCATTCGTTGCCGCGCTCGACGGTAGCGAGCGGGCGGAGGCCCCACATGCCGCGCATCTCGGAATCAACGGGCACCTTCTCGGAGGTCGCGGGCTCCTCGGGCGGAATCATGGAGTTGTCGCAGCGGCCGACGATGACGCGCTTCAGCGGATCCCAGTCGTTCCAAGAATTAACGATCTTAGCCATAATAATGACTCCTTTCTTGAAAGGGGCTCTCTTCTACCCCTAACCGGATTGGAAAACTCGCAATCTCCTACTCGTTTTCTATGAAAGCCCTTGGAAACCACTTGTTTTCCTTATGGGTTTATTCTGAAGACACAAGAAATCCACTCCAAGAGCCACCAAAGGATGCTTGTCCGTCAAATTTGGCATATTCATTGCTTTTGTAACATCTTTGTTACTTACCGCTGTTCAAGACCGCTTTCGGAACATTCGCTTTGCCAAACGTCACAGAGCCCATCATTCGTTGTACACTTGGGAAAAAGAAATGACGCAACGTTCGGCAGACCCCTCACCCCGTCGAACACTGCGCCACTTTCTTAGTGCATGAATTGAATGCATGGAGGTGTGCAATTATGATTCAAGAATTTTACGGGGGGGGGGAGAGCATTTTTGACTCCCCGGAAATTAAGACGAAACTGAAGATTCTTCACGCGGTAGACAAGTCGCTTGACCGCATAACCATTTCGGAGATTTGCGAAAACGCCGATATTTCACGTCAGACGTTCTACCGCCATTTCAAGAGTAAGTACGACATTCCCTCATGGCACACCATATTCTGCAGGCAGTTTTACCTTAACGAAATTGGCCGAACCATCAATTGGGAAATAGGCTATTACCAGCACCTACGACTTATTACTCAAGAACGCGACTTCTACCGCAAATCAATTCAGTACACCATCAACGAGCCTTTCGGGCAAACCGTTATCCCCGAAAGCAGGAAAAACGTCATCTTTGAAACGCTTATCAACTGGCGACACGTCAATATCGATCACAATATGAGATTCCTCGTGGAAACGTTCTCTAAGCTTGAATGCGAAATCCTGAACGACTGGCTTCGCTCAGAACGCGAGACGGATTTGACCCAATGGACAAACGATCTGTTGAGCATCGTTCCTGTCAAATTGTATAAGGCGATGCTCATTCCGCCCTCGGATAAAAAACCCAAGTCCTAATTCTGCTACCACCTGGCAACAACCGGCTTCTCTCGCTCCCCCGGTTCGATTCCTGTCAAAAACAGAGCCTCGGAAGACAAGCTTGTTCTCCGAGGAATGCTCCTGCATTCTAAACAGAAAGAGGGAGCGGCGTCTTTTCAGATGCCGCTCCCTCTCTGCTAATCTCTCAAACCCTCGGATGTTCATGCAGTTAATGGCGAAGCATACAGCTAGAGACTTTCGTTCACCTTCGCTACCGTCTTATCCGTCTCTTGCTGCGTCCCTGCATTCATCAGATAAATACCACCTGCCACCAGGGCAATTCCGAGACCTGTATAAAGCGTGAACGGCTCTCCCCACACCATGCAGCCAATAATGGTGGTAGCAACCGTACCCAAACCGCCCCAGATGCCGTATGCAAGGCCAAGCGGAACGGTTTTCAGAACAATAACGAAAAGCGAGAACGATATGACGTAGCCTATCACGACCGCAATAGATGGACCGAGAATCGTAAAGCCCTCAGAAAGCTTGAGCATAGTGGTCGCAAAGACCTCAGTGACGATCGAGATGCCCAAAAGAACATATGGCATGGCTTACACCCCCAACTTCAGAACAACAACGCCGCCGATGATGGCAGCCAGACCCAATGCTTTCTTCACATTGAACCCTTCTTTCCAAACCACAGCGCCAACAATGGCGGTCAAGGCAATTCCCAGGCCCGTCCATGCGGCATACACCGGTCCTAACGGCAAATGCTCCAGCGCAAGGGCGATCAGGTAAAACGCAATGCCGTAGCCTAGGACCGTGCCCACAAGCGGCAGCTTCCTCTGGAAACCGTTAGAGAGTTTCATCATGGAGTCCCCGAAGACCTCAGCCACTACGGCAATGCCTATAAGCGCGTACGCGACCATAGCATCAATCCTTCCTTTCGGCCTTTGCGGCTGGATGCATTCAAGCAGACGCGACCAGCCACGAACCGTTCGAATAACCTCGCTCTTTGATTGCCCGGGAAACGATAAACTATGCCATTATGGCAGAGTCAACGAATTGTCTGGGCGATTCGTTGACCTCACAAGCGCTTCACAAACAAGTCCGTAAGACAATCATGGCTTGCCCTCAGCAATCCAGTCTCAAGTGATACGCGCAAAGCAAAATAAGACGGCACCGATGCAGGAGGAAGCATGAAAAACGAGCTGTTAAGCATCGGAGAGGTTTCGCGCATGAAAGGCGTCAGCCCCAAATCGCTGCGCTACTACGAGCAACTCGGCATCCTTACACCCGCCTGCGTAAACGAGCACAGCGGCTACCGCTATTACGCCATGAGTCAAATGATCGTCGTCGACGTAATCATCACCTGCATCGAGCTGGGAATCCCTTTGAAGTCACTTGCCGATTACCGCAAGCCGAACGGTTTGCTCGATATTGCCTCTCTTCTCGAGAAGGGTCGCAAGACGGCCGTTAACAATATTCGAAAAGCACAAGCCTCTCTTGCGCAGATAGACAGCTATCTTCAAGAGGCGCATGAGCAAAGCCAGATAGAAGACGAAAGTCTTCCGTACAAACGCGTCGTTTCCCGCCGAACGATCATGCATACTCCTTGGCAGAGCAAGCACTTCGATGCAAAGAATTACCTATCCCTGACCACCTCTCTTTACAACTGCGCGGCACAGCTTGGCATCGTGCCTCTTTACCAATGGGGAATGATGCGTACGCCGCGCGAAGAGGGCGCGCAATGGAGCGTTTTCGTAGAAGTGGCGCTCGAAGACGAACCCGAGCGCATCGAAAACGGACACACGGCGTTTCTCGACGGGTCGCTTAATCAGGAAATAACAGTCAGTACAACCATTGAGGGCACGTATCGTGGAAGCAGGTTGCGGGGCGCAGGGTTCGACCAATGCTTTCATGACGTTTTTCGCATGGCGAAAAAGATGGACGGAGCCCTCGTCGCGACCGAGGTGTGGACAGACGAGCTCGACCCGCGCAACTACATTGTGGAATTGCTCGAAAAGCAATAACGATTCAAGAGACCGCCCCTTCCCTGCATAAAAAAACGGCACCCTCCCGGGTGCCGTTCTCATTCATCGTCTTAGACGAAAACTTGCTTAGTCCTCTTCGAGGGCAGCGACGACTTCTTCGGTCATATCCATGGTGTGATAGACGTTCTGAAGGTCTTCAAGCTCTTCGAGCTTGTCAACAAGACGCATGACCTTTTTCGCGTCAGCCGGAGAAATCTCGGTCGGCGTGGTGGGCTCCATGGTGAGCTCGGCACCCTTGGTCTCAATGCCGGCGGCCTCAAGAGCGTTTTTGACGGCCATGAGGTCGGAGGGAGCGGTGTAAACAATCCACTCTTCATCGGCATCTTCGTAGTCAGAGCCGCCGCACTCGGCAACCATCATCATGAACTCGTCCTCGTCGACGGCGTTCTCTTTGTCGGCAACCTTCTTGTCGTCGCTCTTGATGACCTTCTCGACCATGATCTGGCCCTTGCGCTCGAACTGGAAGGAAACACAGCCCGGAGTACCCAGGTTGCCGCCATGGTGACGGAACGCAGCGCCCACGTCTGCAGCGGTGCGGTTGCGGTTGTCGGTAAGGGCCTCGCACAGGATGGCGACACCAGCAGGGCCGTAGCCCTCATACGTCAGGGTTTCGTAATTCGCCGCATCTTTGCCAGTGCCGAATGCTTTGTCGATAGCGGTCTTAATCTTGTCTTTCGGCAGAGAGTAGCCCTTTGCCTTTTCAATTGCGGCCGCCAAAGACGCGTTGTTCGCGGGATTCGGATCGCCGCCTTCCTTCGCCGCAACGGTGATGTTGCGAGAAAGCTTGCTGAACAGAGCGGAACGCTTAGCGTCCTGTGCAGCCTTACGATGCTTCGTGGTAGCCCATTTAGAATGACCGGACATGCTTGCCTCTTTCTTGCTATCGAGTGTGCACGTTTGCGCACAGGGCGCGATACGTGCGTCGCGTGCGTCTTGAGAAAATACCGCGCGATAGTTTACTGCAAAACCCCAGCTGCGTAAAGAAAGAGTCCCTCACGCAGCATAGAACGCAAAGTAAAAACTTAGCCTTTCTTCAGCTCTTCGGGATTAAGCTGAACCGCCACTTCGCGGTTATCGCGATCCTCGAAGGCCTCCTGCACTTCCGCCTGGTCCTCTTCGCCGAACGTATCGATGATTCCTTCGCTCGCGCGGCGGGCCTCTGCGTCTGCGAACGTCGCGTTGTCCGCACCCTCAGGGGAAGTGACATACAAAACGCCACGCTTCGCATCGGCCTTCGCCTCGATAAGCAGGAAGGTGAAGCCGATAATGCCAGCAACGGTGGATGCGCTCAGAATAGCGGCCTTGGCCATGGCGATGTGCGTTTCGTCAACATAAGCGAGGTTGGCAACGAAGATGGCCATGGTAAATCCAACGCCGCCGAGAATAGCCGCGCCCATCATATGCGTCCACGAAACGTTGGTCGGAAGCGATGCCAGCTTGGTTTTCACCACGATGAAGCTAAACAGCATGATACCGATCGGCTTGCCCAAAAGCAGACCGAAGAACACGCCCATGAACACCGTGTCGCCGAAAAGCATCGACGAATCGATTCCCGCCAGGTGCACATCAGCATTCGTCAATGCGAACAGGGGAAGAACGAGGAAATACACCCATGGATACAGCTTGTGCTCAAGCCTTGTTGCCGGCGGAATGACCTGGGCGGCAATAGCGGAAAGGTTCTTCACGTTGCGCATGTAATCCTTCTGGCCGATAACGGGCTCATCAGGATTGAAAGAATCATATGCTTGGCGGATCTTTTTGCCAGACCAAGACAAGAACCCGCGAAGGTTAACGCGCGAACCCGAAGGAATGGTAAACGCAAGAAGCACGCCTGCGATGGTGGAGTGCACGCCGCTCATGAAGACGCAGAACCACAGAACCACGCCAAGCGCCAGATACGGCACCAACGAATAGACATGCGTGCGGTTCAGCAACAGCAGCAGCACGACAACACCCGCTGCGGCGGCAAGCCACATGAAGCTTGGTGCCTGACCGTAGAAGATAGCGATGACGAGAATAGCAATGATGTCGTCCGCGACGGCAAGCGTGGACAAGAAAACGCGCACACCGGCAGGAATGCGATTACCCAGCAGCGCCATGATGCCAAGGGCGAATGCGATATCGGTCGCGGTAGGAACACCCCAGCCATGGATAGTGTCGGGATGGCCAATGTTGAACAGCAGGTAGATGACGATAGGAGCCAAAACGCCGCCGCATGCCGCAACGATAGGAAGCAGCGCCTGACGGATGTTGGTAAGCTCACCGACCGTCATTTCGTATTTGATCTCTAGGCCGACAATCAGGAAGAAAACCGCCATGAAGATATCGTTGATGATATGGCCGGCAGACATGGTATACGCGGTGCCGCCGATGACGAATCCGATTTCCTGATGAATCAAATGCTCGAAGGCCTCATAAGCGCCCGTATTCGCGATGACAAGCGCCGCGATGGCGGCAAGCAGCATGATGCCTGCAGACTTCGTCGCCGAATGAGTGAACTCGAGAATCTTTTTGTATCGCGCTTGATGACCGCGAACCTCGTCGATGAAAATCGACGGTTCGGTGTTGCGCTCCTCGCTCGCAGCGGCCATGCTCACACCCCTCCCGAAATCGACGCGCACGCAGACGCCGGAGGCAACTGCCCCTTTTACGACGCTTCCGCGACCGCGTTCGAGACGGCCGAGTTGGCGAATGCAACCATAGACGAAAGACACCTTGAATGCGCGTTTTCCTGTACGTTGAAGTTGCTATTATATCCCCGTCATTCGGTGTTCCTGTTAAAACCACGTGAAACACCGTCGGAACAGCATGCGAGCGCGCGAAAGCGGCGGCCGGATACCTTGCGGCCTTAGGCGCTTTTTTGCGCTCCACTTGTGTAAGGAGGTTGCAGTGCACGCCGATCTTATTATCACGGGCACGCACGTGTTCACGGGGCTTGACGATGAAGCAAAACCCCTGTCCATCTGCGTGAAAGACGGAAAGATACAGGCGGTCGTCGCCCCTGGCGATGCTCAACGCTTCATTGGCCCCGATACAAGGACCGAAGATTTCAAAGACGCTTTCGTCTGCGCCGGACTGCATGACGCCCATTTGCACGCTTTCCATTCGGCCCTGTATTCCAGTCCGCTCGCCGAAAACTTTCTCGGAGAAAACGAAGCAGACTGTGTAGCACGCCTCGAACAGCTTGCAAAGCGACGCCCGAACGGCTGGCTTCTGGCCCAGGGATGGCGAGAATATCGCTGGAATCCACCCGTGCTCCCCAGCAAGCATTCCCTTGACGCCGCCTATCCCAACCGCCCCGTCGCCCTGTATTCCGGCGACGCCCACACGCTATGGCTCAACACCAAGGCGCTCGAAGAGCTGGGTGTGACAAACAACAGCGTGGCGCCCGAAGGCGGCAGCTACGACCGAGACGAAAACGGCGAGCTTACCGGCATCGTCCGCGAAGCGGCTGCAATGGAACTCATGCCCCGCATCGTCGCGTCGTTCACCCTCGATGAAATAGCCCATGCCTACGAAGGTTTCCTAAAGCGTCTTGCCGAAAACGGCATCACGAGTATTTGCGACGTCAGCTTGATGGCACAACCAGGACTGGACTTCGTGCGCGACGACGTCTATGCAGCCCTCGAAAAAGACGGACGCCTCACCGCGCGCGTGCACCTCTTCCCCACCCTGCTCGAGGATATGGGGCGCTTTGAGACTATGCGCGAAACCTACCGCGGTCCTCTCCTGAACGTATCTGGCTTCAAACAGTTCTTCGACGGCGTTTCCAGCCAGCACACCGCCTATCTGCACGCTCCGTACACCAATGCGCGCTTCGAGGGCGACCGCGGGCAGACCACCGTCCCGTTCTCGACCATGCACGACCTTGTCATGAAAGCCGCCGAAAAAGGCTATCCCGTCCGCATTCACACCATCGGCGACGAAGCCATTCATGAGGCTCTCGACATCTTCGAGGAGGCCCGCGAGCGTTTCGGCCTTCCCGAATTCGGCCGCAATTCCCTCGAGCATCTTGAGAATTTCCAGCCAGACGACATAGCGCGACTTGCCCGCCTTGGCGTAACCGCCTCCGTGCAGCCGCCGCACATCACGCTCGACCCCGGCGGCCCTGAACGAGACCTGGGGGCAGAGCGTTGCCAATACATGTGGCCGTTCAAGACGCTCCTTGCCGAAGGGGCCGTCTTGGCGTTCGGAACCGACTCTCCCGTCGTCGATGTCAACTCTCGCGGGGTTCTCTACACCGCCGTCACGCGCAAAGACGCCGCAACGCATGCTCCTGAAAACGGATGGCTTCCTTCCGAACGCATCAGCATGGCGGAAGCGCTGCGCGCATACACCGCAGGCTCGGCAATTGCCGCGAACGACCCCGACATCGGAACGTTGGAAGCCGGGAAATGGGCCGATATCGCCGTGTTCGATCGAAATCTGCTCGGGGAGGAACTAGCCGACAAGCCGGAACTCATCCTCGAGACGGAAACGCTTGCCACCTACGTTGCCGGACGGGAGGTCTACCGCGCCAAGTAATGCGACACGCCCCGATACGTGACTTAAGGCCCCGTAGCCACGCCCCGATACGTGGTGTAAGGCACTTCGACAAGATGGCAACACACGTGCTGCGCCGGCCAAGAAGTGCGCTACCATAGGGCTGAGAGGAACTAGGGGAAGTTAAAAAATAACTAGCTCATCCGAACAACAACTCGGACGTTCGTATTCGTTCTTCCGAGTGACACCGCATCCACGAGCGAAAGGATGGAAAGTATGGATATCAAGGTTATCGGTCGCAAGGTCACGGTTACCGACGCCCTCAACGACTACGCAATCGAGAAGATTGGCAACGCAATGAAGGTCATGAGCCTCGATGTTGCTGATACCGAGGTCGTGCTGCGCGTCGAAAAGACTCGCGCCATCCCTTGCATCTGCGAAGTCACCATTCGCCTCAAGGGCCACACCATCCATGTGGAAGAGCACGAAGAAGACATGTACGCCGCAATCGACGTCGCATCCGCCAAGGTTCTTCGCCAGCTGCGCAAGTACAAGACCCGCGTTATCGATCACCGCATGCGCGAAACCCTGAAAGAAACCGCCCCCATCGAAGCAACCGGTGCAAACTTCGATGAGCTGATGGCCGAGCTTTCCGCCGATGACGAAGTCGTCCGCGTCAAAGAAATGGACTTCGAGCCCATGACCGAAGAAGAGGCGCTCATTCAGATTGACCTTTTGGGCCATGACTTCTTCGTCTACACCGACCGCGACACCAACGAAGTCAACGTCATGTATCGCCGCACCGGCGGCGGCTACGGTCTGCTGAAGCCGAAGGCCGAATAAGCCCGAGCGTACAACGTACAACCTCAACACATGAGGAGGGAGCCCAAAAAGGCTCCCTTCTTTACTCTGTGATTGAACTTCAAACCTATCCCGAAAACGCATCGGCATTCGAAGGAGCGTCAGAAAATCTCTTTTTCTATCACGTCGAGAAGCTCTTGTTTGCCCTTCACCCCCCCATTACGCCGAACGCAACTTCAGCTTCTCTGGCGACGCGCAAAGCATGCAAGAACGCGTCATCTCCATCGTCACTCAATCGCAGATGGACAACATGGCGGCAAACGGAGGTACGTTCGGGTGCGGCGAGTACATTCACGCAGGCGAACCGTTGACCGACTTATGGGATGAGTTCAATGCGCAAAAAGACGCAGGAAACGCCGCTGTGCATGGACCGATTTCGACGCTCGACGAGCTCGCCTCGGAGCTTCAACTCGACGCCGACAAGCTGAAGGCATCCGTCGAGAAATACAACGGTTATTGCGAAAGCGGCATCGATGAAGAATTCTCGAAAGCAAGCGAGTATCTTTTCGCTATCGATGACGGACCCTATTACGCCTTTGAGCTCAATGTGGGCATCTTTACCACCGTTGGAGGCATGAAAATCAGCCACGATGCCGAAGTTCTCGATTCCGGAGCCCAGCCTATCCCTCACCTCTATGCGGTCGGGTACGATGCGGGCGGCATCTACGGAGATGCCTACGATGTCAGCATCTGCGAAGGGTCATGCCAAGGATTCGCCGTCTTCACCGGAAAGATGGCTGCCGAGCATATCGCCGAAAACGCTTAGCCTCGTACTAACCAACCCATAGCGCAGCCCCTCCCTCTTTTTACTGCGCCGTTTCAAAGCGAAAGCCCCAGATGGGGCTTTCGCCGCTGTTTGCGTTTTGCCGAAGTCCACCGCTCATCCGCACATACAAAAGGCGCCAAGCGCATGGCTTGGCGCCTCTGACCTACGAGCAGTCAACGCCTGGACTAGCGAATTTAAGGGGAGGGATTGAATCCAGGCTTCGACACGCTACGCGGTCTCAAGGAATTTGCCGACGGATTTTCCGCATTCGCGACCAAGGGTGATGGCCATGCCGAGGCTGCATCCAGGAATAGGAGTGATGTATTCGTAGCCGAAGCGACGACCGCAGTCGTTGCCGGAGACATAAAGGCCGGCGATAGGTTCGAAGTTTTCATCAAGAGCGTTCTGCTCGCCGTCGGTGATAATGCCGCCGCACGTTACCATGGTCTCGCCGAGCACGGGGTCGAACGTGCACGCATAGAACGGAGGCTCTTTGACCGGGAACAAAACCTTTGCGTCGCGCCCGAATTCCATATCGGCGCCCGCTTCGCAATACGCGTTGTAATTGTTGATGGTCTCGACGAAATTCGTTGCCGCTTCGCCCTCAAGGCCGAGCTGGGCAGCAAGGCCCTCAAGCGTGTCATCGGCAATATATTCCACCTGAGTGACAGGCCCTTGGCTCTGCTCGCCTTCTTTTTCTTCGGGCTCGACGTAGGTTCCCTGGAATTTCGCATATGCCGTGTCGAGGGATTCCTGAAGGGATGCAATGTTTTCCTCGTTCGCCGTAAAGCCCGCATGTTGAGGGATCGTATATTGGCGGTATTCGGGGAAATTCGAATCGAGGACTGCGAATTTCGTCTTACGGCTACGATACACCGTAGCAAGACCGCGCTGCTCGGAAGTAGGATAGTATTCGTTGCAGAAACGCTTGCCGTTTTCGTCGATCCATACCGCCTGCGGCAAGCAGTTCATCTTGCCAGGGAGGGAAAGGCCCTTCATGTTCATGCCGGGAATGGGACACGTCTCAAGATGGGCGCCGGCCCAATAAGCCATCTGCACGCCGCGGCCATCATTTGCAGACATGGAGCTCAACGCCTCTTCGCCAACCAAAGCACCAGCCATATCGGGCATCAAGTCGGTCATCATCTCGGGGTTTCCACCGAAGCCGCCGCATGCAATAACAACCGCTTTGCAGTTGAACTTGATATTGCCGTTGGCGTCGGAGGCAACCAGACCCGCAACCGCCCCGTCGTTCATGATGACGTACTGGGCCTCGGTCCCGAACATGAACGTCGCACCGTTTGCCTGAGCGGCAGCGCGATTGTATTCGTGAATCTTCTTCTGATTGCAATCGCCGTAGAAGCTGCAGACCGAAGGCCAGAATTTCACGCCGCTCAATTCGTCAAGCTGATGCTCGGTCTTGGGAAAGAACGCCGTGGTCATGGTGGCGAAGTCTTCCTCGCTCAAGTCAGACAGATACCAATCGGTATTCGCCGCAGAGTTCTGGGCGAATTTCATGACCAATTCCTGATTGGGGTAATTTCCCGTGATGAGCATCCAGTTCTGGAAGAACTCGACGGGGTCAATCTCGGGCACGCCGCGCTCTTTCAGAATGGATGCATTTAATGCGGCGAATTCGTTCCCGACGGGCGCAAAGGTGTCTTCGGGCTGTTTTTCCACGAGGTAGACGGACTTGCCCTCTTCGGCAAGCTCGCGGCACGCAGTCAAACCCGCAAAACCATGCCCGCACACCACAACGTCACAGTCTATTTCCTGAGCGAAATCCGTCACCTCGGCAGGAGGATTCTTCCAGTTTGAACCCTGAGATACTTCGTCAGTTGAACCTTCTTCGGGTTTGCTCGTTGAGGGAGAGCATGCGCTCAGCGCAGTGGCTGCCGCCGTTGTGGCGCCAACGACCCCCAACCCTTTCAAGAAATTACGACGACTCAGCTCCTTTTCCATGGCTGCGTTTCCCCTTCCCTTCCGCTTTTATGTGCTAGCCGCGCCAAGCAAGACGGCGAACAAGAAATCCGCTTTTCGCCGCATCGCCGACGCTTTTCGTCAAAAACCTTACGAAAACAGGCCTTCATCCACCATCGTGGCAATTAAGGAACCGCATCAAGGAAATTAGGTATTGCCCGTTCTAAGGCATAAAACCTATAGTTTTCCTGGGAGGGAACATGAATAGAAAGCTCATGCCGTTAGAGGCGTTCGCGCTCATTGCGTTTTTTGCAACCATGCCCATTTACTCGCCCAATGTCGTCCCTTTGCAGGAATGCCTGCAGGACAACGAGATCATGGGGCATTTCGTAACACCGCTGCTTGTTTCTGTGGCAGGCGCATCCGCCATACTGTTCGCCCACGCGGCCACAAGCGCAACCGGCTTTAAAAGAGCCTTCTTGCTGTATTCGAAGGCCTCCCCTTTTGTCTACGTTGCATGCATGACGTATTTCATCCTCACCTCGGTCAGGGTTATCCCCGCGCACCCGACAGCAGTAACGCTTTGCGGCATTGCATGCGGACTTTGCCTTCCATACGTGGCAATCTGGTGGGGAAAGCGTCTCGAGCCTCTTCGCCTGCAGCAGGCGCTCCTTCTTGTCTGCGTGGTCTGCGCAAGCACTGCGATTATCAACTGGGTTTTCAGCATCCTTGCCGCCACGCCGCTGGCGGTGCTTTCCATCGCCCTTGTTGCTTTGGGGTCTTTCTTCCCCTCTGCCTTGAACAGAGTCGAACACGTAAAAGACCCAGGCAGAAAAACCGCAAAAACGCGCCCTGCGTCTAGCTCTGACAATTGCTTGCAAAGTGCCGGAAAAGAAAGTGTTTTGCCAAACAGAAACGAAAAGAAGACCGACCCCCTCCTTCTTCCGCGCTTTATGTCGGTTTTGGTTCCTGCGCTCATAGGCCTGTCGGTTTTCGCGTTTCATATGGGAGTGAGCAGAGAGTCGGTACTTGACTCCGTGAGTACCGAAATTCTGGGCAATCTTTTTGCCGCCCTCATCCTTGCTCCTCTTTGCTTCGTCAAAAGCCGCAAGCCCGTATCGGTGCTCCTTTTCTCAGGGGTCGCCCCCGTTGCTGCAGCCATGCTGCTTTCGTACATGGCCATAGCCAGCGACTTCGAAGTGCTGGAAAACTTCACCTCAACAGGCATATACACCTTCTTCTGCATGATCGCCCAGATCTCTCTTGCGCTTGGCATAGCGGGAACCCATGCGCAAGAATTTTCAGCACGCATGATCTGGTCCGGTTTCACGCTCCTCTTTGCCATATTCAGCATTTCGGGAATTTCCCTGGGCGCCCTCCTATCGGACAAGCAGCCTCTTATACCTCAAACCATTACCGCGCTGTATTGCGCCTATCTTATTGTCCAGTCGGTCGGTTCATTTTGGAAAAACGAAGCCGGTCACAGCAGCAGTTCCGCGCATGCTAACGAAGAACACGATTACGCCCATCGCTGTAAAAAACTGGCGGACGACTTCTCGCTTTCGCCCCGCGAACAGGAAATCAGCACGTATCTGGGACGAGGGCATACGTGTACATACATTGCGAAAATGCTGGTGATATCCGAAAGCACCGTGTATACCCATGCGCGAAACATCTATCGCAAGGTGGGCATTCAATCAAAAGAAGAGCTCATCCAGATTCTTGCAAGCAAATCCGAATAACTGGAAGGCATCGCGCAGGACGGAGCAAGGCGAAACGCGGTCAAATGCAAAGGGGCGCCAAGCGTGCCGCCTGGCGCCCCCTGGATACTTTGCCCCAATGCGCAGCCGCCCTTACGCGACGGACTGCTCAATTGCTTTGTCGGCAGAATCGTCGGGCGTTTCCATGGCCTTCGCCTCCGCCATACCGCCGTTTTCAAGGCGCTTGCGACGCACCAGTCCCGCGCGAACCACCAACCCGGCATAGACAACGGTCAAAACTCCCGCAACCGCGTAGGCAACACCCCATTCCAACCCGAAGCCGATCTTCGCATTGAGCAGATAGCTCGAGCACACGAACATGTAGAAAGATCCCGGGATAAGGGTCATGATGCCTGGTTTGCGAAGCCCGAACAGATACACGCTGATCAGGGCAAAGGCAAACACGGCACAAGCTTCGTTAGCGAAACTGAAGTAGCGCCACAAGATGTTGAAACCGTTAGGGTCAAGCTTGGAGTACACCAAGATGACAGCGACCGGCACAAAGATTGCCAGCGCCAACAGGATGCGCTTCGTCTTGCTCACCTGGTCAATATGGAAGTAGTCGGCAATCATCAGGCGAAGCGAGCGCAATGCGGTGTCGCCCGAAGTGATGGCCAGAACCACCACGCCCAAGATGGCAATGATGCCGCCTATCTCCCCCAAGAAGCTCTTGGAGATAAGACCCACCACGGCCACAGCGCCCGTCACGCCCGCCTCGGCAACGCCGTTGTTGTAAATAACCATAGCGGCTGCAGCCCAAATCATGGCAATGAAGCCTTCGAGAATCATCATGGTGTAGAACGTGTTGCGACCCTCGAATTCGCTGTTGACGGAACGCGCGATGATGCACGCCTGGGTGCTGTGGAAGCCAGACACAATACCGCAGGCCACCGTGATGAAGAACAGCGGCACAAGATTGTCCAGACTCACCCATGCAGGCCATGCGCCCCACAGTTCGTTAAGCTGGAAAACGCCGCCCGTGAAAAACAGACCGAAGAAAATTCCCACTGCGGAAAGCAGCAGAATCGCGCCGAAAACCGGATAGATGCGGCCGATGATTTTGTCGATCGGGAAGACCGTGGCAACCAGATAGTAGACAAGGATGATTCCATAAATCGCAAGAATGGGAGCAAGCGCGCCAATACCGAGCATTGCGCCGTCCGCATCGGTAAACGAAGTGGAAAGACCCAGAATAGAACCGGCCAACATGTCTCCGGGCGTGTAGATGAACACAACGCCCACCAAGAACATGAGCAGGCATACGAAGATGCTATAGATCTGATAGACGCCTTTACCCATGAAACGCCTCATAAGACCCGGCATCTGGTCGCCGTTGTGACGCAGGCTCATCATGCCGCTGAAGTAGTCATGTACGGCGCCGCCGAGCACGCAGCCTATAGGAATGAGGATGAACGCAACGGGACCGAACAAAATACCCTGGATAGGACCGAGCACCGGACCGGTGCCGGCAATGTTGAGCAACTGAATAAGCGCATTCTTCCACTTCTTCATGGGGACATAGTTCACACCATCACCCCGCGCATACGCGGGCGTCGTTCGCGCATCCGGACCGAAGATGCGCTCGACGAATTTGCCGTACACATAGCCGCCCACAAGCAGGACGGCTAAGCCAATGAGAAACGTAGCCATAGACTCTCCTGACTATCGGAGGAACAATGCTCCTGACAACTGTTTACAACACGCCGTAACGGCGCACTTCAAGCAAGTGTCACGCGAGCCTCGAGCATGTCGAGTGCATCGCATGCTATCGTTTGCGGGAAAAGTTAACCATGGTTATTAACCGTTACGAAACATGAAAAACAGCGAGCGGCGGTCACAGTGCGGCGCTCGGCAAGAATGCATGAAACATCGATTCATTATGCATAAATGCACGATAATCATCATCTGTGTGTTTTTACGCATAGCAACCCTGAAAAATTATGCATACCAACCACACCGAAAAGTTTTTGCGCGTGCGAGAAACGGACGCGCATGCAAGCGCGACATTCAAGCCCCCTGTAGCAAGAAGAACATCGACCAAGCCGCATCCGAGCAACTGAAACGATTCTGCGAATTCCTCAAGACAAAAAGAACCTGGAAGGCGTCCTTGCGGTTTGAGGCGAAAATCATTCTCCAAAACCAACAACGGCGGCACCCCGCCGATAGACAGGATGCCGCCGCAACCGTGAATATTTGTTTGTTGACAAGCTCGTTTACCGGTAAGTAAAACGCGCAACAGCCGGCGCCTTCGCGGTCGGCAAACTGGGCGCGAAAGACCCGTAAAGCAAACCCGCCGGGGAAACGAACCCTAGTAGCGAGCCAAGAACTCCCTGGTGCGCTGATGCTGCGGGTTGTTCACCACCTGCTCCGCCGGACCTTCTTCGACGATCACGCCGCCATCCATGAAAATGATACGGTCGGCCACGTCGCGCGCAAACTGCATCTCGTGCGTAACGATAACCATGGTCATGTGCTCTGCCGCGAGCTTCTTGATGACCTTGAGCACTTCGGCCGTAAGCTCGGGATCAAGCGCGCTCGTAGGCTCGTCGAAGAACACGACCTCAGGATTCATGCACAAAGCACGCGCAATGCTGACGCGCTGCTGCTGACCGCCGGAAAGCTGGCAGGGAACCTTGTCCTCGTTGCCCTCGAGGCCCATTTTGGCGATCAGTTCGCGCGCCTGACGCTCCACTTCCTCCTTGTTGCGCTTCTGCACGCAGATGGGCGCATCCATGATGTTTTTGAGCACGGTGTAATGGGGAAACAGGTTGTAGTTCTGAAACACCAGGCCGAATTTCATCTTCGCGCGACGCAAGACGTCGGACTTGGCGTATTCCGCCTTCCCATTACTCCCCGTACGGGCCACCGTCATGTCATCGTAGAACAGATCGCCCGAATCAAACGTTTCGAGCAGCGTAGCGCAGCGCAGCAGCGTGGATTTGCCGCCGCCCGACGGACCGATCACCGCAACAACCTCGCCCGGCATGACATCGAGCGAAATATCCTTGAGCACTTCGTTTTTTCCGAAGCTCTTTTTGATGTGCGACAGGCGCACTACAGGGTTTTGAGTATCCATGCGTAAGTCCTTATTGCAGAAACGTTAGTCGTGGTAGTAATTGAGTTTTTTCTCGACGCGATTGAGCACAATTTCAACCACGAAGTTGAAGACCCAGTAAAACGCGGCCGCGAACACAAACGGCAACATGCTGACCTGAGAAGCGACCAACGCCTTTGCCGTGCTGAACATCTCGGCGACACCGATGGCGAATGCAAGCGAAGTGTCTTTGACAAGCGTGATAATCTCATTGCCCATGGCGGGAAGAATGCGCTTAATCACCTGAGGAAGAACAATCTTCATGAACGTCTGAGCGCGCGAGTAGCCCAGCACACTGGCTGCTTCAAGCTGACCCTTGGGAATGGACTGGATGCCGCTGCGGTAGATTTCGGCAAAATAGGCCGCATAATTGATGATGAACGCAATAATGGTCGCGTTGAATTTCGAGTCGGTAGAAAGCTCTATGCCGAAAATGTAGTACGGCGCGAAATAAATAAAGAACATTTGCAGCATAAGCGGCGTACCGCGCATGATGGAAATGTAGAAACGCATAAGCCACGCAAGCGGCTTGAACTTGCTCATGCGTCCAAGGGCAACGAGCACGCCCAAAGGCAGAGACCCGACAAGGGTCAGAAAGAAAATCTGCAGGGTGACCACAAAGCCTGTCCCCAGCATTCCGAGCATAGTGCCAATATCCACGAAAGTCCCCTTTCCTTGTATATGCACGCGATCATTGCATACGAGAAATGCGATTCAGCATCTGTGCGCATATAGCGCCGCCAATCAGGCCGTATATGCGCACAAAACCCGAATCGAAAACCCACGCCCAACCAAACTCGCCAAAACCATTTCGTACGACGCATGAGGTTGCAGCGCAAATCGCGGACGAGCATGACGCCCGTCCGCGATGCAAGGTCTCAAAACCCTTTCAGCAGTCTACCTGAAAACCGCCTTACTTAATGAGCCAGTTTTCGAAAGAGAGGCCGTACTCGGAGTATTTGTTGCACAGCTCCTCGACGGTGCCGTCCTCATACATTTCCTTCAAGGTTTGGCTGACCTTCTCGGCGGTCTCCGTATCACCCTTCTTGAAGCCGACTGCATAATGTTCGGAGGAAAGCGTCTCGTCAAGCATGACGTATGCACCGGGCTTCGCGCTCATCTGGTACTGAGCGATGGACAGGTCGCAGGCAACAGCGTCAACGGCGCCGGACTCGAGCTGCATGAATGCCGTGTTGTACTCGGCAATGGTCTCAAGGTTGGCGAAGGTGGCAGCCAGATCGGCACGGTCGCCTTCGAGAACGTCGAGAGCAGCAGAGTCGGTCTGGGTAATGACGTTTTTGCCGGCAAGGTCAGCAAGGCTTGCAATGCCCTTGTCCGCCTTCACAACAATGACCTGGCCGTTAAGCATATAAGGATCAGAGAAAGTGTAGTCGTCCTCGCGGCCTTCCATGGTGAAGCCGTTCCAAATGCAGGTAATGGCACCGCTGTTAAGCAGGGTGTCCTTCGCGTCCCAATCGATCGGCTCGTACTTGACGGTCCAACCGTTGCGCTCTGCCACTTCGGCGGCAAGATCAAGGTCGAAGCCGGTGAAGTTACCGTCATCGCCCACGAAGCCATACGGCGGATAAGACTGGTCGAAACCAACGATAAGCTCATTTGAAGCAGCAGCATCGCCCGAAGCAGCACCGGAGCCTTCGCTGGAGTTGGAAGAGCATCCCGCAAGCGCTGCCACAGACAGAGCCATTGCCGCCACGAAGGCGAAAATCAAAGAAAGTTTCTTCTTCATTTCGTCACCCTTGCTTTCTGAAACGTTTTCCTCTTAATACCCTCCTGCACTTTACCATGCTAAAGTGCGTGGCACATAGTATACCACAGCAGCGTGATGAAGCGAATACGGCAAAGAGAGAACGGCAAACGGGCTGTTTCGCCCCACAGGCGCACGCCGTAAACGTAGCCAGGGGGACCTAAGAAACAAGCCGCAATCAAAACCCCGCAGAAAGATACGAGAAGTAAAACGGCAAACGAGCCAGAAACGTGGCGATGAAAACAAGGACGCAGCCGAGGCTACCCATGACGGCTCCCCGCCAACCTTCGCAACGTGCCGCTTTCCCCAGCACATAAAGACCCGCCAGGCTTATTGCCGCATACGAAACGATGACGACGCCGTACCACGGCACGGCCTGATAAGCGCCGGCAACATTGTTCTCGACCCCCGCAAGGAACCGCGCATGCATTCCCAGCAAAAGAACGACGCCGACCACGCATACATACGAAATACGCCGCAAAACGCGAGGCCAGCGATCGTCGCGACCAAACAGAACCCCCAGTACGCAGGACGCAAGCGCCGTTCCTGCCGCAAAGGAAAGACCCCAGAGATTCAAGGGGGTATGCCATGTGTCCCACGAAGGCACGGTGGGAACCGAGTATGCGAACGCGGTGAACCACATCATGAGGGCCGATGCAACGATCGAGCAGACAAGCAGCGCTTGGGCGAGTGATTTTAAGTAGCTGATTTTGTACGTATAGAGCCAGTACATGCCGCCGACGAAAAGAAATACGACCGTACAGAGCACTTCGTTTGAAAGCGGAGACCTCCCGATGCCCGCAAAAGCATGCAATGCATTTGCGGGCGTGCCCAAATGCGTGGCGGATGCCATGAAGCCCATCCAGACCACCCCAAGCGGAACCAGAAACGCATGGCTCACGCGATCCCACGATGCTTGGTCCATGCGCTTTGCGTGCGCCAGAAGATATGCGGCCATCAATGCGAAAGTCAGCGCACCCGCCGGAGAGAGCGCCGTGAACATGGCGAGCGAACCCTCGCTGAATCCTCCTGCCATCATGCCCCTATCGATACATCCTGCGCACCGCAGGCTCCACAGCAAGCAGGCCTTGGACATCGCGCAACGTCGTGCGGCACAACAGGGCAAGTCCGCGATACGTATTCGTTTCGCACGCTTCGTGGAATTGGGTCAAAAAACGCCCAGACCAGCACAGAACGTGATCGCCCAGCAGCTCGCACAGCAAATCGGGGCGATTGCGCGCAACCTGTGCGCACAGCATCAAAAGGCGACCGAACTGGTCTTCGGGGTCATTCGCCTCATACAGGCTTGTCACCCCGTGCTCGCGCATCCAATCGCGCAGCATATGCCACGTGCGGCCGTACATCACCTTGTCGCGATCCATATACACAGATCCCCACGCAGGCGCCGGCTTTATTCCCGGACCGCGAAGCAGCCGCGTAAACTCTTCGGAGACCTTCTCGGGAAATTCGTCTTGACCCTCACGCATAAGAAGCGCCGCCTCGCGTCGGTCGCGTTCTTCGCCAAACGGCCAGTCAAGCGCGATATCCATGCCGGCAAGAACAGAAAAAACCTGCGCGGCCTGCTCTTTCACGGGGTGGAAAAGAAAGCATGACCCCAAGATATCGGCGCATGCCGCAAACGCCTCGATGAATTCGTCGTTTTGAAGCATGGCCGAAGACTGAGTTTCGTCTTCGACGAAATACGGCTGTTCGTTCATCGAATTCCTTTCACGAATGGCTGCCGACCCCTGCGCGAAGCTCGTTTCCGAGCCTTCGCCCCGTCGCTTCCGCTACACCTCGCGGTTATTCTCAATCTCCGCCGGATTGGCTATAAACCCTTTCGCCTCGAGGGCTTCGCGCGCAGCCGGAGAAAGACGCACGAAGAAATGAGGGCTCGTGTATGACGAATCGGGCAGGGGCATGATATCGGACGAAACATCCTCGGACAGCCCCCTCAGCTCATCCGGCCGCCCGAACGCAAGAGCGCGAAGCGGACAGGCCTCGACGCATATGGGCAGCTTGCCTTCAGATACGCGGTCAGAACACCCGTCGCATTTCGAACTCTGTCTCGAAAACGGATCGATCGAAGGCGCGTGGTAAGGACACGCCATGGTGCAGTAGCCGCAGCCGATGCATTTCTTCGCATCGACGCACACGAGGTCGAGCTCGTTTTTATGCATGGCCCCCGTCGGACACACATGAACGCATTCGGGCCGCTCGCAATGATTGCACGACAGGGAGACGTGGTACGCGTACGCATCCGCATGGACGAGTCCGCGTGAATCGGCCTTGCACGATCCGCCCTCGTAATCGATCACACGCCGGTACGCTCGCCCCAAAGGAAGGTCTCGATAGTCGGCGCACGCCATCACGCAGGTGCGGCAACCCGTACAGCGCGTATTGTCGAAATAGAACCCGCGAGCCAAAGCCTCCCCTTTCTATGCCATCGTGCCATTGTATGCGTGAAATACGCCAAGGCGAACGCGAAACGCAACAACACGTCCGAACACCCAAAAGCGCCCCGTGCCCGCAGGCACAGGGCGCTTATCACGGCCGGCAGAGATTATTCGAACGCAGCGACGCCCGTAACCTCTTTCTCATTGGCGACAAAACCGGTGGTGTCGCCTGGCTCTTTCGCGGCCGGGCAGGCGTTGATCAGCAGGCTCGGCACCGTTTCGGAAGGATCGGCCAGAGGAGCAATGCCGGCAACCGCATCGGGGTGAGCCGCCTTGAGCTCGTCAAGGTCTCCCCATTCAAGCGCGCGCAGCGGGCATGCTTCGACGCAGATGGGCTGCTTGCCCTCGGCAACGCGGTCGCGGCACATGTCGCACTTCTTCGCCTTGCCCTCCTCCTTCACCAGGATAGGCACGCCGTATGGGCACGCATCCACGCAGGCGCCGTTACCCGTGCAAGTTTCCTGGTTGATGAAGACGATACCGTCATCGTCTTTCTCGATAGCGCCCGTCGGACATGCCGCGAAGCACTTCGGGTTTTCGCAGTGGTTGCACGCATCGGAGACGTGGTACATGAACACGTCGCTGGCGACGGTTCCGTCGGCGCCGAGAGCGCACGAACCGCCCTCGTAGTCGAACACCCTGCGGAAGGCAATTTCGGCAGGAAGGTCTTTATAGTCTTTGCACGCCATCTCGCAGGTACGGCAACCCGTGCAGCGCGTGCTGTCGAAATAGAATCCGTATGCCATCTCTTAATCCCCCTTTAAGCCTTTGCAACCTGAACGATCATGGAATGGGCGTTGCCGTTGCCCTTGGCAAGCGGCGTGGGCTTGTAAGTGGTGAGCGTGTTCACGCAACCGCCTTCGTCCACCTTGTCGCCGAACATGTCGGCCTTATGCCATGCGCCCTGAGGAATGCCGACGGTTCCGGGAACAATACGGGACGTGACCTTTGCCTCGATGCGAATCTCGCCTGCGGGGCTTTTCACGGACAGCATATCGCCCGAAACGATGCCGCGGCTTTCCGCGTCGGCCGGGTTGATCCACAGCTGCTGACGCGCAACCTGCTCGAGCTCGGGAATGAACCCGAACGACGAATGGGTGCGGCTCTTGTGATGGAAGCCGGTGCAGTACAGCGGATACTCGTCGTTGACCGAGCCATAACCCTGGAAGCCAGGAGTGAACACGGGGATGGGATTGATGGTTTCGCCCTCCTCAAGCTCCCACGTCGCGGCGATGTCGGCCAAGCGTTCGGAGTAGATTTCGATCTTGCCCGAGGGGGTTGCAAGGGGGTTGGCCTCGGGGTCGTCGCGGAAGTCCTTCAGGCCGATAGCGGTCGGCAGCTCGCGCTTGTACACGCCCTGCTTTACGATTTCATCCCAGCTCGGCATCTCGGAATCTTTCTCGGCGCCGGCTTCATAGAGCTCGCGAATCCAGTCTTCCTGCGTCTTGCCTTCGGTGAACTGGTCCTTCACGCCGAACTTATCGGCGATGTCGGCCATCACATCGTAGCTGGTGCGGCACTCGCCAGGAGCGTCCTGAGCAGGGCCGCCCACCACGACGCCCGTATACCACTCGGTGTAGCCGTTGGTCTTCATGTTCAGCTGCTCGGAACGCATGGCGTCGGGAAGCAGGATGTCGGCGTATTTCGCAGAGTCGGTCATCACGGTATCCCATACCAGGATGAATTCGCACTTGCTCTCGTCTGAGAGAACCTCATGCGTGTAGTTGATGTCGCCGTGCTGGTTGGTGAGGCAGTTACCCGCATAGTTCCAAAGGAACTTGATATCGTTGTTGAGTTTCTCGACGCCGGTGACGCCCGCGTTGGTGGCGGTCATCTCCTTGCCGTGGTCGACAGCATTGACCCATTCGTAGCACGGAATGCATGCCTCGACCGGGTTCTTGCCGCTGGGCAAGCCGCCAACCAAAGCCACGGACGGCTCGGCCTCGCGCTGGCCGGTGTTGGTGCCGGGAAGGCCGATTTTGCCAAGCAGGATGGGGATCATGCAGATGGCGCGGCAGGTGTCCTCGCCGTTGGTGTGGCGCTGGGGACCCCAACCCTGCACGACGAACGGAGCCTCGGCAGAAGCCAGGTCGGACGCCAAAGAGCGGATGGTATCTGCGGGAATCTGAGTGATTTCGGCAGCCCATTCGGGGGTCTTTTCCACCATGTCGTAACCGGTTCCCATGATGTAGTCCTTATAGGACTTGTTCTGGCCCTTGGCAGATTCGGGCATGGTGTCCTCGTCGTAGCCTACGCAGTACGTATCCAGGAATTCTTTGTCAACCTGATCGTTGGCGATGAGTTCATGGGCAATTGCAGAAGCGAGCGCTGCGTCGGTGCCGGGGCGAATAGGCAACCACTCCTCAGGATGTCCCGAGGCGCTTTCGTTCATGCGGTAGTCGATGTTGACGATCTTGCCGCCACGACCCTGAACGGCCTCGCGCACGCGTGCGAAGTCCCAGACGATGTTCGCGCCGCCCATGCGGGTTTCCGCCGGGCTGTTACCAAACATGACCACGAGGTCGGAATTCGCCTCCGCCTCGGTCATGGAAGATGCATAGACGTCGTCGTAAGGGCCGCAGTCGTCACCGTACAAGAACGGCAAAGCGGCCGAGAGCATATTGGTGGAGTAGTCGTAGCTACGCTTCAGATAGCCGCCCAAAAGATTAAGCAGGCGGGAAGACGGATTGCCCGTAGCGGAATACATGCCGGTCGCATAGTTCACGTAGATGGCGTCGTTGCCGTACGTATCGATGGTGTACTTCAGCTTGTCAGCGATGGTCTGAATGGCCTCGTCCCAGCTGATCTGCTCGAACTTGCCTTCGCCACGCTTGCCGACGCGCTTCATGGGATAGAGCAAGCGATCGGGGCTATTCAGCCAGCGACGCATGGAGCGGCCGCGCAGGCAAGCGCGTGCCTGAAGATTGATATCTCCGGTGTTATCGGACTCCATATAGACGACTTTGCCGTCTTTGGAGTGCCACTGGAATACGCAGTTGCCGCCGCAGTTCACGTTGCACTGGCTCCATGCGATGGTTTCTTCGGCGGCTGCGCCGGTACTTCCCTCTTCGCCCTTCGGAGCACAGCCGTACATGGAAGCGCCGCCGAGCAAGCCAGCACCAGCAACGGCGCCCGCGAAGGTGCCCTTCACGAAATTGCGTCGCGAAACTGCATGCTTCTTGTTCTCAGTAGTCATACATTCCCCCTCTCGTGTTTGGGCCATCATCTGGCCCCTATGAAAAGGAAGATACCTAAAATGCCTGATGAAAGCATCACACCTCACATGTGATTTCATCCCCTATGCCCCTGATGCGCTTGCATATCTTCCCGCGCATTGCCAAACTTACGGCATGAGCGAAAGGACGCCCTTTTGAACCGCACACTTCTCAAGCCGCATGTATCGAGCATCGGCTACGCCATCTTCCTCGTCATCAACGCCGCCCAGATATGGGGCGGCATCTTTCCGTTTTTGCCAAAAGACTTCCAGACCGACGAAGTAACGCTGACGTTCTACCTCTCCCAGACGTTTTCTTTCTGCGCCGCGTTCATAGCAAGCACGCTCGGTTCATACTACTTCCCCAAGCAGGCGCGCCGCATGCTTGTCACCCTCAGCACCGCCATGGTCTTCTCCGGATCGTCATGCATCATCGCCGCCATGTATCTGCCCGTATACACGCTTCTCTTCATTCTTGCGGGCGGTGTGTTCCTCGGCGTGGGAACCGCAGGGCTGTTCATGCTTTGGCAACGCTATTTCTCCTCCATTCCCAGCAAGGCGTGCAATTACCGCCTCGCGCTCGGCACGGTCTTCGCGAGCGTATGCTACTTCGCCCTGTACGCCGTGCCCACCGCGCTCACGGCGTTTCTAGTTCCCCTTGTCTTTTTGCCCATCTGCGCGCTGTGTCTTTCGCTTTCCGTACGCGAAATGACCTTCGACCAACCGATGTTCGAGGATATTCCCCGGGAGCACCCGCAGGTCTACCTCCAACTTCTCAAGGACTCTCGGGCGGACGCCCTCTGCGTCGGAGCTATCGCGTTTTCAAGCGGCCTGGCGCGCGGCGTGGAAATCGTCAATCCCGCCGTATCGGACGTGGTGAACTCCGCCTCCATGACGGGGTCTCTGATAGCCGGATTAATCCTGCTGGCGCTATGGCTGACTTCGTCGGTCCGCTTCGGCCTTCGCACCATCTTCCGAACGGTCTATCCCGTCATCATTACGGGACTGCTGCTCTTCCCCTTCATGCACCATGCGGGCTTGAGCCTGTTCGCAGGCCTAACGTACATGACGTTTTCCCTCATCCTGCTAATCATGATGATGCAATGCGCCCAAACATCCCGAGACCGCGGCACGAACCCCGTGTTCGCATACGGTTTCTTCGGAAGCGTCGCATACGTCATGCAAAGTGTCGGATTTCTCCTGGGATGGTTCGCAAACGACGTGGCGATCTTCGGCGTCGAGCAGGTAACGCTGCTCTCGCTCATAGCCGCTTACGTGCTTGGCATGGCGCTTCTTGCATCCACGGGCTCTTTCGCCGGACAAGCCACACCCGAATCGACAAGCCAAATCGAATTCACCGCCACCAATGCACGCAGCAAGGAGAAAGCCTCAACGGCCCCGGAGAAAAACGCCGGAAAAACAAGGAAGCAGAAGAAAGCCATCGCAAGCGACGGACACGTCATCACCGACCGTCTTTCGAAGCAGTGCCTGGTCGTGAAAGTGCAGTACGGCCTTTCCTCGCGCGAAACCGAGGTCATGGAGCTTATCGCGCGCGGCCGCTCCATGGTCGCCATTGCCGAGGACCTCTTCATATCGGAGAACACGGTTCGCACGCACTGCAAGCATATCTACGGAAAGCTCGACATCCATTCGCGTCAAGAGCTCAGCGACCTCGTATCGAATACGGAGCTGTAGCGGCATACGACTAGGGACGAAAACGGAAGCGCGAGCATGCGGGACAAATTGTTCTCCCCTTTTCCTCCTTGAAGAAACGACCGCATTTTTCGCATCGAGCCACATGGATGGGGTTGCACGCCAACGCCGGAACCTCCGACGTGCGCAATTCGACCCATCCTCCCAGATTATCCTCCGGGCAGCTTAGATAGCACAGCCCGCATTGCGTGCAGCGGCTTGCGTCATGAGCCAAAAACCGGGGAACGGAATCATCCGAGCAATGCGTTCCTTCGATATCCGCTGCAAAAGACAAAGCGCCGTGCGGGCACATCTTGACGCATATGCCGCAACCGCGACACGCCCCATCTTCCGAAAGGATGAGCCAGCGGACAGCCGGACGCTCTTCGAGAGGAAGCGATACCAACGCATCAAGAAGCATCGCCCGCGAACGGGAGACAGAAGGCGGCTCTTCGTTTCCCGACAAGCGAGCCGTGCCCTCTTTGACACTGTCGGCAAAGGTGGAAAACATGCGGCGTCGCTGCGCTCCCGACGCGCGGCCTTCGGCGTGCTCTTGCGCAAGCGCAGACGGAATGCGGGGAAACACGCGACGAGAAAACTCTTCCGATCCGTAGAAGTCTTTGACGTGACGAATCGTTTCCTTCAAGCACGACACCGCTCGGGCATCGGGGCAGGTTTTACAGGGACCGGTCTTGAGAACAACGGGAATGCGCAGCGCTATCGCGGCAATTTCATCCCAAGAAAGCGACGCAAGGCAGGCAAGGACCGCGTCCGCTGCCCCTTCGTAGCGCCGACACGCCAAGACCACGCACCCTTGCGCGGCGTCGACCGCGGAATCAACCTGCTTGCACGATGCGCCCGACGCGTTGATGGCCTGTGTGGGACACGCCGTCACGCACAGGCCGCAATCTGTGCAGCCTTTCCAATTGGGATTCTTCTCGTGAATCGAAAGACCGGCGGGACAGACCGCGCTGCATTCATCGCAAGGAGTTTTTCGTTGGATGTCATTGAGGCACAACCCCGAAATACGGGAAGGATGGTTTTCGTGCATCCAATATCCCAGCGCATACAGCGCCGCTTCGTCGGCAATGCCCATGAACTCTCCTTATCGACGCGAACATCGATCAGTATAGCGTTCGCGAAGACGAAGACGAACGATGCGTCCGCCTGAAGCCGATTACCCCACGGCAATCCGCACATTACAAGCTGATAGCCGCGCCTGGATTGTCCGGGACGGCGCCAATGGCGATATTCCAGAAATCGTGCGTCCGCCCTGCAATCTCGCGGATATCGTACCAAAGCTGATCGGTATACGTTCCTTCGTCGCTCACGATACCGCGAGCGTCCATCCCGACGCCCTGGGCATCGAAAACCGCGCGATAGAGATGATACTCCTGGGTGACCACGAGGCAGCTTTCCGCCCCGAACACCCTCGATACGCGCCACATGGTGTCGTAGGTGTTGTATCCACCGGGATCGCAAAAAACATCATCCGCAGAAACGCCGCAGGAAACCGCGTATTCCTTCATGGCGGAAGGTTCGTTATAGTTCGCCTCGCGACCGTCTCCCGACATCACGATGACGGGAGCGACACCGCGCTTGTAAAGCTGGATAGCAGCATCGACCCGGCTTTGAAGAATGGGAGAAAGCGTTCCGTCCGCATAAACGCTTGCCCCTAACACGATGATGCAGTCGCACGGATCGCTCGAGGTGTATACGGCTTCGTCGAGCGATTCCATGCTTCCTTTGGAAGACAGAATAACCCAAGCGTTCACGCCTGCGACAACAAGCACGCACGCAAGCACGCAGGCTCCTATGCCTTTGAGAAATCCGCGGATCAAGATGCCCCTTCCCATAAACCGCCACGTTGCAACCACGCCGTCTTCAGCATGAACGCCCCAAACATCGGACAATCCGTTTTGTCTGGCTTAGCAGATTGCATCTTCGGCATCGAGGCAAGAATCGCGAATGCACCCATTCGGCATTCTTCGACTTTTGCGTTGCAGGCAGAATCCTACTCCATCGGTAGCACACCCTTTTCGCATCGTGGGAAACATTCACGGGAAAAGGAAGCGAGCTGCAAGAATGCAACACAAAAGCGCCGCCGTAAACGGCATCCATCGCCAAAAAAATCCCCCCGACGTATCGGAGGGATTCTCAAGAGGCCCTATTTGGCGACGATATTTACCAAGCGACCGGGAATGACGATCTTCTTTACCACGTTCTTGCCTTCGAGCGCGTTGGAAACGGCGCTCAGAGCAACCTCGAGGATTGCAGCCTCATCCGCATCGGCGGCAACCGTGATGCGGGACTTCACCTTGCCATTGACCTGAACGGCAAGCTCCACTTCGTCGGCCTTCGCCATCTCGGGATCGAACGTCGGCCACGCCTCGCTATGAACGCTGGTCTCGTGACCGAGGAGCGTATGCCACAGCTCTTCGGAAAGATGAGCAGACATCGGAGCGAGCAGCTTGACGATGGTCTCGGCTACCTCGCGGCCAAGCGCAGCATCACGCTGATCAGGGGCTGCTTTACGCAGGTAATCGCCTGCGGCATTGACCAACTCCATGATTGCGGCGATGGCGGTGTTGAAGTTGTTGCGATCGAAATCGTCGGTCACCTTGCCCACAACGCGATGGCGCTCACGCAGCAAAATCTTCGCAGCCTCTGCGGCCTGCTCGGGCGTTGCGGCGCCTTCCTGGTAATACGTATCGTCTCCCGCTTCACCCATCAGGTCATACGCAATACGCCACACGCGATTCAGGAAGCGGTAGATACCGCCAAGACCAGCCTCGTTCCAATCGAGGTCCTTATCGGGAGGAGCCATAAACAAAATGTAGGTACGGACGGCGTCCGCGCCGTATTCGTCCATCATATCTACCGGAGAAACAACGTTACCCTTCGACTTGGACATGGTTTCGCCATGCTCGTCTTTCACCATGCCCTGACACAACAGGTTGGTGAACGGCTCATCGAAATCGACCATGCCGGCATCGCGCAGGACCTTGGTGAAGAAACGCGAGTACAGCAGGTGCAGAATAGCGTGCTCGATACCGCCGATATACTGATCGACCGGCATGTAGCGGTTCGCTTTTTCAGGAGCGAACGGCAGCTCTTCGTTATGAGGATCGCAATAGCGCAGATAGTACCAGCTCGAGCAGGTGAACGTATCCATGGTGTCGGTCTCGCGACGAGCGGGACGGCCGCACTTCGGACACGTGCATTCGACGAATTCAGCATGATCAGCCAGCTGCTCGCCCTTGGTGATATCAAGGTCAAGCGGCAGCTCGACCGGCAAATCCTCTTCGGGAACAGGGACAATGCCGCACTCGTCGCAATAGATCGCAGGAATCGGATTGCCCCAGTAACGCTGACGACTGATCAACCAATCGCGCAGACGGAACTGCACGGAAAGCTTGCCCTTACCCTGCGCCTCAAGGTCGGCGATGATTGCGTCCACGGCAGGAGAATGCTTTCCGCCCTCCATGCCGGTGTATTTGCCGGACTGCACCAAATAGCCCGTTGCCTCGAAGGACTGCTCCCAATCGACGTTTTCGACCACCATATCCTGCTGGTCTTTAAGCTGCTCGTACAGCTCGTCCTCTTTCGGAAGAATGATGGGAGGAACGGGAAGATCATATTTGCGGGCGAATTCGAAGTCGCGCTGATCACCGCACGGAACAGCCATAACCGCGCCGGTTCCGTAATCGGCCACGACATAGTCGGCAACCCATACGGGAACCTTCTTGCCATTGATGGGATTTACCACATAACGACCCGTGAACGCACCGTGCTTTTCGAGCTCTCCTTGGGCGCGCTCGACCGCAGTCACCTTCTCGGCGCCCTCCATGACCTCACGTACGGCGGCTTCGTACTCGGTGCCCTCAACCAGCTCAATCAGGCCGTCATACTCGGGAGCAAGCAGGAAGAAGGAGCAGCCGAACAACGTATCGGGGCGTGTGGTGAAAACGGTGATGTCATGGCCCTCCATAGGATTGCCTTCAGCATCGCACAGGGTGAAATCGACCTCAGCGCCTTCGGAGCGACCAATCCAATTTGCCTGCATCTGCTTGACGCGCTCCGGCCAGCCATCAAGCTTGTCCAGGTCATCAAGAAGCTCCTGAGCGTAGTCGGTAATCTTGAAATACCACTGCTCAAGCTCGCGGCGTTCAACGGCATCGCCGCAACGCCAGCATACGCCGTCGGTAACCTGCTCGTTCGCAAGCACGGTATGGCAGGATTCGCACCAGTTCACCGGATTGCTGCGACGCTCAACCAGACCTTTCTCCCACATCTTGAGGAAAATCCACTGGCCCCAACGATAGTATTCCTTATCGCACGTGCGCACCGTACGATCCCAGTCGTAGGAAAAGCCCATGCGCTTGAACACGTTGCGCTGGGTTTCGATATTGCCGTACGTCCACGTGGCGGGATGACCATTATGCTTGATTGCCGCGTTTTCCGCAGGAAGACCGAAAGCGTCCCAACCCATAGGATGAAGCACGTCATAACCGCACATCTTGGAATAGCGGGCGATAACGTCACCAATGGAATAGTTGCGCGCATGACCCATATGAGGATCGCCCGAAGGATACGGGAACATTTCGAGCACATATTTCTTAGGCTTGGAAGAATCCTCGGCCATGACGTTCTGGCCGCTCTCCTCCCATACCGCCTGCCATCGCGGCTCTATTTCATGAGGGTTGTATTCTTTCATCTGCAGCTCCTGATGATCGCTCAGTGTACGGCCTCGCGGCCTTTGAAACACGAATTCGTCCTATTATACGGCGGCATGCAAGAATGAGGGAATCATAAGAAAAAATCCCCTACTCTCGTCGCGGCCCTTCAGCCCCCCCTTTTTTTCAGCAAGCCCCTTCAGCAAGCCCCTTCAGCCCCCCCTCAGCAAGCCCTTTCGAGAAGCGACCGTTGCCCACGGCTTTGAATCCGAGCTTCCGCGATTGGAAGGCTTCCCGGCAAATCGCGAGCTCTTCGGGTGGTCAAAGAGGGCACATTGGGGGAAAGCTGGAGGTGCCGGCTGCGGTTCGTGGTCAAAAATAGTGAGTTAGGGGAACGGAGAGTGCCGCTCGTCGGCTATTACATACCGCTCGCTGCTGGAAATTGATTCGATTCCCTCCCGCGTAAAACCACGTTTTTTCTTCCTAGCAAAACCCCAGGTCAAATGACCGGCTTTATAGGCAATCCACGCATCCCAAGTGCCCCACTTCCCCTAAGTCGCACAAATTGACCATCGATGAAGGCATCAACGCAAAACAGTCCCCCAAGTAGGGCTTTTTGACCACAAATCGCAGGGCAATCGACTCAACCCGCAAAACACGTGCATGACGGTGCCGACCGCAATAGTCACGAGCCACAGGGCAATCGGCTCAACCCGCAAAACAGGCGGCTTTCTCGGCGCAGCTACGCACGCGCCGAGCTGTAGCCAGCAAGCAAAAGCGCTCGGGAAACCCCGAGCGCTTTTCGAACTCAATGTCTATACGGCAGCTCTGCGGAAAGCGATGCCATCCATCAGAAACGGTTCCATAGAAAGCGTCGTCGTCCGCGAGAGCGATTCTACAGAAAGCGATGCGATCCGCAAGAAATGCCTCGGCAGGAAGCGATTCTTCAAAGGCGATCTCTCTATAAGAAACGACCCCGCAGAAAACAGCCTTACAGGAAGCGATAGCTCACTGTGCGCACACCCCAATCGAAGCATGAGCTTGCGCCAAACGCACGCCATACGCCCGGTTGCAAATCGAGAGAGCGCGAGCCGCCGCCCATACCTCCAAGGTCATTGACCGTAGCGATCACGGTCATGCCGCTATAGCTGATTTCGACCTGCCTGCCCAAATACGAACGGGCATTCGGCCACGAAAGAGGAACGGCAACACCCATCGAGCTTTCGGTCACAATGGCGCCCGTGGCCGTCGCAGCACCAAGCGTGCCATCGCTTTCCGAGCCGTACGCCGAAGCAGAGCCCGTCTTCCAGCCGGTCTGAGAATCGGAAGATCCGCCAGTGTTTCCGCCCGAAGAAGACCCTCCCGAATTGCCCGTATTCGAACCGGCATTATCAGAGTTCGATTCTGTGCTGCCATTATCGGCACTTTCAGATTGAGTGGACGTCTCGGGCTCAGGGTCGACGGGCGTTTCGACAGCAGCTTGCTTTTCCTCCTGCTCCTTCGCCAAAGCTTCAGCTTGCGCCTTGAGCTCGGCAAGACGCTTGGCTTCAGCAGCGGCGTCTTTCGCATCGGCAAGCTTCGTTTCGGCGTTGGACACAACCTGAGCAGCCTCGGCGGTTTTTTGCTCCGCCTCGGAGATTTTCTTCATCTGCTCGTCTTTCTTGGTGTTCAAATCGTCAAGGGCGGTATTGAACGCTTCCTGGCGCTGGCGCTGCAGCTCGATTTCATCTGCCTGCGCCTGCTGGACGGCATCGAGATAATGGAGATTGTTGACGAGCTCGTTAAGGTTCTCGGATTCGAACAAGACCGTAAGCAAACCGATGCCGCCCGTCTTGTACTCGCAAGAGAGCATTTCGCCGAGATGCTCTCGGCCCTCTTGAACCTCAGACTGAGCGTCCATAACCCCTTCGATAGCAGCATCAATCTGAGTCTGCAGGCCTTCGGCCTCCTCTTGCAGCTTCGCATGCTCCTGGCTGATCTGGGTCAGACGCTCTTCCGCCTGCTCGAGCGTAGCCTGAGCATCGGAAACATCATCCGCCCACGCCTCGGAAGGGGCCATGGGTATGAAAGGCGTTGCTGCCAGCACGCCAGCCAGCAGCAACGCGGATATGTTCTTTACGTACCTGATGAGAACTACTTTCCTCGGTGGACAGAGTTGGCGCTTAGCGCACCTTGCTCACGTAAGGAGTCTTATCCTTCAGAAGGACGTCGTGAGCACCGCCTTCGACGATGGACGTCGAAGAAACAACCGTAAGCTTCGCCTTATCGCGGAACTCGGGAATGGTAAGAGCACCGCAGTTGCACATGGTGGAGCGAATCTTAAGCAGCGTAACGGCAATATTGTCCTTCAGGCTGCCTGCATAGGGAACGTAAGAGTCGACGCCCTCCTCGAAAGAAAGGGACTTCTTGCCACCCAGGTCGTAACGGCCCCAATTGCGAGCACGGGCAGAACCCTCGCCCCAATACTCCTTCATATAGGTGCCGTTGACGACGACCTTGCTCGAGGGGCTCTCGTCGAAGCGGGCGAAGTAGCGGCCCAGCATGACAAAGTCGGAGCCCATGGCCAACGCCAAAGAGATGTGATGGTCGTAAACGATGCCGCCGTCAGAGCAGATGGGCACGTAGATGCCGGTCTCCTCGAAGTACTCGTCGCGCGCCTTGGCAACTTCGATGGTAGCGGTTGCCTGGCCGCGACCGATGCCCTTGGTCTCACGCGTGATGCAGATGGAACCGCCGCCGATGCCCACCTTGACGAAGTCTGCGCCGGCCTCTGCCAGGAAGCGGAAGCCCTCGCGGTCCACCACGTTGCCTGCGCCGATTTTCACATCGTTGCCGTAGTGCTCGCGCACCCATTCGATGGTCATCTTCTGCCAGTCAGAGAAGCCTTCAGAGGAGTCGATGCACAGCACGTCCGCACCGGCTTCGACCAGGGCAGGAACGCGCTCGGCGTAGTCGCGGGAGTTGATGCCAGCACCCACGATGTAGCGCTTTTCGGCATCGAGCATCTCGAGCGGATTGTCTTTGTGGGAATCGTAGTCTTTGCGGAAGGTCATATAGACAAGACGGTCTTCGGCATCAACAAGGGGAAGGCTGTTGAGCTTGTGCTCCCAGATGATGTCGTTTGCTTCCTTGAGAGAGGTTTCCGCGGGAGCGACGATGAGCTTTTCGCGCGGGGTCATGAAATCGACGACCTTGGCGTCCAAAGACATGCGGGACAGACGGTAGTCGCGCTCAGTCACCACGCCGAGCAGCTTACCGTGGGGCTCGCCGTCGTCGGTAACGGGCATGGTGGAGTGGCCCGTTGCCTCCTTGAGCTCGAGCACCTGATCGAGCGTCATATCCGGAGAAAGGGTTGCGTCGCTTACGACGAATCCCGCCTTGTGCTGCTTTACGCGAGAGACCATGGCAGCCTGGTCTTCGATGGTCTGGTTGCCATAGATGAAGGACAGACCGCCCTCGGTTGCAAGCGCCACGGCCATGCGATCGTCGGAGACGGCGGCCATAATGGCGGAAACCATGGGGATGTTCAGCGAAAGGGGGCATTCCTCCTCGCCTTTGCGGTAACGAACCAACGGCGTTTTCAGGCTGACCTTCGTCGGAATGCAGCTGGCGGGCGTGTGACCGGGAACCAGCAGGTACTCGTTAAAGGTGCGCGAGGGCTCCTCATAATAGAACGCCATATGGCTTCTCCTTCATCTTCGAGGCTGAAACGTTATAACGGAACATTATATGCTTCAGAAACGTATTTGAAACGACCTCTTGGCAAAAATAGCGTCAAGCAGTTGCCCTGCTTCACGAAAATTGCACCAAAAGCACCTTGCACAATGCCTCCACCCCCGCGTGGTACCATGCCCGCATCAGCAACCATGTCCGAGCGCGACCGCACGCTGCAAGGACACGCGCCCGGATTGAGCCGAGAGAAAGAAGCATCATGGAACATAGAAACGCGTGGCTTTCTTACGACGAAGCCGACCTCGCGAAAGTCGAGGCCTTCGCCGCCGACTACAAAACGTTCATCACCAAAAACAAGACCGAGCGCGAATGCGCAGCCACGGCCGTGTCCATGGCACGCACGGCAGGCTATATCTCCATTGACGAAGCGCGGGCAGCGGGCGCCGTGCTCAAAGCGGGCGATAAAGTGTACGCCGAATGCTTCGGCAAGTCGGTCATCCTGGCGCAAATCGGCCGCCGCCCCATGGAAGAGGGCCTGAACATCCTTGGCGCTCACATTGACAGCCCCCGCCTGGACATCAAGCAGAACCCGCTGTATGAAGCGGGCGGATTCGCGCTGCTTGACACGCATTATTACGGTGGCATCAAGAAATACCAATGGGTCACGCTGCCCTTGGCCATCCATGGCGTAATCGCCAAGAAAGACGGCAGCGTCGTCGAGGTGAACATGGGCGAAGACGAAGGTGACCCCGTGTTCTGCGTCACCGACCTGCTGGTGCACCTGGCACAAGACCAGCTTCAAAAAAAGGCGTCCGAAGTGGTTGAAGGCGAAAATCTCGACATCCTCGTTGGGAGCCGCCCCGCAAAAGCCGCCGATGCGCATCAAAAGGCAGCCGGTGCCCAAGCCGACGAGCTGGATAAACTGGCGGAAAAGGAACCCGTCAAGGCGCTGCTGCTGTCCATCCTTGCTGAAAAATACGATATGACGGAGGCTGACTTCCTCTCGAGCGAGCTTGAGGTGGTTCCTGCAGGCGCCGCCCGCGACTGCGGCTTCGACAAATCCATGGTGATCGGCTACGGCCACGATGACCGCGTATGCGCCTACCCCAGCCTGATCGCCCAGCTCGAAGCAAGCGACCTGGAGAAAACGGGCGTGTGCATTCTTGTGGACAAAGAGGAAATCGGCAGCGTCGGTGCCACGGGCATGACCTCCATGTTCTTCGAGAACACCATCGCCGAAATCATGGATCTTGCGGGACAGGCGAGCGATTTGCCGCTGCGCCGCTGCCTGGCAAACTCAAGCATGCTTTCCAGCGACGTTTCTGCAGGCTTCGATCCGTCCTACGCAAGCGCGTTCGAGACGAAGAACGCGGCGTATCTCGGTCGCGGCGTGGTGTTCAACAAGTTCACCGGCAGCCGTGGCAAAAGCGGGTCCAACGACGCCAACGCCGAATACATGGCACGCATCCGTGCCATCATGGAAAAGGGCGATGCTGCGTTCCAGACCGCTGAACTGGGTAAAGTCGATGTTGGAGGCGGCGGCACCATCGCCTATATCCTCGCCAAATACGGAATGAACGTGATTGACTGCGGCGTGGCCGTGCTCAACATGCACGCGCCGTGGGAGGTCGTCGACAAGGCCGACCTCTACGAGACGCTCAAGGCCTACCGCGCGTTTTTGAAGTGGGCATAGCGCCTGACAGGACGCAAGAGGACGCCCGATAGCACGCCTGGAGGCGAAAACGGACGACAAGACGAGATGGGCGGAAATCCAAAAAGGCTTCCGCCCGTCTTTTTACTTATCGGGGCATATTCCTACAATTTGGCTTACATACCAGCGGCGCATCGATTGTCGGCATCGCAGCTCCGTTTGGAAAAGCGACACGTGCGAAAAAGATACAATGCCGTTGGTCTCGCATAGCGGTTGCCAGAGCGCCTTTGCGCCCCGAATCCACCTGGGTACGAAAGCAGCATCCGACATGCTGGCGGTACGTACACGCCTATAGTGCACGAATTCGCTGCTGCAAACTCAGTTTTTGTACGAAACGTATCATTAGCCAGATTGTGCGAGCCAAATAAGACAATGATAATCAACATAAAGCAGTATTATGTTGATTAAGCTAAAGCCTTTCGGACCTGCGCAGGGCTCCGATGCAGTCGTTTTGATACGTTTCGTACAAAACTCGAGTGATTGACCGCGTTTTCGTGCATTTTTCCATTTCGGAAGCGCAGAAGTCGGGCCGAGCTGCCCTTGTGCGTCTTCTTGCAACCTACCACCAGGCAAGACGGCCGATGTTGTCGCGAATGTGCTGGCAGCTGGCATGAAACGCCTCAAGCTCACCCTGGGAGAGATCGAGCTCCATAACGCGCTCGACACCGTTGCGCCCGATGATACAGGGCAGCGAGGTAAAGATTCCCTCTTCGCCGTACTGACCCGTCAAGAGGGTGGATGCGCCCATCACGGCATGTTCGTCATGCAGCACTGCGGCAACCACACGCACAGCTGCATTGGCCACGGCATATTCGGTGCACTGCTTGCCGGCGTAGGCAACGTAGCCGCCCTGACGGGCCTTGTCTTCTATATCGGCCAAGTCAAAGGCGAAACGATCGGGCTCTTCTTCCGCCAACTGCGCCAGAGGCTTGCCAGAAATCGAGGCGGACCTCCAAGCGGCGAGCATGGACGCTCCGTGCTCGCCGATCATGTAAGCGTTAATTGACTTGGGGTCCAGATTGCAGGCAAGCGAAATCTGAGAGCGCAAGCGCGCGGAATCCAAACCAGTACCCGAACCGATAATGCGAGAAGGGTCGTATCCGGTAAGATGCCAGAGCTCCGTGCAGATCACATCGCAGGGATTGGAGACAGAAACCCAGATACCGTCGAAGCCAGCGTCGACGATGCGGTTGGCGAAGGCACGGCAGGTATCCGTAGTAAAGAAAAGCTCACCGTCTCGATTACCGGCGGCCAACGATACCTTGCCTGCGGCGTTGACAATGACATCGCAGTCCGCAAGCTCCTCATAGCGGTCCTGGCAGTCGATGATTCTAGCGTTGTACGGACAGAACATAAGCGAATCGCGCAAATCCTGCGTCTCGGACGCAGATTTAACGAAATCGATATCGCACAAATAGAGCTCGTCCGCCAACCCCTGCAGCAACAGGCTGTTAGCCACATGAGCGCCCACATGTCCCATACCCACAATGCCTACGGTTCGCGGTTTAATCATGATGCACCCCTTCTGATCGACGAACGTCGCAGACCTTCGATAAGCGGCGGCGCTTCGTTTGTCGTGCATGGTAGCGATACCATGTGTCAGCTCTGTTGCAGATAGACGCAAATCAGCAATACTGTTGATTTCGGACGAGAACCTCGGAGCGACGACATCTTCTGCCGCGCTGCCGAAGCCTTGCCGCAAAAGGCAACTTCACCGCCGCATGCACCGCACTTGCAGATTCCCTGCTCTCTTGGGCGCATCGCTCGCCGGCGTGCAGCAGACGTACTACCATAGACCGCGTTTTCCAAATCATACGAACCGCGCTCGATTGCCTCGCGCAACGAAAGGATATCCGTGTCCCCATCGACCTCTCCCGCCCAAAGCACCGCCACATCTCATGCGCCGTCTATTTCTGGCGCCCAGGTGTTTAAGAAGTTCATAGGCTATTACAGCAAGTACAAGTTCCTCTTCTGGTTCGATTTGGTGTGCGCCACCTTGCTCGCCTGCATCGACCTGGCGTTTCCCCAGCTGCTCAACTTCTTCACGCGTGATTTCTTCTTGCAGCCAGCGCCCGTCGTCTTAGGCGCGCTCGGGCTCATCTGTGTTGGCATGGTCGCCCTCTACCTGCTGCGCACGGGCTGCCAATGGTTCATCGCCCGTTGGGGCCACGTCATGGGCGCACGTATGGAGGCCGATATGCGCGCCGATTTGTTCGACCAATACCAACGCCTCAGCTTTTCGTATTACGACAAGAACAACACCGGCGAAATGATGAGCCGCCTGGTCACCGACCTGTTCGACGTATCGGAGCTGGCACATCACGGACCTGAAAACATCTTCATTTGCTCGCTGAAAATCATCGGATCATTCGTGCTGCTGTTCTTCATCAACGTGCCGCTGACGCTGATTATGCTTGTGTGCACTGTGGTTATGGCAGCCTATGCGGCATGGATCAACTATCGCAAACGCGTCATTTTCACCGAGAATCGCCGCACCATGGCGGGCGTCAATTCGCGCATCCAAGACGCCCTTGGCGGCATGCGCGTGGTGAAATCGTTCGGCAACGAAGTACTCGAAGCAAAGAAGTTCGAGCACACCAACCGCCTGTTCGTTGATACGAAAGAGCGTTCGTATAAGTTCATGGGACGCTTTCATGCCGTGAATTCCCTGTTCACAGGCCTGCTCTATACCATCGTTGTCGTAGGCGGCGGCTACTTCATGGTGCAGGGACAAATCGAGCCAACCGATCTGGCAATCTACGCCCTTTATATCGGCATCTTCCTCTCGCCGATCGAACAGCTTATCAACTTCGCCGAACAGTTCCAGAAAGGTTATGCAGGGTTCCGCCGCTTCGCAGAAATCATGGCAATCACGCCCGCCATCCAGGACCGTCCAGGAGCCGTAGAGCTGGAGAGGGCCGCATGCGCAAACAGCAGCTCGAACGAAACGGGCGGTTCGGGCGTACGCGGAGACATCCGCTACGAAAACGTCTCGTTCTCCTATGACGATGCGACCGAGGTCTTGCATGGCTTCACCCTGCATGCGTCTGCCGGTAAAACCACGGCTCTCGTGGGACCGAGCGGCGGCGGCAAAACCACCACGTGTTCGCTGCTCCCTCGCTTCTACGACGTGTGCGAGGGGCGCGTGAGCATCGACGGCGCCGACGTGCGCGACGTCACGCTGGCGTCGCTGCGCCGCACCGTAGGCATCGTGCAGCAGGATGTATACCTGTTCGACGGCACCATCCGCGACAACATCCTCTACGGCAACCCCGAGGCGAGCAACGCCGAAGTGATCGAGGCGGCCAAACGCGCAAACATTCACGACACTATTATGGAATTCGAAAACGGCTACGACACCTACGTGGGCGAGCGCGGTGCGCGCCTTTCGGGCGGCCAGAAGCAGCGTATCTCCATTGCCCGCGTCTTCTTGAAAAACCCGCCGATCCTAATCTTGGACGAAGCAACCAGCGCGCTTGATAACGAAAGCGAACGCCATGTGCAAGAATCGCTGGCTGAGCTTTCAAAAGGACGCACCACGCTCGTGATCGCGCATAGGCTTTCCACCATTCGCAACGCCGATAAAATCGCCGTCGTCGACGAAGGGCACGTTGTCGAAGAGGGCACGCATGACGAGCTAATCGCCCTCGGCGGCACCTACGCGCGCTACTGTGCCATGCAGTTCGGGGTGTAGGTAGAAACCGCGCTATCAAGCGTGTTCCTCTCCCATCAATGGCACAGCTTCATCGAGCTTCCAGCCCATTGCCAAGCAACTACTCTTTCTTCAAGGCAAACATGCGCAACGCACCCGGACGAACGGTGAGTTTGACGGGCAGGCACGGGCCGTCGTCACCGTCGACCCCACAGCAAAGCCCACCATCGACGCACGAAATCTCGATTGTCTTTCCGTGCAGGAAAAGCACACGGTCGTCCCCGTCCACAGCATGCATCAATATGTCCGGAAGAAGAGCAAGCAGGGAAGGAAGCGATGCGTCCCTGAGCGCAATCAAATGAATCTCCCCGTCGGCCACGCTTGTCTGGTACCTGGAAAACTCATTCGCCAAGGCATTCGCGGAAAATGCCGAAAACGAGCTGATGTCTTCCTTGCGCTCTTCCCCATCGACCACGATACGCAGAGCATGATGCTCTCCATCGCCCATGCGCAAAATAGTGCTTGCCACGTAGGCGAGAAACCCGTATCGAGATTTGAGCTCGGGCGACACTTTTCGAATGCCCTCAGGCAGCGTTCCCCCTGTTACGGTATAGGCGAACGGCCGCCCGTTGACCAGCCCGACATCAAGAAGAGTGGTTTCGGAGAAATCGTATGACTCAACCGCCCGCAAAGCATCAGGCGCAACGCCGATAGTACGAGCCAACCCGTTGCCCGTACCTCCGGGAATCAGGCCGAAAGCAGGCAGGCGGCTGCTTTCGCACGCGCCGTCAAACAGCCCGTGAAAACTCAAGCCCACCGTGCCGTCTCCTCCCATGACGAACAAGGCGTCGTATTCCTGCTCGCGCGCTTCACGCGCCCACGCTTCGACATCGGCCGCGCACGACGACAGCCGCACGTCCACGCTGGAAAAATGCTCGCCAAGGTGCGCCGCCACCCGTTCCGAAAGAGCACGCCCTTCTTTCTTTCCCGAATTAGGGTTCACGATGAGCATGGCTTTGTCCATGGGTGCGGCTCCTTCGCCTTCTGCACAATATTCCGGCTTTCGCAGCCAGCAAACAGAGATAACAGCTTCTTTAGCGACGGTACCGCAACCTTGGAGACATTGCAGGCAAAACCAACATTAGGAAACAAACAGATATCTTTGCACCACCGAATCGACAAAAGCGATGCCTGCAGTCACGCACGCCGCTACCCGCATAGTCGATTCCATCGAAGAGCGCATGTCGTTAACAAAAACCCGCCGATTTGCTTCGACGTCCATATGCTGACACATAAGCAGAGTCAGTCCTTTTTCCACCCTTCAAACAGGTCGATTAATTCCTGCTTCGATTTAACCCCGAGTTTGCGGTAGATATGAACGGTATGGGTCTTCACCGTACCCGTCGTAACGAAAAGTTCATCGGCTATATAAGGCAGGCTCCTTCCTTTCGAAAGATAGGAGAATACCTCGCTTTCGCGTTTCGTCAATTCGAACGCCGTCGCAAACAAAGCGACCTTTTCCTCCAAGGAAACCTCCGTGGAATCGAAACATGGCTCATCGCGGTGCGAAAACAGGCCGTTTTCATCCTGCGAACATTCGGATTTCTCACCCATTGCCACTGCGTCCGAAACCTCGGGTAAGGCGGCATCGGCGTTGGCAGCCTGCTTCACCATAATGAGAAACAACGCCAGCATGGCAAGGCCGCACGCCCACTCGAAAACGCCCGGACAGGAAGCATCGCCCACATTGACCTGCTTTCCAACCACGTTTCCAGCAAGCACCACGGCCGCCGTTACCGCTTGAGCCATAGAGAAAGACAAGAGCGGCGACAAGGCCTTTTCCCATGTTGCCCTGCTCACGGAAACAATAATCAGAACCTGGAAGAAAAAGGCACACCCTTGAACCAAAGCGCCACACAGGGCAATGGCCGATCCGTCGGAAGCAAGAATCCCTATGAGCCCCACCGCCGAAAACGTCAAGGTGAGCCTATAGGCCGCCGACGCGGAAAGCGAAGACCCGTCGGATGTCAAAGGCACGAGCGCCATAGTGGCAATGCAAGCGCACACGAAAGCGCCGCCCCTGAAAAGACCGTCCGCGTTTTCGTACGAAAAACCCATTGCCGCCGAAGCAACCATATTGCCGACAAATGCGGCGAGAAGAACGGCGGCCAAGGCCCTCCACGGAATGCCCGATAGCTCCCATGAACCGTTGAAAAGCTCGCCGAGAAACGCAAGGCTTCTGCCAGCGTCTTTTTTCTCTTGCGATTCATCGACCTTTCTTACCAGCGCATCACGATTGCGCGCGTCAATGCGCCATAGTGCCCATGATGCCAGCGGCATGACCGCAACGCAGACAATCCCGCCTTTATATGGGGCAAACGGAAAAACGAAGTACAACGCATAGGCAATAAGAAACGACAATACCACCAGCGATTGCATGCCCTTCGACCCGATGGAGTAGCGCGCTCCCCAAGCAATCCCAAGCAGGGGAATGCAAACGCCATGCACTATACCACAGCAGACGATGCCCACCATGCAACCGGACGAGACAAACGCCGCAAGCAGCAAGGTCAAAACCGAGGAGAGAATCGCACAGAAAGCAAGAACGAAGCGACGCACAACAAATCGCCGCAAAGAAGACGACGCCAGAAGCAAGCAGGCAGATGTGACAATGCAGCCTTGCGATACGAAAAAACCAACCTCAAGGCCAACGCTTCCAGCCCCAACCGTAGGAGGGAAAAGAACCGGGCTTAAATAACAAAGAAAGCCCCATGCCCATAAAAACGACGACCCGACGACAGCAATCGAATTTGACACCGTACGATTACTCGAAACGAAACGTCGCAAACGTGAACCAGCCAACACGTCCCCTTTTCCCCTTGCTTGCCAATATAAGCTCTCCGTTTTTACGCATTGTACAAAGACCCCCTCGTGTACACGTTGGAATCTCTTGGCATATTTCAAACGCAATGACCACGCCCATATTGTGAACAGGTATTTTGATGGCCATTCATAAAAATATACCGTTTCGTATGACGCACAAAACACAGCGATTCGCCACCATGGGAACCCATAGGTCGTGCCATTGGGGCAACGTCTACAAGGAGGGAACAGATGAACGAGAGGAAACTGAGCCGCCGCGCATTTCTCGGAACGGCAGGGGCGGCAACCGGTCTTGCCGCACTTGCAAGCTTGAGCGGATGCGCACCTAAAACGACGGGAGCCGAGCAAAGCACTGCAGACGATATCGCCGCAAACGGAGCCATGCAAACAACCGACCCTTCGAAGGCCGTATGGCCCGTTGTCGAGGAGATAGAAGTGGGAGCGGCGGGCGAAGGCAAAATTGCCTTCGTGGCCGAGCCGATCGCGGAATCGGATATCGTCGCAACCCATGATGTCGATGTCGTCGTATGCGGATTAGGGCCGGCGGGCGATGCCGCCGCGCTTTCCTGCGCCGAACATGGCCTGAAAACCGTCGCCGTCGAAAAACAGAGCACCGGCAACTACAACTCGGCGACCATCGGCGGAACGAGCTCGAAGCTGCATCAGCACTGGGGCATGACCTACGACACCGACGCATGGATCGCCGACGCCATGGTCGACTGCGCTTTCCAGGGCGACATGAGCCTGTACCGCCACTTCCTCGAGAAAAACGGCGAGGCCGTCGATTGGTACATCGGACACTTCGACAACCAGAACCTCGACGACTACCCGCTCACGTTCGCCGCAGGAGACTTCCCCGATTTTCGCGACGAATACGACAAAACATCGCTTTCGCGCTCGTGGAACACATCGCTCAACCTGCCCTATCCTCCCGGCGACCTTGCAGGGATTCTGGCAGGAATCCTCGAAAATGCAGGAGTTGAAATTCGCTACAGCTGCCCGGCATGCCAGCTCGTGTCCGACGATGCGGGAAAAGTAACCGGTGTCATCGTGAAAAGCGAGCAAGGCTTCGAGAAATACAACTGCGCGAAAGGCGTCGTGCTGGCCACCGGCGGATACGAATTCAACCAGCAGATGCTCAAAGAGCGCTGCCGTCCGCGCAGCGTACCGGGCAGCTGGCTTACGGGCGCATTCGGAAACACCGGCGACGGCCACCAGATGGGCATTGCCGTCGGGGCCGCCGAAGACGAATTTCCCCAGCCTATCATGCTCGACCCCGAACAGCTTATGCCGTATCTGCGCGTCAATAAGCTGGGTAAGCGATTCACCCCCGAATACGAACCCTACGGCCACCTCGCGCTTGCAATTCAGGCGCAGCCCGGAACCTACGACTTCTACATCGTCGACGACGCCATCGACGAGAAAATCGACAAGATCTGGACGCCGAGCTCTTCATGCTACGGTCCCAAGGAAGCCTGGACGGCCGCCGCGCGCAGTGAAAAAGCCTTGAAAGCCGATACGCTCGAAGAGCTTGCTGAATTGATGGAAGTGCCAGTAGATGAGTTCGTGGCCTCCATCGAGCGATGGAACACCATGGCCGCCGCCGGAAAGGACGAAGACTTCGGCTTCCCCGGCGACATGATGATGACCATCGATACCCCGCCCTATTACGCCACGAAAGAATTTGCCGACGGGCTTTGCACCGCGGGAGGTTTGCTCGTGGACACCGAATGCCGCGTCCTCGACAAGAATCGCACCCCCATCGAAGGCCTTTTCGCAGCGGGCGTGGTTTCGGGCGGCATGTTCTACAACACGTACCCGCACAATCTGAACTGCCTCTCTCATACGCGCAATTGCCTAATGGGCTACACCATCGGAGAAGTACTCGGCGCTTAGCAGCCCCTCCTCTCGACGCATGGACGAACAAGGCTTTCGCCCGTCCATGCGTCGTCCAAGCTGCCGGAAACGAAAAAACGTCGTAATTGAACGGCATACCAAAAACGAGGAAGCCCGCCTTGCGCGGACTACCTCGTTTTTCGTTTTCACACCGTGCACGCGCGCAAATCAAACACCTGTAGTTCCTTTAGCAGTTGCAAGCGCCAAAATACGCACGATTGCCTTCGCATGCTCAGTCGTGGTCGTGGCCGCAACCGCAGCCGCCCCCATGTGCAACAACGTCGGACGCCGCAAGCGCCGCCGCCACAGCCTGCTCTTCCGCAGTGGTCACCACGTCGTAAGGCCATTCGTCAAGAGCGCCGGCGTCGTAGACGTTCACGTAGCCGATCGCTTCCATGTGCTGCAGCACCTGCGCACTGCGCTCTCCATGGCCGCTATAGAGCAGGATGACCGATGCGTCATCGGAAAGCTCCATGCCGCGCATGTTCGCGATAGCATCCAGTCCGCGCTCGCCAAGCGCCTCGTCGTAAAGGCAATCGAGCATCTCTTCGGCGGGCATGCACCCGGCGCCGGGAATATGCCCAGCATCGAAATCTTCTTTGCCGCGTACGTCGACAAGCAGCATATGGGGGTCATTAGCGATAATCTCCTGCACTTCAGCAGTATCGAGCTTCATAGGGAACTCCTGTCTTCATTCGCTTCGTGAAAACGCCTTGGAACAAGGCTTCCGGGCATCTAGTCGCGCGTCAATTCGACCAGGCGCGCGCTTTTCACCACGCCGTCGCAGAGCGCAAGCTTTGCCACCGTGGGCGAAGAACCGCCCCGTGGACGTGTAACCGAACCGGGACAAACAAGCAACGTCGCAGGACGGGCGGCCTTGCCTTTCACGACACGCGGGATATGCGTATGCCCATGCACCACGACATCAGGAACAGGATCGCCCGGCTGAAGCGCCGACGTACAGCCGCGAAGAGCGCGCTCCAAATCATCGGGCTTGTGCGTCACCAGGAACGACACTCCCGCCATCTTCACCGAGGCAAACTTGTCCACCGCGGCGCCATATTCCCGATAATCGTTGTTGCCCAAAACCGCCGCCACGGGCGCCAGCGTTTCAAGCTCCGCCAGAATATCGGGGCCGCAGATATCGCCCGCGTGAATGATGTGGTCGCAATCCGCAAGCTCCGCATAGGCCGATCGCGGCAACGTTCCATGCGTGTCCGAAAGGATCCCTACCAGAAAGGATCCGCGATCCGATGATGTGCAGGATGCAGCAGTGTTGGAATCCATGCCTTATTCCTCTTCGTCTTCCTCTTCGGCGGCGTCGATAATCGAAGCCGGAGAAAGCCAATCGATGTAGGGGCGGCACAGCAGGCGCGCATCCCTGTAAGCCTGAGCCATGGTGACCACGGTCTGCCCCTGGTAATTCCCCGATTTCTGCAACTCAACGACAAGTGCCACGTCCGGCGTCGGCGAATCGGTGAGAATGAGCGGAAGCAGCAGGTTCATGCTGTTCGTACGCGGGTAATACGCAGGAACAGCGGTCTTGTAATTCCAACGGACCTGACGCTTCGCGACATCGATGGCGGCATTGATGCTCGTGCTCAGCCTGTTGAAGAGACGCGTGTCGTTCTCGATGACAATACGCAGTTTCTCGAACCTATCGCCGCGCGCGCCGTCCGTCAAATCCTCAATACCGGCAAGAATACCGAGGCATTCCTGGGAAGAGGCAAGCTCATCGCGCAGGAAATTCACCGGCAGTCTGTGCACGTTGTCTACAACAATGTGATGGACATCGCAAACAACCTCTCGATCGAGGTCGAACAGCAGGTCCTCCTTGCGTTCAAGATAGCTCGCCGGCTGAGGAAGCGGGCTAAGCTCGCGAACCAGTCGCTTGCCGAGCCTTCCTGTACCGGCCGTGCAAAAGCCTGCAAACGACCACGCATAACGAGCCTCTTCGGGGCGCTCGGGATCGGAAGGCTCAAAGCATGCATAGATGTCCTCATAATGTCTATCCACCAGACCGGTATTGAACACGGCGAAATCCTCGTCCGACGAAAAGCCTATCTTGTCCTCGAGGGTCAGACGGTAGAACGTATAGCGGATGTAGTTGTGGAGGATGTCGTACTTACGCGTTGCCTCGCCGATGTCTTGATTGCAGAAATCCCACGGCTCATCGAGCGCCAGATTGGCAAGCGTGCGGAGGAACTCGGGCCATGTTCCAAGATAGCCGAAACGCTCGAGAGCTTTGCCGGGAATAACGCGTCGCCGAGGCCTATCCCCCGATGCGCGCGAGACGGCCTGGGAACGTGAAGCAGGCTTCGAGGAAGACCTCGTTTTCTGCTTCGACGAAGAGCCCTTGGAAGATTCCAAACGGCGCGACGGAGCTATTTCGCCCTGCGCTGGCGAGGGCAAAGCGGCTACAGACGAACGACGATCGCCCTTACTTCCTGCATCCTCATCTGTTTTCTTAGCCTCTTTAGTATCTTTTTGTTCCTTAGCTACTTTTTTATTGTTAGATTCATTTTTGTTGTTTGTTGCTTTTTCGCTTCTGATTCCATTTTTATCTTTAGAATCATTTTCATCTTTAGTAGCTGAAACTTTTTTGCTATCTTTTCCCTCTTTATCTCCCTTTGCATTTTCAGGGCTTGATTCGGCGCTTATTTCTTTTTCACTTCTAGTTTCTATTTTTTTATTACTGTTGCTTTTAGTGTTAGTTTCTTTTTTACACTTTTCTTCATCAGCAATAACTTCTGAAAAACTCTGCTTGTTGTCCTTTTCCGCATCGGAAGACGCTTCGGATGCTTCCGGCTTCTCTTCGGAACCAGAAGCGCCTTCCTGCGTATCCTCCGATTCGTCCTCTTCCGCAAGCTTTTCTTCGAACGGAGCGAACTCATGAAGAGCAAACATCGACTGCGACACTCCCCCGATTTCCTTCGTGGAAGTGCTTACGAAATCGACCATCTCCTCAAGCATCGCCTTAAGCTTCAGAAAGCCGTAGTCTTCCTTGTTGATTCCCTCGCGAACAAAACACCAACCAAGATTGGCAAGGGGGTAATCCTCATCGAAAGAAAAGTTCTTTTTCAAAATGCCGTATATGGAAAGACGGTCCTCGGCGGACATGCGAGGTTCGTCTTTTTTTCGAGCAGTCATACAAACTCCTTATGGTAAAAACAGAGCATGCGCTCCGCTGAAATTGTTATTCGGCCATCATACGAAAAAGCGCGCCCACGCTTTTGATATGCATCGAAAAAGCGGAGGCCGGAAAACCTTCGAACGTGTCTGGACAAACGATGCCAAGGCATCCGGCACCAACTCGTTCAAAGACGAAAACGTCCGACAACTCAGCCGATTTCGGTCAACCCGTGTCTTCGGCAAAACAACCCACACCGCATTTGGGAAAGAGAAAGCGAACCAGGCCTCCAAGCGGCATGCTGGAAACCTGGTTCGCCCATATTGCTTATATCGTGAAAGCTCTATTTATGGTAGGGCTCTCCGCGGCTGATTTTGAACGCGCGATATATCTGCTCTAGAAGCACCACGCGTGCAAGATTATGCGGAAGCGTGATTTTGCCGAACGATAGGTGCTCGTCCGCAAAATCGTACACACCGCGGCTCACACCGCCCGATCCGCCGACGACAAACGTAATGTCGCTTACACCGGAGAGCATAAGCGCATCCATGCGGGCGGCGATGCCTTCGCTTGAAAGTTGCTTTCCGCCCACATCGAGAAGAATAACGTGGGAATGCTCGGGCAGAGCCTCGAGGATGCCTTTGCCCTCGATCCTGCGAGCGCCCTCCTCGCCGCCGCTTTTCGCAGGGTCGCGATCGGGAATCTCCTGAACCGTTACTTTCGCGTACGCCTTCAAGCGTTTAACGTATTCGGCGCAAGCATCTACCCAGAACTTTTCCTTCAGCTTACCGACCGCTATAACGTGAATCTTCATGCCCGGCACCCCCTTTCGATAAAACTTTCGCAGAGCCATGTAACTTGTTATTGTATCCCATGCCCTTGCGCTGAACAATGCGCGAACGAGGTTGCCTTTCTTCTGAAAACGCAATCTACCTGCGCTTATATCGGTCAATCATTGCGCCAAAACCAAGAATTGCCCTAAACGATCCACCTCGCGCAAGTCATACCGGAAGAAAAGGCCACGGCAAGACGCATAAAATAGAACGAAAAAGACGCGCTGTCCGACGCTACAGAGAATCCCTCAGGGCGGCAAGTTTCGCACGAACAGATGGGGCAAGCCGATCGCTCACGGTGTTTTTAACCGCAGGGCGAGGCGTTTCATCGAGCTCGTATTCTTGATGGTTCACCTCGACCGCATGGCTAAACCCATTGGCGCTCATGCGATCGACTCCCAAACCGAAGACCGTATTCTGGATAGTGGCATCGCTGGTCACCACCATGGTTTCGATGCCACGTTCGCGCGCATCGCGGCTCAGCTTCTCTATGACCTTGTCCGCCGAATCCCCCGCTCGTGAAAACATGATGCGCACGCCGCCGACACGTTCGACAGAACCGTCGGAGAACTGATTACGACCTCCGTCGAAAACAACAACAGCATCGCAATCGCGGCCGGCGTACGCCACCACGTCGTTAATCAGGGCTTCACGAGCCCTATTGAACGCATCGTCAGCATAATCAGGGTTCGGCCCCGCATCGCGCAGACACCGATACCGCGAGCCGCTTCGCAGCACGTTGTATCCGTCTACGATGAGAAGCCTCCTTCTTGCACGAGCCATCTGAATGCGCCTAGCCCTGCGCTTTGACCGTGCTCTGGCGCATCCATTCGTACATGATGGCCGTAGCAGCCTGCGCCACGTTGAGGGAGCCAACCTTGCCCTCCTGCGGAAGCCTGGTCAGAAAATCGCAGCTTTCAAGAGTCAGGCGGGACAAGCCCTCGCCTTCGTTACCCATGACCAGGGCGATCTTGCCATGCAGCGGAGCTTCCCAGACCGTGTAGTGCGCCTCTTCGCTCGCTCCTGCAACCCAATAACCCTCGGTCTTCAGACGCTCGAGCGTCTGGGCAATATTGGAAACCTGGGCGCACTTGATATGGTTGATGGCTCCCGCCGAGCTTTTGTACGTAGCCGCCGTAACATGGGCGCTGCGCTTGTTCGGGATGATGACGCCCGACGCGCCTACGATTTCCGCCGATCGAGCGATGGCGCCGAGGTTTCCTGCATCGGTGATATGGTCAAGCACCATAATGAGCGCATTGCCGTCGTGCTCTTCAGCATGTTTCTCCGCACCGCGCAGAATCTCTTTGAAGCTGGAATACGGGTACGGAAGCGCCTGGGCCATGACGCCCTGGTGGCTACCGCGCTCGCTCATATCGTCGAGCTTACGACGCGTGACGGTTTTCACCGGCACGTTGAACTGGCGTGCCTTGCGCAGGATGTCTTTGACCTGTCCGTCTTGCTGGAGATTATCCGCCAACATGACGCACTTCATGGGCATCTGCGCACGAAGCGCCTCGATGACCGGACGTTTTCCTTCTATGTAATCAGCCATTCTTTTGTCTCTCATTCACTTTCGCACTGAGCGATTCGATATCAATACGCACCATGGCAACCTGCTTGACGCATGCCCCCAGGATGTTCGGTTGACGCTCGATTTCCCCAGGAGCAAGACGCTCCGTCAGAAAAGCAATCGTGCGACGAACCTCGTCCTCGTCTTCGAGGAAACGCGCCCTGCCGTCAACGGCGACGCTTTCGTAATACGTGGTGATGCGCGAGCCGTCAATCGTTTCGTTTGCTACGGCAAAGTACCTGACGAACGGGTTGTCATGCAAGCATTTCCAGCGCATTCCTTCGCGCGCACAATGAAAATACAGGCAGTGCTCCTTCGGGCTGTACACGGCATTCACCGCCGTCGAGTACGGCCTTCCCTGAGCGTCGACCATAGAAAGAACGCCCCAATGGGTCTTTTCGAGAATCTCTACTGCACGCTCTTCACTAACCATTCGCTGCGGACGAGACATGGCGCCCCCTTTCTTTATGCTGCACCATTGTACTCGTCCTCAGACCGCACGTAAAAACGGGACAGGGGCTTTTGCCCGCTGTCCCGCATCCGATAAGACGATCGCGGCAACAAACGCCGCGCCGTCTAGCAGCTATACGAAACCTTCGCGCCCTGAGGGGTGTCCTCGATTGTGAAGCCCAAGCCGCACAAACCGTCGCGCACGGCATCGGCCACCGCCCAGTTCTTCTCAGCACGTGCGTCGGCTCGTGCTTCGAGCAGAGCATCCACCGCCTCCGCGGCGTCTTCGCCCTCGAAGCCCGCAACTTCGCGGGCGAGGTCCACGACCTCAGCGGGATATGCGACTTCCGCCTTAGCGGGGGCCACATCAATGCCCAACACGCCCATGAGCTCGATAATCACATCGCGCACGGATTCGAGATTGGCGACATCGGCGGGCCCAAACGTCGCCGTGCCGAGCGCCGCGTTCACTTCGCCAACGAATCCGAAGATAGCACCCAAGGCGCCAGCGGTATTGAAATCGTCGTCCATGGAGGCGGCGAAAGCCTCGCGGACATTCTTGACGGCTTTCTCGAACGTGAACCCTTCGGTTTCGGGAACGAACGCCGGGGCGTTCTCATCAGGATGGGATGCCAGCCAATCCATGCGATCGATGCAGCAGCACAAACGACCCAGCGACGCGCCCGCCTCGTCGAGGCGCTCTTTGCTGAAATCGAGCGGGCTGCGATAGTGCGTCTGCATCATAAGCATGCGCAAAACACGCGCGTCGCACTCCTTAAGCACGTCGCGCAGCAAAAGGAAGTTGCCCAGGCTCTTGGACATCTTCTCTGAGTTGATCTGCAGCATGCCGCCGTGCATCCAGTAGTTGGAGAACGTGCATCCACACGCCGCCTCGCTCTGAGCGATTTCGTTCTCATGGTGCGGGAACGCCAGGTCGGCACCGCCGCCGTGAATGTCGAGCGGCATGCCCAAGTACTTGCGGCTCATAGCGCTGCACTCGATATGCCAGCCCGGGCGACCCTGGCCCCAGGGGCTTTCCCAGCTTGGCTCGCCCGGTTTGGCGGCCTTCCACACGGCGAAATCGAGGGGATCGCGCTTGCGGTCTTCAAGACCCTTGCCGTCGGCGCGCAGTTCGCGATGGCCGCCCTCCATCTCATCGATGTTGCGGTTGGAAAGCTTGCCGTATTCGGGGAACGAACGAACGCTGAAATACACGTCGCCCTCCACCTCGTAGGCATGGCCCTTCTCGATGAGGGTCTCTACGAGCTTGATCATCTCGTCGATCTCTTCGGTGGCTTTCGGGCGGATATCGGGGTCTTTAACGCCGGCCGCGCGCATGTCGGCGATGAACGCCTCGGTGTATTCGGCGGCAACTTCGGCGGCGGTGCGGCCCTCTTCGTTCGCCTTCGTGATAATTTTGTCATCGACGTCGGTGACGTTTTGCACGAAGGTCACGTCGTAACCGCTCCATTCCAGGTAACGACGAACCGTGTCGAAGCTGATGAACGTGCGGGCATTGCCGATGTGAATGTAGTTATAGACCGTAGGGCCGCATACGTACATGCCCACTTTGCCCTCGCGTGCGGGAACGAAATCGCGCTTGGCGCGCGCCTGCGTATCGTAAATGCGAATCATAGATGCAATCCTCTTCTTCTCAAAACGCCGAAGCGTCATTATTCAACGAACCGTGCATCACCCTTGGATGCAACGAAATGCGCCGGCCTATTCCGCCGGCTCGCTACACTTCTTCGCCAAAAGGCACACAGCCTGCGCCGAGATGCCTTCTTCGCGGCCCTCGAAGCCAAGACGCTCCGTAGTGGTAGCCTTCACGCCCACAGCGTCCACGGAAACGCCTATGGCACGCGCCAGGTTTTCCCGCATGGCATCGCGATGGGGCGAAAGCTTGGGGGCCTGCGCGGCGATCACGCTGTCAACATCCACGATTTCGAAGCCAAGACCGCGCACGTGCGCTGCAACTTCTGCCAGAAGTTTCAGAGAATCAGCGCCGGCATACGCCGGGTCGGTATCCGGGAAAAGCTTGCCGATATCGCCTGCGCGCGCAGCACCGAGAATAGCGTCAGAAATAGCATGCGCAAGCACATCGGCATCGGAGTGCCCGAGCAGTCCCTTGTGATGGGGAATTTCGACTCCGCCCAAAATGAGCTTGCGGCCTTCGGCGAACGCATGGACGTCGTAGCCCAAGCCAACGCGCATCTGCGAAACATTCGTCACTATGCCACCCTATCCTTTCATGAGGCCAGAGGAATCGACCGCCGCCGCGAGCATAAGATAATCCTCGGGCACGGTAAGCTTGATATTGTCGCGCTTGCCCTCGACCACGAGCACTTTGCCGCCCAGACGTTCAATCAAGGAGGCGTCGTCGGTGCCCACGAATCCATCGCGCAGAGCGGATGCATGAGCACGGCGATACACGCCGCTGCGGAAAACCTGCGGCGTTTGGGCGTTCCAGAACACGCGACGGTCGGGCGTCCCCACGATGCAGTTGTTCTCGACAACCTTCAGCGTGTCCACGGCAGGCGTCGCCACAATGGCTCCGTCCGCATCCACCATGCCCTTGAGCGTGTTGATTGTATGAGCGATCAGATCGGGGGAAACAAGCGGACGTGCGCCGTCATGCAAAATGACGTATTCGTACTCTTCGGGAACGAATTCAAGGCCGGAAAACGCGCTCTCCTGACGAGAGCTTCCCGAGGGAGCCATAATAAGCGGCGTCACGAACTCAAACGGATCGATGGCGCGCTCGCGGTATTCGTCCGTGCGATCGGGCGGACACACCACCACGATCATGCCGATATCCTCCACGGCGTCAAATGCCGCGACGGACCACGAAAGAATAGGACGACCTGCAATTTCCACCAGCTGCTTGCCGCCTTCGTGACCGAAGCGCTCTCCCGAGCCGCCTGCAAGAATAATAGCGGCCGTCTTGGGCTTCTTTCCTACAACACCGCGGAATTGGGAAGATGCGGTTTCGGAAGCATCTCCCCCAAGTGTCATAGCGGACGCCACATCCACCAACACAGAAGGCAGAAAGACAGGATCTTCAGGATAGATTTTTCCGTCGCTGAAATTGTTCATTGCTTTCCTCCGTCGCACGCATCGAGCCGTAGCAAACCCGAAACCCGTAGACCGAACACCGTTTATAAAGTAATTATCTTATCCCATCGAGCAGTATCGCGAAGCGACAAACGCAAGAAGCAGCAAACGAACTGCACGGATGTCTTCTTCGTCAATTTGCAAGTTCATCCGAACGTTCGATTTCTGCCCACGAACGTTTTTTCGCTACTCCTGCTCTTCTTTCAGCCTCTGCTCGAGATAATCTCGAAACACCGGCATGTCGAAGCGCACGTATCCTTTGCTGTATTCGCCGATGACGCCCTGGGCTAGCAGGCGGCGCTTGTACTGCGACGCATAGTTGCTTTTCACGCCCATGCGCCGGGATATCGCGGCAAGAGAGCTGTCCTGCGAATCGGGCAGCATGGCTGCAAGAAAACGCTTGTCTCCGTCGGACAGTTCGCGATACGTGTATTCCAGGATGCCTTCAATCATCTCGCGTTTCGCAAGCTCGATGCCATGGCGCGCGTCCGCGAGCGCGATCTGTTCGCTGCGCGGGTTTTCCGCCCACATGCGATAGCCCACGAGCTGCATCATATAAGGAAAACCGTCGATAACCCCAACCGCCTCATCCAGCGCTTCGGCGGAAATGCTTCTCCCGCCTTCGTTGACGGTAAGCAGTAAGGCATCGCGAATCTCGCCGTCGGGGATGCGCCCCAGCACATGCTTTCGCGCGCGGCGCAGAAACGACACGTCGTCGTCGCCGAACAGGGCCGACACCGCCTGAGGCAGGCCGGCCATAAGCAACGCCACCTTGCGGCCCTCGGTGACGAAATGCTGATACACCTGGGCAAGCCTCTTCATCTCGGGGACGGTCACCTTCACTTCGTCCACCGTGATAAGCAGGCCGATGTCTTGTTCGGCCAATTGGTCGAGCAGCGCATTCATCTGCGTACGCCAATTGCCCACGCGCGGCGCTTCGTTATCCCATTCGAAGCTGACGAACTGCCCGATAGAAACGCCCGAAAGCTTGCGACCGTCCAACGCATCGAGGAAGGTGCGCGCCGACACCAGCGCCTGGTCAAGAATGTCTTCGAGCATACCTTCCGCAGCAGTGGTACGAGCGGTTATCCACCCCTGCGATTCGGCTTCGGAGGCCATGAACGAAAGCAGCGCTGTTTTCCCGGCGCCTCGAGCGCCGGAAACGATAGTGCATAGATTCGGATCGCCCAAGCCGTTGGAAAAAGCGCTCGAAAGCTCTTCGATAAGCGCTTCGCGTCCGGCCATAAAAGGCGGAATGATGCCGAACGTCGGAGTAAACGGATTCGCCATGCCCATGAACCTCGCCCCTTTCATGCATGCCCACAATGGCTTTTGCATCTTTTGCAAACTTTTGCATCTTTTGCAAACTTTTGCAAGCTTTGCAGACGAGCTGGATTAGAGCAACAAGGAAAGGGGCCTTACGCCCCTTTCCATCATGTAGGTTTCAGTTGTAAGAACGGCACGATTCGCTAATCAGCCGCACCGCCGCTTGAAGCGCCCGACCCCGAATAGCCGGCATAACCAAGGTCGAACTGCGGAAGCAGGCTTTCGGCCTCTCGCGCAATGCTGTCGCGTTTGCGCGGCGCGGGAATCTCTCCCTCGCCTTCCGAGAACACCAGCTTGCCGTCGACGAAGTCCACGTCGATGACAGACCCCGCATGCCACCTTCCCTCAAGAATCTGCTCGGCAATCTCATCCTCGAGCAGACGCTGAATGGCGCGACGAAGCGGACGAGCACCCATGGAGGTATCGGTGCCCTCTTCGGCAATATGCTTGCGCGCAGCAGGCGTGAGGTTGATCGTCATATCCTGAGCAATCAAGCGATCGCGCAGGTCGGCAACCATAAGGTCGACGATCTGACCGATTTCTTCAGCCGTCAGGCTCTTGAACACGATGATTTCATCAAGGCGGTTCAGGAACTCGGGACGGAAAAGCTTCTTCATCTCGCTCATGACGCGGCTCTTGATTTCCTTATCGGAAAGGCCGGCCTGAGAATCAGGCGCGAAACCAAGTGGGGCGCCCTGCGCGATTTCGCGAGCACCCACGTTCGACGTCATGATGATGACCGTGTTGCGGAAGTCCACCGAACGACCCTGAGAGTCGGTCAAGCGACCCTCTTCAAGAATCTGCAGCAAGATATTGAAGACATCGGGATGCGCTTTCTCGATTTCGTCAAAGAGCACCACCGAATACGGACGCTGACGCACGGCCTTGGTAAGCTGGCCGCCCTCGTCGAAGCCAACATAGCCCGGAGGAGAACCGACCAGACGGCTGACGCTGTGCTTCTCCATGTACTCGGACATGTCGAACGAAATGAGCGCCTCCTCGCTATTGAAGAGAAACTCGGCAAGTGCCTTGGAAAGCTCCGTCTTGCCCACGCCAGACGGGCCCAGGAAGATGAAGGAGCCAGCAGGACGCTTGGGGTCCTTCAGACCGCTTCTGCTGCGGCGGATGGCCTTCGAAAGCGCCGTGACCGCCTCTTCCTGGCCGATGATGCGTTCGTGTAAAACGCCTTCCATGCGCAGAAGCTTCTCAGTCTCGGCCTCAGTGAGATTGCTGACAGGAACACCCGTGGACATGCTCACCACGTCGGCGATCTCCGCCTCAGTGACCTCGGAGGTCGCGCGATCCGCCTCTTCGGAAAGTTTCTTTTCGGCCTCCTCGCGACGGGTAAGAATGTCCTTTTCCTTGTCGCGCAGCGATGCGGCGCGTTCGTAATCTTGCGCGGAAATGGCTTCTTCCTTCTCCGTGCGCAGCGCGCGAAGCTCGTCGTCGATGGCGCGAACCTCATCGGGAAGCACGCGGTTGCGAATGCGCATGCGCGCGCCCGCTTCGTCAAGAACGTCGATGGCCTTGTCCGGCAGGAAGCGATCTTGGATGTAGCGATTGGAAAGCTTCACCGCAGCATGAAGGGCTTCATCAGAGAAGCGCACATGATGATGCGCCTCGTAGCGATCTCGCAAACCGTCGAGGATGCGAATGGCCTGCTCTTCGTTCGGCTCGCCCACTACGATGGTCTGGAAGCGTCGTTCGAGCGCCGAATCTTTCTCAAGGTGCTTGCGATATTCCTCGATGGTGGTAGCGCCAATGACCTGAATCTCGCCGCGCGACAGAGGCGGCTTCAGAATAGCGGCAGCATCGATGGAGCCTTCGGCCGAACCTGCGCCGATAATAGTATGCATCTCGTCAATGAAAAGAATGGTGTTGCCGTCTTTGACGACTTCTTTGATAACCTTCTTCAGACGCTCCTCGAATTCGCCGCGATATTTGCTGCCGGCGACCAGCGCCGAAACATCAAGCGTCACTACGCGCTTACCGCGAATGATATCCGGGACCTGATCGGCTACGATCAACTGCGCCAGACCCTCAACAACCGCCGTCTTGCCAACGCCCGGCTCGCCAATGAGCAAAGGATTGTTCTTTTGACGGCGCGAAAGCACCTGCATCACGCGCTCGATTTCAGCCGCACGCCCGATGACCGGATCGAGCTTGCCCTTGCGCGCCTTTTCGGTCAGGTCGGTGCCGAATTCCTCCAGCATGCTGGATTCCGCCTGAGGCTCACCGCCACCGAAGAACGGCAGGCCTGCAGCAACCGGCGTAGGCTGCCCCACAAGGTCATTCAGCGCGGAACGAACCTTGTCAACCGAAACATCGAGCTTGGCAAGCGCGTCTATCGCACCGCCTTCGCCTTCGCGAATGATGCCCAGCAGCAAATGCTCGGTTGAAATATAGCTCTGCCCCATCTGCATGGCCTCGCGCAGAGAATGCTCCAGGATTCTTTTGACGCGCGGGCTGAACGAAAGATGATCGACCGGGCTGGATGCCCTGGTCGACTCGTTCATCTCGCGAATGACCTTGAGAGCTCCTTCGTAGGTCACGCCGACATGCTCAAGCGCTTGCGACGCCATGCCTTCGGGTTCTTTGGCCAAGCCAAGCAGCAGATGCTCGCTGCCCACATGGGGCTGGTTCAAAGAACGAGCCTCCTCTTGGGCAAGCACGAGCACATGGCGCGCTTTATCGGTAAATTTTTCGAATGCCATAAACGGCCCCGTTTCTCAAACGTGCTGCGCCCGAGCAATCGTCCGCAACGAACGACCCCGAACGCCCTCGCTGTACAGCTCGGTGAAACTCTAACGTAATTCTACGTAATCCTAGCACTCATGCTGAACGAGTGCCAATACGCAAGCGCGTCGATGCCATTTCGTTACACCGCATTCACATGCTTTCCTTTTCTTTTAGAACGAGGAGTGTATGTCGTATTTCGAAATGGCGTTGCACTCAAAAGGCCCGGCGAACGAAACGCCAGGCCTTTTGAAAAACACTCTATGCGCGTTGGAACAAGCGCCCACTCGTCACGATTCCCGTCGCAGCATGCAGCATGCCATGCGCATTCGCGGCTCGGACAAGCCTAGTACAGCTTCGCGCCGGCGGGAATGGAATCATCGACCATAAGCACGTTCAGACGCTCTTCGGACTCCTCGCCAACGGTTTCTTCGTGCACGGCGCTGATAATCATGCCGCAGGATTCGATGCCCATCATCTTGCGCGGAGGCAGATTGGTGATGGCGATAAGCGTACGGCCCACCAGATCCTCCGGCTCGTAATACGCATGGATTCCGGAAAGAATCGTGCGGTCTTCGCCCGTGCCGTCATCCAAGGTGAACTGCAGAAGCTTCTTGCTCTTGGGCACCGCGACGCACTCTTTCACCTTCACGGCACGGAAATCGGACTTGCAGAACGTGTCGAAATCGACAAACTCCTCGAACAGGGGCTCGACGGCAATCTTGGAGTAATCGACAGTCGGAACCTTGTTGGGCGCATATACGCTCGAAGAGGCGTCGTCCTGGACGGGCTGCTCGCCTGCAGCAGATGCAGAAGCACCGAGCTTCTTCTTGCCTTCAGGACGCATATGCGGGAACAGCAGCACGTCACGGATGCTGGCGGAATTCGTCAGCAGCATGACCACGCGGTCGATGCCGATGCCGATGCCGCCCGCAGGAGGCATGCCGTACTCAAGAGCGCGCACGTAATCTTCGTCATATTCCATGGCCTCGTCGTCGCCTTCGGCCTTTTCCTCCATCTGGCGGGCGAAGCGCTCGGCCTGATCAACCGGGTCGTTGAGCTCGGAGAACGCATTGGCGTATTCATGGCCGGCGATGACAAGCTCGAAACGATGGGTCAGGCGCGGGTCTTCCTCGTTGCGCTTGGCAAGGGGGCTTACCTCAACCGGATAGTCGCAGACGAACGTGGGATTCACGATGGAGTCTTCACCGATTTCGTCATAGATTTCGGCGATGATCTTACCCGGACCCCAATCGCTTTTAACCTCGATGCCGTGCTTTTTCGCATGGGCGGCAAGATCTTCGACAGGCGTATCCATGGTGACGGTTTCGCCCAAGACGTCGGAGACGATTTCGGTCATAGGACGGCTCGGCCATGCGCCGAACAAATCGATTTCCTGGTCCTGGTAAAGAATGGCCCCATCGAGACCGATGGCGCGAGCCGCAGCCTTGATGACGCCCTCGGCGAGCTCCTTCATGCCTTCAAGGTCGGAATAGGCGCGATAAGCCTCCATGGTGGTGAACTCGGGATTATGCGTAAGGTCCATACCCTCGTTGCGGAAAATGCGGCCGATCTCGAACACGCGCTCAAAACCGCCCACCAGCAGGCGCTTCAGGTGCAGCTCGGTCGCAATGCGCAGGTAGCATTCCTGGTCGAGCGCGTTGAAATGCGTGATGAACGGTTTCGCCGTGGCACCGCCCTGAATGGTCTGAAGAATGGGGGTCTCGACCTCCATGTAGCCGTCTTCTTCCATATAGCGGCGGAAGGCGGAAAGGATGGCAGAACGCTTGCGGAACGTGTCGCGCACGTCCTCGTTAACAATCAGATCGACATAGCGCTGACGATAACGTGTCTCTTTGTCAGAGAGACCGTGGAACTTCTCGGGAAGGGGGCGAACCGCCTTGGAGAGAAGTTTGATCTGGCGCGGGGCCACGGAAAGCTGGCCGCGCTTCGTGCGAACGACGGCGCCTTCGACGTTGATGATATCGCCCAGGTCGAGCTGGCCAAGCAACGTCCAATCGGATTCGGCCATGTCGTTGATACGGCAGAACAGCTGGATATCGCCCGTGGTGTCGCGCAAAACGACGAAGACGATTTTGCCCTGGCCGCGCTTGGCGACGATGCGGCCGCCGATTTTCACGATGTCTTCGGTGTTCTCTCCGTCTCCAAGGTCTGCATATTTTGCATCGATATCGACGACATAATCGGAAACTTCGGAATGCTCCGGATACGGATTGACGCCGTCCTCGATATAGGACATGCGCGTGACAAGGCGGCGGGCGCGCTCGTCATTCAGCGTGTCGAGGCCTTCGGCCTGCTCGTTTTCGATAGTGGCTTCGCTCATCAAGCATCCTTCATTCGTTCTCAATCGCCCGTCGGGCGGTGTGTATGCAAGTCTTTCGTAAATTAGTGCTCGATCTTCAGAATGGACATCGTGACCTCGCGACCGGTAGGTCCGACCGTAGAAACGACATCATCCTTCTTGTGGCCGAGCAGAGCAGAGCCTACAGGGCTCTCGTTGGAGATTTTCCCTTCGGCAACGTCTGCCTCCGCAGCGCCGACAATGGTGAAAACGCGCTCGCGACCGCCCATGTCAACCGTGACAATGCTGCCCACGGTCACCTTGTTGGACTTCTTAGGAGCAGCAACAACGGTGGCCTCGGAGAGAATCTGGTTGATCTCGGCGATGCGGGCCTCCACCATGCCCTGCTCGTTCTTCGCGTCGTCATACTCGGAGTTCTCCGAGATATCGCCGAATTCACGAGCGACCTTGATGCGCTCGCCTACCTCGGCGCGCTTTTCATTCTCCAGGTAATGAAGTTCCTTCTCGAGCTTTTCTTTGCCTTCGGGAGTAAGGATGTACTCGTTTGCCATTGCAACAACACCTAACCTAAAAAACAGGCACGCTTGCGGCGTGCTCCTATAAACCAAAAAACGGTATGCCGACAACCGCCGACATACCGTTGCTGAATCTAAACCGAGAACTTATTCCTCTTCGGAATCAGTTGCCTGCGCGGCGGCTTTCTTGGCGGATGCAGCCTTCTTTTTACGAACAGGTTTCTCTTCGACCTCTTCCTCTTCGTCGTCGAGGTCTTCGATTTCCTTCTTTGCGCCGCCACCCATGCCGTCACGCAGATTCTTTACCGTACGGCCAAGGGCGCTACCGAGCTTTGGAAGGTTCTTGGGGCCGAAAATCAGAAGAGCGACGGCCAAGATGATAAGAAGTTCAGGAACACCGAGTCCAAAGATTTTCATGAATTCCTCCAAGCTAATGCCCGACTGAAAATTGTGGGCTCATGAACGCGTCTGCAAAGAAATGGTCGGGACGACAGGATTTGAACCTGCGGCCTCTGCGTCCCGAACGCAGCGCTCTACCAAGCTGAGCCACGTCCCGACATATCGCAAACAGCGCGCTATATGTTAACGCATTTCCTCAAAAATGCAAAGGGGTTTTTCAAATCAAAACTCTCTGCATTAATACCAACGCAGCGCAGCGGTGAACGGATCCCACCATGAACGGCTGCTATAGCAGACCACTTCCCCCGGCTGAGGTGCGTGGATGTAGCTGTATCCGCCCGAGCTTGCCGCAATGGCGACATGGCCGCTCGTGTACAGAACATCTCCAGGCTGGGCTTGCCCAACCGAGCCGACCCACTGCGCCGAAGCGTATTGCGCCGTAGTATTGCGGCCGATCCAGATTCCCGCGCCCGCCTGCCAGCAATAGCTGGTAAGGCCTGAGCAATCCAGGCCGACGCCCGGCGTTGTTCCGCCCCAGACATACGGCACGCCAAGCTGGCTTTGGGCTGCGCCGACAATGGCGGAGCCGTACGAGTTTCCGCCACCGGTGCCGCCGGTCGAGCCGCCCGTAGAACCACCGCCGCTAGAGCCACCCGTGGAGCCTCCGGTCGAGCCTCCTGCAGAGCCGCCCGTGGAGCCTTCGGTCGAACCGCCCGTGGAACCGCCCGTAGAACCGCCTGCGGAACCACCGGTCGAACCGCCTCCCGTGGAACCTCCGCCAGTGCTGCCCTCAGTGGAGCCGCCGCCCGTAGAACCGCCCAATTCTTCGCCCTGGCTGCCCGCACCATCGGACGAGGAGTCCTGGTCGGATTCGGCTTCCGAAGAAGCATCCGTTCCCGTCGCCGCTGCGGCCTGCACCGCAGCCTCTTCAGCGGCCTTCTTTTCTTCCTCCAAAAGCGCGGCCACCTCGGCGTCAAGGGAGTCCACTTCGTCTTGATACTGACTCACAAGGCTTTCTGCCTCGGTTTTCGCAGCCTGAGCTTCGTCCATCTTCTGCTTAGCCGTGTCGGCCTGAGCGGAATACTCGGCCTTCTGGGCCTCGTTGTCTTCGCGCAGGGTCTTCGTCTCGGAGACGAGCTTTGCATCCTCGTCATTGAGCATATTGAGCGAATCCCAATTCTTCAGGAAATCATCGAAGGAAGCCGAGCCCAGAACGATATCCAGAAACGTGGTCTGGCCGTTGCGATACATGCTGCGCGCGCGGCCGCCCAAACGCTCCTGGAGCTCTGCGATGCGCACGTTGTTCTCGTCGATCTTCGTCTGCGCCTCGTCCATCTTCGACAAGGCCGTATCGTGGTCTTCAAGAGCCTGGTTGTACGTATCGGAGGCAACACCGAGTTGCAAGCGCATCTCGTTGAGCTTCTGACGAGCAGCATCCGCTTTCGCCTGAACGTCGGAGGATGTCTCGGGCTCGGCAAAAGCAACCTTGGGCGCAATCAGGCCGACGGCACCGAATGCTACGGCGCCTCCGAGGAAAGTCCGTCGTGTAAGGTGTGCATGCAAGGAGTTCATACATGTCCTTTCAAACAAAAGACGCCGTTACATACGACGTCGAACACTGCGAGCATAACAAACCAAGCCCCATTCGCCACATTGTTCATATTTGAATCATGCTACGTTCACACACGCCAATACCAAGTTTGAAACCGTAAGCTGGTTTCTTTTCGAGCCTTTTCCTTTTCAGAGCATCAAAGAATTTCAACACCGCTAGAAGCCACATGCCGTTATGCGGAACTTTGGAATCGTCCGGCGAGAAGAAACCCATCCGGCAATCCCGCCCAGGAATACAAAAAATCCCCGGCTCTGTGAACCGGGGATTTCGAAAGCAATGCAATCGCACACGATTAAAACACGCAAACCCTTTGCCGAATCGTGGCTTTCTAGGCAAACGCCCGCGCCCCTTACCAGCGAAGCGCGCAGTAGAACTGCCGCCAGGAAGAGTAGCAGACAACTTCGCCCGGCTGAGGCGCATGGATGTAGCTACCGCCGCCGGCAGATGCGCAGATGCCCACATGACCGCCCGTATAGAGAACGTCGCCTGGCTGAGCCTCGCTAAGAGAAAGAACGTAGCGAGCAGAAGAATACTGCGCGCCCGTGGTGCGTCCGATGCTGTAGCCCGTGGCGCTGTAGCAATAGCTGGTAAGACCGGAGCAATCCAGGCCGACGCCGGGAGTAGAGCCGCCCCATACGTAAGGGACGCCAAGCTGGGTCTGAGCAACACCCAGAGCAGCCGTGTTCGGCGTGCCACTGCCCGTGCCGCCGCTGGTAGAACCGCCACCGGTGCTGCCGCCGCCGGAGTTACCGCCGCCAGTAGTGCCACCGCCACCAGGTCCGCCACCGGTGCTGCCGCCCCCGGGGATGCCGCCGCCGGAGTTACCGCCACCAGTGCTGCCGCCGCCGGAGTTGCCACCACCAGTGCTGCCGCCGGTAGAACCGCCAGAATTGTCATCAGTATTTTCAGAAGACTCCTGGGTGCGCTCCTCCTCCTTGAAGGATGCAGCCTGGGCTGCCGCAGCAGCCTCTGCCGCCGCTTGACGCTCCTGCTCGACCAGAGCAGCAACCTCAGCATCGAGGGAGTCGACTTCGGCCTGATACTGAACGACCAGCGCCTCTGCCTCCGTCTTAATAGCAGAAGCTTCGTCCATCTTCTGCTTGGCCGTGTCGGCCTGAGCGGAGTATTCGGCCTTCTGGGCCTCGTTGTCTTCGCGCAGGGTCTTCGTCTCGGAAACGAGCTTGGCGTCGTTGTCGTTCAACGTTTCTAAGGAATCCCAGTTTTTTAGGAAATCATCGAAGGACGCAGAGCCGACAAGGATATCCAAAAACGTAGTCTGGCCGTTGCGATACATGCTGCGCGCGCGGCCGCCCAGGCGCTCCTGGAGCTCTGCGATGCGCACGTTGTTCTCGTCGATCTTCGTCTGGGCCTCGTCCATCTTCTGCGTTGCCACATCATGCTCTTCAAGAGCCGTATAGTAATCGTCAGAAGCCTTGGAGAGCTTCGACTGCATATCATCAAGCTTGACGCGCACAGCGTCGGCCTCCGCCTGCTTGTCCGCAGACGTGGGGTCGGCGAACGCGACGCTCGGCACACCCAAGGAAACGACACCGAAAGCGGCGGCACCTCCCACGAATGCACGTCTCGTCAAATGCATGTTCTGTTCTGCCATACAAGCCCCTTACCATAATTCGGTCATAAAGCCCTAAGTCTTATGTACGATACAAAAAAACCCGCCCTATGCAAAGTAAGAATGCTGGTTTATTCATTCGCTCGTCACAGAGCGTTCACATAAAGAAGGGGCGCTTACAGCGACACCCCTTCATGGTTTTTCTTTTATCTTTCGCTTCCCACGATCCTGGAAAACGCTAGGAAAACGCCATACAGAACGCGTCAAGAAGCATAATCGCGTCATGATGAGCCAGCCTGTCGGTTTCCGCCTGGTCCGCCTCGGCGGAAGAAGGACCGGGAACTTCGATAGCGATACGCAAAGGAACTCCCGACAAAGCCTTATCGCGAGCTACATCCACGGCGGCGGCGATACTGCGGGAAAGCGCCGACGTGTCATCGCACACAACGCGTGGAACCGCTTTGTCGGTTTCGTCGTTCGAACGAACGATATGGGTCAAAATCATATGCCCATCAGGAGGAACGAGCAGTGTCTCGGCGCTGACCATTTTCGACCGCGGATTGGTTGCCATGGCGAGATTGGACATGTTCGATGCAACCTTGCGCGTGAAATCTTCCGTACCGAAAAGACACACGGCATGATGCTCGAGCACGTCGGCCGCACGCGCAAAGCCCATATAGGCATGATCTTCCACCTGGGGCTTGTCCATCCATGCGTTATGAAGGTTCTTCAGGATCGCATACGTGTTAACGCCCGCGATACCGTCGGGCTCAAGACCCATGTTAAGCTGGAATTTCCGCAAGGCTCCTTCGGTATAGGCTCCGAACGTACCGCTCACCCCGCCGCACGCGAAGCCCAGAGCACCAAGAGCCGTCTGCAATTCTTCGACATCTTTGCCCGTGAAATTCGGCGTGCGCAGATACAAGAGGCGATCGCCCAGGTCAAACCGATTGCCCTCTTTATCCTGACGATGAATGGTTGGAGAAATCATTCCGCGGTCCACGCTTTCTACTTGAGACGACGAACGAAATAGTCTGCCATGGAAATCAGGAGGTCGCGAGCGGGGCTCTCGTCAAGCATGTCAAGCAAGCGAACCTTCGAAACGCTCGTGAGATTTTCTGCATAGCAGCGGGCATAATCGATAGACCCGCTTTCGCGCATAATATCGACCGCCTCGGAAAGCATAGCAGGATCGGTCGTTTTGCTCGAAAGAATGTCAATCAGACGATCTTTCTGAGAAGAATTCTGAAGCGCATGCACCACCATGAGCGTGCGTTTTCCTTCAGTGATGTCGCTGCAGAAATCCTTGCCGACCACATCGGCATCACCTTCTATATTGAGAAGATCGTCCTGGATCTGGAACGCAAGCCCGGTATCCAATCCATAATTGCGCAGCGCTTCGATCTGAGCTTCGGATCCGCCGCCGATGATTGCACCGATGGCCAGAGGCACCGCACCCGAATAATGGGCGGTCTTATGGGTCGCCATGACAAGGTAATCTTCAGGCGTAATGTCGTAGCGATTATCGCGCGCCCAGCCAAGATCGAGGGCTTGGCCTTCTATGGTCCGCCTAGTCATATCGATCAGCTCAGTGACGACGCGAACCTTCACGGCGTCGGACAACGCGGGATCCTTGATGACGCTGCCGTTGACGAGGGACAACGCAAGATCGCCCGCATTGATTGCTAAACCGAGCCCCTCGGTCAAGTGCAGGCAAGGCTCGCCGCGACGAAGGGTTGCCTCATCGGCGATGTCATCGTGAATAAGGGCCGCCGTGTGGAAATGCTCGATCGCGGCAGCAGCAGAAACAGCCATGCGGACATCTCCGCCAACGGCAACGCAGGAAGCAAAGCAAATGAGCGGACGATGACGCTTCCCGCCGTTTTCGCTGTATTTCAACACAGGAGCATACAAATACGAATCCATATCGGCGTGCGTGCCGGAAGGGATGAAGGTGTTTACAAGCACACCCACTTTTCCCGCGTACAAATCGAGGTATTCTTCGAAAGATGCGGGAGGATGTTCGAGGGCGCCGAGAAGGTCTTCCATGCTTGCTTTTCTCAGTTCGGCTGCAGTCATGCGTTGCGTCTCTTTTCGTCGTAAATCATGTCGCCAATGCGGCGCGTGCTCATGCGCCAATCCAGTGTCCGTCGGCCACAATGCGCTGCATTTTTCGCGAAAAAGAGCTTTCGCCTTCCCTTTCGCGAAAAAACAGCCGTACAGACAACGCTGCCATTCCGGCAAGACCCTCGCCCTCTTGGCTACGGAACACGTTTACGCGAGGAGATTGGTAGGAGCGGTGGGACTCGAACCCACAAGACCGAAGTCGGAAGATTTTAAGTCTCCTGCGTATGCCAATTCCGCCACGCTCCCCCGTATGGACCATCGCGCGTCAAGCGCAGTTCCTAATAATAGCAAAAAGCATCCGCGTGCTCGCCTCACTCACGAAACGTACCCAATCGTTAAGGCGAATTGCCCTTGTCCGTTACCATGCCGCATCTTTCTCGCACGATACGACCCGTTCGCCATGCGCCGCGACGATGAATGAAGAACGCAAGATTTCTCGGCAAACACCCCTTGCAGGAAACGCGCTACGACGTGCAAGAGGCGTTACGGCGAAACCGTGGCTCTACGAACGCAGCGCGTCAAGAACGATGCCGATAAGAATATCGCTTTCGCTCGCCGTGAAACCATCGACCTTGGCAAGGCTCATCACTGCGTCAAGGATAACGACTCCCGCAGGAAACACGCCCGCTCGCTTGGGCTGAATACCGGCAACCTTCTTGCGCTTTTCAAGAGGAAGCGCGCAAAGGCGCCGGGCAACGTCGTCGAATTCCTCACGGGCAACTACGGTCTTATGCACGCGGGACGAATCGTACGGAACGAGGGAATCGCGCACGGCAACCACGCTCGTGGGCGTTCCCGCCACAGCAACGAGACGGTCGAAATGGATGGATTCTCCCTCGAAAAACGGCGCCAGCGTTTCGAGCGCCCATGCACGAGCCTGCGCAAGCTCGCATTCAGACGGCGGGTCGCTTTTCAAAAACCGCTCGGTCATGCGACGGCAGCCGATATCGAAAGAGCGACTTGCGCGCAGCTCGATTTTGGGAACAACAGACTCCGCCGGCCCGTAAGCCCTCCCGAATGCGAGCTCGGTGGAGCCTCCTCCTATGTCTGCAAACAGAATGTCTTCTCCGCGAAAATCATTGGAAGCCCCGAGGAAAGAAAGCTCTGCCTCGCGCGACCCGGGAATGACCGACAGTTCGACGCCTATGTCGCGCAAACGGTCCACGAACACATCGGAATTCTCCGCATCGCGGCTGGCGCTGGTGGCAAGAGCTACCAGCGAGTCTATGGGCGCGTATTCGTCGATGGTCTCCTTATAACGCGTGACCTGATCGACCGTGCGCGCTATAGCATCGTCGGACAAACGCCCCGATGCATCAACGCCTTCGCCAAGGTTAGTGATAACGCTCTTTCGACAAAGCGGCGTTACGCCCGATTCGCTAACGTCGGCAATAAAAAGCCTGCTCGTAACCGTGCCGATATCTATAGCCGCAACACGCATTGGCCCGCCTTTCACGCGTTTGTCGATCGCCCTCTCGCCGAAGGCGCCAGTCTTTACGAATCGCTCTTTTCCTCGGATGAAGCCTCGCCGGAAGAGCCTTCCCCGTCGGAGGATGCCGAAGCCCCCTCGTCGGAGGCCACATCGTGCACATTGCTCATATCGGTATTGTCGGTCTTAGCGCTTGCCGGATCGACATAGCCGAAAAACGCATCGAGCATCGGTGAGTACCACGTCTCCGGGGCAGGAACGCTGCCGCTTTTCACCTGGGCGTTTATGGATTCGTCTTTTTGCGAGGAACCCTCCTGGTCGAGGCCTTGCACGACACCCGCCGTCTCGCCCTCTTCGACCCATCCGAGCTCGGTCCGAGCGGCGTCCTTGATTCCCTCGTCGGTCTTCAAATGCTCAATCTCGCTCTCCATGGCGGCATTGCGGGCCGAAAGAGCGTCGTATTCCGCCTGCAGGCGCGATTGCTCTCTAAGCTCGAGATAATACTGCCTGGTCGTGGGATACAGAAAAACCAAGGCCATGACAATGCAAAGAAGCGATCCTAGGACGATTGCAAGACGGGGGGTGACGATGCGCGATGCCTTCTTCCCTTCAGAGGAAGCCGACGAGCGTTTGCGCGAAGACGTCGAGCCGCCGAGGTTCTCGAACGCTCTCTTGTGGCTTTTGCCCATCTCGGCCTTATATACCGCAGCCCGAGACGTTTCCTGCCGATCGCGATCATCGGCGCCAAACTGGCGCGTGAACATTTTCTCGGCTCGCTGTTTCGCGCGAGCCTTTCCCCGATCGGAAGAAGACCTCTTCGAGCGTTCACCGCTCTCCTCTTCATACGCCTCAAGAGCGGCGCGCGGAGCAAAGATGTCATCTGCGGGCTCCTCGCGCACGGCCTCGTCGAAACGAGTGCGGGAAGAAGACCCGGGTATGTACGAGAACGTGCTGTTCGAGCGCGCGTTGCGGACGCTCGGACGAGCCGACCCGGCCAGATGGATATCAGTCGAACGCCCCGTGGAAACACGAGAAGAAAAAGACGAAGACGAAGCCCCGTAAGAAGAAGACACACCCGTGCGGGCAGAAACGCCGTAGCCGCCCGATGCCGCATACCTCGCAGAAGAACGACCGTCCTCTCGCGCCGACGGCATTGCCTCGCCCACTGCAGCATCGGCGCGCCCATTCCGTCGAACAGACGCGGAACGCACATTCCGAGACGAAGCCATATGCTTTACGTCGTCAAACGGAATGATATTGGTATTGCCGGGATGTGCCATGCAGACGTTGGCTCCTTGGATGCATAGGGTGCGTTTCAATGGGTACATACATGCTAGAGCTGCTTAATGGTACCACAACGGTTTTCCTCACCGCACATCTTCGCACGCCCTTGACAACCGCCGCAAAACGAAAAGGGAAACACGACATCAAACAAAATGGGGCGCCGACCGCTCATTGCAAGTCGACGCCCCGTTAAGCGCTCGCGCTCGGTGGCTAGATAACGCTGATTTGCCCAGTGGCGATCAACGCGATGCTCACGATGAAGAAAATCACGATGGCAGAAGCAAGAATCTTGTCCGCGAGCTTCGGCAGAACCGCCTGGCCGCGCTCCTTCTGCCCATAGGCATACAGCACAATGCCCGGAGCGAACAAGATGGTGGTGATCATGAGACCCGTCAGTCCGCCCGCGTAAATCAGGAACAAGCTGTAGAAAAAGCCTACGCCGCCGATGATGCGATACAGCCACACGGTCTTGGCGCTCTGCCCCTCGAAACCATCCTTCTTCAGCGCGCACACAAACAGGTAGAGCGAGCTGAAGAAATACGGGATGAGAATCATAGAAACAGAAACCCCGTAGAAGAACTGGTAGGTCTGCTCGGAGAACAGAATGACCACGAGAAACGCCTGCACGATAAGACACGTAATGGTGCAGGTAACGATAGGAGCGCCGTTTTTGTTCTTTTTCGCGAAGATTTTCGGGAAAACTCCCTGTTCAGCGGCCTCATGCGGGCATTCCGACGCAATGATCGTATAGCCCAGCATGGCGCCGAGCAGAGAAAGCGCAACGCCCAGGTTCACCAGAGCGGCGCCCCACGGTCCCACGACCGCCTCGAGCACGCCGGCCATGGAGGGATTCGGCAGCGCAGCCAGCTCCGCACGCGACATAACGCCCATGGACAAGATGGAGACAAGCAGGTAGATGGCAAGAATGCCGAAGAACGCGATGACGGTCGCACGGCCTACGTCCTTGCTGTACTTCGCACGCCCGGAAATGGCGACGGCGCCCTCGATGCCAAGGAAAATCCAGATGCTCACACCCACCGTGGCAACCACCTGATCCCACAGAACCGGTCCGTCGGGCTCTCCCCAGAAGTTATCCATGAAAATCGCAGGGTCGAAATTCATGGAAAAGATGATGGCAACGACGGCCACCAGAAGCGGAACGAGCTTGGCGATGGTCGTTATGATGTTGATGCTCGCAGCCTCTTTCACGCCACGCGTCACAAGCGTCCAGCATACCCACACGATGATCGAGGCGCCAATGACGGACACAAGATTGTTTCCCTCCCCGAACACCGGGAAGAAGAACGAAAGACTCGCAAACAGCAGCGTCGTATAAGAAACCGTGGCAAGCAGAGCGCTGATCCAATAGCCGTAGGCCGAATTGAATCCCATGTATTCACCGAACCCGGCACGCGCGTAGCTGTAGATGCCGCCCGTCAGCTTCGGCTTGAACTTATTGAGCGCGTAGAAACACATCATGAGGCAGAACACGCCGATGCCGCAGACCAGCCAGCCGATCAAAACGGCGCCGGTATTCGCCCCGGCGGCGGCCATATCGCCCGCCATCGTGAAAACGCCACCGCCGATTACGGCGGTGATCACGGCCGCGATCAAATGCGGCATAGAAAGACCATTGGGGTCGTTGACCAAGTCAGTACGCCCCTCGGCAAGGTTAGCCATGACAAACCTGCTTTCTGTACTTTTATTCCCCTTGCGCCAACCTCTCCCTGTCAGCGCACTTCAACAGAATACTCCCAATTTTCCCAAATTAACTCCTTGCAACGAATCATTTTCCTCTTATTTCTCCCCGTTCTTGCGCATTTTCATGCAAATCACCTGTTCATTATGCATTTGTATGATATTTACGATTCGTCAACGAAACGTTCCGATCGATTTCTTCCATCCGATGATCCTTCCGCAAAAGACGAACAAGGGCGATTCCGGCCATAGAAAAGGCCGGCTCCGAAGAGCCGGCCTGATGCAATACGATCAGCATTACGCTCGGTCTACAAGGCAAAACGAGCACGAGAGGACGACGAAGGCCGCGAAGCCGCCGCATTGCTGCGACGATGCTCCTCCATCAGGAACAACACGCAATCGGCGCGGTTGCACGACCGAAGAAGCTCGATCTGCTCGTCGAAGGTTGCATCGTCGATGAAGCCGGCCGCGAGAAGCGCCGCCACCTCGTCGCGATCGCCATTTTGCGCAACGCGTTTGCGAGCATCCGACCCCCGTTCGCGCAGGCGCTCGACCAGCGCCGAGCAAACTTCGTCAGGAGCGCGGTGCGGGTCGGCAACGCGCGAGATAAGTGCGCCAAGGCGATCGGGGAGGTTTTTCCCCGAAAGCAACAGCTCGTCATACCGGGCATAGTTAAACGGCACACCGTCCTCGCCCGATTCGCAAAAGCAACTAAGGAGCTGGTCCGCGGAAATATGAACCGTCGAGCCCGTATGCGCGAGTTTGCAGACCGCATATTCGAAACAGCCCTCTCCCACGAAACGCACGCTTTTCGGAATGACCACAGCACCGTCGAACGCGCGGGAGCAGAAGCTGTGCGCGCCGATGCTTTCAAGTCCTTCGGGAAGCACGAGCCGCTTCGTCCCCTTGCATGCGTTATCGCGCTCGATGGTGCGCACGGTATCGGGGAATACCACAGTCTCGGGCGCAAACGGTAGCGCACGCACACCGATGCGCACAAGCGGCCTGCCGCAGACTTCGTTCGGAAGCGAGAGCATGGTGCGGGCCGGAGGCACGGCCTGCTTGATTGCAGCCGAGGGAGACTGATCGGCCATGCCCGCATGACGAGCAGCGGCCGCTTCGGCAAAACGCTTCGATATCGACTTCGGAGCCGCAGGGCCCGCCACAAGCAGAGCGCCTTCGTCGTTGAAGTCGTAGAAGCAGTCATCAGACTGCACCACGCCATCGCTCGCAAGGCGCACGCCGCGCGCCGTGAGCGCGATACCGACGCGCGAGGCGGGCGAGCAGATCCATACGGCATCATCCCATCCGCGCGCAGCCACGCGATCGAGCGTTTCGGGGCAGCGAACAATGCGCGGCGGCTCGCATCCGGTGCACAGCGCGACAGACCCTATCTCACGCACGCCGGCAGGAATGACGAAATCGCTGGCGTACGGAGGCGCGATGAACAAAAGCTTCGCCCCGTCTTTCGTCAACAAATTGCCGTCCGACGAGGAATAATGGGCATTGTCGGGGTCGACCGAATATGCACGCCTCCCCAAGCGAGGAGACACGCCCGCAAGATCGCACGGCATATCTCCCATACGCTCGACGCCGGAGCCCAGGTGGATATGACCCGCCGAGACGGCGGAAAAGGCATCGGCATCGATGCAAGCAACCGTATCGGGCACAATGAGCGCACGGACGCCGACCCCTTGGACATAGCGACGGGCGAACGCCTCGGCCGTGATGCGCACGATGGGAACATCGCCCACAAACGCCGGCAGCACAACAACCAGGTCGTCATCCGCACCCGTCGCCCTCGCGAGGCTTTTCAGGTCGAACCCAGACAGCGCATAGCCGCCTTCGTCTTCGCGCACAGACACCACGTCGCGAATGCTCAGCTCATCGCCGCTTGCCCCGTTCAAGCGAGGAGCGAGCACGGCGCTGCTTTCGGGACGCGCAAGATGACTTCCCGCCATAGCGCGCTCGAGCACCGAATTCAGCTCTTCGTCGCTGATTCCGCCCATGCTGTATGCGCCCGTGTAAATTAGCCCGATCTCCTGCCCTTCGAGCATTTCCGTCGAAGCCGACGCCTCTCCGGCGCGCTCCGAAACCCATTCCTCATACGGCAGAAGCTGAGGCGACCACACTTCGCCTTCGCGCGCCTGCGCGGCAGCGGTCAATTCAACATCATTTGGAGAAAGTCTCCTCATCTGACGCTTCGCTTCGGCCACAAGCGCCTCGATGTCTGTCGTCTCGTCGAAAAACACCAGAGAATCGCCCGCCATCGGTCCCTCCTCGCACGAACGCGACACCTGACCCTCCGGCGTCGCAATATTGTTTACCGTCATATTTCGCCATGCTACACTTCGGTAAAGACCTTGGGCAAGCGTGCGTTGACATTGCATTGCGAATACGCGGCAATCCGCATATGCAGCCCTGTCGTTTTCTTCCTTCGATTAGGAGCAGCCATGGCCACCGAAACCGTCGACGCGCTCGCAAGACAAGCGCTCGACCTTGCGAAAAACGCACTACTCGTACATGTGCGCTTTATGAATGCGGCGTTTGCTCGCTTGCGCCCTCTGCCCATTCCCGGCTCCACGCTTGCCACCGACGGGACCCATATCCGCTACGATTCGGCGGAAATAGCGCGTATGTACGCAGAAGAGCCCGCCTCGGTAGCACGCGGGTTCCTCCACGTGATTTTGCATAACGTATTTCTGCATCTTTACCCCAGCCCAAAAGTCGACGCCTTGCGATGGAACACGGCATGTGACATAGCCGTAGAACACGTCATCTCCGAACTCGACCTTCCTGCCGCTCGCACGCAACGCGCATCGAAGCAAAGCGCCGCAATCGCCCGTATCACGGCGGCACTCGATATCGTCACCGCCGAAACCATCTATCGGTATTTGGTGGACACCGTCGCAGACGACGAAGAAGTCGAACTGATGCGCGAAGCCTTCATCGTGGACGACCATGACCCATGGCATGCCATGGCCGCAGAAGAAGAGGCCCGACGCCAAGCCAAAGAACGCAAGCACGTCGAGGAAAACAACACCGGCGCCACGCAAGCTGCGACAAAAGCAGGCGAAGACGGCACCAAGACTGATATCCCCGAAGAAGCGAAGGACGCTAAGAAAAGCCATTCTTCCAAACGCGGCCTTCCCCAGGAGGAAATCACCCAGAAGGAAACGCCCGAAGACCCGCGGCGCGCGATCGGCGAGCGATTCGCCGACACGGTCAATCTGGACCGCTCGCGCGACCAATGGAAGAACGCCGCATACGAAATGGGCGTTCAGCTTGACACCTACGTGCAACTCTGGGGCGCTGAAGGCTCCAACCTCGCCATGAACCTCAAGGCGGTCACCAGGGAGAAGCACGACTACCGCGAATTTCTGCGCAAATTCGCCCACATGGGCGAACATATGAAAATCAACGACGACGAATTCGATTACGTCTACTACTGCTATGGTCTTTCGCGCTATGGGAACCTTCCGCTGATCGAACCGCTCGAATACAACGAGGAAAAACGCATCCGCGACTTCGTCATTGCAATCGACACCTCGTCTTCCACCAAAGATGGGCTGGTGCGCAAGTTCATCGAAAAGACCTATTCCATCCTTTCCGACGAAACGAGCTTTTTCTCGGACATGAACGTAGTCATCCTGCAGTGCGATGCGGCGATCACCGACGTCACCCGCATTTCATCGCTAGGCGATCTGAATGATTATCTGGACGACCTCGAAATCAAGGGACTCGGAGGCACCGACTTCCGCCCCGTTTTCGCCTATGTGGACGAAGCGCTCGAACGAGGCGACTTCTCCAAGCTCGGCGGCTTGATCTATTTCACCGACGGACAAGGTACCTATCCTGCGCGAAAACCGGATTATCCGGCGGCGTTCGTCCTCGTGGAAGACGATACCGGCGTTGAAATGCCCGTGTGGGCAATCAAAGTCGTCCTTGAAGAAACAGCATTGATTGAAGAATAGAAACGTCAGCGAAGTGAACAGCCGCTAACGCTTCGAGCGCGTCTTCGACGACAAGGGGAATGGCGTCAACGCACAAGACGCGCGGTTCGCAACGAAGCCTGCGGCGCAACGGGAGGAATCATGAACATCAGACAAGCAAAACAGCAGATCGAACGATCCATGAAGGCATATTTCGCCAAAGACGAATTCGGAGAATATCGCCTCTCCGTCAACAGGCAGCGTCCCGTTTTCCTGATCGGCGCGCCCGGCATCGGCAAAACCGCCATCATGGAGCAAATCGCACAAGAGCTCGAAGTGGGCTTCGTCGCCTACTCCATGACGCATCACACGCGCCAAAGCGCCCTTGGCCTGCCTTTCATTTCGCACAAGACCTACGGCGGCGAAGAGTACGACGTCTCCGAATACACCATGAGCGAAATCATCGCGTCGGTATACGAAACCATGGAGGCCACCGGCAAGAAAGAAGGCATCCTCTTCCTCGACGAAATCAACTGCGTCTCCGAGACGCTGACCCCTGCCATGCTGCAGTTCCTGCAGTATAAGGTCTTCGGCCGCCATCGAGTGCCCGATGGCTGGATCGTCGTGACGGCGGGCAATCCCCCAGAGTACAACCGCACCGTGCATGACTTCGATATGGCAACATGGGACCGTCTGAAGCGCATCGACGTCGACCCCGATTACACCGCATGGCGCGACTACGCCGTCGAAACGGGGGTACATCCCGCCGTGCTCACGTATCTCGATATCGAGCAGGGGCACTTCTACCATGTAGAGACCACAGTCGACGGCATGTCCTTCGTCACGGCGCGTGGCTGGGACGACCTTTCCTCCATCATCAAGCTCTACGAGGAGCAGAATCTGCCCGTCGACGACCTCCTTATCGGACAGTACGTCCAAAGCCCTGAAATTGCTAAGCATTTCTCCGTCTACTACGAGCTGTTCACGAAATACCGCTCCGATTACCAAATCGACCGCATCGTAGAAGGCACGTTCGACCAGGGTATCGTGGAGCGTGCACAGGAAGCGGGGTTTGACGAGCGTGTATCGCTTATGGGTCTGATTACCGATGCGCTGATCGGCGTTGTCCGCGAAGCCGTCTCCGAGGAAAAAGCCGTCGCGTTCACGCATGAACAGCTTGCGGCATTGCGTGACCGCATGGCCGAAGACGCAACGGAAGACGCGCGCGATCTGGCGCAAAAAGCTGCTGCTGAAATTCGTAAAAAGGCAGGCATCGAAAAAACGGCGGGGCTGCTTAGCTCCGATAAGAAGCTTTCCTACGAACGCGCAGCAGGACTCCTTGAAGCCACCGTGCGCAACACCGAGGGCTCCGCGCTTTCCTTCGACGACATCAAAGCGGAATTCGAAGAAATGCTCGACGCGCTCGATGACCGCTTGGACCGTGCAGCGCGCGGGCTCGACAACGTATTCCGCTTCGTCGAAGAAACATTCGGCGACGGCCAGGAAATGCTGTTGCTGGTAACCGACCTGTCCGTCAACCGCTATAGCATGGCATTCATCAACGACCACGGCTGCGAACGTTACTTCGCCCACAACGAAAAACTGTTGTTCCGCGAACGGGGCGACGACCTGATCGATCGCATCAACAGGTTGAATCTCGAAGAGGAATAAGCATACGGGGGCGCTATGGACGGTCGAGCGCAGCGCCCCCGTCCCGCGTCCACACGAGGTCGTGTGAAGCACTGCGACCCCCGTTTCGTACCCACACGCAAAAGCCGCCTGCGAGCACCAGGGCTTGCAGGCGGCTTCACGTTTCAATAGGGGCGCCGAGTTAACGCTTGATGTTGTAGAACGCGTTCATGCCGGCATACTGGCCCGCGTCGGCGAGCTCTTCCTCGATACGGATGAGCTGGTTGTACTTGGCAATGCGGTCGGAACGGCACGGTGCGCCGGTCTTAATCTGGCCCGCATTGCACGCGACGGAAAGGTCGGCGATGGTGGTGTCTTCGGACTCGCCGGAGCGATGGCTCATAACGCATGCATAGCCAGCCTGCTTTGCCATCTGAATGGCTTCCATAGCCTCGGTCAGGCTGCCGATCTGGTTCACCTTGACCAGAATGGCGTTGGCAACGCCAAGCTCGATACCTTTCTTCAGGCGCTCGGAATTGGTGACGAAGAGGTCGTCGCCAACCAGCTGGACGCGATCGCCAATGCGATCGGTCAGAAGCTTCCAGCCGTCCCAGTCTTCCTCGGCCATGCCGTCTTCGATGGAGATGATGGGGTACTTGTCGACGAGCTTCTCCCAGTAATCGACCATTTCCTCGCTGGTGTACTCAACGCCCTCACCAGCCAGGACGTACACGCCGCGTTCCGCATCGTAATATTCGGTGGAAGCGGGGTCCATGGCGAACATGATATCGACGCCCGGCTTGTAGCCTGCCTTCTCACATGCTTCGGAGATGTACTTCAAAGGCTCTTCGTTGGTCTTGAGATTCGGAGCAAAACCGCCTTCGTCGCCCACGCCGCCGCCGAGGCCCGCATCATGCAGAACCTTCTTCAGGGTATGGTAGATTTCGGCGCACCAGCGCAGGCCCTCAGCAAAAGAGGGAGCGCCCACGGGCATAATCATGAACTCCTGGAAGTCAACGTTGTTATCAGCATGCACGCCGCCGTTGAGAATGTTCATCATCGGAGTGGGAAGCACGTTGGCATTCACGCCGCCGACATAGCGGTACAGCGGAAGTTCGACGGATTCCGCAGCGGCACGAGCGGCGGCCAAGGAAACGCCCAGAATGGCGTTTGCGCCCAAGCGACCCTTGTTCGGAGTGCCATCCAGGTCGATCATCTCGGCATCGAGAGAACGCTGGTCGGTTGCATCCATGCCGATAACGGCATCAGCGATTTCTTCATTCACATGGGCGACGGCCTTGGTAACGCCCTTGCCCAGATAACGGTCGGCTTCGCCATCACGCAGTTCAACCGCCTCGAATGCGCCCGTAGATGCACCAGACGGAACGATAGCGCGGGCAAACGAGCCGTCGTCCAGCGTGACTTCCACCTCTACGGTCGGATTACCGCGGGAATCCAGAACTTCGCGACCGTACACGTCGAAGATGATGCTCATGAAGATTGCCTCCTCTTTCGGTTGAAACGGCAAGAGCAGTATGGTTGCCGCCTTTTGAAGCGGCAGCAATTCGCATGCCGCATGAACAGAGCGATTGTATCAGGATTTACAGCAAGCGGCATCGAGCGCAAAGCGAGCGGTGGCAACGAGACAGCAAGCGAATGAGGCAAGGCAAGAAGGCGGTTCCATACGCACGGGTACCCCTTCGACACTTGCAAGCTATGGCAACAACGCTATAGCAGCAACGCCGCCGAAACGATGGCAGCGCATAGAAGGAGCGTGAGCGCAACGGCAGCGGCACCGAGATTTTCGTCTCCATGCAAGCTCGTTCGACGAGAGCATCCCCCGTAACAACGAGCCTCCATCGCCTGGGCCAGCACGCCGGCTCTGTGAAACAGCCCCACGAGCATCGGCACCAAAACGCTCCCCCAGTTCTTGACGCGCTCGATCACGCCGCCTTCGTCAAGATTCGCGCCTCGCGCACGCTGAGCCGATGAAACCCTCTGGAATTCGTCCATGCTCACGGGAATGAACCTCAGGGCGATAGAAAACATTGTGGCAATATCATCAACGGGTACGTGCACTTTTCGAAGCGGAGAAAGAAAGAACGCAAACGCTCGTACAAGGCAGGTATCATCGTAGGAAAAAGCCACCGACAATGTTGCAACGGCAAGGAGGAAAATGCGGAACGCGTAGAAAAAACCTTCGGCGATCCCCTGGGGAATATGAGCCACTACCGTAAACGCCAGAATGAGCAGCAGCGGCACCATGCCGCGCATCACCTTGACGAACGAAACGCGAGCTGCAGCAAGAACCACGAAGAGGCCAATAGCAAAAATCCCGAGAGCCATCCACGAATCCGCTAAAAACAGCGCGATGGAGTACACGAACGCCAGCGCGATGGCGATACGCGCATCAATACGAAGGGATACGTTGTTTGGACGCAATGACATGCCCTTCAGTATATGCGAGCCACACGGACCTGCTGATACCCTCCATCAAACATCAAGACACGCACGAAAGCCTTTGAAGAACCTGCACAAAAAAAAACGGACGCAAGAAAAAACTTGCGCCCGTTTCCCGACAAATAAAAGCTATTCGGCTATTCAGCCGTATCGTCTTTTTTCGAAATGCGCTCTACCGTCGCCTTTGCGGCTTCAGCAGCACGATCGCCCATTTCCTTCGCCGTTTCAACGGATTTATCAGCAATGTGAGAAGTAGCATCCATCACATGCTCGGCCGCCTGTTTGGATGCATCCATGGCTTTTTCTGCCGCAGCCTTAGCTTCGTCGACCATCCCAGGAAAATTATCATGAGCGGCGTTGGCAAGCTCTTCGGTTTTCGCACGCGCGCTTTCGACGACAGCCGGAGCCTGCTCTTGAATTGCGTCGATGATCTTATCGTTCGCATCTTTCAGCTCTCCAGCGAATTCCTGCGCTTTATCAATAGCTTCGTTGATGATTTTTCCCAGTTCGGACATGGCGCCCCCTTCGTACCGGGGATTATGCGCATCTGCGCAAACCCCTCTGTTGCCCCTGTTCATTGGACAACTTCATCCTACCACGGCAGAAGTTGAGTCGAAGGATGAATTCGACACGTTGACAACTTGCTACGCCCCGTCGAAGCCCATCGAGAACCATCAAACGCATGTCTACAGCATGCATACAAAAAACGCCGCCCTGGACAGGACGGCGTTTCCTTGCAAGAAAATAAGGTTATTCAGCCTTCTTCTCTTCGGCCTCTTCTGCAGGAGCCTCGGTAGCCTCAGCAGCTTCCTCGACAACCTCCTCAGCCTTTGCTTCCTCGGCGGGAGCTTCAATCTTCTTCGGCTCAGCCTTCTCGGCAGGAGCTTCAGCGGTCTTCTTCTGGACGGGCTCGGTCACGAGCTCCATGATGACCATGGGAGCATTGTCACCCTTGCGGGGACCAAGCTTCATGATGCGGGTGTAGCCACCCTGACGGTCGGCGAACATGCCCTGCGCGACCTTCTCGAAAATCTCGCGAACGAGCTCTTTGTCATTGCCGAGAGCAGCAATGGCAAGACGACGGGAGTGCAGGTCGCCCTTCTTTGCCCAGGTAATGATCTTGTCCACGTCGGGACGAATCTCCTTGGCACGAGACTCGATGGTCTTGATGCGGTCGTTGAGGAACAGCGACTTCACCAAGGACCTCTTCATGGCCTTAGTGTGGGAAGCGTCAGTACCCAGCTTGCGGCCCTTCTTGTAATGCCTCATCGTGTATCTCCTATTATTGCTTCAAATTGAGGTCCATGGAGATCAGCTTGTCTTTGACCTCTTCAATGGACTTCGCACCAAAGTTACGGATATTGAGCAAGTCATTCTCAGAGAACTCGACCAGCTGACGCACGGAGTGAATGCCCGCGCGCTTCAGGCAGTTGTAGGAACGGACGGAAAGGTCCAAATCCTCGATCTGCTTATCGAGCTCCGCATTCGCCTCCTGGCCTTCGGGAGCGAAGATAGAAGGAATCTCGCCCTCTTCTTCGTCTGCAATATCAGCCAGGGTCAAGAATGCGCCCATGTACTGGTTGATGATATTGGCCGCACGGCACACCGCCTCATTAGGAACGATGGAGCCGTCAGTCTCGACCTCAAGAACCAGCTTGTCGAAGTCGGTGCGCTGGCCCACGCGCGTATCGCTGACAGCAAGCGTGCAGCGACGCACCGGGGAGAACAGGCTGTCCACATGAATGATGCCGATAGGGTCTTCGGTGCGCTTGTTGCGCTCGGCCGAAACATACCCGCGACCAACACCGATGCGAATGCTCATGTTCAACGTACCGCCATCGGCGACAGTGGCGATAACATGCTCAGGATTGACGAGCGTGAACTCGGCGGGCACCTTGATGTCAGCACCGGTTACCGTGCAGGGACCCTCGACGGAAATGGTCGCGGTCGCCTCGGTGTAGTCCTCGGAAAGGGCCGAGAAAACAAGGCCCTTTACGTTCAGGACGATATCGGTGACATCTTCGATAACACCCTCAGCGGTGGTGAACTCATGCTGCACGCCTTCAATCTGAATAGCGGTAGCCTTCGCACCATCGAGAGAGGACAGAAGCACGCGACGCATGCAATTGCCCAGCGTATATCCGAAACCACGCTCAAGCGGCTCTACGATGAAGCGAGCGACGGTATCGTTCACTTCTTCGGTTGTGACGGTTGGCCTCATGAACTCTGCCATAGTTTGTAAGCCTCCTAATCAGCCGCTGGTTATTACTTAGAGTAGAGCTCGACGATAAGCTGCTCGTTGATATCCAGGTCGATCTGATCACGGTTGGGAAGGGAGAGCACGCTGCCCTGCAGCTTCTCGATGTCAACTTCGAGCCATGCAGGAACCTGCATACGCTCGTTGGAGACGAGAGCGCTCTTGATGACGAGCATTTCCTTTGCCTTGGGGGCAACGGAAACGAGGTCGCCAGGACGGACGCGGAAAGACGGAATGTCAACGCGACGACCGTTCACCAGGATATGACCATGGGTCACAGTCTGGCGAGCTTCCTTGCGGGTGCGAGCGAAGCCCAGGCGGAACACGACATTGTCGAGACGAGACTCGAGGATACGCATGAGGTTCTCGCCGGTAATGCCCTGCTGGCGCTTAGCCTGCTTGAAGTAGCCACGGAACTGCTTCTCGAGAACGCCATAGATGAACTTGGCCTTCTGCTTCTCGCGAAGCTGCATGCCGTATTCGCTTTCCTTGCGACGGCGCTTGGGCTGACGGATAGATTCTTTCTTGCTGCTGTAGCCCAGCACAACCGGATCAATACCGAGCTGGCGGCAGCGCTTAAGAACCGGAGTCCTATTGATTGCCATAATGATTCGATCCTTTCTGAACTACACGCGACGGCGCTTGCACTGACGGCAGCCGTTGTGCGGGATGGGGGTGCAATCCTGGATGCTTGCCACTTCGAGGCCTGCAGCCTGCAGAGAGCGGATAGCGGTCTCGCGACCAGAGCCGGGGCCCTTCACGAAAACGCTGACCTTCTTCAGGCCATGCTCCATAGCGGTCTTAGCAGCCTGCTCGGCAGCCATCTGCGCAGCAAAGGGGGTAGACTTGCGGGAGCCTTTGAAGCCCACGGTGCCTGCAGAATTCCAGGAAATCACGTTACCCTGAGGATCGGTGATAGAAACGATGGTGTTGTTGAAGGTGCTCTTGATATGAGCCTGACCGACCGCAATGTTCTTGCGCTCGGAGCGCTTGATGCGCGTACGAACGTTCTTCTTAGCCATGTGTCAAAACCCCTACTTCTTCTTGCCGCCGATTTGACGCTTGGGACCCTTGCGGGTACGAGCGTTGGTGTGGGTGCGCTGACCGCGAACAGGAAGACCCTTGCGGTGACGCAGGCCACGGTAGCAGCCGATTTCCATAAGGCGCTTAACGTTCTGAGAAACCTCGCGATGAAGGTCGCCCTCGACGGTGAGGTTCTTGTCGATGTATTCGCGGATTTTCTGGAGATCGTCCTCGGAGATGTCCTTCACGCGGACATCCGGGTCGATGCCAGTCTCAGCGATAATCTTTTTTGCGGTGGTGTTGCCGATACCGTAGATGTAAGTCAAGCCGATCTCAATGCGCTTCTCGCGAGGGAGGTCGACACCAAAAAGACGTGCCATAGTTTAGCTAGCCTTCCTCTCTTAACCCTGACGCTGCTTATGACGGGGGTTCTCGCAGATCACGAGCACCTTGCCATGGCGTCGAATGATTTTGCACTTGTCGCACATTTTCTTGACCGAAGGACGGACCTTCATTTTCGTCTCCTTAGAATGTGCGGCTTCCCTTGGCCGACGGTTCAGCCGTAGGGGAACCTTTTGTTTTCTTTTACTCTATGCAACACGCCCAGCCGCAGGCGATAGTTGTCATATTGCTATGTGTCGGACATGCGGCCGCTGCACTTTTAAGCACAGTAATGCACCCTTGAAACCCTCGAAATGACGGGCAGGGTGCAGCTATTTGGAACGATAGGTAATACGACCGCGAGACAAGTCGTACACAGACAGCTCAACGGTAACTTTGTCGCCCGGCAGAATTTTGATGTAGTGCATGCGCATTTTGCCGGAAATATGCGCCAAAATCTGATGGCCGTTTTCGAGCTCCACCTTAAACATTGCATTCGGGAGCGCTTCGAGAACCTTACCCTCAAGTTCGATGACGTCTTCTTTTGCCAAGAATCTTCCTTCTTCACTCATCTTTGCCAAGCAGCAGCTGATTATTTTACCAAACTTTTTATCCCTCGGACAAAATTCATTTTGGCATCACAAAAGACAGCGCTTTTGCAGCTGCTTTGGAGCATTTTAGCACTCTTTCTTTCATTTTCGACCCTCTACCTGCGGTATTTTAGAAAAACCAACCATTTATCTTTGGAGGTAGATTACAAATAATATGCTGGTATCTTAAAGTAATCAGAACCGCTTAAAACAGATCGCATACCGACCATCCAAGGAAAGGCACCCGCATGCACAGCTTTCGCAACGACTACATGGAAGGCGCGCACCCCTTCGTTCTAGAGCGCATCGTGCAAACAAACAACGAGCAGTACATCGGATACACCGAGGACAATCTCTGCAAAAAAGGCCGATCGGCGATTCGCAGCGCTATCGTGCGCAGCGACAACAAAGGAACCCTGCGCAGCGCAGGAATCATCCCCGCCGCTTTACAGGTCGAATTCGTCGCAGGTGGCACCATGGCAAACCTCGTCAGCATCGCCGCGTCCCTTCGCCCGCACGAATGCGCGATAGCGGCGCCCGATGCGCATATAAACGTGCATGAGACCGGAGCGATCGAAGCATGCGGGCACAAAGTGCTCGTCACCGACGACGCCGACGGCATGCTGAGCGTTGCCGGAATCGACGCCGTCATGAAAGAGCACGAATACGGCCGTAGCTTCCATATGGTAAAGCCACGGCTGCTCTACGTCTCCTTCGCCACCGAAACGGGTCTTGTGCTTTCGTTGAGCGAACTTACCGCCCTTCGCTCATACGCAACCAGCAAAGACCTTCTGCTCTTTATAGATGGAGCCCGCCTTGCCGTAGGCTTGACCTCGAAAGACTGCGACGTCACGCTTGCGGACATATGCGCCGCCGCAGACATCTTCACCATAGGAGGCACGAAGAACGGCGCCCTCTTCGGAGAGGCAATCGTTGTGAGAAATCCCGACATCCAGCGTGATTTCCGCTACATCATGAAACAAAAAGGCGCCGTCATGGCGAAGGGACGCCTCCTTGGCGCACAGTTCGATGCGCTCTTTTCGGCCACGGGCGCACAGGCAGGCGTTGAAGAAGCGTTTGAAGACGAACCTCTCTATCTCTCGCTCGGACGCCACTCAAACGCCATGGCCGCGCGCCTTAAAGAAGTCCTGAAACGCCATGGGTTCGACAGCTTCATCAGCGACTCTCCCACCAACCAGCAATTCCTTCTTCTTGAAAACCACGTTGCGCAGGATTTCATGCACGCCTTCGATGCCGACGAAATCTCCCGTCCCGACAGCGAGCACACCGTCGTGCGTATGACGTGCTCGTGGGCCACGACGCAAGAAGACATCGACCAGGTTGACGCGATGTTCTCCCAGGCAGAAGCGAACGTGGAAGCCTAGACCCGTCAACAAGCGTGCATCGCCGTAGCCCGACCGTTTCCTAAGAGGAACGCACCCAGTGGTACAATGAGGCTGATTCCAAAAACTTGGAATTATCCCAAAGTCAGGAGTTATCATGGCAAAGCAGTACAAACGCATTTTCGCCGCGCTCGATGGAGGACAGACCCAGAACATGGTTGCCGAGCGTGCCATCGAACTCGCAGCCGACACCCACGCCGCGCTGATGTTCGGCCACGTGGTTGACTCGGTCCCCTACGAAGCAGCCGGCACCGACTTTGCAGCGCTCGCTGCCGACATGAAAGCGAAACTCGAGGAATCAATTGCCGACCTGCTCGAAAAGGCCCGCAACAACCCCAACATCCCCGAGGTGCAAGTGGTGGTTAAAGCCGGTCGCATCACCGAAACCCTGAGCGAGCAGATTATCGAGCCGTACCATCCTGACCTGGTTATCTGCGGAGAACGCGGACTCTCTAACATCAAATACGTTTTCGTGGGCAGCGTCTCCACGTATCTCATCCGTAACTTGCGCTGCGACGTCTTGGTGGTCAAGGAAGACGAAGAAGCCTAGCAGCCACTCCGGATCATGTGCAAAAAAGAAGCCGGCTCATCTCTCAAGCGCCGGCTTCTTTTCTTTTTGGCCTATAGAACAAAATTGCGTCCGATTTCGAGTGCCCTTTTCGCGAAAGCACGGTCAGGAAAGAAGATTCTGGGACCGCATTCCAAAGGCAGTGGCTTCGATTTCACGCGCGCCATGCTCATCAACAGAAAAATCAAGCAGCAGATAGTCGTCAGGAGCCGCTTCCTCGAACTTATTCCCCCATTCCACCAGGGAAACTCCGTCTCCCTCGATAATGGCGTAATAGTCGATATCATCGAGCTCCGTCGCGTCCTCAAGACGGTATAGGTCGAAATGATATAGGGGAAGACGCCCGTCGTGATATTCGCATACCAGGTTGAATGTAGGACTCGTCGGTACCTCGTTCATACCAAGGCCGCACGCAAACCCCTGCGTGAAATGGGTCTTTCCCGCACCGAGGTCACCGGTAAGCAGAATGACATCCCCTGGTTGAGCCTTCTGCGCCATGCCGAAAGCAAGCTTTCTGGTTTCTTCGACCGATGTGCTCTTAAAATGCATCTTACTTTCCTTTAGTAACTTATTTACTTTTTCATAGCTGCATTATTACAACTACTGTCTGAGCTTGGAATAGGCTCGCCTTCATGGAGACCCTTCTATGAGTTTCTAAATTATACTAACTAGCTCATAGTAGCTTATCGCCTATAATGAAGCAGGTTGCCTACAGAAAGAAGAACTCCGTAAGCAACCTGCAAACCAATCGAACAATCTACAGTTCGAAACCATACGAATCGAGAACGTGCTTTGGCACCATGAAACGCACGGTCTTTTCAGGGTCGACCATCTGGCACACTTCGACATTGCCGCACAGGCTGAACAGCATCACGAGCTCAGCGGGATCTTTGCCCGTGCGATCGGAAACCAGATCGACCATACGATGCACCGCGCCGTCAGCAGCGGCATCCAGCGTTTCAGCGGAGTAGATGACGCCGAATTCGGTCTCATTCTCAATCAGGGGTGTATCGATGGAAAGATCGGGCAAAGCAGTCAACGTAACCGTGGCATGGCCCGCGGCCTCGGCGCCGGAAACACTGACCTCCCCATCGCCCATGACCGCGTGCATATCACCGCACCCGAACAGCGCGCCGTCGACGGCCACGGGGAAATATAGCGTTGCGCCTGGGGCGATTTTCGTGTTATCCATGTTGCCGCCATGAACGCCGGGGGTTCCGCAGTTTACTGGATCGCCTGCAGGGGCAACGCCTATAACGCCAATCATCGGAGTAAGCGACAGACGGACCTTATCATCCCACACCAACTCGTCTTCTTCTATTTTGCACAAACGAGTGCTCCAGCACTCCAGCTTATCGCCGTAAACGCCCTCGTCTTTGCCCGTGCAGCTCGCCGTCTGGCCGTCGAATTCGATCGCGTCGATACGAACCTTCAGCGAGCCTCCCGCCACGGCGCCTTCCACATAAATCGGACCCGTCGCGGGATTGATGGCATCCCAGTCGATGCTATCCAGCTCGTCTTCGGGGGTCTGAACCTGATTACCGAAGCAATCTTTCGTGCGCACGCGCACCGTCTCGCCCGATTTCACCGTCAGAGCAGGCTCCAGGTCTTTCGAGAATGCATACAGAATCTTGTCGTCGGAAAGCTCGATCATGAGCACGCCTCCGTTTCTTCGTAAAGTTGCCTTCGTCCATCATACCCGCCCTCCGACAGTTCGCAAACACGCGAAACAGACTGCCGAAAGCTCGGCGTACGCGAAATTCCAGCAGCATTGTATGATGAGCGAGAAGCAAAATGAAATCGGTTGCAGGAGGAGATTGTAATGCTCGAAAAAGAGCGCACGAATAGACAGGGCTCCGAAGCGCCGATCGAAAAAGACGCATCCGGGTGGATTGCGAAAAACAGCGGCCTCATAGCCACGCACGTTGCAGTATTGCTCTTCGGACTCGTGGGCCTTTTCGCCAAGGTCGTCGCTCTGCCGGCCATTATTCTTGTTCTGGGACGCACGTTTTTCTCGTCAGCGTTTCTCGGGGCCTACCTTGCCGTCAAACGACAGAAATTCGCCCTGAAAACACGGGGCGACTATGTGCTCATCATTTTCGCGGGCATCATCCTTGCTATACATTGGACAAGCTTCATGCAATCGATCCAAGTTTCAACCGTAGCCGTAGGAACACTTACCCTTGCAACGTTCCCGCTGTTCAGCGCCGTGCTCGAGCCTCTTCTTTTTCACGAAAAGATGCGCGCATCGGACATCGTGTGCGCGCTGGTCATGCTTGGAGGCGTCACTTGCATCGTGGATGATTTCAGCCTGGAAGGCTCTATGGCTCAGGGCGTTTTATGGGGGCTGCTCAGCGCGTTCACCTACGCGCTTCTCTCGCTCGCCAATAGGAAGTTCTCCAGCGGCTACCCCGCTTCGCTCGTATCGTTTTACGAACAGGCCACGGCCACCGTGGTGCTTCTTCCCGCCTTGTTCGTGCTCAAGCCGTCTTTCACCGCTCTCGATATCGGCATGCTCGCCATTATGGGCATCGTGTTCACGGCAATTGCCCACACCCTCTTCATTGGAGGATTGCGTACCGTCAAGGTGCGCACCGCAGGCATTATCACCGGACTCGAATCGGTATATGGGGTCGTAGCCGCCCTTTTATTCCTTGGCGAGATTCCCGGCGTTCGCGAAGTCATCGGCGGCGCCGTCATTTTGGCCGTTGCCCTGTATTCCACCCTTGCCTCAACCCGCAGCAATTAAAAAGCGAGGCCCCGAATGGAACCTCGCTTCTACGAATTTCGTGCGCAACGAGCAGCCGACAAACGACTCGCTTTTTCCTACAGAGCGAAATCCTTTTCGCCGTTGAACACGGCCAAAGCATCGGCGACTTCGTAATCCGCCAACGTAATAGCGGAAATGGCCTTGGTCAGGCGAACCGCCTCATCCAGGCTGCGCTGATGAATGTTGCGGCCGGTTGCGTTGCCGCAAGCACCGCCGATATGAATCTGATCATGCAGCTGGGTAAGGAAGGTTTCCGCATCAACGGTAGAACCGCCTGCGCATACCAAGCCGGTGCGGCCTGCGGCAGTAGCGGCAATCTTGAGGTTTTCGGCAGAGGTTGCCTCGTCGCTTGCCTTGGGAGGATTGACCTTGACGAAGTCCGCGCCCAGGCACAGAGCAACGCCCGCAGCACCGGCGATCAGGGCAGGAGCCTTCTCGTCGGTAACGGCCTTGCCGCGGGGGTAAATCCACAGAACGACGATCAGACCCGCAGCATGAGCCTCGGCGATGAGCTGGCCCGCTTCCGCCATCATGGTTGCCTCGTATTCGCTGCCCAGATACAGGGTGTAGCCAAGGCCGACAACGTTAACGCCGGCTTCGCGCATGGCAAGAACGGCCTCGAGGTCATGCAGCTGGGGGCTATAGGGATCGTCCTGGGCGGTCTTGACCAGGTTGGTCTTGGAATTCATCTTGACCAGATAGTTGATTTCGGGATAGTCAGCCGCATAGCGGGCGATCAGGCCGCGCTGACCGGCCAGAACGCCGCAAACGCCCTGAGATCCGATTTTGAACAGATGCTCGGGATCGAGGTCGGCGGGATCGATTCCTTCACCGTAGAAATCGCCATTGAGATGCTCCACCTTCTGGTCGCATGCGAACAGCATCAAACGACCGGTTTCACGCGTGGCAGCCATGTAGTTGTCGATGTACGTTTCGCGGGCCTCGGGCGCTACGTCGACGGGCACCTTCACCTGATCACGAGTGATCTTGGGCATGACATTCCTCCTTGAAAAGGTTTCATCCGTGGAATCGCATTCGAATCAAGACATGCGACAAAGCCAAGTGTAAGGGAAGAAGGAGCAGCTTTGCCCCCTGTTCACGGAAACGGTAAGCATGCGGCGGGAGACGGCATGCCGAAGGAGACGAACGGCAGATATGTTTATTGCGACATACGATTCACCGTTGCAGGACGAAGCGCGCGCCGTCAAAACAACCTGGTAAAATAAGACGCGAACCAAGGAGGACCCATGCCTGAAGCAGATATCAACGAAATCGCGGGCGACCCCGTTGCCGCCAATACGGAAGCAGATGCCCTGCAGTACAGCATCGCTCTGACGCCCGAAGAATACAGCGAGCTCGAAATGCTCGTTTCCGCCGAAAGCAACGGCGAAGACGTGACGCTTGCCGCGTTTCGCCACCTCTGCCCTACGGGCGAGGAAAACTCCTTCGACCATGAGTATTGCGAGCTATACCGCTCCCTCGCGTGCAAAGGCATGATAGAAGGCGCCGAGGTCGGAGAAGGATTTTTCTTCTTCGGCATTGCCGATCTTGGACGCAACGCCGTGATGGAGAATGTGGCGCAGACGAAAACCCCCGGAAAAGACGCAAGCCTCCTCGGGTCGATCGAGGCGCGTTTCGGTGTTGACGCACGCACCGTCATCGCAAGCGTCGGGTGCTCGGCCGTCATCGGCCTGATCGCAGGCATTGTCGGTGCGCTCATCGGTAATGCAATCGCATAGCTTCGCCGCGTACAACCTCGCTATCGCAACAAAGGCTCCGAAAACTCGGAGCCTTTTTCGTTGCGGGCGAAGGGAGGGGATATCGCCCATGACGATTTGCGCCTGCGCCCCTTATGCAGCAATGCATCGGTTCGAAGCAGGCGATTCGTCAAAGCAAAGAAGCCGCATGCAAGATCGGACGGCCTACGCCTGCTCGGACTGAAGCGAAGCAACGACGGCCTTGCCCGTGATAAGGCCGGAACCCGCATTCGGGGAAAGGTCGCTGCCCGTGTCCGGGGTGGTAGACCCACAGCAATACACGTTCGCAATCGGATTGCCTTGATTGTCGACAAGCTGGCTGTCGGTTGCAATCTTCAAGCCACCATGCGTCTTGTAGCGGAACGGGAAATGCTTGAGCGCATAGTAGGGAGCTTCAAGCTTCTCGAGGAAAAGTTTTTTGCCGAACGCCGCGTCCTCGCCCGCATCCACGTAGCCGTCGTATTCGGCGAAGGTGGCCTTGAGGTTTTCGGCGGGAACATCCATGGCCTGCGCGAGCTCGTCGAGCGTATTGCAGGGACCGACCAGACGATCTTCGTGAGCCTTCATGTTCATCTCGACGTTCCATGCCTGAGACCCCTCGATGAGCTGATTGTCGAAGATGGTCCACCAAAAGCCCAAGCCCAGCTCCGCACAGGCATCGGGCGTGTCATGGGACTGGTCTTCCTTGATGAAGCGACGGCCCATCGGGCTTACCTGCACATTGCGGCCAAAATAGCCCCATACCGTAACCTGCGCAAGGTCGCTCATGCGGTTGGAATCCATGTCCATATGGGCATATACGCCTCCGATGGAGCGACCGAGCTCGTGGCCCTCTCCCATGGAATACACCGTCAGCGGGCAGAGCTCTGCCTGCTGCGGCATATATTCGGAAACCATAACCTGGTTGCAGGAAAAACCGCCCGTAGCCAAGACGATTTTCTTCGCCTTCACGTCTATGATTTTGTCGGTCTTGGAGTCGACGAAGCGAACGCCAATGACGGTTCCTTCGGAATCGACGATGAAGTTGGTCGCTTTGCGGTTCAGCTCGACCGTGGCGCCTTTGTCCTGGAGACCGTTGATAAGCGGCGTAAGAACAGAGGTCATGTCGCCGATGCCATTCAGCGGAAGCAGCATGGACGTAGGAGCCCCGGTGTCTTTATAGGCCTCAAGCGGCTGGAACTGCGCGCCGTAATCGGCCTCAACACGGTTCGCCCACTCGGTCTGGCCCAGATAGACGTTCTTCTTGTACTCCATGTCGTCGGTCTCGCCCTTTTTCTCAAGAACGGGAGCGTACTTTTCCCACTTCTCTTCGACGCTGCCCTCGATGCCGGCTCGCTTCTGCATTTCAGAACCGGAAACATTCATAACGCCGCACGCCATGAAGCTTTCGCCGCCATAGGTATCGCGCTTGTCGGCTAGCGTAACCTTGTAGCCCGCTTCGACCGGATCCATCGCAGCGGAAAGGCCGGCGATGCCAGTGCCGATAATCAACACGTCGGTTTCTTCGGCGAATTCAACCGGAGCAAAGCCGACGACGGTGTCGCCGGAATTGCCGCCTTCGGAGGCGCAGCCTGCAAGCGCGCCGCCCGCCATAAGAACTGCGCCGGATGCCAAAGCACCTTTCAGAAAATTACGACGATTAAGCGTAGTATCCATAGTTTCCCTCCTCGGTACGCTTCGACGCTTCCCCGCGTCGTTGTCTCCATCATGGCTTTTTCGGCCAGAAAGCGAACCGTACAAAATGGACTGTTTCACCGTTGCGCCAGTTCAGGATAAAGAAAATGCGTATTTCCACCCAATCTGTCGAAGAGGGCATCGCGCGAGGATTCGAAACAGTACCTGCGCAATGGACTAACCGCTACAATACGTCGTACACAACAGGGAGGGGAATCTTATGTCGAACGACGCCGCTGCGCGCACGCCGCACCATGCCTCGCTCGTCTTCGGCGCGCTCGTCGTCATGGGATACGGGCTTTTTCGGTCCGCGAATTCTTCCATATACCTCTCCCATTTCTCTCAGACAGACGGATCGTTCATCTTCATGACGGATGTAACGTTCAACATGGCGTCCGCATTCGCCACGGCGGTTTGCGCACTTGCGATTGCGCTGCTGAGTTCCTTTAAAAACCTGCCGCGGTTTTCCATGCCCCTGTGGCCTGCCGCCGCCGTTTTGATCGTCGGCATGCTCCTAGCGACCACGAATCTTGGCGACCTCGTTCCCCAGCAGTGGACGCTCGGGCTGTCCGTGGCCGTTTTCTCAATCGGGTCGATCGCCATGAAGCTGTCGTGGATCGAGATATTCGCCATGGAGAATCCAACGAAAGCAATCGTTCACATCGGCTGCGCTTCGCTTGCCAGCTCGGCCTTGCAATACACCCTTTCCCCCGCAAACGGCTCCCTGACGCCCGTTCTTACCATTGCGTTTTTGGTATGCAGCGCGCTCTGCCTGCAAGAGACCCGTTGCCGTCTGCGCACAGACGAATCCTTCGAGCCCATTCCGGCACGCCCTTGCGCCGAAGCCCGTTGTAAAGCGATGAACGAAATAGGCGACGCTCTGCTCGCGCTCTGCGCACTCGAAGCGGTCATCGGACTCATCAACAGCTTCATGCTGGCGGCTTCCATGGAATTCGCCGGCGCCGCGCTTGTTCCCGGCATGGCCATGACCATCGCCTCCGTGCTCTTCTGCGTGGCATTGCTCGTCGCCCGGCGCATTCCCGCCGCTTCCGCGACATTTCGCATCGCGTTTCCCATCTTGGCGGCCATGGTGGTCTTCGTCCCCTTTATGAGCGAAGGCTACTCGCGCCTGTTCAGCACCATGCTGCTGGTAAGCTACGATTTCGTGGCGCTGCTTGTGGTATACTAGGTCGCCTATGCCGCGAATCGCTTCGGTGTATCGAGCTACGCACTGTTTGCCCTGACTACGGGGTGCGCCAAGTTTTCTCTGTTTGCATCTCTCGTCGTGGGCAGCGCATTCGGCGGCCCGCATATTGAGCAAGCATCCTCCACCGTGAGGTTTCTTGTGCTTTCGTGCGGCATCATCTACCTGCTTGCCATGGCGATCGTGCTGCTTTCGCGCGACCGCAAAAGGCACGAACGCAAGAAAGGCGTTTCAAAAAACGAAGCGCCTCTTTCCTCTTTCGGGCACACTCCAAAGGCTGACGAAGCCGCCGATGAAGCAGCCTCTTACACTTGCGAAAAAATCCCGGCAGATGAAGCGACTCCTTACACCCGCGAAGGAGCCTCCGCCAGTTCCATCCAGGCGTCGCCATCGGCCAATGAATCCGAAACGGACGCCTTCGAGGAAACGTGCCAATTCCTCGCCGCCCAGCATGGACTGACCGAGCGTGAGACCGAAGTGCTCGGATATCTTGCCCGAGGGCGTACGAACACCTATATAGCCGAGGAGTTATCCATATCGCCCACTACCGTGCGCGGCCACATTCGCCACATCTACACGAAGCTCGATGTGCACAAGCGCCAAGAACTTATAGATCTGTTCAATTAAGACCGTATTCAATCGCGGGAAACGGAGGTTCCAGAGCGCGCTTGAACGCATATGAATCAACGCGATTCTTCACGCGATCAACCTCTGCAGCATCATAGCCAGCGGCGATAAGCGCGCTTCGATCCATACCGCGCTCGCAATAATTGATCAAAAGACGATCAAGCTCATCATATGACCCCAACGTATCCTCGTCGCGCTGATCGGGAGCGAGTTCTGCGCTTGGCGGTTTCGTAAGAACACGCTCAGGAATGAGGATGCGCCCCTCCTTACGAAGAGCTTCTTCGTTCACCCAACGAGACATGGCAAAAACATCGGTCTTATACAACCCGCCAATAGGAGCATAGGCGCCCGCCGTATCTCCGTAAAGCGTGGAATAACCCATCATAGCTTCACTTTTGTTGCCGGTGTTGACCATCATCCATCCATGGGCGTTCGAAAGCGCCATGAGCACGGTCATACGGCATCGCGCCTGCGTATTCTCGGCAGCAAGGCCCCGCGCCATGATGCAGTGGTCCCCGAGGGCGTCGACGAACGCCTCGAAAGGCTTTCCGATTGAGATGCGCTCTGCGCGAATTCCCAAGTTCAAGGCGAGCTCCTGAGCATCCACCAGCGAATGCTCGCTCGAGTACGGACCAGGAAGCATATAGCCGTGGACATGCTCGGCGCCGAAGGCATCGACGCACATGCAGGCGACCAGGCTCGAGTCTATTCCGCCCGAAAGGCCAATGACCGCATCCGTCATGCCGATGCCGCGCGCAAACGAGGCGAGCCCTTCGACGCATGTATGGTACTTTTCCTCGATGAGCACTATGCGCTTCCTTTCCTCAGCAAGACGATTCGCAAACGCGCTTCGGCCAATGCAAGCGCGCCCCACAAGAATATCGTCCGGATACCGCAAAGCGAAGCGCGACAACGCAACTTGCCGCGCTTCGTCAGAAAATTTTATTCCTCAGGCTCGGGCCTTGAGAGCTCGACGAACCGCATGGAATTCCCATGGCTCTCGATGATCCGAACCATGTCGTCCAAGGCAACGTGCAGCGTTGCCGTATTGTCGTTAGGATGCACTCCCAGCCCGCGATACCCCCTGAGCTCTTCGTCGAAAACCACCTGAACGGCGGCGTCTTCGTCATTCAGCACGCCGAAAGGAGAAACCGCTCCTCCACGCAGGCCAAGATATTGTGCAAGGTCGTCCTCAGAGGCAAAACGAAGCGGACGCGCCTCGAGCTTCGTACGCAGTTCTTTCAGGTTCGCAGGCTTGTCTTCCGGCATGACCACCAGGTAGTAGTTGCGCTTTTTGTCATCGCGCAAGAAGAGGTTCTTCACCACCTCTTCGCCAAAGGGCAGATTCAACGCCTCCATGCCCTCCATGGTGAACACCGCCTCATGCTCCACTATCTCGAATTCACACCCGCCATCATGCAGAAACGCGATGACTTCCTCTTTGCCCATACGCTGCGTCATTCGACTCCCCTTTCGCGACTACGCGCTCGCACCCAGATATCCGAGCGCGGTTTCGGTATCGACAACGCGGCTATCGTAGCAGCGCGTGAAGTATTCAAGACCCTGCTCCTGCGTTCCGACGAGGAACGTCCCGCACGCATCGGCAGGAACCACCGTCTTGTATCCGCGGAAATACGCGCCCGCGAGCGTCTGCAGCACGCAAATGTTGGTATCGCAGCCAAAAGCGATCAGGGTATCGACGCCGAGTTCGCGCAGCGTAAGGTCAAGGTCGGTCTGGAAGAATCCGTCGTAACGGCGCTTCGGAATGAGGAAATCGCCCTTCTTAACTTCGAAGGCATCGAGCGGACGGGCCGCATCGCTTCCTGCGATGCCGTGACCGCCCCACAGCTCGATTTCTTTGTCAATCCCGGCGATATGGGCATCGTTGACGAACACCACCGGCACGCCGGCCTTGCGGGCCGCCTTCACAATGCGCACTGCGTTTTCCGCCATGCCCTCAAGACCAGGAACCACCCCGCCGCTGCCGCCAAGCACGTCGATCACGAGCACGGCGGTCCGTGTAAGATCGACCTCTTCGGATTGCTGCCACGGAGTATGCTGAGCTTCGGGAAGATAAGGCATGGTGCGTCCTTTCGTATACGAATTCCGTCCATCATTGTAGCGCGATGCCCCTCGACGGCAACGTGCGATAGGCCAACGGCGCGAAAGGCCCCTGTCCAAGACCGACCATCGTGCGCTATCATGCAGAGCGGCAAGTCTGCAAAACGCACGCGGCAAAGAGCCCGACACCAGTCGATTTTCTTTTTCGGTCTCCTAAAACACCTGATAGAAAGCATGTCAAAGCCTTTTAGCGGCAGCGATCGGCATCTTTTCGTACGCTACAGACCGTCGAAAGGAACTGCATGGACATCAGCAACCAGATCAAGAAACGGCGTACCGACATGGGGCTTTCACAGGAAGAGCTTGCCGAGCGCATCTACGTATCGCGCCAGACCATCTCCAACTGGGAAACGGACAAGACATACCCCGACATCCAAAGCCTGCTGCTGCTCAGCATCCTTTTCGACACGACAATTGACGTGCTCGTGAAAGGAGACCTGGATATGATGGAGAATACCGTAGCATCGGCCGATGCAAAGAGGATGCGCACGCTCGCCATAACCATGTCCGCCCTCTTGGTACTCATGATTCCGTTCGCCCTGGCAGGTATAGCATTGTGGGGACCTCTTGGGATTCTGCTGGGATTGGCGCCCTGGGCCGCCTCGATAGTGGTGTCCGTGATACTCGAACGCATAAAGGTCGAAAACGATGTGCAGACGTACCGTGAAATTCTCGCCTTCCAAAAGGGCAAGCCCGTAGACAGGACGAATCGCACCGAGCGCGCCGTCAGGCGCCAGGCGAAAATGAAGAAAGCCTACAGCAACAAACCGCTCTGGCAAGCAGCTACACGCGCCTTGGGAATTGGAATCGCTTTTACCGCTATCGGTGCAATCCTCGGCTATGCGACGGCGATGTTCTTCGACATGGCTCTGCCGTTCTAGCAACTCACAGAAGACGAAACAAAACGGCGGGAACGGCAGCCGCACCGTTCCCGCCCATTTTTTTGGCGTTATCTTGAGCCGACAATTCGTCCTATGCGCGAAACGCCTCGATTTTCGCACGCAACCAGTCGGCCCATTCGTCAACGCCGGCACCCTTGGTGGCGGAAATCGGGAAAATCGGAGCCGCGGGATTGAGCTGCGTCACCGCATCGCGGAATGCCTGCTCGTTGAAGTTGAACACCTCCATGGTGTCCACCTTGTTCAAGATGATGGCCTCGGATGCCTGGAATACGCCGGGGTATTTCAGCGGTTTATCGTCGCCTTCGGGCACCGACAGAATCATGACCTTAGCACCTTCGCCCAAGTCGAAATCGGTCGGGCACACCAGGTTGCCTACGTTTTCCACGATGATCAGATCGAGGTTGTCAAGATCGAGCGCATCCACAGCGCGGCGAATCATGTCGCTTTCGAGATGGCACGCGCCACCCGTGTTGATTTGCACCGCCGCAATGCCCTGCGCACTGATGCGTTCGGCATCGACGTTGCTGGCAATATCGCCTTCGATGACGGCGATGTTGTATTCGTCGCGCAGCGCTTCGATCGTCGCAAGAATAGTGGACGTCTTGCCAGAGCCAGGACTCGCCAGAAGGTCGAGCACGAACACGCCCTTCTCCTTGAACAACACACGGTTATCGGCCGCAAGACGATCGTTCTTATCGAGAATAGGCTGCTTCAAATCTATCTTCATGGTTCCTCCTACCATCTATTCCTTGCTGCGCGCGTCGCGCAAGCACTTCGATGCTCGCGGTCCGGCAACATGCCAGACGCCTCGACTGCCTGCTTAGTCTTCGCCAGAAGGCGCGTTCGCTCCGGCGTCCTCTTCGTCATCGGGAAGGTCAACCTCGATGCTCTCTATGCGCAAATCCTTGCCTTCTATCAGTTCAGCAAACCCGCCGCATTCGGGACAGGTCACATGGAAGCGATCGTGGCGGAATTCTTTTCCGCAATCAAGGCAGCGGCTCTTTGGCTCTACCATGGTAATTTCAAGCTTGGCATCTTTGAGCAACGGCTCCGTTTCGCACAGCACTTCGAAAGCGAATTGCAACGCATCTTCGATTGCCTCGGTCATCTCCCCAACAGAAAGCGAGACTTTGAGCACACGGGTTGCGCCGTTCGCGCGCGCCGCCGAACTCACACTCTCGACAACGCCCGTCATAATACCCAATTCGTGCATGCTTATCCTTTCGTGTCCGAGCGATGTGAAGCACACGCTTTTCGCGGATGGACGCGTTCAACATATGACAAAGACGCCCCTTCGCGCCCTGAAAGCATCCGCTGCTTTCGGAGAGCAACCGACCGAACGAGTTCCTTCCCCCCAACGGGCAAGCTCCTTCGTTCAAAAGCAACTTCTTATGCGAAGACATCCTATCGCAGAAACGAGACCGCACCTGTGCAGCATTCAGTATCCGAACCGAATCTCCGCGCAACAGGCTTCTCGAGCCCGCCTTGACCATATTTGCCAGCCACGAAGCAGGTGTGAAGACGTGCCGCTAGCAAAACGGCCCGGTTCGAAAACGAACCAGGCCGCAATAGTTGCTACATCCGTTTGACACCGTACCTGCCAGACGTTTCGTCCGTCAGTTGAGTCGTTAATCGTCAGAAAGGCGCTTTTTAATGGCAGCCTTTTTCTGGCCCCATTCTTCTTGCCATTCGGCCTCTTCGCGAGCTTCGCGCTCGGCCTCTTCCTTCTGCTCCTTCACGCGCTTGCCCAGCACCAAACGAGCGACAAGCAGGCTGACCTCATACAGCATAAGCAACGCCGCAAACATCATGAGCATGGTGACCGGCGAAGCATCCAGCGTGACCATGGCGGAAATGACCATGAGAACAATGTAGACCGTACGCCAGGAGTTGCGGAGCTTTGCATACGGGATAATCTCGAAGACCACCAGGTAGAAGACCACCAGGGGCAGCTCGAAGGCAAAACCAAAAGCAAGCTCGAAGTTGATAATGACGTCGATCCACGCTTTAGCATCGGGGAAGATGTTCGCAAAGCCGTTCGCCTGATCGGTCAGCCACTGCACTGCGGGGTTCAGGATCAGAGCGTAGCAGAACACGGTACCACCGATAAACAGCGCCACACCCGCAGCAAACGTAGGAATGAACCATTTACGCTCACTCGGCTTAAGCGCGGGCAAGAAAAACGCCAGAATCTGCCACAAGATAATGGGCATGCAGGCAACGACAGACGTCCATAGCGCCACCTTGAAACGAATGGTGAACGACCCGAAGACGTCAAAGACGTTCAAGGCTATGGCGCCCGTTGTTGCGTCTTTCGGCAGATAATCGTACACCGGCAGGCACATGAATTGAATGATCGTGGGCGTTGCCATGTAGAAGATGCACATGGCGATAAACAGGCTGACCACAATACGGACAAGGCGCATGCGCAACTCGCCCAGGTGATCGAAAAGGGGCATACGCGCCGGACCGATAGGCATTAGTTGTCCTCCTTCTTGACCGAATCAGACGTCTGAGCAGCATCGTTCGCGGAAGCACCGGATGCGGCATCGGAGGCGTCCTGCGTTCTCGCAGCCTTCTTCACGGCGGGTTTTGCACCGAAGATTTCGTCAGCAAGGTCTTTGTCAGCGGCCTTTTTCGCCTCCTGCTCCGCAGCAACCTTGGCAGTTGCCTCCTTGCGCGCGCTCATGACATCTTCATGAACCTGGGAAGGGGTTTTTGCGGCGGCGACAGCAGCTCCGGCCACGGCGGCCTTTTCCGCAGCCTCCTGCTTTTCCGCAGCGGCGGCGGCGCGCACTTCTTTGGCAGCCTCATTAGCGGCCTCGCGCTTCTTCTTGTCCTCGCGCTCTTTGTCGTACTTCGCTTTACGAGCGGCGAAGGACTCCTTCTTCTCGACCTTCTGCTTGTTGTCCTTGTCGATAGCGTCAAGCGGGTTTTTCACGGGTTTGTCGCTCGCAGGGTCGTAAATCTCGGTCTTAACGACCTTGTTCATCTCGTCTTGCGCGCTACGGAATTTCTGAACTGCCATACCGATGGTCTTGGCAAGCTGGGGAAGCTTGTCAGGGCCGAAAATCAGGAACCCGAACAGCAAGATAAGGAATAGCTCGAATCCACCTATACCGAACACAGCCAACCTCTCAAACTCTCGTAGATTAACTGCGTAATCTTACCACATGCACGAAGAGGGCTCCGCGCCAATAGGGCGCAGAACCCTCTCCATTTTTAATCCTTCGAAACGCCAGATTGAAATCACGGCTTCACCATGAAGCAAGAGGCTTTTCGTGCTATAGTGCGTGGCTTCCGTCCGTCCGCTACACGGCAGCAGACCCTCTTTCCCCCGTACGAATGCGAACCACATCTTCAACGGGAAGAATGAAAATCTTCCCGTCCCCCACATCGCCGGTGCGGGCGATGCGGCATATGGCCTCCACCATTTCTTTCACCTGCGCATCGTCCACGACAACCGACACCATGACCTTCGGAAGCATATTCACGAGAACCTCGCTTCCTCGGTAGTACTCCTTCCAGCCATGCTGCTTCCCGCATCCCTGCACCTGAGAGATAGTCATTCCCTTCAGCCCTGCGCTCAGCAGCTCCTCCTTAAGCGCCTCGAGCTTCGTCGGGCGGACAATTGCCTCTATCTTCTTCATTGCGTTTCCTCTCTTCAACCAAACACTCGCACTTGTCTTCTAACAGCGTCGACTAATCAAGACCGTTGAACGACGGATAGGCGCTCTCGCCATGCTGGCGGGCATCCAAGCCCTCCCCTTCCTCGCGAGCGTCCACGCGCAGCCCGTGAAACGCCGCCTTCAGCACGAACCCAATGACCAGCGTGGCAACCGCCACGAAGGCTATAGTGACGAGAATGCCGAGCAGCTGAGAAACCAGCAGGGACGGATCGCCCGTGTACAAAAGACCGCCCACTTCGGTCCAGGACAGCTCGGGAACGCAGAACACGCCCGTCAAAAGGCCGCCTACGATACCGCCGACGGTATGGCACCCGAAAGCGTCAAGCGCATCGTCGTATCCGAAACGCGGCTTAAGAAACGCAATGGCCGCGTAGCAGATAGGGGCCGTAACCACGCCCATGACAACAGCGGCCCACACGTCGACGAATCCAGCGGCGGGCGTAACGGCAACCAAGCCGGTCACGACTCCCGTGCACGCGCCGACAAGGGTCACCTTGCGCGTATGGGCGGCTTCGACCAACATCCACGCGAGCATCGCTGCCGCAGGAGCAACCATGGTATTGAGCAGAGCGAGCGCGGCAACGGCATCGGCGGCGAAAGCAGAGCCGGCATTGAAGCCGAACCAACCGAACCACAAAAGACCGGCGCCCAAAAGTACGAACGGAACGTTATGGGGACGATACGCCATCATGCCGAAACCGCGGCGCTTCCCAAGAAGAACGGCAAGAACCAGACCGGTAAGGCCCGAGGAGATATGAACGACGTCTCCGCCGGCGAAATCAAGGGCGCCGATCCTATCGCCGATAAAACTGCCGTCTCCGCCCCAGACCATATGGGCAAGCGGCGCATAAACCACCACAGACCATATAGCTATAAAAGCGATCACCGCAACAAACTTCATACGCCCCGCAAGAGAACCGGTGATGATGGCTGCAGTTATGGCTGCAAAAGCAAGCTGAAACGCCATATCCACTACGCCCGGATACGATGCATCTTCCAGCGGCGCATTGGACACAGCCTCGGACAAGGCGCCCGAACACATCAGCTGGTCGAACCCTCCGAAAAACGGCGACGACCCGTCACCTCCGTAGGCAAGAGACCAACCGAGCACGACCCACAAAACGCCGACGATTCCGATGACCGAGAACGCCATAATCATGGTGTTCACCACGTTTTTACGACGTGAAAGACCGCCGTAAAAAAACGCCAAAGCAGGGGTCATAAGAAACACAAGCATGGTGCATACCATCATGAATGCACTCGTTCCTTCATCGTACACATCTTCTCCCTTCGCTTGACAACAAGGCAATTATGGGAAAAGAACCTGAAGTAACTCCTGGTCAAGGGTATGTTTAACACTGCGGTATGCAAGACGTAACGAAAAAGAAACGCCGGTAACATGGCGCACATCATTCGGAAACAAAGAGGAAATACGCCGCCTGCCCGAACATGAAAAGGAGCCTGCGAACGAATCAAACCATCAGATTCGATTCGTTCACAGGCTCCCAAGCAACGAGGCGGACCGATTCGGCAAAAGCAGAGACCGACTAGCTCTCCCAGAGATACCCCGCACCTCGCACGGTTTCGATATGTTGGGCCATTTCAGGGCCGAGCTTCGCCCTCAGGCGACGGATATGCACATCTACCGTGCGCGTTCCGCCGTAATAATCGAAGCCCCACACCTGCGAAAGCAAAACCTCGCGCGAATAAATCCTGCCCGGATGCGTCACCAAGAACGCAAGCAGCGCATATTCCATAAATGTAAGGTCGACCGGCTCCCCCGCAACTTTGACTTGATATGTGGCAAGATTGATTGTCATGGACCCCACATGAACGAAATCGGCGTCGGAGGTCATCTCACCTGGCCACAACAATCTGCGGCAACGCACTTTTACCTCGTCATCGGAGGCGTACTCGCATGCGAAATCAAAGGGAATCTGGACGGGGAGGCGCACTGAAGCGGCACGGCCCCCTTCCATCACCACGAACAGCGCCGTTGTGCTGCCTCCGCGAGAAAGGGCCGCCTCCACCTCTGCCAAATCGCACGACCCGTCGGAATCGTCTATCAAAAGCATATCGAACGATGCGCCCCTCATGGCATCGAGAGCCTGGTTGGGTGGCACTTTGAGCGCTCGCACGTCCGCGTCCATCGACGAGAAAAGCGTCGCAGCTCGTTCGGGGGTAACGGCATCTCCACACGAAACAATAATGGTCTTCGAATGCATGCGCTCCTCCTACAAAGTTGCGAGATAGCGGTCTATTTCCCACGAAGTAACGTGAGCGCGGTACTCTTCCCATTCCGCCCTCTTCGTTTTCACGAGGTACGAATGCACAGAATCCCCCAGGACCTCGCGCATGAGCTCGGATTGCTCGAAAGCGTCCACCGCACGGGACAAATCGGACGGCAGGGGAACAAGCCCCATCTCCTCGCGCTCGGACGAAGAGAGCGCGAAGGCGTTTTTCAAAATGGGCGCAGGAAGCTCCAGCCCCTCTTCCATGCCCCGCAGGCCGGCGCCAATCATCACCGCGAACGCCAAATACGGATTCGCGGCCGAATCGACGCTGCGAACCTCGACGCGCGTCGAAGAACCCTTCGTCGGCTTATAGCGCGGCACGCGAACCATGGCCGAACGATTGGCCTGACCCCAGCACGCATGCAAGGGAGCGTCAAGATCGGGAACGAAACGTTTGTAGGAATTCACGAATTGGTTTGTGACCAGCATGTATTCAGGAGCGTACTTCAGCAGGCCGGCGATATAGCTTTTCGCAGCACTGGACAAGCCGTAGCCGTCCGGGTCGTTCGCATCGAAGAAAGCATTGCCCCCTTCGTCGAAAAGAGACTGATGCACATGCATGGCGCTGCCGGGACACCCTTCAAGAGGCTTCGGCATGAAGGTTGCATGCAACCCCTGGGCGTACGCTGTCTCCTTGATGACCAGCCGGGCCGTTATCACAGCATCGGCCGCCGCAAGGGCGTCGCAGTAGCGCAGATCTATCTCCTGCTGCGCCGGAGCCGCTTCGTGATGGGAATATTCGACAGGAATGCCCATCTGCTCAAGCGTCAAAACCGTATCGCGACGAAGATCGGCCGCATTATCAAGTGGCGCCAGGTCGAAATAGCCTCCCCTGTCGATCGGATCGGGAGACGTCGAATCCTTGAAGCAGAAATACTCCACGGCCGTGCCGACGTTGACTGCATACCCGAGGTTCGAGGCCTTTTTCAGCATCTTCATGAGGATATGGCGGGAATCGGCACGAGCGGGCTCGCCGTCAGGCGTGTAGATGTCGCAGAACATGCGTGCAACGCCATTATTGCTCGGGCGCCAAGGAAGCACCTGAAACGTGGAAGGTTCGGGATGAGCCAGCATGTCGCTGTCCTGGACGCATGCAAGCCCGTCGATGGACGACCCATCGAATCCGATGCCCTCTTCGAATGCCGTGTCGATATCCGATGGGGTAATGGCTATATTCTTGAGGTTTCCCAGAATGTCGACGAACCAAAGACGGAGAAAGCGGATATCGCGCTCCTCGATCTGCTTGATGACATACTGCTTGGTATCGATCATAGAAAGTATCCTTCCCACTGTGGTCGCGCGTAGAGGCCGAGACGCCGAAAAAGGCGAGGGCGATGCCGCGCCTTATGCCACGAAAATCGCACGCATCGGATACACTCCATCGCGCTAAAGTAAGAGCATATCATGTTAGCGAAGCGGCCCTTGTTTCCCTTGCGTTAAAACCATCTCACATCCAAAAAAGAAGGTTCAGGCGTTCAGGAAGGCGAGGAGCCCTCCTGCCACGCTAGAAAACGCCTAAGCGATGGAGCATGATACGATTCGCCTCGAGCTCAACCGCGTCGTCAAGCGGCGCAAGCTCCGCAGAATCGCCGCGACGTTCGAGGGCACGAGAAATCAGGTGGTCTGCAACCTGCGGATTCTTGGGCAGAAGCGGACCATGGAGATATGTTCCGATCAAGTTGTCCTGATGAACGCCCTCCCCTCCATCTTCGCCATTGTTGCCGCGCGTCTGCGCGAGCACCCGCCCGAAGGGAGCAACGCCCGATCCGAGCGTGGTGCGGCCCCCGTGGTTTTCGAAGCCGACCACGGGAATGTCAGAAATGTCGCTTTGCACGACGGCGTTTCCGATCAAGCGGCCCTCGCCTCGCACAGTCTCCATGTCGACGATTCCCAAGCCGTCCACCACCACGTCATCCATGGCGTAATGGTGGCCCAGGAATTGATATCCTCCGCATACGGCCAAAAGCACGCCGGCGTCGGCGACGTAGGAAGAAAGGTCGGCCTTGCGGCTCATCATGGCATCTTTCACGATGAGCTGTTCGCGGTCGGCACCGCCGCCGATGAAAACGATATCGGCAGAAGAGAAGTCGATGGAATCGCCCATTCCTACTTCGGTGACCTGCACGGGAATGTTGCGCCACTCGCAGCGGCGACGAAGCGTCATGACGTTGCCGCCGTCGCCGTAAAGGTTCAAAAGCTCTGGGAAGAGGTGCACGATGTTCAATGGTTTCACGACTAGTTCTCCCATTCTTTCTGCATAGCCTCGAGCTCTCGGCGAAGCGGAGGCAGTGCCGTGTAGTTCGCGATGACGTACACCTTGCCGTCTCCTGCTTCGGTTCGCTCGAGCACGTCGGCCGCATTCTTTACGATATCCGCCTTGATTCCGGCGTATTTCAAACGAACCTGCATGTCGTTGGCGCGCGAACCGCCAACGAAGGCCTTCAGCCCCTCGATTTCCGACCATCGCTCGAAATCGATATCCCAGAACCACGACACGTCAATGCCATCAGCCTCTTCGTCGTTTACGAAAAGCGCAAGAACATGCCCGCCCTCGTTCAAGACAATGCGAATATTCTGGTTGAACCCCGTAGGATTTTTGGCAAGATTGGTCATGACCGAGCGGTCGCCAAGCGTAAACGTTTGCAAACGGCCGTTCGTGGGGCGATACGCCTCAACCGCCTGTTCGAACTGGTCGAACTCAACCAGGCCGGAGACCTTCGACGCCGCATACGCCGCAAGCGTGTTGTAAATCATGTATGTGCCCATTTGGCCCGTACGAACCTCATGCCCGTCTATATCGAAGACAAGCCCGTCTTCTTCCATGCGCACATGCTCCGCCGCGAACGAAAGCTCCGGACGCCGCCATCCGCACTCAGGACAACGATACGCGCCGAGTTGACCGTAGTGCACGTATTCGTATTCGAGCGCTGCTCCGCACTTTTGACAAAAGCGGCTGTCGCTTATGCGATCGCCGTCAAGCTTCATATCGCAAGCAATGCCGAACGCCATTGATTCGTTGGGAATGCGATCGGCGATGGATGCGCACAGGGGATCATCGCCGTTATAGAGAAAGACGGTATCGGGCGTTGCCTCCAGCGCACGCGCGATAGTTTGCTGCACGTTGTCAATCTCTCCGACACGGTCGAGCTGGTCGCGAAACAGGTTGAGCAGCATGAAAAAGCGTGGCTTCACGCGAGGCAGAACATATTTCGTGTAAAGCTCGTCGCATTCGAAACAAGCGACGGGTTGTTCCTGGCAGCCTTGAGCATGCTGCATTTCAGGACGAACGAGCAAGGCGGTCACAACGCCAGACTCGAGATTATTGCCGTCGCGATTACAGTGCAAAGGACGACCGGCTTTTGCCAAGCAGTCGGCAACGAGGTTTGTCGTGGTGGTCTTGCCGTTGGTCCCCGATACCACCACGACCGTATCGACCTTCTTTGCCAAATCGCACAGCACAAGCGGCGCCGCCTTCATGGCAAGAACCCCGGGCAGGTTGCCCGGCGAACGATGCATAAACGTTTCCCCCGCCCAGTGGGCGCTTTTCCCCAATGCAGCGGCTATCGAAGACCGAAATGCCATGAGGCTCCTTTCGACATGCGTTCTGACATGATTGTCGCCTTGAACACGCGCAATCATACGCGAAAAAACCCCGCCTTGAGCACAAAGCGGGGTTTTACAAAAATGCTATAGACGAGCTCTACGACGCCCCACCCATCGCCATAATGGCGACCGTGGGAATACCCAGAGCCAGAACGAGGATGATGCACACCACAACCGTGAAAATCTTCTTCGTACGGGCGGCGCGCTCCCTACGCTTACGCTCGGCCTCTTCGCGCTTGCGGGCAGCTTCAACCTGCGCGGCGCGTTGTTTGGCCGTCATTTTCTGTCCCATGCTAATCTCTCAGCTTTCCACGAATATGAATGCCGCGCTGTGCAACCTCGACGGGATCGACCTTGAGGTTCCAGATGCCGCCGCGCTCGTACAAGACGCTGCCCTCCACCATGGTGAATACGACGTCTGCAGCTGCGGCGCCCGTGACAACCGCCGTAACGGGATCGACAAGCGGAGTCTGGCGAGATCCGGAAAGATCGACGACAATTACGTCCGCGCGCTTACCGGGCTCAAGGCTGCCGATTTCGTCATCCATGCGAAGGGCTCGTGCGCCGCCGATGGTGGCAAGCTCAAGCATGGTAGAGGCACTCAAGAAATAGCTGCGATCGACCGCACGATGAATCAGCGTTGCGAGGCGCATTTCCGTGAACATGTCGGACGTATCCGTTGCCGCCGGGGAATCGGTGCCAAGACCAACGCGGATACCCGCCTGCAAGAACTGCTGCAGAGGGGCAAGGCCCATGCCGAGCTGCGCGTTGCATCGCGTGCAGACGGCAATGGCGACGTCGTATTCCTTCAACTTGGCAATGTCATCGTCATCAACATGGACGCAATGTACGGCAAGAACGTCTTTGCTGCGGAACGCATCCCAGTTCAGCGCATAATTGACCGGCGTAACCCCCGTAGGAAGCCACATGGGACGGTCGGTCAGGCTGTCGTCCCCCGCATCAATGCCGCGCACCGAAAGGGGCGTGGAGCCGTTTTTGATGTACTGGTATTCCTCGTAGCTACCGGCGACATGCATGGCAACAGGAAGGTCCATTTCATCGGCAACCTGGTTCACCTTGCTAAACACCGTAGGATGGCATGCATGAAGGGCCTTCGGGGCAATGCCGATACGCGTAAGGTTGGAATCGGAATCCTGCCTCCAGGCACGAATGTCTTCTACCGCCTCCGCAATGGTGCTGTCCACCTTGGATTTCTCAGGAACGCCGACGCTGCGATAAATCACGGAGCGCAGGCCCAGATCGCGCACCGCCTCTCGCGAAGCGCCCGTGCCCGTGAAGTCGGCAACTGTGGTGACGCCGCCCGAGAGCATTTCCATGCCGCCGAGCAATGCGGAATCGTAGCGATCGTCGCGCGTCATCATGTCCGCCTTGGCATGTTCGTGAGCAAGCCATTCGGCATACGGGACATCGTGGACAATACCGCGCAATGCCGTGTATTCGAGATGCGTATGACAGTCTACGAAACCAGGCATGATGGCTGCACGGCCGAAATCGCGTACCTCCTCCTCGGGGTAGCGGGATTTCATACGTTGGGCACCGCCTATTTCAACGATGCGCCCGTCGCGCACCAAAACCGCGCCATCGTCGATAGGAGGCTGCGTGACGGGGATGATATGTTCAGCACACAATAGCATGCGGACATAATAGCGCATCGGCTTTAGGCTATACTGAGAACTTAGAAAAATCGAAGAGCGGATTATATTCGCCGACCACAATCACTAACTAAACGACGGAAGATTCATGACTGAAACCAGCCACCACACGGTAGACACCGCGACAGGAAAGGAAGCCGAAGCGGCCCTTTCGGAAGAACGCGTGCAGCACATATTCGGAACCATCGCCGAGCAGTACAAGAAATTCAACGCCTTCTCGAGCTTCGGGCTCTACAAAGGATGGCTGCGCAAAACGGTCGACGCAGCCAATCTCACCCCTGAATCCGACTTGCTCGATTTGGCGGGCGGCACAGGCGACGTAAGCTACATGGCGGCGCATCGCAATCCCCCGGCCCATATCCAGCTTACTGACTTCGTGCCCGAAATGCTCGACGTGGCCAAGGAACGCCTCAAGGCGGGAGAGAACTGCGGCGTTCCCTTCGATTTCGAAGTGGTGGACGCTCAAAACGTCCCCTATGCCGACAATTCCTACGATGCGGTTACCATGGCCTACGGCATTCGCAACATCCCCGATCGCATGAAGGCCCTTTCCGAAGTGCACCGCGTGCTTAAACCGGGCGGTACGTTCGCCTGCCTCGAGTTTTCCACCCCGCCGAATGCGCTCTGGCGCGCGCTATATCACGTTTATCTGAAGGTCGTGATTCCTTTCTGGGGCTGGCTTTTCACCCGCGATGCGCCAAGCTTCGTCTATCTGGCCGATTCCATCAAGGCGTTCCCGTGCCAGAAAGATTACGCCGCCATGCTGCGCGAAGCGGGATTCAAAGACGTGACCTGGAAAAACTACGCCGGCGGCATTGTTGCCGTGCATACGGGACGAAAATAACGCAAGCAGACGGAAAAGCGACACGCAGCGGTAGGCAAGGCAGCGTGTCGCTTCGCTATGAAAGCTTTTTAACGCAAGTATGACAGCGCGAGGCAAAAGGAGCTACCCTATCGCCTGCTGCACGGCAGATTCAAACCTAGAATACATGTCGCGTCCCGAGCCTGCAAAAATTTCGCTCACATTTCCTTCGGAATCGATCACCACGGTATAAGGAATGCCGCTTGTGGGATAGGCCGTCTGAGCTTCGAAATTCGGATCAAGCGCCCATGTAAAGTCGTAGTCATGCTGCTGCACGAAATCGACCACAAGAGCCTGGTCCTCGCCACAATTCACCAGGACCACATTAACATCGGGGTAGTTCTCCCTTATCTGCTGCAAATCGGGCATCTCCTTGATGCAGTATGGGCACCACGTTGCCCAAAAGTTCACGATAGTCACGCCGCCCTGAAAGTCGGAGATATTCTTCGTAGAACCGTCGGGCATGGTCAAGGGAGCATCCGGAGCAGGATTTCCTTTCACCACGCCAGCCGTTTTCCCGTTGCTTACAGAGCCTTGCGTGTTCTGGCTTCCATCTGTCGCGCCTTGCGTTTGGCAGCCCGCCATCATAAGAACGGACACAGCGCAAATAGCACAGACGGCCAGCATGATGCATTTCGATACGGCAAGAGGCTTCCCCGTGGTCCGGTTCATGGCTACTTCCCTTTCTTCTGAACTTCTTCTTGACCCGAATTATCGCAGGCAATGGCCGGAGGTTGTTTCAATGAAGAGCGCGATACGCTGAAACGAATGGCCCCGCATGCGCAAGATTCCTTGCACGCTCCGCATTGGATGCACTCATGGTCGCTGACGCGAGCAACGTCCATGCGACACGCTTCCACGCACGCTCCGCAGTTCGTGCAAGCATTCTCATCCACCACGTAACGAAGCGCGCAGAAACGATTGAAGAACCCGTAGAGCGCACCGAGCGGACAGAGGAATCGGCAAAACGGCCGATAGATTGCCATGGCCGCAATGACAATGGCCGCAAGCACGGCCGTTTTCCACGTGAACAACGCACCCACGATGGCTTGTAGGTCGGGACTTGTCGACACAAGAGCGACGCCGGCGATGGTTCCTGCAGGGCAAATGTACGTGCAGAACAGCGGAGAGGCAACACCGTCGATGGCCAGCGTAGCAAGCGGGCCAATAACCACGAGCGCGAGCACGGCATATTTCAAATAGCTGAGCTTGCGCGTGAAAGCGCTCTTTCGCATCTTGGGAATACGAAGGAAGCGGCCGAGTTTATCGAGCATGTCCTGGATAAAGCCAAATGGGCACGCCCAGCCGCAGATGGTGCGACCGAATAGCGCGCCGAACGCAAGCAGGCATCCAACCACGTAAAATGGCAGCTTGAGCGAGGATGCGCCGAGCGATTGCTGCAAAGCGCCGATTGGGCATGCACCTATGGCGCCCGGGCACGAATAGCAATGCAGTCCCGGAACACAAACGCCCTTGGTAACAGACTTGCCCACCGAAAGCGTGGCAATGCCCTGGAAGTCAAGGTTGTACAGAAGAGCGGCCAGCAGCTGAACGAAGTGGCACTTCGTACGTAGGAGAAACTTCTTCATGGCGCTACCCTATACCGATGCATTCGTAGCAGATAAGCGACGCCTTGCGCCAGGTATCGAGCATATCGCCCTGAGCAATGCCGAGGGCGATGAGCGCCACGCCAATGGCAAGCACAAGCACCCATGCAAATGAGCGCGCCTTGCCGCGCTTGACCCTTGGCGTGTCGCCGTCATTTGAAATGGTATGTTTTTCGTCACGTATCATGCGCGCATTGTAGCATGGCAGCCTTGCGCTGTCTGAAAACGATATCGAATCAAAATGTTGCAAACAGAGCAACCAGAAATTGCCGCCATCATCGAGAATGGACGCATGAAAAAGCCTGGACGCCAAAACGCCCAGGCTTTAACTGATTACAGCGCCTTCAGCTAGCGAGTTGCTGAAACGGCTTAGTGACGGAAATGACGATGTCCGGTGAACACCATGGCAATGCCGTGTTCGTCGCACGCCTGGATGACCTCTTCGTCACGCACGGAACCGCCAGGCTGGATGATGGCGGTCACGCCATAGCCCGCCAGCTGGTCGACACCGTCGCGGAACGGGAAGAAGGCGTCGGATGCAGCCATAAGGCCGTCGGCGGACATGCCCATGCGCTCGCATGCCTCATGCGCACGCTCGCATGCGAGCTTCGCAGAGTCCACACGGTTCGGCTGGCCAGGGCCCATGCCGATGCCGGCGCGGTTCTTGGAGACCAGGATGGCGTTGGACTTGACGCCCTTGCAGACCTTCCAAGCGAACATAAGCTCGTCCATCTCGGCCTCGGTGGGCTTGCGCTTGGTAGGAACGGTGAAGTCTTCCACCCGCTCGTTCACACGGTCGACGCACTGGGCCAGCATGCCGCCATCGACGCTGCGGAACTCGATGGCAGCAGGAGCATCCACGCCGCCGGTGCGCAGAACGCGCAGGTTCTTCTTCTGCTGCAAAAGCTCCAAGGCCGCTGGCTCGAAAGAAGGAGCAATCAACACCTCGACAAACTGCTTGTTCTCGTTGATGTGCTCGACCATGGCCAGAGAAACCTCGACGTTGGCCGCAATGATGCCGCCGAATGCGCTCTTGGGGTCGCAGGCGAAGGCCTTGTCGTAAGCCTCTTCGACCGTAGCGCCCGTAGCGGAGCCGCAGGGGTTCTGATGCTTCAAAATAACAACGGCAGGGTCGGAGAACTCACGCGCGATGGCCCAGCAAGCGTCCGTATCCAGAATGTTGTTGTAGGACAGCTCCTTGCCGTTGAGCTGCTCGGCGTTAACCAAGGAGTGCGCGGTGGCGAACTCGGGCATGCGGTAGTACATGGCAGCCTGATGCGGATTTTCGCCATAGCGCAGATCCTGCTGCTTTACCAGGTGAAGGTCGCGCTGTGCGGGGTGAAGCTCGGCTTCCTCGCCCAGCTGGCTACCCAACCAACGAGCAATGGCGCCGTCGTAGGCATTGGTGGTCTGGAACACCTTGAGAGCAAGCTGTACGCGGGTATCGCGCGTGGTAGCACCATCGTTGGCGCGCATTTCTTCAAGAATGGCGTCATAGCGCTCAGGCTCGGTTACCACGACAACGCTCTCGAAATTCTTCGCAGCAGAGCGCAGCATGGAAGGGCCGCCGATGTCGATGTTCTCGATGCAGGTGCCGAATTCAGCGCCCGACTCGACCGTCTTTTCAAAGGCATACAAGTTCACAACGACCATATCGATCATGCCGATGCCGTGCTCTTCCGCCTGGCGCATATGCTCGGCATTGTCGCGCTTGGCAAGAAGACCGCCATGCACCTTGGGATGCAGCGTTTTCACACGGCCGTCCATCATCTCAGGAAATCCGGTCAAATCGTCGATCGGACGTACGGGAACGCCAGCCTCTTCGATAACCTTGGCCGTTCCGCCCGTGGAAACGATCTCCACACCGAACTCCTCGTGCAGCGCACGAGCGAAATCAACAATGCCCGTCTTGTCGGTCACCGACATGAGCGCACGCTTGATCTTCGGGTCTGCCACCTGGATACCACCTTTCCATGCAACGTTTTTCAAGACTGAACCAGCATACCAGCGCTACAGCGTGCCATATTCGCAATGAGCGGGAATGGCACAAATGCCACGCAGACGAACACATTTTATTCCAAATACCTGTCGCGCAATGCCTTCAGGCGTTCGCCCGTCAAGCCGAATTCGCGATCGAGATAGGCCTCGAACGTACCGCATTCCTGGCGAATTTCGTCAAGGACGCGCCGACCGAAATCCTCCACCACGCCCTCGCCCGCACGTACCGCCAACTCGAAAAGGTCGATACGCGAAAGAAAGGGATGCTCTGCCAGCCTTCTCTCGATGGCCTCATGACGATACTCGTTCGTAAGCAGGTAATCTGCGATGATGGTTCTTTCGTCCACGCCTAACGCCATCAGAATAACCATGGCCGCAATGCCTGTACGATCTTTGCCCGCCGTACAGTGGAAAAGCAGCGGCGTGCAGCCTTTCTCAAGCTGCGCCATAAGCTCGCGATACGCTACGTTGTCAAAGGCAAGCGAAGAGTACACTTCCGCGACGGCGGATACGATATCCTCCTCTGGGTCGTCGTCTTTGCGACGCGGATTCCCGAGCAGGTTCAAAATAGCGGAAGGCGAAAGATTGACTTCGTTTCCGTCCGCATCCATGCATCCGCTGATTCGCACGTGCTCGGTGCCGCATATCTCAGGGTCGGGCAGCTCGCCGGCCTCCTCTGCGCTACGCAAATCGAGAACGTAGCGAAGACCCAGGCCGCTCAGGCGCTCAAGCTCTTCTTCGTTGAAATCGCCCAGTGCCGCTGTTCTGAAAAAGATACCGTGCTTGACCCTACGCCCATCGGCAGCCTCGTACCCTCCAAGCTCACGGACATTGAGCTCACGGCGAAAACCAGGCACGTAGCCCTTCGTCATGCAGACATCGATCATGTCAGAACCTTTCGAACTCAAATGAAATCATGCAAGACTACCAGAGGCTCGCATCGTGCTTTTCGCGGGCTTCTTGGCTATAACGCTGCCTATATCGCACGTCGACAAGCTCGGCAACAATGGATATTGCCAGTTCAGCAGGGGTTTTAGCACCGAATTTCAGACCGATTGGACGCTTGATAGCCTCCCATTGCTCTTCCGTCATGCCGGCGTCTACGCACAAATCGTGCACACGACCGTTCTTTCCCTTGCAGCCCATCATGCCCACATACCGCACACCCTGCGCAATCGCCCACACACAGCCCTCGGGGTCGTGCATGTGTCCGCGGGTCAGCACGCACACGCAATCGGACGAATTCGCCCTCATAGAGCCAAGATCATCGAACGAGGAGACCAGCGTTCGCTTGCAGCCGGGAAAACGCTCCTCGCTCAAAAAGGAGGCGTCGTCGTCTACGACTTCTACCTCGAAGCCAACATGCCGAGCAAGAGCCGCCGTCTCCACCGCCACGTCCGAAGCGCCAAGAAGCCAAACCTTCACCGAATCGAACAACGGCACCGAAGCCCATGTCAGGCCCTCGAACTGGTCGTTGTGCATGGAAGGGCCACGCGTGACGTCTTTCATCTGGAAGAAATCTCGAGCGGAGTAGTCGCGCGCCGCCACGACCTCTTTCGCATCGTTGCAGAAAAACACCAGGTCATAGCCATCAGCGCTGCCAATGGTTCCGTAGCTCTTCGTGACGTCGTTATCTACGTTGGATACCGCAACGGAAGCATTATCAACCACTTTGAAGCCGACCCAGGCCATGTCGCCCTCTTCGACGGCACGTGCCGCGCGTTCGAAGACGCAAGCGTCTTTCGCTGTCAGCCCTGCGGAAATGCGCGCCAACGCTTCAGGAGAGGTCCTCGGGTCTTCAATCGCCGCCTCTTCTGAAAAGCAAGGAAAGTCTTCTACGGACAGGTTGACACTACGCCCCGTCCGCAAATCCGACGCAATGCTTTCAAGCGTTTCCTTACGCATGCAAACGCACCCTTTCTGCACTCTAAGCAAATAGCCCCGACCCACCATGGACCAGGGCTATTTTCACCGTATGCTACTTTGGCCCGACGGCGCTTCCCCTACGAAATATGCACCTTGCGGTCGGCGCCAACCGTTACGCGATTTTCGGCAATAAGCTGCAGCACGTAAGGGTACAACTCATGTTCGGTCGCATGGATTTTCTCTTCGAGCGTTTCGAGCGTATCGTCCTCGGCAACCTCTACCGCACGCTGGGCAACAATGGGGCCCTTATCGTATTCGGCGTTGGCGAAATGAACCGTAACACCCGTAACCTTCACGCCGGCCTCGAAAGCATCCTGAATAGCATGCGCACCCTTAAAGGATGGCAGCAGAGCGGGATGCAGGTTCAACACGCGATCGGGAAACGCCATGAGAATAGAATCGGTCACCATGCGCATATAGCCCGCCATGACCACGTATTCGCAGCCGGCACGAACAAGCTCGGCCGCAATAGCTTCGTTGGCCATATCGTAATCGGCATACACGTCCTTGGAAAGAGCGATGGTCTGAATGCCCGCCTCCTTGGCGCGCACCAATCCATACGCATCAGGGCGGCTCGATATAACAACGCGAATCTCCGCATTCAAACGCCCTGCGGCAATCGCGTCGATGATCGCCTGCAGATTCGAGCCGGAGCCAGAAAGAAGTACGCCGATTTTCAGAGGTGCCATAAGCTTCCTTTCGCCAGAGGCCGGATACGACATGGTAAGACGAACAAGGCGAAGACGACGCTCAGCGTCCGCTTCGCCAAACAGAATACCGCGCAAAACAATCGGTGCCGCCCACGGAGGGACGGCACCGTCGCAAGCGGTTGAAAACCCTATTTCTCGGGGTAGGCCACTTCGCCCGTCCCTTCGATGATAGAGCCGATCACGCAAGGGTCTTCACCTTGGGATTTCAGCTGGTCGATAACAGCATCGACCTGAGCGGGGTCGACGATCAAGGCCATGCCGATGCCCATGTTGAAGGTCTTGAGCGCCTCTTCGTCAGTCAGGCCGGCAGCCTCGACAGTCATCTGAGTAATGGCGGGAACCTCCCACGATGCGGGATCGACAAGCGCATCAAGATGCTTTGGCAGGGCACGGTTCAGATTTTCCGTCATGCCGCCGCCCGTAATATGGGCGAGCGCATGTACGGCGCCCGGCAGCTCGCGCAGACAGGAAAGCACGGGCTTCACGTAAATGCGCGTAGGCTCGAGCAGCGCTTCTCCCACGGTCTTGCCCCCAAGGCATTCAGGAGTAGCAGCAAGATCTTCGGCGGTCTTGCCCTCTACCATGACTTTGCGAACCAGGGAATAGCCGTTGGAGTGGAACCCGCTCGAACGAAGGCCTACCACCACATCGTCCTTTTTCACATTGTCGGGACCGATCATCTTGGGGCGGTCGACCACGCCGACGCAGAAGCCGGACAGGTCATAGTCATCGGGGTCCATGACGCCGGGATGCTCCGCCATTTCGCCACCGACCAGAGCGCATCCGGCCTGACGGCATCCGTCGGCAATGCCGCCGACAACTTTAGCGACATGTTCGCGACGAAGCTTTCCAATGGCCACATAATCCAAGAAGAACAACGGCTCGGCACCGCAAGCCAGAATATCATTCACGCACATGGCGACAAGGTCAATGCCAACGGTGTCATGCTTGTCGAGCAGCTGGGCAACCTTGAGCTTGGTGCCAACGCCGTCGGTGCCAGAAATGAGGATGGGGTCTTCCATATCCTTCATTGCGGCAGCAGAGAACAATCCGCCGAAACCTCCGATATCGCCGATAACCTCGGGGCGATAAGTGGAATGCACGGCATCTTTGATGGCATCTACCGCAGCAGCACCCTCCGCAATATCGACACCTGCATCGGCGTATGTCACCTGAGTCATGAATCTCCCTTTCGTTCCAAACGCGCACCTTCGTACGCTTTTCTATTCTGCCCTATCATGCCACGGCAATGCGCATACGACCATACGCAACATGCCGCCGACACGAAAAACAAGCCGATATGGCCGCTTTTGCGTCCTGGAATAACAAATTCGCTCGCCGCACCGCCTCAAGCCTTCGGCATTTAACCCGTCTAGGACGCGTTCGTAGGCGTTGCGGACTCCACAACCGCCCCGAACAGCACGGCACGCGTTGCCGCATAGTCATCGCCGCATGTAATGAGCGTGAAAAGCTTTGAAACCTGCTCGGAATCGACATCGTTCGGCACGGAGACCACGGAATCGCTCTTTCTTTCGTCCATGTACTGTTGCAAGGCCGCTTTACCGGAGAAGGTGTACTGCAGAAGGTCTGTCTGCGTAGAGTCCACCACGTCGAGAGCAAACGTAGAGCAGCGGTAATTTTGGGTGGGCGTAAGCACGTAGAAGGTTCTTGCCGCGTCGAATGTTGCCTGATCGGTCATCTGCAGCAGATGCGCGAACATCGTATCGTCATTCATGTTGTGCCCGTACAGCACGTTGTTCTCGTCAGAAAAATCTCCCGCATTGTCGGTTGCCAGGAAAATGGTCCCCTTATGAACGATTCCCCCAGAATCGCCCGTGAAGTCCTTCTTCAGGTATTCCTCATCCGAATCGCCCTGAACAACCGGATAGTCTATGCTCGTGCCCGGCATGTAGATCCATGCCACCGTATCGGGGTTTTGCGCAAGAAGGGCATCCCAATCAACCGTCATAGCAGAAAGAGCGTCGGCCTCTTTTTCAGGAAAAGCCTGTTCGGCAATGGTGGTGTACACCTTGCTGCCATGCCAGTAGCCGTAGCCGATCATGCCGAGCACGGCAAGGCATAGCACAAGCACCAAGACGGCGATGACAAGCACGACCGTCCATGGGCCGTTCTTTCTTTTTTTAGCAGCCGCATTGCCCATGTCGAACGGCTGCACATTACCGCCTACACCCCAATGCGCAGCCGGAGCGGCGTTACGGTACGCGGCCGGAGCAGCACCGCGATGCGCGCCCGTTCCTGGATTACGAGGTGCGCCCGCATGATAAGGAGCACTCGCACGGTATGCGCCAGAATCGGGACGAGGCGCTTCCCCACCCCTCGAAGCATGAGCGGTTTGTCCCGAAGCGTGAGCCGCGCGTTTCGAAGCGTGAGCCGCATGACCGTATCGGTCGCGGGAGAAATCACTGACGCTCTGCTGGTCAAACAGGTTTTTCGGCGAATTAGGCACGGGCATCGTATCCTCCCGAACAGCTTGCTCTCAAAACGGAATCCTCCGAAAAAGCCTTCGCGGCCTCGGAAGACAAAATCTGGCATGGCAAAACGCGGCTTTACGCGCTCAGCCCCCTGAAGGCAGCGTCGCGAATATTGTGTTCACGCTTGCCCATAAAGAAAATAATAAAGAAAAACAGCCGCAGCAAACCTCAGAATCGCCCCTTTTCGCCCAAAAGAGCGCAAAGCGGGAACGAACGCTAAAAAGAAAACGGCCCGCATGCTATCCATGCGGGCCGCCTGAATCAGCCTATTTCTTCCTCATCTCTTCAACGAAGCCTTTGACGATAAAGGCCACGATGATGATGACGATGATTGCAGCGATAACCCAAATCGCCTCGGCCGGCAAGAAGCTCAAATCCATGGGGTCCTCCTTACTGAAGCGCACATGAACTCTTCGGCAGTTCTTTCAACATGCGATAGTAACGCAAGCAGCCACTTCACGCAATTTCCACGAGTTTCGCAGTTACCGAACCGATACCTTCTCCGCCGCCATCTCGCATCGGTCGCACGCACCCCACAGGCACGATCGCCGACGCGGCTTTCATGCTTCTACCTGCCAAACAGACGAGCAAAGAAACCCTTCTTTTTGGCTGGCATCTCAATAGGACGCCCCGAAGCAGACTGGGACGCAGGATCGCGCCTCGGCACGGGAGGAAGCTCGTCGCTAGGAACTGCCGACACCGGAATTGCAGCCTTTGCCGGCGCATGCGCGCTAGCAACCGGTTGCGTGCGAGGCTCGGAGCCTGATGCGACCGGCGAAGCAGCAGAAACCGAAACCTGCGCAGAAGCAGACGGTGCAGCGGACTTTTCGACCGAAGCCACAGGGGGCATCTCGACCGTGGCATACGCAACCTTGTCTTCCTCGGGCTTCTTTTCCTCGGGAGCTTTCGCAGGCGAATCGTCAACATGCGAATCTGTAGGCTCAAACTCCTTGGTTTCAGGCTTTTCAGTCTTGGGCTCTTCGACCTTGGGCTTTGGGTCCTGGCCTTCTCTGTCTACCGGCTCCGCCGCTTCGGACTCCTCGCGTTCGCGCGCCATCTCATCCGCGGCCTCTTCCACAAGCGCCTCGACCTGCGTGGAAAGGTTCGCGTGCATGACGAAATTGGGGCCTTCGGGACGCGGAGCACGCTCTGCGGCGATATACGCCTCCTTGATGAGATGGTCCTGGGCATCGAACGGCTTGGCAATCGGGTTGCCTTGAGCGTCTTTCGCCAGGAAATGGCCCAGTTCCGTATACGTTCCGTCCGGCTTGAGCTCACGAAGCTTCGCCGTATCGGAAAGCATGGTATTGAAGTAGCTCTGTACCTTTTCGCGCAAATGGGGATCGTTCACCGGCCATGCGATCTCGACGCGCTTGTCGAGGTTGCGCGTCATGAGGTCGGCACTCGACAAGTAGATTTTCCTATCCTCGCCAGCACCGAAGATGTAGATGCGCGAGTGTTCGAGCAGGCGACCAACCACGCTGACCACGCGAATGTTTTCCGTCTCGCCCTCAACGCCCGGCACCAAGCAGGAAATGCCGCGGACCAGCATGGTCACCTTCACGCCCGCACGACTTGCTTCGGCGAGCTTTTCGATGACGTCTTTGTCCGTCACGGAGTTCGTCTTCATGAGAATCTCCGCCGGCTCGCCCGCATGGGCCTTTGCTATCTCCTCGTCGATATAGGCGCAGATACCCTTCTTGATCATGAGAGGGGCAACCATAAGCGTCTGGTAATCGTCCGTTGCGCTTTCAAGCTGCATGCTGCGGAAGAACATGGACGCGTCCTCGCCGATCTTGGGGTCGGCCGTGATCATGGACAGGTCCGTATAGAGCTTGGCAGTCTTTTCGTTATAGTTGCCCGTGCCGAGCTGCGTGATGAACTCCAGGCCATCGGCGCCGCGACGAGTGATGGCGCATATCTTGCTATGCACTTTGTAGTCGCGGAAGCCGTAGATGATATTGCATCCCGCCTGCTCGAAACGCTGGGACCATTCGATATTGTTGCTTTCGTCGAAGCGGGCGCGAAGCTCGAAAAGCGCCGTGACGTCCTTGCCGTTTTCGGCCGCCGTGATCAACGCTTCCGCCAGGCGCGATTGGCTCGCAAGACGGTAGAGCGTAATTTTGATCGAAATGACATCGGGATCGGTCGCCGCCTCTTGCAGCAGGTGCACAAACGCGTCCATGCTTTCATACGGATATGAAAGCAAGACATCTTTTTCCTTGACCTGCTCCATGATGCTCTTGCCGCGAACAAGGTCGGCAGGCCATTGCGGGCTTGCGGGCTCGTCAACGAAAGATTCGGCAAGCTTGGGACCAACCATGCTCGGAAGACCGAACGCATACCCCATATCAAGCGGCAGCCCAACCGCATAGATCTGGCTGCGCTTAAGGCCGAGGCGCTTTGCAAGGAAACGCTCGGTCACGTCGGAAAGAGGACGCTCGCTTTCAAGACGAACCGGAGCCAGGCGACTGCGCTTCTTGAGGATGCGCTTCATGTGACTGCGGAAATCCTCGTCGTATTCGTCGGATTCTTCATACATGTCCAAGTCGGCGTTGCGCGTCACTTGAATAACGTTGGCATGCTTGACCGGATACATGCTGAAAATCTTATCGGCCACCATCTCGAGCGCATGTTCGAGCAGTATGAAGGAATAGCCCTCGCCCTCGCTGTCGAGCTTGATCGTGCGCGGGCAATTGCGCGGCATGGGGATGATGCCCATAAGAACGTCTTCCGCCGCCTTGGCGCGAAGGGCCTTGCGACGCTCCTTCGACATGCCCTCCTTCGGCTCGGGAAGATTGTCAAGACGCACCGCGATGTAGAGCGCGCCGTTTTCAAGATGAGGGAACGGATGCGTTGCGTTGACAATCTGCGGCGAAATGAGCGGCAAGACGTTCGATTTAAGGTACTGGTTGAGCTGGTCACGCTGGTGAGAGGTGAGCTCATCGGGATACAGCTGATGGATGCCCTGAGCCTCGAGCTGGCGCCTTACGGTGCGGAAATCCTCCGAAACCTGCGGCGTCAACTCGCGTACGCGCGCATAGACCGACTCAAGCTGCTCGGTGGGGGTCATGCCCGTCTTGCTGTCGTAGATGGCCTCTTTCGCAAGCTCCAGGTCAAGCAGGCTGCCCACGCGCACCATGAAGAACTCCTGCAAGTTGGAACGCCAGATGGCAATGAACTTCATGCGCTCGAGCAACGGAACGTTAGGATCGACCGACTGATCGAGCACGCGTTCGTTGAACGTCAGCCAAGAAAGCTCTCTATTCTGCATGTACGCCTTGGTCCTGGGGCGGCTCTTCTTCACGCGCTTCGCCTTGTCTGAAGCCTTGGAATCCAATTCAGACTGGGGAGCTGCGGCGTGCGCTCCTTGATGAACGGTATCTGCCCCCGTTTTCATGCGATCAATATCCGCCATGATTGCCCTCCTCGACGCATGTGGAACACAAGGAAATCCAACTCTCCTATAATTCAATTATAGCGTTACACTAGATCATCATTATTCGCCGCTGCGCTTCTTAACGCCGTTTTGGCAAAAGAAGCAGCGAAGCCTTCGCATTTTTCGGCATCGCAAACAGCCGACCACCGAGGAGCCGCCTATGTTAGAGCAGGTTGATCTTTCCATCGAAACGCCCAAGGAAACGTATAAGCCTCTCTACGACGAGCTCATGACGAAGCTTATCGTGCTGCAGCAGCGAGCGCGGGCCAAAGGCATCGGACTCGTCGCGCTGTTCGAAGGCTGGAACGGAGCGGGAAAAGGCAGCCGCATCGGGGACCTGCTCCACAACCTTGACGCACGCGCCACGCACGTCCACGTGCTTTCCAACTTCGACCAAGACGAAGCGGCCCGCTTCCGCGATATGGGAACGGGCGTTACGGGTTTCGCCCCGCTTATGCAGGAGTTCTGGCAGGCGCTCGGTCCGCGCGGGGACATGACCATCTACGAACGCGGCTGGTACACCGCCGCGGCGCGCCGCTTGCTCTACACCGACAAGGAAGACCTCGCGAAGAGCTACGAAGCAAGCATCCACGGCTTCGAGAAGCAACTTGCCGCCGACGGCTACGTCATTGTGAAATTCTTCGTGCATATCAGCCAAGATGCGCAGGAGAAGCGCCTGCGCCGCCTGCACGAAGACCCCGACACCAGCTGGCGCGTCACGAAACAAGAGCTCGAACATATCAAAGACTACGATATCACCTACGCCAAATACGACGACCTCTTGCGTCGCAGCGACTACGACTTTGCCCGCTGGACCATGGTGAACGGGGAAGACAAGCGAACGGCAAACCTCACCATATGCAAGACCCTGGTCAAAGCCCTCGAAAACGCCCTCGACGCCGCAGCCGATCCGGCAGCCGAAGCCGCAGCGAAGAAAGCCGCGCAAAACAGCGCCGGAATGCTTCAGGCCGCAGACCCTCGGGACCGCAGCGACGAAGAATCCGCTCGGGTGCTTGAGGCGGCCCTCGAAGCCGCTGCCACGCAGAGCGCCCTGGCCCCCACCCATTCTCGCTTCACCATAGTCCCTCGGCCTCCGCGCGTCGAAGAGATAGACCACACGCTCGCCCTCACGCGCGAAGAATACGCCAAGGCGCTCAAGAAGGAGCAGAAGCGCCTTGGCGAGCTCGAGCTGAAAATGTATCGAGCACGCATCCCCCTCATGCTTCTCTACGAAGGCGACGACGCCGCAGGCAAGGGCGGAAACATCAAGCGAGTGGCCCAGGCGATCGATGCGCGCGCATACACGGTGTTTCCCAGCCCGGCCCCCACGAAGCCCGAGCTTATGCATCCTCATCTGTGGCGTTACTGGACAAGGCTTCCCCGCGCCGGCCACGTGGGAATTTACGACCGCAGCTGGTACGGGCGCGTCCTGGTCGAACGCGTCGAAGGTTTCGCCAGCCCTGCCGAATGGAGCCGTGCCTACGATGAAATAAACGAATTCGAACGCCAGCTGGAAGCATGGGGCGCCATCCTGCTGAAATTCTGGGTTGCGGTTGACCCCGATGAACAGCTACGCCGCTTCACGGAGCGCGAAACCAACCCCGACAAGCAATGGAAGATCACCCCGGAAGACTGGCGCAACAGGGACAAGCATCCACAGTATGCCGCGGCGGCAAACGACATGTTCCGCCTTACTTCGACCGAATACGCCCCCTGGATCGTCCTCGAATCCACGAACAAATACTACGCGCGCATCAAAGCGCTTCGCATCATCAACGAAACGCTCGAGAAGCGGTTGGGTTTGCGCTAAGCGTCGCTCTCTCGTTAAACGAAGCGAACAAGAAAGAGGCGATGCCCCGAAGGGCATCGCCTCTTTTCGAATCAACGTACAGAAGGCAGGTTATTTGCCAACCTTGATTCCAAGGTCTTCCCAAGTCACTTCTTCAACCTTCTCGTTGATGGTAGCCTCGGTGACAAGAATCAAGCATGCCAGAGAAACGGCGGACTGCAACGACGTGCGAACGACCTCGGTGGGGTCGGCAACGCCCATGGCAATCATATCGCCGTATTCGCCGGTTGCACTGTTCAGGCCGCATCCTTTGTCGAGGGTCTTGCACTTCTCGACCACCAGGTTGCCTTCGTAGCCGGCATTTTCGGCAATGGTGCGTACGGGGGCCTCGAGAGCCTTGCGAACGATTTCGATACCGGTCCTCTCGTCGCCTTCCGCCTCGAGAGCGTCAAGCGCAGGAATGGCCTGGAGAAGAGCCACGCCGCCGCCTGCAACAATGCCTTCGCGCAAGGCGGACTGAACAGAGCGGATGGCATCCTCGATACGGCGACGAACGGAGATAAGCTCGGTCTCGGTTGCGGCGCCGACGCGCAGAATGCCGATGCCACCGGACATCTTGGCAAGACGCTCGCGCAGCTCGCGACGCTCGCCGCTTGCGGTGGTGCGCTCAAGCTCCGCCTTGATCTGCTTGCAGCGCTCCTCGATGGCTTCCTTGTTGCCGAAACCGCCCACGATCAGCGTGCTGTCCTTAGTGATTTTGACCTTTTTCGCACGGCCGAGCATGGCCTTGGTAGCATCCGCCGGAGTCAAGCCGAATTCGGGAGAGATAACCTGGCCACCCGTAAGTACGGCAATGTCCATGAGCTGCTTCTTGCGAGAATCGCTATCCATGAAGCCAGGAGCCTTGACGGCAACGACGTCGAGCGTCTTGTGCATCCTGTTGAGCAAGAGCGTGTTGACGACTTCGTTGCCCAGATCCTCTGCGATGATGAGGAGCGGATGGACGGCCTGCTTGACCGCCTCAAGAACGGGAAGAATATCCTGGATATTGAGGATTTTCTGGTCGGTAATCAAGACGTACGCTTCGTCAAGCTCGCCTTTCATATTGCCCATGTCGGACGCCATGTAGGGAGACAGGAAGCCGCGCTCGAACATGAGGCCCTTCTTGACATCGACCTGAATGCCAAACGTCTGGGACTTTTCGGCAATGATGACGCCGTCCTTGCCCACTTCGTCGATGCATTCGGCGATCTTCTCGCCAATGAGCTCATCGCCCGAAGAGATGGTGGCGACATTTGCGGTCTGCTCGTGCGTCTCAATGGCAACGGCGTTCGCCTTCACGGCCTCGATAGCGGCTTCGGCGGCGCGCTGAATGCCGCGACGAATTGCGATGGGATCGGCTCCTGCAGTGATGCTGCGCAGGCCGACGCTTACCAACTCGTCAGTGAGAAGCGTTGCGGTGGTGGTTCCGTCGCCTACCTCTTTGTCGGTCTGGCCGGCAACCTCGCGAACCATCTTTGCGCCCATCTGCTCGACAGGGTTGGCGAAATCGATATCCTTCGCAACGGTAACGCCGTCGTTGGTAATCGCAGGAGGCCTGTACTGGGGCTTTTCCGACTGCAGCGCCGCATAACGGCCCTTAGGTCCAAGGGTCACCTTTACGGCCTGAGACAATTTGTGAACGCCCGAAGCAAGACCGCTGCGCGCGTCGACATCGAATGCGATTTCTTTTGACATGGCCAGTCCTCTCTATATGCGCGGAAAAGTATTGGCCCGCGTTTTCTCTGAGCCATACGAACACGCCTGAATACAGCATGCTCGCAATACGTCGAACAGCAATCAAGATTAGCACTCTTTTATAAGGAGTGCTAGAGCGCAACCGTCTTCAAGCAGGCTGGTTTGGCAACGAATGGGAAACGTCCGCGAAGCCGCAGGAAGGCGCAGAAGCACAAAGGGGCAATTCGACAGTTTCTACCTCAAGAATGCAAGCAACGCCTCGCAGCCGCGAAGCACGTCATCGTAGGTGGTTTCGAAATCGCCCGTGTACCAAGGATCGGCCACGTCGGATGCATCATCAGTCGCAACACCTTCAGAGAATTCGAGAAGCTTGTGCACCTTGCTCAGCGGGTCGCCGCCAAGCATGCGGCGCATGTTGCGAATGTTCGCAGAATCCATGCCTACGAACAGGTCGAACCCATCGTAATCGGCGGCGCGAAGCTGCACGGCAGCGCGGGGAGAAAACGGCACGCCATGCGCCATGAGCGCCCGCTTGGTGCCGGGATGCGTATCGTTGCCGATTTCCTCGCGACTCGTGGCAGAAGACGAAATGACAAAATCAGCCTCTCGACCAGCACGTTTCACCAGGTCCCTCATAACGAACTCGGCCATGGTGGAACGACAGATATTGCCGTGGCATACAAACATGATTCTATGCATAGCGCGCACCCTTTCGCATTCTTTCCTCGCTTGTCGCTTCGAGCCATTCTACCAACAGCCCGCGCCGTGAACGGTTCGCCATCGCGCAACCCCGCCGTCGGCAAGGCATGCAAGCCGAAGGCCCGAATCCCGACCATCTTCTACGGTAGAGAAAAATGACAGAAACGTGACAGGCCAAACAACGCATGCCACTTGCACAAATCGATGCCAATTAGCCGTATGATACCCTCTGGAAGTTCGGAGAAAGCAGATTTCCGAGCTACTGCAGTACTACCATCAAGCGAAAGACCATCATGACGCACGACTTCGTATCGCTTGCCCTCATCGCCCTCGTTGCGGCCGCGGCACCCATCATTGCCAACCTCATTCCGAAAAAGCCCATTCCGGAAACCGTACTCCTTCTGATAGGCGGCGCGCTTTTGGGTCCGAGCATGGCAAACGTAATCTGGACCGATGAAAGCGTCATGCTTCTCTCCGACCTCGGATGCGCCATGCTCTTCCTTCTTGCCGGCTACGAAATAAACCCGCGGACAATCACCGGCCGCGAAGGCAAGAGAGGCCTTATAACCTGGGTCATCACCTTCGCGTTGGGATTTGGGGCGGTATATTGCTTTACGGGGGTCTCGGCTCGGGGGCTTGACGGCCTGGCGGTCACCATAGCCCTTACCACCACGGCCATCGGAGCATTGATGCCCATCCTCAAAGAACGAGGCCTGCTCGGCACCCGGCTGGGCGACTCCATCTTGTCATATGGCACCTGGGGCGAACTCGGCCCCATCGTTGCCATGGCGCTTCTTCTCTCCACCCGGTCAACATGGACAACGGCGTCCATCCTGGTCCTCTTCATCGTCATCGCCGTGCTGACCGCGGTCTTCGGGCACGAATCGTCCAAGAAAGAGGGGCCTATTCGAGATATCTTTTTCGCGGGACGCGACACCACGTCTCAAACGTTCGTCCGCATCACCATGCTGCTCCTCATTGCGCTTGTCACATTGTCTTCCCTGTTCAGCCTTGATATCGTCCTAGGGGCATTTGCTGCCGGATTCATCTTGCGCTACATCATTCCTAAGGGAAGCCAAGACCTGGAGAAAAAGCTCAATGCCATCGGGTACGGATTTCTGATTCCCTTGTTCTTCGTCATTTCCGGAGCGAAAATCGATCTGCTTGCCGTAGCGGAAAACCCACTTTTGCTTGTCGGGTTCATAGCGATGCTTGTGCTCATCCGCGCCGTCCCCATCTTCTTGTCTATGCGCTACGACAAAGACCCCGAAGTAGCCGAATTGGGAGGCCGGGCGCACGCTTCGGTTGCCCTGTACTGCACCACCGCCCTGCCCCTCATCGTTGCCGTTACCTCTGTTGCCGTGAATGCAGGCGCGATGAGCGATTCGACCGCTTCGGTTTTCGTATCGGCGGGCGCCCTCACCGTTCTCATCATGCCGCTCATCGCATCGGCAACATACCGCGTTGCCGATGCGCACCCCATCGAGCGCCTCAGGGAGGGACGAGTCGGACACGAGTAGCAAAACGGCCATGCGGCGTTTTATAAGGCGGCTATTTCGCAGGAACGGGGTAATGCGGAGCCTCGGCATAAGCAAGCGCATCAGCGGTATAGACCTCGTCGTTGTTCTCCTGCGGACGCTGGCCGGGTTCGAAAGTCTTCTTCACCACACCAGGAACGCCTGCGACCAAAGAGTACGGAGGAACCACCATGCCCTCTTTGACCAGGGCGCCCGCAGCAATGATGGAGCCTTCGCCAACAACCGCACCGTTCATAACGATAGCACCCATGCCGACAATAACGCGGTCCTCGATGGTGGCGCCATGCACAATGGCACCATGCCCGATAGAAACGCGATCGCCAATGACAACAGGACAGTCGTAATCGGCATGAAGCATCACGTGGTCTTGCACGTTGCTCAAAGCACCGACGGTGATTGGAGCCACTTCCGCACGCATAACGGCGTTGAACCAGACGGAACTGCCCTCTCCCAGGGCCACATCACCGCTGATGGTGGCGTTTTCTGCAATATAGGCCGCCTTCTCGATATCCGGACGCATTCCTTTGAATTCGATGATCATGAAATCCTCCTACGCCGCACGATACGATCGCAATCACGGCGGGGCCGCACATTGCGCCCAGCTTCGCGGCTTTAGCCAGGCAGGAAAATCATAACAACCGGCAGCAAAAGGATGCCTTTCGGCGTAAGGCAACGACCAAACGTCACGATTTGCCCAAAACCCAAGTCGCACCCTCCCAGCCTCCGATTGCACCAATCCCATGACACCACCCCGAAAGCGCACAAACCCAAGGACGCACGTCCCCAGAAAGCGCAATGTTAAAGCCATGGGCTCCGAAGAAGCACCGTTTTAAAACGCTACGACATCAAAGACATTCGGCTTTGCCCTTACTACCTTGTCGGATACTTTAGTTTCAAAATTATAGTAGCTTTTGTTTATATACTTAAATTCAATTTGCTTGCTACTTTTCAATCCACTGCTGCACACTAGTAAATTTCTACAACGTATTAGTTTTCAACAGTATTTTTCAATGTTGATAACTTTTTCTACAACACGCACTTTTCAACATTCTTGTTAATAGTTTCTTCCACACACCTTGGAACCAATCGGGTTTTCAACAATACGTAGTGTTACCTCGGGTTTTTCTCCCATATGTTCGGGTTTCCAGAAGTAACTTATGCCCTACTTTTACACTTATTTCAGAAAGATTGTTGAAAACTTGGGATATTCCACAGCATCTTGTGTGCAAAATGAACCACACCGCAGGATAGTGACATACGGGACGAAATGTACCAAAGAAACGCCTCTTTCCTTTGCATTTCGTTCGCCAATGAAAAGACCCAAGAGAATCAAGAAACAAAAACGCCCGCCTTCATAGGTTTTAAATCCTACGAAGGCGGGCGTTGATTCGAACTCCGCCGTTAAAGCTCGGTAAATGTCGGCGAGAATCCTCCTAATAGCCTTACAATAAGCCCATCGGTGCGAGCCCTCCTCTCTCTTCTATGGCTCGCGCCGCTTTCTTCCCTTCTTATTCACGCCGCTCATCTTGCGAGATAAGCGGCGTGAATTACTTTTGTCAGAGCGTCATTGTTGCTGCACCGTGCGCTTCATGCGGCTCTTTATCGACAAAGCTCCCAAAACGTCACGGCAGAGGCGGCGGCAACATTAAGGCTGTCGACACCATGCATCATGGGAATCCGCACCGTGTAATTGCACCCTTCGATGGTTTTTCGGGAAAGACCATCGCCCTCGGTCCCGAAAATCAAGGCCAGCTTCTCGCATGCGGCAAGCCCTTCATCCCCAAGTGCAATGGAATCGTCGGAGAGGGCGAGGGCGGCCGTTTTGTAGCCGAGCGCCTCAAGTCGAGCAAGGCCCGCCGCCGGCCAGTCGCGTACCGATTCGCCAATACGCGTCCACGGAACTTGAAACACGGTGCCCATAGACACGCGCACTGCGCGTCTATAGAGCGGATCGCAGCACGTCGGCGTTACCAATACCGCGTCTACGCCAAGCGCTGCAGCGGAACGAAAAATCGCACCAACATTCGTATGGTCCACAATGCCCTCAAGCACAGCAACGCGGCGACGCCCGTCGTCCGGGATGCCGCACGCCTGAGCCTTCCTCTGGCGCTCTTCGTCCACCCGATCAAGAAGCTCTTCAACGCTCGGCAGAACAGGACGACGCATGGCGCACAGTATTCCGCGCGTAAGAGCAAAGCCCGTTAACTTCTTGAGCTCGTTCTCGGGGGCAACGAAAATCGGAATACCGCCCTCTTCGGGAGCAGCCTTTTCAATCGCATCAACGGTGGAAGCGGCCGATTCGAGCCATTCGGGGGTCATAAGTACAGAAACCGGCTGCATACCGCCCGCAAGCGCCCGCTCAATGACCTTGATGCTCTCCGCTATGAAAATGCCCTTTTCGGGCTCGAGCCTGTTACGCAGCTGAGCCTCAGTCAGGCGAGCGTACGCATCCAGCCTCGGATCATCCAGATTATCTACTTCTATATAAGGCACGATTTTCCTTTCTTGCGAGGCTTAATCCAACAACGCACCTCGCCGCAGCACGACGCGAAAAGCAACAATGATTCGCAGCATGATGGCATCCCGCAGCAAGACGGCTCAACATCCTTGCTTCGCCGCGAAAAGCCGACGACGCATCAGATGCGCATTACAGCGTAGTCAGATCGTATATATGAGGAATGATATCTTCATATTCGCCCTCTTTATTGAGGAAGCCGCCTGGAATAATGCCAAGCTGCTTGAACCCTATTTTTTCGTACAAATGCAACGCGGAGGCATTGCTTGCCACCACCGCGTTGAACTGAAGCACGCGAAACCCCAGGTCTCGAGCACGAACGAGGGAATCGCGCACAAGAGCCTCCCCCAAATGCATGCCGCGAGCTGCGGAAGCCACCGCATAGCTCGAATTGGCAATATGCCCACAGCGCCCGACATTGTTCGGATGCAGAATATACAGCCCCAGCAACCGCCCTTCGGATTCGACAACCACCGTAACCGTCTGCGAGTCGAAAAATTTCTTAGCCTCGTCATCATCCGCCAATTCATCTATCTGAGGAAACGCCGCCCCGTCACGTACAACCTCATTCCAAATCTCGCGCATCGCCGCAAGGTCGCGCTCCTCGTATGGACGCACAATACGCTGAGGATTCTGATTCTGTTCCATGGTTTCCTCCGATTCCGATTACACCGCCCGCGCAGCGCAGCCAACCCCGCCCGATTGCAAAGCGGCATAGACAACCCAAACGGCTATAAGGCGACACGGCCAAATCCGCTCGACTGCGAAGTTTTTCGGTTATGAGCCGAATTCGGCGTGAAAAGCAACTTCTACATCGGAATTCTACTGCGTCTTCTTTTTTGGCATAAGCACCACCTGGGCTTTCGGCAGCGTCATCGCAAAGGCATCATCAAGGCGAGTTCATGACCGAAAAAACTTCGCACATTCACCCCGCAAGATGTCGCAAGCCATGGTCCCCTGCATGAAAAAGCGCGGGAAACCCCGCGCTTTCAGCAGCATCCATCAGACTTTCAGCAGTATCTGCCAGATGCAGTTAGCCAATTGTCCAGACGAAACTCGACTAGTTCTTGAACGAATGAATTGGCGCGGGGATACGACCTCCGCGGCTGATAAACGCCTCACAGCTCTTCGGATTCACCGGCATGATGGGAGCGTATCCCAAAAGCCCGCCGAATTCGGCCGTTTCTCCGACGCCTTTTCCGATAACGGGAATCACACGAACCGCCGTGGTTTTCTGATTGACCATGCCGATAGCCGCCTCGTCGGCGATAATGCCCGAAATAGTAGCGGCCGTCGTGTCGCCGGGGATGGCAATCATGTCCAAGCCAACGCTGCAGACGCACGTCATGGCCTCGAGCTTTTCGATGGTCAGGCACCCGCTCGTTGCGGCATCGATCATATTCTTGTCCTCGGACACGGGAATAAACGCGCCGGAAAGGCCGCCGACATAGCTCGACGCCATGACGCCGCCCTTTTTCACCTGGTCATTCAGCATGGCAAGCGCCGCCGTTGTTCCAGGGGCGCCAACCTGCTCAAGGCCTATCTCCTCGAGAATCTCCCCGACGGAATCGCCCACAGCCGGAGTGGGGGCAAGAGAGAGGTCGATGATTCCGAACGGAATGCCCATACGACGGCTTGCCTCCTGGGCAACAAGCTGACCGACTCTCGTAATCTTGAAAGCCGTCTTCTTGATGGTTTCGCACAGGACCTCGAAGTTCTCCCCGCGAGCAGATTCGATAGCGGTTTTCACCACGCCAGGACCCGAAACGCCCACGTTGATAACCGCATCTCCCTCGGTCACCCCATGAAATGCGCCGGCCATGAACGGATTGTCGTCGGGCGCGTTGCAGAACACCACCAGCTTTGCGCATCCCAAGCTGTCGTTATCAGCCGTAGCTTCGGCGGTAGCGCGCACTACTTCGCCCATCAACTTGACCGCATCCATGTTGATGCCCGTCTTGGTTGATCCGACATTGACGCTTGAGCAGACACGCTCGGTTTCCGCAAGCGCCTGGGGAATCGATTTGATCAGCAGCTCTTCGGCCGGAGTCATGGACTTTCCGACCAAGGCGGAGTATCCGCCCAAGAAATTGACGCCCACTTCTGCCGCAGCTTTATCGAGCGTATGGATGATTTTGACGAAGTCTTCGCTCGTCTTGCACGCACGCGCGCCGACAAGCGAAATAGGAGTCACGGAAATGCGCTTGTTCACAATGGGGATGCCGTACTCTCGCTCAATGGCTTCGCCCGTTGCAACCAGGTCTTTCGCATATGTCGTAATCTTGTCATAGATGTTGGAGCAAAGCGTGTCGACGTCGTCGCACACGCAATCGAGCAGGCTTATGCCCAGCGTGATCGTACGCACATCGAGCTTTTCCTGCTCGATCATATGATTGGTCTCGTGGACCTCCATGATGTTAAGCATGTGGATATGCCTTTCGTTCGAAAAGAACCTCAAGCGCAAGACGCCCCGCGCAATTTTCTGGATTGCCGAAACGCTCCGTCCGCCCGAAGTCGGATAAACGCGCGTTGTCAGCCCGCTGGGCCGACGAAACCGCTACACGCGATGCATCTTGGTAAAAATCTCTTCTTTCTGACAACGAATACGCACGCCGATTTCATCGCCGAGGGCCTCAAGGTCGTCCACCATGGCGCCGAAATCCTTGTCGGCCTCCGCGAAATCCGCAATCATCATCATGTTGAAGAAGCCATCGATGATGGTTTGGGAGATATCGAGCACGTTGACATGGTGCTCTGCAAGATAGGTGCAAACGCGCGCGATGATGCCGACGGTGTCCTGGCCGACAACGGTAATGATCGCTTTGTTCATGGCGAAAGTCTCCTCGCATTCGTCTCAGACTCCGAAGCCCCTTGAAAACACGGGGCGCATACAGCACGTCACTTTATCACGATGTAGCACGCGCAACCACAACAGCATCTCCCCCGACGGCAAAAGCCCGTTTTTTTCGGCGCACCGCACGCCGTATCCTCGCGTGTCCGTATGTCCTTTACCCCTATAATGATTCGTCTGACTGCAATTCGCATGCTCGCTTTGAGCATCTATAACGAAAGAGAGCACGACTATGGGAGAGCAACAACCGTCGCGCGAGAAATTCGCTTCGCGCATCGGCTTCATCCTCATCTCGGCCGGTTGCGCTATCGGCCTTGGCAACGTCTGGCGATTCCCCTACGTCACCGGCGAGTACGGCGGCGCAGCCTTCGTCCTGCTGTATCTTCTATTCCTTGTCATCCTGGGCCTCCCCATCCTGGTCATGGAGTTTTCGGTAGGCCGCGCGTCGCAAAAAAGCTGCGCGCGAAGCTTCAACATCCTGGAACCGAAAGGAACGAAGTGGCATCTCTATAAGTGGTTCGCCATCGCCGGCAACTACATCCTCATGATGTTTTACACCACCGTCGCAGGCTGGATGGTGGCCTACGCCTTCAAGATGGGAGCGGGACACCTCAACGGTGTCGCCCCCGAAAACACCGGCAGCATCTTCGCGGCGCTTCAGGCCGATCCCTTGCAGATGTTCGGCTGGCTGCTTCTTGTCTGCCTTATCGGCTTCGGCATCTGCGGCATGGGCCTGCAGAAAGGCGTGGAGCGCATCACGAAGGTCATGATGGCGTGCCTCTTCGTGGCCATCGTCATCCTCGCCATCAACAGCATCCTGCTCCCCAACTCGGCCGAGGGCCTCGCCTTCTACTTGCTCCCGGACTTCTCTCGCCTCTTCGCGGGAAGCACGCTGGCAGAGCAGATGGGCACGTTCGGCGATGCGGTCTATGCCGCTATGGGCCAGGCGTTCTTCACGCTTTCCATCGGCGCTTCGGGCATGGCCATCTTCGGCAGCTACATCGGCCGCGACCGCCGTTTGACGGGAGAGGCCGTTTCGGTGGCAGGCCTTTCCACCATGATTTCCCTGCTTGCAGGCCTCATCATCTTCCCCGCCTGCTTCTCGTTCGGCGTCAACCCCGACTCCGGCCCCAATCTGGTGTTCGTCACGCTGCCAAGCGTCTTCAACCAAATGTGGCTCGGCCAGCTGTGGGGTACGCTCTTCTTCATCTTCATGAGCTTCGCCGCGCTTTCCACCGTCATTGGCGTATTCGAAAACATCATCGCCTTCGCCATGGATCAGTGGGGCATCTCCCGCAAGAAAGCCGTAGCCATCAACGCCGTGGCCATCGTCGTTTTAAGCCTGCCGTGCATTCTTGGCATGAACGTATGGAGCGGCTTCCAGATTCCCGGCATCGGCGACATCCAGGGTCTTGAAGACTTCATCGTCTCGAACAACATTCTGCCTTTGGGCGGCCTGTTGTACGTGCTGTTCTGCACGAGCCGCTACGGCTGGGGCTGGAAGAATTTCAAGGCCGAGGCCGATGCCGGCGCAGGCATGAAGTTCCCCGCCTGGAGCTACGTGTGGATCAAGTACTGCATCCCCGTGCTGATGGTTATCATCTTCATCATGGGCTATGTGCCGAAGTTCCAAATCTGGTTCGGCGCATAAACAACGAAAGGCCTCGGTCGCAGCGACCGAGGCCTTTTCTCTTTGTGCCAGCCAAAAAGCAACCAGATACGGCAAGCGAAACGACACACCTGCTATTTCGCCACGTGATAGCGATAGATGCCCCGATCATCCTTTTCCCGGGTAATCGTTCCCATATGCGTCTGGTGCTCCAGAATGATGATGCCGCTCTCCAGTATGCACCATTTCTGAGCAGGAGATATCGCGTCCCAGTCTTTCGGTACGTTCCAGTTCAGGTTTCGAATAATCTCGACGCCGGAAATTCCCGGATTCATCCTTGTCACCTCGACTGCACGCTCCATGCGCTTCTTATGATGGGCGATCAGCCACTCGCACCGCTCTCGCCAGCCATCTTTCAATTCGCCATGAGAAACGAGCAAGCGACTGATGTCCATACCCAGCATCTTCTCGACATTGCCCAGATACACCGCCATGGCGTCTGCGCGATCGGGACGAAAACCAAGCCCGGGGGAGATGACGAAAAGCACGTGATCTCCGACGAAGAACAGCCCCGACGGCTCGTGGAAAAGCGACTGGTGACCGGGCGTATGGCCCGCCGTCGAAACCACCTTGAATTCATGCCGCCCGACGAAAAGGGAGTCGCCTTCGTCGACAAAACGCACATCTCGCCCTGCGGCGTCAAAGCTGTCAATGCCGATACCGTAATGTCCGATCCGACAATAAAGCCTGGTCTTTTCAGGACCGAGCCCCTCTTCGAGCATGCGCAGCTCCATGCGCTTCCAAAATTGAGGACCTTTCGAGGCGTTCATAAGGTCGAAGTCAGTCTTATTGACATAGAGCGGAGCCTCGCAAGGCACGAGCCTATCGACCAGACCCGCATGGTCCATATGAAGATGCGTCAAGAAGAAAGAAGCTCTCGAAGGGTCTATCCCCAAGATTTCAAACGCCTCCGAAAGTACGACGGCCCCCTTGTCCGTGGGCGCGCCCGTATCAACGACAAGGGCTTCGTCTCCGTCCTTGACAATGTAGACGTTCGTCTCCGACGTCGAAATATTCATGAACGGCACCCGAACCATATAGACGTCCGGATTGCGATTGATCAGTCGGCAGCGACCGTGCAATGCACCGCCGCAGTCTTCTATGTTTTCACCCATTGACACGCCTCGCTCACATGCTGTCGAATCCCGCAAACGGAGACTCGCCTTTTCTTCGTCACCTTCTTCTTCGTCCATACTACGAAATAGCCCGCAAAAAACCAGAGGAACGTCCGATTCGAAAAAAGAAATTAGAAACGCCCGACCGATCAAGCCTTTCCTGGGCATATTGCCGCGAACCAAAGCAGATACCCGAGCGAAGTCGCACGCTGCGCGCATTCAAGGCGTCGCTACCCCTTCTTCCTCCGCGCACGAAATGCGGCCATAGGCTCAAGGCGAAGCCCCTGCCTGTTATACGACACAGCGATATCTCCCTGAATGTTCGCAACGTATCCGCTTTTCCCAAGCCCATCGACACACGCCTGAATAGATGAGGTCTCTACGCGAGCATCACGGCCAAGCATTAAGGAAAGAACCCTATCGATTACGCGACGAACAAGAGGCAGCGAACTATCCGCCAATGCAGGAGACACCAAAAATCCCTCGGCAGGCGATGTTCCCAGCGGAACCACCTTCTCAAGAAGAAGCACGCGAGCGTCACGGATGAGCATGTCATCCTCTTCGGCAATGAGATTCATGGTGCGCGTCAGCGTTTCCAGCAATCGGGGGTTGCGCTCTTTGGCACGCGGCACTATCTCGTGGCGAACGAACGCGCGAAACCTGTCGGTGTCCGCATTGGTGGCGTCCTCGCGCCACGCGGCGCCGTGCTCATCTTGCACTGCATCATGGCGATGCAGGACATACGAGCGCAACTCGTCTCGACCAACCTCAAGCAGGGGTCTGCACACGCGGCACCCGTCGATCATGACATCGTGCTTCATGGAGCGAAAGCCGCCCGGCCCCGTACCGACAATGGAGCGCATGTAAAAGTTCTCAACTCTATCATCCGCCGTATGGGCAACGAAGACACGACCCGCTTCCAGGGAAAACCCTAGATGAAGACACGTACTTTCCAGCGCTTCGCGCGCAGCTCTGTATCGTTCTGCGCGAGCGAGGGCCTCCATGTTCCCACCGGTGCTCCGAACCATTTCGGCGATATCGACCTCGCAGAGGAACAGGGGGATTTCCAGCCTTGAAGCCAAGTCGGCCACGAAGGCGGCGTCCCCATCCGATGCTTCGCCACGCAGCTTGTGATTGACATGCAGCATAGAAACCGCCCCGAGTTCGCCTGCAGCCACCATCTGGGCCGCAAGGTATGCCAGCGCCGTGCTGTCGGAGCCACCGCTAACCATCAGAAGCGCGACGTTTTCAGACGATGCCATATCGTGTTCTCGCACCGTCTTCATAACGGAGTCGAAAAGCGATTGAGCCATGCCTATTTCGCCGCCTCGAAAAACTCTCCGAACTCCGCAATAAGGCGCTTCACGGGAAGTCCCACCACATTGTCGAAATCGCCCGCAACACGCTCGACCAGCATCTCGCCGCCCTTGCCCTGCACGCCGTATGCCCCCGCCTTGTCCATCGGTTCGCCCGTGGCGATATATCTATCGATCAGTTCTTCGTCAAGTTCCTTGAAGAACACATGGCTCGTTTCGGCGAAAGACCGAAACGCAATGGAAATGTCCTCTTCGTTGGCCGGAGCGCCCGCCAACCAAACGGAAACGCCGGTAATAACCTGGTGCGCGCGGCCCGAAAGCTCGCCGAGGATACGGCGAGCGTCCGCTTCGTCCTCGGGCTTTCCGTAGATAACGCCGTCGGCAACCACCATAGTGTCAGCGCCAACCACCATGGCCGTTCCCACATATGCCTCATTGAGCATTTCCTCTAGAACGGCTCGAGCTTTGCGCTCCGCCAGTTTTTTAGCCGCCTCTTCCGGCTGCCTTAAAAGGTCTGGCTCCAAAGATTCATCCACTTCAGAAACGCGAACGGTGAATTCCACGCCTTCGCGCTCCATGAGATCCTTCCTGCGCGGGCTCCCGCTTGCGAGGACAATGTCTATTTTCTCCATTAGTATCCTTTTTACACTTGATACATTATTTATAGTTATCACCTTATTCAAACAAAGATGTAGAAAGATACCGCTCTCCTGTATCGACCGCGAAGGTCACGATGGTCGAACCCTTCGCTTCAGGATGCTGCTCGATCAATTTGCGAACGCCTGCTATATTAGCTCCGCTCGAAATGCCCACCAGAAGAGCTTCGACGTTTGCCATATAACGAGCCTGCTCATATGCTTCTTCCGTCGTAACGCGCAACGCACCGTCCAAAACGTCAAGGTCAAGCGTTTCGGGAACGAAGTTCGCTCCGATTCCTTGAATGCCATGAGGAGCCGGCGTCAGCTCCTCGCCCGCAAGCGACTGAGAAATAAGCGGGCTCTCATCAGGTTCTACAGCATAGATGCGAACGCGCTCTCCCACCAAGTCCACCAGGCCGCCAGGACGGAATTTACCATGTCCGTTGAAGAAGTGGGCTACACCCGAAACCGTGCCGCCCGTGCCCGCTGCGGCAACCACGTAATCGGGATTAACGCCGCCGAGGGCCTTCTTGATTTCGGGACCGGTGGTCTTTTCGTGCGCCGCAGGATTGTCGGGGTTGGTGAATTGCCCGACGATCCACGCACCAGACGTTTCGCGCTCAATGCGTTCGGCTTCGGCCAGCGCGCCCGCCATGCCTTCGGCGGCGGGCGTAAGCACGAGCTTTGCGCCGTATGCGGCAAGCAGCATGCGGCGCTCTTTGCTCATGGATTCAGGCATGGTCAGCACCACATCGTACCCGCGAGCCGCCCCGATCATCGCGATGCCGATACCGGTATTGCCGCTGGTCGGCTCAACCAAAACACTGCGACCAGGGGCAATCTCCCCGCGGGCTTCCGCCGCATCGATCATGTTCATTGCGGCGCGATCCTTAATCGAACCCCCCGGGTTGGAGGCCTCGAACTTCACGTACACCGTTGCGCCAACTTCTTCGCTCAGTCGCTCGAGCTTGATCAGCGGCGTTTCTCCAATGGTTGCACTCACATGTTCTGTCATAACGACCTCCGCTTTCTTGCGTAAATGCGATCGATCCCCATACGGATCCATGCTTTATCTCGACGAATTTCCCACTCTCTCGAATGAAAGAATGTTTTCGGTATGCGGCGTATGCGGGAACATATCCACAGGCTGCATTTCGTCGATGCGATACCCGTGCGCAACAAGATACTCCGCATCCCGCGCCTGCGTCTTCGGGTTGCACGATATATAGACGATTCTATGCGGCGCCAACGTGCACGCCGCCTTCAAGAAGTCGGGCGTCGATCCGCTGCGCGGCGGATCCATCAGCAGCACGTCAAGCTCTTCGCCGCGAGCCGCCAGCGTACGCATGAACGCGCCCGCATCGTCAGCGACGAATTCGGCCGCTGCAACACCGTTATGCCTCGCATTATTGCGCGCATCCGCCACGGCATCGGGGCGTTCTTCCACGCCGATAACGCGGGCCGCACCAGGCCCGCCCGATACGCCGCGCGCAGCAACAAGCCCGATCGTTCCCGTGCCGCAATACGCGTCCATCACCGTCTCGGCGCCCGTCAACCGGGCCATTTCAACGGCGCGCGTATACAGAGCCTCCGTCTGCTCTACATTGACCTGGTAAAACGATTTTGACGAAATACGGAAGGAGAGCCCGCACAAAGAATCGAGAATGAACCCGGGGCCGTACAGCGTACGTTCTTTATCACCCATAATCACATTGGTCTGGCGCGTGTTGACGTTCTGCACCACCGTGGTGATGGAGGGGTACATCTTTATCAGGGCACGCACAAACGCCTTCGACGCCGGAAACGTATCCTCGCGCGTGACAAGCGTCACCATGACCTCGCCGGACGCATGGCCCACACGCACTTGCACATGGCGAAGAAAGCCCGTATCGGCGTCTTCGTCATAGGGCGCTATGCCAAACTTCGGCATGAGGTCGCGAATGGCGAGGATAATGCGCTTCGCCTCCTGATTCTCGATCAGGCATTCGCGCGAATCTATGACGCGGTGCGTCCCTCGTTCATACATGCCGCACAGCACGCGGCGTCGGCGCGCCTTCTTGTCGTACACGCCCACGTAAGGAGAAACGACCTTATTGCGGTAATGGCGGGGGTCCTTCATGCCAACGATAGGACGGATGCAAGTATCGCCGTCGAGCAGATCGGCGAAAAGAGCCTCCATTTCGGCCTGCTTGGAACGAAGCTGCTGATTATAAGGAACGCTGAGCAGCATGCAGCCGCCGCATCTCCCATCGATAGGGCAATACAGGCCACCCTTCGCAAGAATCGCCTCACGCGAAGGAGCCTGCGGACGGCGAACGCGCCGATTCGACCGGCCAGACGAATTCTTGCGGTTTTTCTGACTGTGTTTTTTCATACGAGTATCCATTGCTCCATTGTAACGAAACGAAACCAGATTGAGCCGAAACAGAAACCATGCCCTAGGCTATACATAAACTTACGGCATCACGTGCACAGAAAAGCGTGCCTATTGCCTTCTTTTGGACCAGGAGGTCGCCATGAAATTCATTCTTCGTTGGATCGTCACCGCCATTGCCGTCGCCGCCGCCGTTTGGCTCGTCCCCGGTATCGAGATAGCCTCCACCATGGAAACCTGGGCGGGCGTGATGATTCTGTCGCTGCTCCTTTCGCTGCTCAACATGTCCATCAAGCCGCTTTTGCAGGTTCTTAGCCTTCCTATTTCGTTTTTGACCCTAGGAATCTTCTGCATCGTGGTCAACACCTTCGTCCTTTACCTTGCGTCCTGGCTTGCAAACGGGCTCTTTGACGTTGGCTTTGAAATCGCAACCTTCGGAAGCGCCTTCGTGGCAAGTATCGTCATCAGCATCGTAAGCGCCATCATGAACGCCATCACGGGGGCGAACGACTAACCTCGCCCCTCATGTGCCTTCGGCTCTTTCCCCATCGTGCGCTTTCGACCCTCCCATCAGCTAACCGAAGGCGCAGGAATGCACTCCTCCATCTCAACCGCCATGGCCATGATGGCGTTCGCAGGATTCGTGTACTTCCTCTCAGACCGCATCAGCCTTAATGCGCTTGTGAAATCGGCCCTGCCGCTCACTCTCTGCGGATTCCTGCTTATCCCCAGCGAAGGATTCCTCGGAACGGTTGTGTCAAGCTACATGATTTCCGCGGGATATTCGTTCATGACGCTGCTCATCGCGCTTATGCTCTACGATATTTCGAAGCGGTTCGGCATCATGGTGCTCCTGCTGTTCTGCCTGAAAAACGCCATGCAGATTTTCGTTGTCTGGGGCAGGGAGGAAGCCCGCACGACGCTGCGCGACCACCTTTCCTCGAAACATAAGCTCAGCCCTCGGGAGGACGAAATCCTTCGCCTCTATGCGCAGGGAATGAACGGCCCGCAAATCGAACGCGAGCTGTTCATAGCCGAAGGAACCCTCAAGACGCATACGCGCCATATCTACGAAAAGCTCGGCATCTCAAATCGTAAAGAGCTCCGTGCGCTTCTTGGCGTGAAATAGATTCTGAGCATCTGGCATTCTCGCACCCGCCTGCTTGCCGTCGTGCACGCTTCCCCATTGCGCATTGATCGAGAAGACGGCTGAGCCTAGAACTTGCCGGTTTGATTCGTCAGGAACGGCGCGATTCGCTCTCGCGCCTCATGCAATCAACGGCCTCGATAAGCTCCTGGCGAGAATGGACTCCCATTTTTGTATAGATATTACGCGAATGCGTACGCACCGTGTTCCATGAAATGCCAAGCTTTTCCGACACGGCATCAGCAGAATAGCCCATAGCAAGATAGCGCAGCACATCACTTTCCCGAGAAGTAAGCTCGTATTTCTCGCACGCACGCTCAATGATTGCGCAGAAGGGGCTTTTTTTCGCATCAACACCATGAAAAGGCTCGATGTCGAAAAGGCGCTCGAGGCTTTCCTGGTCGCCTTCGGGCGAGAAAAGCCTATCGAAATCGCGCTCCGAAAACAGGACGAACACGCACCCGAGCACCGTCAGAGCCAACACGAGATAGACCGCGAACTGAGAAGACGGCCCCGCAATCAAGGGGATGACATAGATGCTTCCCATCCACCCCAAGGCGCTGCCGAGCATGAAGCTTCCGTATCCGAAGCCGAACACCACGATGGACGAAATCCGCTTCTGAAACGCCACGAAAGCCAGAATGCACCAGATGACGAACTCGAAAACCACCGATACCGCCGAAACCGACATGCCCCATCCCACGTTCAAAGGCCCGAAGACTGGAACGAACGCAACGAAGACGACGGCTGCGACCATGACGAACGAATAGATGCGGCCGAAGTCGATCTTGCGCTCGAGCATCGCCATGAACGCCAAGACGGCGGCCATCGCGATGCGCACGATCATGAGAACCGCATTGGTGTCCTGGGTGACCTCGGGCGGCATCACGTAGACGATATTCGCCCTCACGGAATTTTCAACCAATGCGAACACGAAGATGGCGACGACCATCTTCCAAAATACCGGCGGCACGTCTTTTCTATCCGTCGTTACCGCATGGTCTTTGCCTGGCACCATGGCGGGAAGACAGGCAAGCAGCGCCGTCACGACGGGCAGGCCAACAAGCGCGATGATTCCCATCAAAGACGGACCACCCGCAACAGGCTGCCACTGGGGCGCTCCCATGGCGACGAAATACACGCATGCGATCACGACGTGCGAAAGAGCCGTGTAAAGAATGGCCTTCCTCGGTACGAGCCCCGCATACAGCCTGGCACAGCGCAAGCCCAGAAACGACGTCGCAACGCCGGTCAAACAAGCGCCCGGATAGAAAAGATCCGAAACCGCAAGATAATACGAACCCGCAAGGATAACCATGACACATCCCAGCGAGGCGGACAACCCCGCCCCGAGCGCGCAGGCATCACTTTGCAGCAAGCGCTCGATGAAAGGCGTCTTCAGCGGAGCAGCAAGCATAGCGATTGCGAACGAGACCGTCGAGGCGATGTAGAACCCCGCGATGTTCGCACCATTCGTTTCCACGTCGGAAAGCCACATCGACCCGCTATACGCAAGATAGGCCCAGGCAAGCCAAACACCCAAAGCGATATAGGGCAGCGAGGGCCAGGCGGCCGTCAGATCATTCGCAATGCGGGAATCTCGAATCATACATCCCCCCTTCGAGACGCAAGCGCTCTTCCAAAATATCGCGCGCAACAAACGACCGTCAAGGCCGTAATCCGCCGCCAAGCAGGGTCGAGCACACACAAAAAAGAAAGCGCCCCCACGACAACATGCCGCGAAAGGGCGCAGAGAGGGGTTGACCGAGGCGTGCTAATAAGGCCTCGATGCGTTTTCGGACGATGCCGCGTCGCTCTTTTCAAGCGTTGCCTCGCCACGATTCTGAGACGAGGCATCGCGCATCGCGGCCGGACGCAAGGGGAAACGGATGGCCGACACCGGGCATGCTTGCGCACAGGTCTTGCATTTCGTGCATTCGACCATGGAGCGCTCGCCCGCATCGGCGTACGGGTCAATATGCTCGGGACAGACCGACGCGCACGTTTCGCACGCCACGCCGTCGCAGCGCAGGCACAGCGAACGATCGACCGTCGGCCTGAAAGTCTTGTTGCCGCGCGCAAGAAGCGACAGCAAGGCGCCGAGGGGGCAGATCTTGTGGCACCATCGACGCAAGACGACGAATTCCACGATGAGGATCGCGGGAAACACCAGAAGACCGATCGTGGGCTCGTTGAACTGGACGAACCGCCACATCAGGATGAACGTGGCGAACGTAAGCCCGACCGGGCAGATCAGGCAGAACACCGGGAACCCGAACACGGCCGCCGAAAGCAGCGTCGCGCCCAAAACCGCATGGCGGGAATCGAGCGCAGGCTTCGTGCGCTCTTCGCATCCTTCGCGCCATGCGACAATGGATTTCTTCGCAGCCTGGACGCGTTCGTCGTGTTCGGCCGCCTTCGCCTTCTTCGTCGTGAAGAAGCGCTGGAAATGCGGAACGGGGCACACCCAGCCGCAGAAGGCCTTTCCGAACACAATCGCGACAAGGGCGATGCCTGCGAACAGCAGCAACGCACGCGGCAGGAAGGCCCATGCACCGAACATGGCCTCGAGTGCCCCGAGGGGGCAGATCGCGGCAATCTGCCCGACGCCGATGGCCGAAAGGGTTCCCGTGCCCGTGGAAAACGCCAGCCCTACGCCGACGAGCACGAACACGACCACGAAGACGACCGTGCGCTTCGTCGACGTTTTCATACGGCCCGTCTTGCCGGGCCGCTGCTGCTCGTCATGTCCGCGATTCGCGCTCACGATGCATCGCCTCCCCACGCTTCGATATTGATTCCGCGCCTCGACGAGCCGGTATACGACCCGTAAGACGACGAGGGGCAGGCATGCTCGCATGCCCCGCACCCGTTGCACGCATCGACATCGACGCGAAGATACCCCGAGTCGTCGACGGATAAGGCCTCGTAGGTGCACGCGTCGATGCACTCCTTCGAACAACGCCCCGAGCCGCTGCGATACAGCAGGCATTCCTCGGAATCGACCACGGCCATGCCGATCTTGTTGCGGGCGGGATCGAAGCCGAACCGTATGGCCTCGGTGGGACACACCTCGGCGCATTTGCATGCGCCGTCGCAAAACGTGCAGTATCCCTTCTTGAAATCCATCACGGGGGTTCGCGCATTGACCAGCCCGTCTTCAAGGTGGGCCACGTCGATCACGCCTTCGGGGCACACGCTTCGGCAGCGGTCGCATTTGATGCATGCGCCCCAAAGGCGCGCCTCATCTTGGGCGCCCGGGGGACGCATGAGCACCTGCTGCCCCGCAATCGCCTTGCCGGCGCCGCCAAGGGCGAACAAAGACGCCACGCTCAGGGCCCCGGCCACGAACATTCGCCTCGAAGGCGCATGGGCGCGCCCCTCGGCGCTTTCGGGCTTTTCGGAAACGGCCTCAGGCGACGTTTGCGATTCCGTGGCTTTCACGCTTTCGTCGTTCATGCCGCCCTCCTTGCCTCCACCTCCTCGAGCATTTCGCGCATCACATCGCGATCGAGCTCGAAAAAGCCTTCCGTCATCTCAAGGACTCCGCGGTAGAAGCGGCCCTTGAGGATCTTTTGCGCCAGGTCGGAGAAATCGGCGAACCACGACATGATGTGCGCATCGAGGAAATCGCGCGATGTCTCGAGGTCTTTGCGCGCCTTCACCCACTCGCCCGCGCGCATATGGCTTTCCGCATGGTCGGAAAGAATCGCCATGAACTCGCACATGAACGAGAGATGGTCGTCCGGATAATCGAGCCCGTCGCGGCGGCGGACGCAGTTCTGCTTGAAAGCAGAGAAGACCTCGCGGTAGCCGTCCTGGTACATCAGGCCCTCGTCGCTGGTGAACACCGACTTATACGGCACTGCATAGCGGCCTTCCCAGCTCGACGTTCCCGCGAAGGCGGCGGTGAAATCGACGGCGAGGTCTTGCCTGGTGCCGGTGTTGCGCTTGCGCAGCATGCGCCCGATGTCCGCAAGCCCCTTGTCGAACGCCTCGTTGACGCTTTCATAGGCTGAGAAATCGGCCTGGGCCATGCGGTCGATCTGCTCCTGGGAAAGGGGTTTGAAATAAAGGGCGGATATCATGCGATAAAACGCCGATCTGCCTTTCAAAGCCGCGCCCATGGCCTCGACGTCCGCATCGGCGGCCACAGACCCGCATGCGTCGACCGCCTGCACGCCGTGCTCTTTTTCCTGCAATGCACTTCCTGCCATACCAATCACCATCTCGCAAAACCCGGCGGCGTCGGCGCAACCGAGGCCGAAGCGGCCGCGATGGCCCGCCCCGAAACGCCGACGCCGCACCCTCAATACCGTCGCATCGAAAACGCCCGTTCGCCGCTATACGCCGAGCACGGCCCTTCCTGCCGCAAGGGAGAACATGTCGATGAATCCCGTGCCAGCAAGCCACATGGCCGCACGCAGCGCGATACCGCCGACGAGCGCCGCCGCGAAGACGGCCCACCACGCAAGAGGCGTCTTGCGGGCGAAGATCGCGCACGCCAGGGCCACGACCGAACCGACGCCGACGCAGCCGCCCCAGTACAGAGCCGCGTCGATCGCCGATGCGACGACTGCCCCGTAGGCGGCACACGCCGCAAGCTGGATGACGATGGCGACAATCGCCACGACGCCGACGAGCTTGAATTCGGCGATATCCTCCTTGAAGGCGGCCATAATCGCACAGTACAGCGCGCCGCCGCAGGCAAGGCCGCTTCCCATGTATGCGAGGGGAAGCAGGACGGTGTTCCAGTTCGGCTGAGACTGCATGACGTAACCATTGCCGACGACGAACGTCATGACGACGCCCGCGATGACTCCGACCACGGCAATTCCCCGCATCACCGAAGACGACGCTTCCTTACGCGAGGCGATCAGATACGCCACGCCCACGATCACGTTGACGCCGAGCATGATCAGCTCGACGGAAATGCCCGAGAAGCTGAACACGTTGGCGGCAGCAGCCATGATATTCGCCGGCTGGGCAAGGTGCACAACGCTTGCGCAGCCTCCCACTACCAGCAAGACCAGCGCACAGGCGACGGCGGCGTTGCGCGTCTTCTTGGCGACGCCCGTCGCCTCGGCCACGCCCGTGAATGCAAGCAGCGCGCCGCCGCTGCCTGTCAAAAGGCTGAATACCAACAAGGGCCATTGGATGCTCATTTACACCAGCCCCTTCCATTCCGCAGTTTTCTTCGAGAGGATATACACCGTTGCGGGGTGGGAATCGCCCGGGTCGGGGAGATGGTGGACGCTTTCGCTGTCCTTGGCCAGCGCCGCCGCAACCGCCTTCGACGCATCGCTTTCTGGATCGTCCAAATCGCCGTAATAACGCGCACCGCAGCAGCAGTTGTGAACGCAGGCGGGAATGCCCGATCCGTCAGCGGTCAGATGGCTGCACAGCGTGCACTTCTCGACGACATTGGTTTTCTTGTTGAGGATGCGCACACCGTAAGGGCAAGCCATCATGCAATACTGGCACCCGATGCACTTATCCTTGTCCACGAGCACGACCCCGGTCTTCTCGTCGCGATACGACGCCCCCGTAGGACAGACGTGCACGCATTGGGGGTTTTCACACTGCTGACATTGAACGGGCAGCCAATACTGCTCGATGTCGGGAAACGTACCCGTCGGCCCGACAGGAACGACCCTGTTCCAGTAATTTCCCAGGTCGATTCCGTTTTCGTGCTTGCACGCGACGACGCAGGAATCGCATCCGGAGCAACGGTCGAGGTCGATAACAAGACATCTTTTCATCAGAACACATCCTTCGTCTGCGGTTCGCTCTGAAGCGTCGGCATGAACGGCTCGAACTCATGCGGCTCGACCCATACATTCGAAGGCTTCTCCGACTTCTCGATTTTCACCGTGAAGCCGCGGTTGGTGTACGACCCGAACACTTCATTGAACGGCGCGTCATTTTTCGTGAGCACGTTGACGTTGCACTCGCGCCAGCCGGCCGTCTTGTTCGGCTGGGACTCGTCGTAGCATTCAGGATTCCAGAAGCGCTCCATCCATACCGTGCGCGGAGCGACGCCTTCGGTCAGGTACGCACGGGCATGTACTTCGCCGCGGCGGCTCGACACCTTCACCCAATCCATATGGCTGATGCCCAGTTCGGCAGCCGTGCGGGTGTTTATGCGAATCTCCGCCGTCGGGAACAGCTCGCGGGCGAACGCCGCATGGCGCATGGTTCCGTGATGGAAATACGGCACTCGTCCGCTCGTGAGAACAAAGGGGTATTCGTCGTCATCGAGCGGGCTTTCCGCAGGCTCGATATAGGTGCAGATCGGGCTGTAGTCGGCACAGGCTTCCTGCTCGTACGGATAGCAGAAGGGGTATCCCGTACGCGCCATCTTGAGCAGAAGGGTGCAATACACCTCGAACTTACGCGACTCGGTGCCAAACCCCGCAGGCAGTCCATCGTCCACAATCGTTTCGTACTGCTTGTAGTGCCAGTAGTCCTCGGGCGGAATGACGCACGGGACGTACTTGTCGGTATTGTTGATAAGCTCTTCCCAGCTTGGAGCCTGCAACGTGGCCGCCACGCTTTCCTTCACCTCGGCCTCGGTCGCGCTGCCGATATAGCCCGGAGTCAGCCCCGGCATCGTGCCGCCCCATTTCTCCTTGCAGCGCGCGATTACCTGCGCTGCGGGAATGCTGTGGGAAACCGTCTCGCCGATATGCACGCATTCGTTCTGGAGCCACGAGGTGTTAAGCTGCGTCATGTTCACCATGGGCTCTTCGAGCCATTCACGCACGGGGAACACCAGGTCGGCCGCCTCCACATGGAACGACGTCAGCATGGGATACTGTCCGATTATGAAATCGATTTCAGGGAACACGTCATACCACGACTTCGCATTGCCGAGCATAGCAAGCTTGTTGCCCGACATATCGAACCACACACGCGGTTTGAACGGCTCGCCCGTGGCAATCGCCTCGCGCACGGTGGGGATATGCGAGTGGCACCACGTGTAGAGGCCCTTGTGATCTTTCATACCTAGACGGTCGAGCAGGAGCCTGCCAAACTGCTCTTGCACCGCAGGGTCGAACGAGGCGATGCGCTCTGCGTTTTCCTCGTCCGATAGCCCAACCACGGCGCCGCAGCCATACATGTCGGAAAACATGCCATCGAAGCCGTTGTGGTAAGTGACCGGACGACTCGTGGGATTGGCCACTACGCCTGTGCCGTACTGCGTCATCGTGCAGCCAGGAATGTCGACATAGCCCATGATGGCATCGAGACCCATGCATCCGAGCGGAACCTGACTCGCCGATTCGGTCATGTCCGACGCAACGCCGTTGACAATGCCCGCAACGCTTGCGCCTGTGTACAACTTGACGGCCTCTTCGATCTTGTCGGCCTGAAGCCAACAGTTCTCGGCGGTGTGCTCAAGCGTCCACGGTTCGGCCTCTTCTTTATAAATCTGGCCGGCAGACTTGTACTGTTTGCCATCGATTTCCACCGTTGCGAAAATTTCGGGGTCCACATCGGCGTTTTCGGGGAGTGAGAACACAAATGGCTTCGGTTCGCCCGATGCAGCATCGACGCACACGTAGGCGGGCGTGTTCTCAGGAGTCGGCGAGACGAAGTCTTCGAATAGCTCTTCGGCTTTGACGGGGAGCTTGGTATCGGGGTCGATCAGGAACGGCAGATTCGTCCAGAACTTCGTGAACTCCTCGTTGTAGAGCTTGTTTTCGAAGATGTAGCGGAACCAGCACAGAAGCAGGCCCGTGTCGGTACCGGGACGGACAGGAAGCCACACGTCGGCCTTTTGCGCATCAGGGCTGAAGTTGGGGTCTACGACGATTGTCTTGACGCCCTGTGCGCGCAGCTCGGCCATACCGCGGCCTGATTCGGCCGTCTGACTCACCGAAGGCTGAGCGCCCCAGAGAACCACGGTGTCCGCCTTGTTGTCTTCCACCTTGAAGATTTCCTGCACGGCGTTGTCGGCAACGGACTGGTCGTTGCCGCCGTACATGTATTTTGCCATGGCATAACGGGGAAGATAGCACTGGGCGCAACCAGGCTCGAACACCGTGGGCGATCCGAAGGCCATAGGAAGCGTCATTGCCTCCATGAACGAATAGGAGCCGCCTCCACCGACACTGGCGAAAAACGAATATGGACCGTACTTATCAATGGTGCTCGTGATCTGCTCGGCCGCCAGGTCGAGCGCCTCATCCCAGGAGATGACCTCCCACTTGTTTTCGCCACGCTGCCCTGCACGCTTCAAGGGATGCAGAACGCGGCGAGGGCTGTACATGGTGTGCAGCTGATTGAGGCCCTTCAGGCATAAGGAACCCCTGCTCACGGGCGCGTCCGGATTGCCTTCGAGCTTGACCACTACACCGTTTTCGATATAAGCACGCACGGGGCACATCTGGATGCACCCGTGACACGACGTCTTGACGACCTTCGTCTCGACGGGCTCGTCGGCATAGGCCGGTTCGGTTTCAACAAGGGCGTTCGGCATCGATACGCCGATTGCGGCAGCTGCGCCAGCAAGAGTTGCAGCCTGCACGAAAGAACGACGCGTCAAGTTTCTTTCTTGCATCATTCCTCCTATCGATTTCAGAAACGTTATCCTTACTCACCTCTCAAAGCGTCCAGGCATCCCCTCCCCTCCTGCGACAACGACCAGCCATCGCGCCATTCAAGGATCCCCGCACGCTCAAGCTTGTCGACGAACACGCTCGGCTGCAACGGCAGGCCAGATTTCTTCTCGGAAAGCAGCACTGCGTTGCTGCGAAGAAGCGTTTCTATTTCGGTGTAAGGTCGGGGGCGCTCGTTGCAAAAGCCGAGCAGTTCGATATAGCAGTTTTTACGAACAGGTTCGGCGTCGAGAAGTTCGGCGAAGCGACGTCGCGGATCGTGCTGACGCACGAACGTCCTGCCCGTTTCGGTGGTCTCGAATAGAACCGAAGCCACAAGATCGTCCGCCTCGTCTTCAGTCGACTCCCTCTTTTGCAGGTCGGTAACCTCGCGGCCTTCTCCATCGAGCTCCGTGCGGCGTAAACCGCCCGCATCCTCGAGGAGGCATACAAGGTGATAAGGGTCCTGGGTTGCTTGGGCTGCTTCGGGGAACGAGAGCATGCGCTGTTCGAGAGCGCTCAATTCCAAAGGATCAAGGCAAAGTTCGAGAGTTTTGTACAAAAGCTCCCTGTTTAAAGGATGACGACAGACTTCCCGTTCAAGAAAGTCGAGACATTTCTCCTGAGACCAAGCACCCGCATTGGGCTTCTCAGGCGTTGCTTCGGACGATGCAAGATCCGTCTCGGCGGGATCAAGCATGCCGTTGTCGCTCTCAATGCCGTCGTCGGCATCCCCCCAAGAAACATCGCGGCCGTATTCCGCATTGCGCAAATCCCAATCGTTCATGCCATCCCCCTTCATGATCATGAATCGTTTCGCATCCGGCGCTTTCGCGGCCAAGCAGACGGTACAACGGCATGGGACGCAGGCGAAAACTGCGCGGTGCGTGAAAGGGGCTCATTCGGAAGAAAATTTTTCGTACGGCATGCGCTAACGCAGAATGCGTGAGACGATGACTAGGAGATACATGACATGAAAAAACGCATTATGCGCCTTTTCAAAGCCAGTTGATTGGCTAAATCAGGCTCGAGAACATATGATCACGGACGAATGCGCGGGCCGACACCGCATTCCTCAGCATCGCATCCTTCCTCAACAAGATTTCTACTGCGCAAAGAAAGAGGCCGCGCCGAAGCGCGACCTCTTTCTCATGCATTGGATTTCAGCGTAAGCATGGAGCCTACATCATGCCGCCCATGCCGCCGCCGTTACCGGCTGCGAGAGCGGACAGGTCCGGACCCTCCTTCGGGATCTCGGAAATGGTGGCCTCGGTGATGAGGATAAGGCCTGCAACAGAAACTGCGGACTGCAGAGCGGTGCGGGTAACCTTCACGGGGTCGGAAACCTGCATGTCGATCATGTTGCCATACTCGCCGGATGCGAAGTTCAGACCCTCGCCCTTGGGCAGAGCCTTCACCTTCTCGATCACAATACCGGCTTCCATGCCAGCATTCTGAGCGATGGTGCGCATGGGGGCCTCGAGGGCCTTGCGGACGATGTCAACGCCGACCTGCTCGTCGTGGTTTGCGCACTCAACGTTGTCGAGAGCCGGGATAGCGTCGACAAGAGCGACGCCGCCGCCTGCGATGATGCCCTCCTGGACAGCAGCGCGGGTTGCCTGAAGAGCGTCTTCAATGCGGCTCTTCTTCTCCTTGAGCTCGGACTCGGTTGCAGCGCCGACCTTCATGACGGCAACGCCGCCGGAAAGCTTAGCAAGGCGCTCGTTCATCTTCTTGCGATCGAACTCGGAATCGGTGCGCTCAAGCTCTGCGCGAATCTGCTCGCAGCGATCAGCAATAGCCTGCTTGTCGCCAGCGCCGTCGATGATGACGGTGGAGTCCTTGGTGACCTTGACGGTCTTGGCGGTGCCGAGCATGTCCAGCGTAGCCTCGCCGAGAACCAGGCCGAAGTCCTGAGCGATAACCTGGCCGTTGGTGACGACAGCGATGTCCTCGAGGATGCGCTTGCGACGGTCGCCGAAACCAGGAGCCTTGATGGCAGCACAGGTGAAGGTGCCGCGCAGACGGTTCAGGAGGATGGTGGAGAGAGCCTCGCCCTCGACGTCCTCAGCAACGATGAGCAGCGGGCGGCCCTGCTTGCTGATGGCCTCGAGAATGGGGAGGATATCCTGGATGGAGGTGACTTTCTGGTCGGTCAGCAGGATGTAGGGATCCTTGAGAACGGCCTCCATACGCTCCATGTCGGTAGCCATGTAGGGAGAGATGTAGCCGCGGTCGTACTGCATGCCCTCGACGACCTCGATCTCGATGCCGAACGTCTGGGACTCTTCGACAGAGATAACGCCGTCTTTGCCAACGACCTCCATAGCCTCGGCGATTTTCTCGCCAACGCCGTCGGCGGTCTGGTCGTCACGTGCGGAAATAGCACCGACGGAAGCGATCTGCTCCTTGGTGGAAACAGGAATGGCGTCTTCAGCAATGGCGCCGACGACAGCATTGGCAGCCTTCTCGATACCTGCACGGATGGAGATGGGGTTAGCGCCCGCAGCGATGTTGCGCAGGCCCTCGCTTACCAGGACGTCGGTGAGAAGCGTTGCGGTGGTGGTACCGTCACCTGCGACGTCGTTGGTCTTAGTGGCAGCTTCTTTGACGAGCTGAGCGCCCATGTTCTCGACAGGATCGGGAAGCTCAACCTCTTTGGCGACGGTAACGCCGTCATTGGTTACCAGGGGAGCGCCGTAGGTGCGCTCGAGAGCAACATAGCGACCTTTGGGGCCAAGGGTAACCTTGACAGCGTCGGCCAGCTTGGTGACGCCTGCAGCAAGAGCGCCACGTGCGTCGGTATCAAACTGAATATCTTTTGCCATGGAAATTCACTCCTTTGTGAAACATAAGCATATCGGCCATCGCCATGCGACCACGGCCGATGAAGAGCGGGAAAACCCGGATTTAGTCGGTATAAACGCCGTAGAGGTCTTCGGAGCGAAGAATAACTACTTCCTCGTCATCAACGGTGACCTCAGTGCCGCCGAATTTGCCGTACAAAACGCGGTCGCCAACCTTAACGGGAACGGGAACCAGGTTGCCGTCCTTATCGAGCTTGCCCTCGCCGACTGCCAGAACGATGCCGCTCTGGGGCTTTTCCTTGGCAGCGGAAGCGATGTACAGGCCGGAAGCGGTGGTCTCTTCAGCTTCGTCGCGCTTGATGATGACGCGATCGCCCAAAGGCTTGAGATTCATATTCTTGTCCTCTCTCTAGCTACCCTTAGTAATGGGGCTTCGTGAGTGCTAGCACTTCACGACTCCGAGTGCTAACTGATAGCAATAGTACCATCGCCGACAGCGGATGCAAGAAAAATCATGGGGTTTCGCCTCGTTTCTTCTCATTCGTTACGCCGCCGTCATATTCATCGCCTTACCCCGCAGCAGCACTGGCGCAAGACGACCGCACCCGCCCCGCTCTACGCCGCTTACCGATCGCGTGCATTATTCGTCATTTTTCCCTCATTTGTATGCAGAAAAATGTTTTCTGCCGCAAAAACGTTCTCCATGAACTAATGCGCCTGATTTACCTGGTAAAACTGTTGCCTTTTTCGAAAAACCACGACGTTTTCTTCCTTTATTTTCATGCATGTATTGCGCATAAAACCAGACATTTACTCTCTTGCGTCAAAACCACTATTGCAAAATGGAGTACCGTGGTACATAATATCTTCACTATATTTTTGTTAGACTGCACAAAAATATTGAGCTTGAAAATACAAAACACCTATTCAACACCGCTTTTTTTATTGTGTAGGTGCATAAGATTTATTCATTTAGCCCTCTAATACTTGGCATTTACTCCAGCAATCATCTCTTTTTCAGCGTCGCATGGCGCACCGTTCGTCCGACCGCGGCCTTGTGCCGCTTCGGTATACCTGCCCTGCATAGAAAGGATACATATGAAGATGAAGAAGCTCCTCTTCCTCGCCATGGCAGCCGCATCGCTGTGCGCCCTGCCACTGATGGCCTCCTGCTCCGGCGGGGCCGAGACCGACACCCCGGCAGAGCCTGCGGCGGACGGAAGCTACACCCTGGTCGAAGACGGCAAGCTCACCGTTGCCGCCTCCCTCGACTTCCCGCCGTTTGAAAACCTCAACAACGGCACCGTGGAAGGCTTCGAGGTCGACCTCATGAACGCCATCGCTGAAAAAATGGGGCTCGAGTGCAACTACCTCCCCACCATGAAGTTCGACACCATTATTCCTGCCATCGTTGCCGGCGGTACCGCTGACGTGGGCGTCTCCGGATTCACCATCACGCCGCAGCGCGAAGAGGAAGTCGACTTCTCCACCCCAATCTGCGACACCAACCAGTGCATCGTCGTCCTTAACGGCTCGGACATCACGGACGAATCCATGATGGCAGGCAAGCGCATCGGTGCCGAAACGGGAACCACTGGCCTTGACTGGGCCAAGGAGAACCTGACCGATGATCAGGAGATTGTTGCGTTCGATGAATACCCCGCGGTGTTCGCCGCCCTTCAGTCCGGTCAGGTTGCTGCCGTCGTTCTTGACAAGCCCGTCGCCGACTACTACATCAAGGTGGCCTATTCCGACTGCCAGGTCGTGAAGGAAATCCCCACGGGCGAGCAGTACGGCATCGCAATCAGCAAGGACAATCCGAACCTCACCGCCGCTATTGATGACGCCATCGCCCAGCTTGAAGCCGACGGCACCATCGACGAGCTGAACCAGAAATGGTTCGGCACCAACGCCTAGCACATTCCTTCTCCATGCAGCTGCCGCATCACCTACAAGCGCGCGGCAGCTGCGTCCATGGGGCGCACGACAGCAAACGTGCGCCCCATGGACGCAATGCGCCCCGAACGCCAAGTCCGAAACCGTCAGAAAGGCACGATCGTCATGGGCACCTGCTCTTATGCAACCTCAGCACCATCGACCGCAAAACGCATCATTCGAGCCGCTCTCGTTGCGCTTGCAACAGTTCTCGTCGGCATGACGCTTTTTGCGGCCGCACCTCATAATGCCTACGCACTCGAGGTCGAATCCTGCACTGCTTCACCCAACGAGGACGGCGGCGACCGCATCCTCGGAGACACGCCCACCCGTGTTACCTGGCGCGCACACGCTGACGAAGCAGAGTCTCTTTCTAAAGTGACGCTGGCATTCCCTGAAGGCGCGGAATTCAATGCAGACAAAGCTAAAGTCACGGGTCTTTCCGGTCTCGAGCGTGTCGAGCTCAATGCCGAAGTCACCTCGCCTGGTGACGGAACCCTGGTCATCTCCATGCCCGAAGGCGCACCCGCCGGCGTTTCCTTCCTGGTAGAGATTTACAATGTGGTCTTCCCGGGAGAGGGCGGAGAATTCCAAATATCTGCTTCCACCGAGTCCGTCGACGGACAAAGCGTCGACCTTGGGCCTCAAGGCGGCGTCATCACGGTAGCGGGCATCAGCACGGCCGAACAGATTGCTGCATGGCTCAATAACCAGGCCTGGGTCCAAGCCTGGAACACCAACAAGTTCCTCCACCTCTTCTTCGACCCGGCCATCATCGTCACCAGCATCCCAAATGTTTTCAACGGCTGGCTGACGGCCCTCGGCATCGTCGCCGTTTCCTTCCCGTGCGCTATTCCGGTCGGTTTCATCCTCGCCCTTATGCGCATGGCGCGCTTCCGCGTCCTTCGCGCGCTTGCGGCCACCTTCGTTAATGTCGTCCGCGGCACCCCGATGTTCTTGCAGATTTACATCGCATTCTTCGGTCTTCCTCTGCTTGGCCTCAATGTGAACAATTTCGCACTCGGCTGCTGCGTTATGGCCCTCAACTCAAGCGCCTACCTTTGCGAAATCTTCCGAGCCGGCATTCAATCCATCAGCAAGGGCCAATTCGAAGCTGCTCGATCCCTGGGCATGAACGGCGCCCAGACGATGATTCACGTCATCGCTCCGCAGGCTTTCCGTCGTGTCATTCCCACCATGACCAACGAGCTCATCCTGTTGTACAAGGACACCTCCCTGCTCGCTGCCGTCGGCATCATGGAAACCGTTATGTATGCGAAAACCATCACGGCAGCCACCGGAAACATCACCCCGTACATCGTTGCCGCCATGTTCTACCTTGTTGTCACTCTTCCCATGAGCCGTATCACGCGAGCAATGGAAGACCGCACCGGCAACCGCAAAGTGGCAATCAAGAAAAAACCCGCCGACAAAAAGCCGAAATCCGTCACCAAAAAACAAGGTTGGTCCCCCGATCTCAACCAGGCTAAAGACGAGCTCGAAATCAAGACGGCCGACCTGTAGGAGAGTTCATCATGGCTATCGATAAGACGAAATCCATCATCCGCATTCGCGACCTCCATAAGAGCTATGGAGATACCGAGGTGCTCAAAGGCATCGACATGGACGTTTACAAGGGAGAGGTGGTCGTTATCCTGGGTCCTTCCGGCTCCGGCAAGTCCACCATGCTCCGCTGCGTAAACCGCCTAGAAGAACCCACGAGCGGCCATATCTATTTCGAAGACACCGAAATCACCGACAAGAAAACCAACATCAACGAGGTTCGCAAGCATGTTGGCATGGTGTTTCAGAACTTCAACCTCTTCCCTCATCTGACCGCGAAGAAAAACGTCATGATCGCCCAGGAAAAGGTCCTGAAACGCTCCAAGGAAGAGGCGGAACGCATCGCCATCGAGCAGCTCCAGCGCGTAGGCCTGGGCGACCGCATGGACCACTATCCTGATGGTCTTTCGGGCGGCCAGCAGCAGCGCGTGGCCATTGCCCGAGCTTTGGCCATGAACCCTCATGTCATGCTTTTCGACGAAGCGACAAGCGCCCTCGACCCCGAATTGGTCCGCGGCGTATTGGACGTTATGCGAGAGCTTGCTCGCGAGGGAATGACCATGATGGTAGTGACGCATGAGATGGGCTTCGCCCGAGACGTTGCCGACCATGTGGTCTTCATGGAAAACGGCGTGGTCATTGAACGCGGCGCCCCCGACGAGGTGTTCAACAATCCGAAATCGGAACGCACGAGGGCATTCATCGGCAATATTGCCTAATTGGAATTCTGCTCGATACCACCCGAACGCAGCCCTGTTTCATTTCGCTTCATGCGAACCTTGGCAGCGAACACCTTGCCAAGCGGCAGCCTCAACGGCTTCCCAAATTCGGCACGGCCTTCTGACGCAGGCCCTAATTATCGCGAAGTTCATAATACAAAACCGGCCGGGAATGATTCCCGGCCGGTTTTTTGCACTCAACAGGCGTTAGTTGCCATTGCCGCTTCCGTGCTCTTCGGCCAAAAGACCGTCTCGCCTCATAACGGGATAAACCCATTCCGCAAGAAGATCGCGTGCGCGCTGATGGGCCGATTCGCCCTCGGAAACCGCCGAAACAGCCGCACCGTCAACGAGGGCTATGACGAAACGAGGGGTTACATCCTTCAGGCCCACTCGTTCTATTATCCTGCCGATTGCAGCATCAAGACGAATACGACCGGCACGGTAAGCTTTCGTTACCGCGCCCGACTCGGAGGCAGCGAGCAGCTGCATATAATGCGGCGCAGCCGTTCCCGTATCCGCGGGCATGCAGGCAGATAGAAACAAATCAACTACATGCTCGCGACAGGACGCCACGTCCATTTCCTCCGCCTCGTCTGCAACCGATTCGGCACGTCTCGCCCAAGAACGCATGTTGTAATCCCCCGCCTCATAGAGAAGGTCGGATATGGAATCGAAATAATACCCCGTAGAAGAGGCGGCAGTGTTCGCCCGCTTTGCGACGCTTCTGTAGGTGACAGCGGAAGGCCCTTCTTCCTGCATAATTGCAGCTGCCGCAACGACAAGAGAGGCGCGAGTGATCTGAGCCTTTATAGACTTTGGCTCTTGCGTTGTTTTCTTCACAACCATAATAAGACCCTAATCATGCGTACGAATATGAATACGCTCAATACGACAAAAAGGCGGCGTCCACGCCCTTGCGTAGACGCCGCCCAACCGAAGATACAGAATATCATCGGCCCGCCTCATGACCGAGTTGAAAGACCGGCTCAATAAGATGAACAGACTCTACCACCCGAACAACTCAAACAGAGGCGCAATCGAAGCGAGCACGTACAACCCGAAAACAAACCAAACTAGTCGATTTCGGTCAAATCCTTGCCGGTGTGCTCATGCGAAAGAAGCATTGCGATAAGGGCGATGGCGGAAATAGCTACCATATACCATGCCGGAGCAATAGCATTGCCCGTTGCTTCAATCAAACCGATCGAGATAAACGAAGCAGAGCCGCCGAAAAGCGCATTGGCCAAGTTGAAGCTCAACGCGAAACCAGAGTAGCGCACGTCGGTCGGGAACGTCTCGGTCAGATAGCTCGAAAGCGTACCGTCGTTAATCGTCAGCAGGAAGCACATCACCAACTCAACAGCAAGAATGGTAAAGAAGTCTTTCGTACCCAGCAGATAGAACGCGGGAATGGTCAGGACAACAAAACCGATACATGCCGTGACGAGCATCTTCTTGCGACCGAACTTATCCGAGATATGCCCGGAGAAGAAGATGAATGCGATGTAGACAACCAGACAAATCGTGGTAATCAACGAAGCCGAAGCGGAATCGTATTGAACCGTATCGATGAGATAGTTCGGCAAATACGTCAGGACTGCGTAGAATCCGACAGCATTCAGCATGCATGCGCCAAAGCTAATGAGCAAAACGCGAGGATGCTTCTTGATGAGCGTCCTGAAGGGTGCACGCACCGTGTTGCCCTTCTTCGACTCAAGGTCATGCTGCATCTTTGCATACACGGGAGAATCGCTGAGGTGCTCTCGCATGTAGTGGGTGATAAGACCCAGCGGACCTGCCAGCAGGAACGGAATACGCCACCCCCAGTCGGTGACGAATGCGGAGTCGTGGCCGAAGACGGAATACATGACCGTTGCAAACATCGATCCGCACAAAAGACCGGTGGCCGTAGACGCAGGAACGACAGAGCAGTACAGTCCACGCTTGTTGGTAGGCGCATATTCAGCCAAGAACGTCGCAGCACCGGCGTACTCACCCGACGCAGAGAAGCTCTGCACCATGCGGAGCAAAAGCAGCAGTACGGGAGCAAGCAGGCCGATCATGGCATATGTAGGAAGGCATCCGATAAGGAACGTTGCGCCGCTCATCAGCAAAATAGATGCGGTAAGGGCCCATTTGCGACCCTTCTTATCACCCATATTGCCCCAGAATACCGCGCCGACCGGGCGCATCAAGAAAGAAAGAGCAAAGACGGCGAACGTCTCAAGAAGAGCAACGGTCGGGTCGCCGGATGGCATGAAAACCAATGCAATGACCGTTGCGAAATACGAATAGCTCGCATAGTCGAACCATTCGATGAAGTTTCCCAGGAAGGAGGATACGACGACGCGTCGAAGAGTTTTTCCTTGTTCTTCCTGGCCAGGGTTCTGCATCTCCGCAACCTGCGAAGACGTGGCGGGTTTATCCGTCATAGAGAATCACTTCCTCTGGGATTCGCTTCCGGCGAATTCAGAAACGATATCCCCTAGGCAACTCGTTTGAACTGGTCGAGTTGCGAAACCAAGGCGAATCAGCATCATAGGACTCCCCATGTACCATAATACCTCATCATGCCTACGCTCATATTTCAGAGCGATTTCGACGAATCCAACGGCCGCGACACAGACTCCCCTTGTCCACGATTCGCCCACGGCCAAAGAGAATGGCCTGTTGAATCCGTAACGACCATGGGCCGATACGCCTAAACGCATCGGCCCATGGAAGTATAGCTTAGTAGTCCTCGACCATGTCGACCTGTGCCTTGCTGGCGCGCAAGACAAAGGCACGTTTGGCCTTCTGACCGCCCTGTGCGAGTTTGCGCAGGATAACGCGCTTCAAGCGAGGATAATCGTTGATGCCGTACCAAGCAAACGCGGTACCGCCAACATATACCTCGACAATGCTGTGCACGGGAGCGGAGGCATCGCGCTCAGCATCGAGCTTGAGATATTCCGCAATCTCATCGGAGCAAACGTCGCGGATGACTTCGGGGGCAATCTCAAGGTCGTGCGCCAACTGCTTCAGCTGATACTCAACTTCAGCATCATCAGCGTGCGGGAAGAACGTTACATCATAAGTGACTGCAGCGACGCCGGAAGCCTTGGCAAAGCCAAGAAGAGTGTCCAAGGAAACCATCTGAACATGGTCTTCCGTGCGTTCCGCGATGTCAAGCTCAGCCTCAAAGCCCTGAATGCCGAACTCTTCGAATTTGGCCTTCAAAGCATCCTCGGTAACAGCAGGCTCGAATTCGACTGCCGTGGCAATGTGCGTCAGATTCGTGGTGATCTTCATATCCGCACCTTCCTCTCCTGTGATAGCCCAATCCATGGGCCAACGGTGCTACGAAAACCATTCAATCGCTCATAGCACCTATAAAGCCATCAAATGAGACTCTGCGCACGAAGATAGTTTTCGTGCAATCAAGAACGAATTTGGCAAAGCGGCCGAACAGAATCCGGCCGCTTCCAGCCAAATTAAGCTACGAGGAAATTACTTCAAACCTTCCTTTTCCGCTTCAGCTTCAAGGTTGGCAGACAAAGTCTCACGGACTCCCTCTTCCTGCTTCTGCTTCCTGCCGGCAATCATGCCCCTGATGGAAGGAACAGCACCGCCACCAACGATCAAGATAGCACCGATGATGGTATTCGCGGTCAAAGCCTCACCGAAAACGACCAGGCCGATGAAGATTGCAACAGGGACTTCCCAGTATGCAATGGTACCGTAGTCAGCAGCCGGAAGGTTACGGCCAGCAACGAGCAAGAAGCCCAAAGCGACGGGGCCGCAGACAATCCACAGAAGGATAGCGCCAACCCAGTTGAAGGGAGTGAACTCGAAAGTGAGAATCCAGTTCTCAGCACCAGCTGCCACGCCATAAACGTTCATAAGGACAACGATGACGACAGCGCCGATAGTTGCAAAAATAAAGTTCCAGACGCCACGAGCGGTGGTGTCGGCATCCTTGCGATAGCCATTGAAGAACATCGAAGCGCCATAAAAGAGGCCGGAGAGCAGACCGAAGATGTCGCCGACGCCCTTCATCGGGAACTCAGGAGTGGAGGTAGCGAGGTTGAAGTCGAAGCCGAAAGCCTGGCCGCCAACACCGAAGCCGAGAAGGTTGTTGCCGAAAAGCATACCTACGAATACTGCTACCAAGCAAATCCACTGGAGAATCGAAATAGGCTCCTTGCGGAAAATGCGAGCAAGCAATACGCAAACAACGGGGCCGATGTAGATGAACAGAACCGCATTAGCGACCGTGGTCATCAACGTCGAGGTGACATAGCATGCAAGAGACATGCCGATCATCAAACCGCCGAGTGCAATAGCGGGAGTGAGCTTCAACTTCTTAAAGGTTGCAACCTTGTGTGTTGCAAACAGCAGGATGACGAAGAAGATGATGCCCATGCCCATGCGGCCGCACGCCATCAAAGCACCGATGGAGTCGCTGCCCGCAAGACCCTTCGTACCATCGAACATATCGATACGTGTAGCCCAGCGGCTGAACAGCGGCACCAAGCCCATGCCCGTTGCGGAAATGAGCATGGCAATAGTGCCCAGGCCAAGTTTCATTTCATAGCCGTTTCCTTCCCCCGAAGAAGCGGCGATGTTGTTTTTTTCTGCAGCCATTGGTCCTCCTTAAAACCAACAAGCCGTTAATCCCCTCTTTAACGTAAGCGTGCCATTTTGCTTCGCCTTGCCGAACAGAGCAGCAATATCTGCATCGTGTCACGCACGCCGTCTGCACCATCTGGCAAAACGGCACGAATTGTCAAAGAAGCCTAGAGACTAAGCGGGGTTCGGCCCGCCATGGGCAAACCGAACCCCGCTGTTAAGCTGCGCTAGCTATGCAGCTAGCATATGTTTTGGAAGACCCGAATTAGTCGTTCCACATCTCAGGATGGATGAGGGTGTCGTCCTTGACACGGTTCGGGAAGTAGTCCTCGCAGCCGCCTTCACGGTAGACGTCGGCGGTGGAGCAGTGCAGGCCGCCGCCGAACGGATAGGCGTCGCGCAGGTCGACGGGGACGACGTTCATGCCGAGCTTGTCCATCTGCTCCTGCTGATGGACCTCGGAGGCCTCGACGATGACGGTCTTGGGGTCGAGGACGAGGCAGTTCATGGACAGCCAGACGGAGCTGTAGCACAGCGCGGGAGGCTCGTCATGGGCGGGCTGGGCCGCGTCGACGACTTCCCAGTCGTTGGCCTCGAAGATGGCCAGCTGGCCCTCTGCGGGGTGGCGGTGCGGGTTGTTGATGATCAGGCCCGGGCGCAGCGGCACGAAGGTCGCGTCGATGTGGATGGGATAGGGGTCGCCGGGGAAGTTCATGGCGTGGACGCGCAGCTCGGGATAGTAGCGCTGGAACCATTCCATAGCGGTGCGGTTGGTGGTCAGACCATGCTGGATGAAGAGGTCCTTGCCCATACGCATGACGTCTGCGGCGTCCCACATCGGCTCGACCTCGGTGGTGACGAAGTCCTTGTTGGCGGTGCGGACGAGGCGCTCCTCGAGGGTGATCTTCTCGTCGTAGTAGTTGTGCTTGTAGGAGGCGTCGGTCAGACGGGGGCGGGGAGCCTGGGTCCACTTGAACTCGGGGTCCTCGTCGAAGTACTGCTTCATGAGCGGCCAGTACGCGAGATACTCGAAGTAGCGGCAGCGGAAGGAGTTGGCGGAGGCCATGATCTCGTTGCCGATCGTGAGCAAGATGTCGCGGGGAGGCATGCAGGTCATCATGGAGTCATTGCGGAAGTCGGGGGTGCCGATTGCCTGGTTCCACTGCAGCGGGGTCGGGCGGTCGACGACGACGCCGCGGTCCTCGACTGCCTTCACGAGGTTCTCGAGGCATTCGTTGCCGCGCTCGACGGTAGCGAGCGGGCGGAGGCCCCACATGCCGCGCATCTCGGAATCAACGGGCACCTTCTCGGAGGTCGCGGGCTCCTCGGGCGGAATCATGGAGTTGTCGCAGCGGCCGACGATGACGCGCTTCAGCGGATCCCAGTCGTTCCAAGAATTAACGATCTTTGCCATAGCTCTTCATCCTTTCTGGGAGATGCCCCATCTCCCATACTATCCGATGCATATTCTTACCAAATAAGCATCGGGATTGGATTATCGACAAGAGACTGAATTTGTCGGCGCCAACGCATTCAGTCTCTGCCGTTTTCACGGGTCAAATCATATCACCAAAATTGATAGCTTGTAATAGATCCATAAGCTTCTTTTTATTCATCAAAATGCATATCAAGTCTATGACCTGGTATTTTGTTTAGTTCTATTTTTGTTCATACTCTCAAAAATTTTCTAATGCTTTGCAAATAGTCTGCGCCTTATGCAGCTGCTTACATTCCCTATTAACGCCACGCGTCCGGGCGTGTACACGCCGCTTTTTTCAGCTCCTTCCAAATGCATCTTTTTGTCATTTCATGCAATTTGGACAGGTGTGGCGATATATCCCGTTCTTTTTATTCAACAGGCGCAAAACACTGCCGTTCGTTGTCCCCAATTGTCCGTTTGCGGTATTACAATGGAACGTTGGGAAGGGCTTCATCCAAAGCCGAAGGATTCAGAGAGAGGAATTCCCATGACAAAGTTTTCTCATGTCATCATTCGTCGTCCTGGCAAGTCTTTGTGCAACGGCATCACGAGCGCGCCCGAGCTCGGACAGCCCATATATGAGCGCGCGATTGAAGAGCACTACGACTACGAGCACGCACTTGAGCAGTGCGGCGTTGACGTGACGGTTCTCCCCGCTCTTGAGGAATACCCCGATAGCTGCTTCGTCGAAGACCCCGCCGTTATCACTCGCTGCGGCGCCATTATCACCAATCCTGGCGCAGATTCCCGCAATGGCGAGAAGAACGAAATCGAACCCGTCGTCCGTCGTTTCTTCGATGATGAGCACGTGAAGCACATCGTATCCCCCGGCACCCTCGATGGCGGCGACGTCATGATGGTCGGCGACCACTTCTACGTGGGCCGTTCCGCACGCACCAACGAAGAGGGCATTCGCCAGTTCATCGAAATCCTCGAGGGCTGGGGCCTCGAAGGTTCCGAGGTTCCGCTGGAGGAAGTCCTTCACCTCAAGACCGGCGTGAACTACATCGAAGATAACAACATGCTTGTTTCTGGCGAGTTCATCGATAAGCCCGACTTCGCGAAGTACAACAAGATCGTCGTTCCCGAAGACGAGGCCTACGGCGCGAACTGCATCTGGGTAAACGGCACCGTCATCGTGGCCGAAGGCTACCCCACCGTCCTCAAGGCCGTTCAGGATTTGGGCTACAAGACTCTGGTTGTCGACACCTCTGAATACCGCAAGGTAGACGGCGGCCTTTCTTGCCTCTCCCTGCGCTTCTAAAGAATCAATGTTCACAAAAGAAGGGTCTTCGGACCCTTCTTTTTTATGGGGTCATTCGTCGCGCCCGACAAATCCCCTCCCCGGCAAACAGGGAGCAGAGGACGCTCTTTCGATATGCTACATTCGCCCTCGCAACGCATCACGTTCATTCGACGCCCCGCATCGCTCAGCGCAACGGTTAAACATCAATCCCCCACATCGCAGACAAGAACCCAAACAATGGCGCGCAGAAACATGTGCAAAGCGTGAACTTTTTACCTCAAGCAAGTTTTTCGCTCGATGATTCGTCGGTTTCGTCATAATGAGCATTTCGATGTTATTCGCAGCTTTTTCGATTATCACCAGCTGCGCCATGAGCCTTGACGGCCCTTCGCATGAACGACATGCGCCGAATTTCGTCTGAGGCTCCGTTCGAGACGTCGCTTCAGAGATTCTTCTCGGCAGCATAGCGCATATCATGTGCCAAACCTCCGTGCAAAATCTCATGCAAAGCCTGGTTTCCGGGCTTTCTTTGCGCGCCGTTTCGATTCGACGCGCCGCCACGCTTATCGCATGAAGCACGACCGAAGGAGACCGTCATAGCTACCTTTGCTGAACTCGGACTTTCCGAGAAAACGCTCGACGCCGTCGAGTCTTTGGGTTATTCGAACCCCACCCCCATTCAGGAGCAGGCCATCCCCCTCGTCCTCGAGGGGCGCGACGTCATTGCCGCAGCCAAGACCGGCACGGGCAAAACCGCCGCATTCTCCCTTCCTTGCATGGACAAGCTTCCTCATCGTGAGCGCGGCCAGCGCGGCCCCTTCATGCTCGTCATCACCCCAACGCGCGAGCTCGCCAGCCAGATCAGTGACACGTGCATGCCTATCGGCAAACATACGCGTCACTTCATCGGAACCTTCGTGGGCGGCGTGTCCTACGACCCCCAGATTCGCAAGCTCGAGCGCGGCCTCGATGTCGCCATTGCCACCCCCGGCCGCTTGATCGACCTCATGGAGCGCGGCGCCATCGACCTCAATTCCGTCGAAATCCTCGTCCTTGACGAAGCGGACCGCATGCTCGACATGGGCTTTTGGCCGCAAGTAGAACGCATTGTGAACGCAACGCCCGAAACCCGTCAGACGCTGCTCTTCTCCGCGACGATCGACCGCAGCCAAGACCGGACGATGTTTTCCATCCTCAACGATCCCGCCATCGTCGAAATCGCCCAGCGCGGTGAAACGGCCGACAAGGTCGACCAGTATGTCATCCAGACCACCCGCCGTCTCAAGCCCGAGCTCCTGAATTCCTTTATCAAGGAAAAGGGCGGCACGCGCGTCATTGTCTTCACAAAGACGAAAGGATGCGCGGACAACTGCACGCGTCGCCTGCGTCGCGTCGGCATTCCGACGGACGCCATCCACGCAGACCGCTCGCAGGCTCAGCGCAGCCGCGCCCTCGATAGCTTCCGCAAAGGAACCACCAACGTCATTGTTGCCACCGATGTTCTGGCGCGCGGCATCGACGTTCCCGAGGTGGACTATGTCGTGAACTACGACCTTCCCCTCATGCCGGAAGATTATGTGCACCGCATCGGCCGTACCGGACGTGCGGGCGCAGGCGGGTTCGCCGTGTCCTTCGTCACGCCCGATACCAAAAATCTTCTGAAGAGCATCCAGAAGTTCATCGGCCAGACCATCGACGTCATGGAGTACAAGATTTCCGAAGATGCGTTCGAGCCGCTTGATAACGCAGACCCCCGCGTCGTCGCCCAGGGCAAAGCCGAGCTTGAAGAGCGCGCTGCACGCAAGGAACGCGAGCGCGGCCGCAAAGGAGCAAGCATGGGCGAAGGAAAGAAGGGCGGCAAGAAGAAGACGCGCCAGCGCGACAAGGATCGCAGCGCCGAGTTCAAACGCCGCAAAGAAGCGGAAGCCGCTGGAGAAGAGTACATCGCACCGAAGCGCGACCACGCAGAGAAAGGGCCCCACAAGCCCACTCTCGCCGAGCGCCAGGCGGCAGCCGAAGAGGCCTTCAACGCCATGTTCGATATGCCCAACATTCCCGGCGAAGGGTCGAAGAAGAGCAAGACCAAGGGCAAGGGCGGCAACGGATACTCTTACGCAGCGTTCGAAAAAGGCAAGAAGCACAAAGGCGGCCATGACGGCTACGAACGCGATTACAACGAAGAGCCTCGCAACCGCAAAGGAAAGCGTTCCTTCGACCGCGACGGCGATTTCGGCAATCGAAACGATCGTTTCTTCGACGAAGGCCGCAACGACCGCAAGCCTCGCGGCAAGAAATACAGCGACAAGCAGTATTCCGACGGCTGCGGCAGCAAGCCAGGCAAAAAGTTCAACAAGTCCGGCAAGCGCGGCGCTTCGTTCGACGGACGCGGCTCTTCTGATGGCTACCAGCGCAGCGGCAAGGGTCGCGGATCGTCCGACGGATTCCAGCGCAGCGGCAAAGGCGGATACGGCAAACAGGGCGGCTCTTTCTCCAAGGGTGGAAAGAGTTCGTTCGACAAGGGTCGCAAAGGCAACGGCGGAGGACGCGGCAAAAGCGAATTCCGCCCCGGTCGCGGCGGCCGCAGCGGATACGCCGGAAAAGGCGGCAAGCGCTAGGCATCGCCCAGCAACATCATAGAGACAGAAAGAAGGCGCTCCGCGGAGCGCCTTCTTTCAGGATGAGAGCAATAGCCGAATGTGTCTATTGCCGGATTTACATTTGCTAGTTACCAGCAGCACGCTTTTCTTGGTATTCCTTGACAAGACGCTCCTGGACGTCGTGCGGGGCTTCTTCGTAGCCTTCGATTTCAAGCGAATAGCTGCCGCTTCCACGCGTGATGGAACGAAGGTCTTTGGTGTAAGAAACAACCTCGGCATAAGGGACACGCACGATAATGATCGTCTCGCCCGCATCGTTAGAGTCAGTGCCAACAATGCGTCCGCGACGCGTCGAGATATCGCCCATAACGGCACCCGCGTACTCTTCGCCGACAGCGATGCTCATATTAGCCATCGGCTCAAGAATGACAGGTTTGGCCTGCTCGCACGCGGCGCGGAAGCCGATTCGCGCAGCGGTCTTGAACGCCATCTCGTTCGAGTCGACCGAGTGGTACGAACCGTCGTAGAGCGTGCATTTGATGTCGACCATGGGATAGCCCGCCAAAAATCCTTCGGCCATGGTCTCCTGAACACCCTTGTCAACGGCAGGAATGAGGCCGTTAGGAATCGCGCCGCCCTTGATGGCGTCAACGAATTCATAGCCTGCGCCAGGATTGGGCTCAAGACGCAGCCAGCAATCGCCGAATTGGCCGGCACCGCCGGTCTGCTTCTTGTGACGACCCTGAGCTTCGGCCGTGGCGCGAATGGTTTCGCGATACGGAATACGAACGGGAACCAGGCGCGCTTCGACATTCGCCTGGTCTTTCAGGCGATTCAGGATGGTTTCGATTTGCGCTTCTCCCATGGCGGTGATAACCGTCTGGTGGGTTTCTTCGCGACGCTCGATACGAATCGTGGGATCGTTTTCCGCCACGCGCGCAAGGAAGGTCCCCAGCTTGTCTTCCTCCTTCTTGTTGACCGCCTCGATAGCAACCGGATACTGGGGAATGGGCAGCGGCAAGGGATCGATGGCAATGTCGCCCGTATGAGAAAGCGTATCGCCCGTGCGCGTATCGGCAAGCTTCGGAACGACGATGATATCGCCCGCCATAGCGCTCTTCACGTCGATGGTTTCTTTACCCTTCATAATGCACACGTGGCCCAAACGCTCCTTTTTGCGCGTGCGGGAGTTGATGAGCTCAACACCGGGAGCAAACACACCGGAAAATACTTTGATAAAGCTCAGACGACCGACGAAGGGGTCAGAGAGCGTCTTGAAGATGAAGCCTGCGGCCTGTTGGTCGCCTTTCGTCACGCGAATCTCCCCGCCATCGGCCAGACGGAATGCGCCATGAGCCGTAGGATGCGGGAAGTAGGTGCAGATATCCTCCATCAAACCCTGAATACCCTGCTTGATGATGGTGGAGCCAACGAAAACAGGAATGAACAGCTCCTGGGCGATTGCCTTATCGAACAGGCCTTCGAGCTCTTCCTGCGTCAGCTGCTCTTCACCGTCAAGATACTTCATCATGAGGTCTTCGTCGGCTTCGGCAACGAGGTCGCACAGCTTCTCGCGGGCGGCTTCGGCCGCATCGGCGTATTCGGCAGGAATATCCTCCACACGCTCGGCATCGCCTTCGAAATAACGGGCCTTCATGCGAAGCACGTCAATAACGCCCTTGAAATCTTTATCCACGCCGATAGGGATGGTAACAGCACCCAGGCGACTGCCGAAACGTGCATGGAGCGCAGCCATGATAACGTCGAAGTTCGCATTTTCGCGATCGATGTGGTTGATGAAGACGGCGCGAGAAAGGCGCATGCCTTCGGCCTCGCGCCACAGTTTATCGGTCATAACCTGAGGACCCGCGACGGCATCGATAACGAACAGGGCCATTTCGGCAGCCTGCATAGTGGCAAGCGTATCCCCAATGAAATCAGGATGGCCCGACGTATCGAGCAGATTGATTTTGTAATCCTTGTAAGGAATGGGAGCGATGGAGGTGCTCATGGTGAACTTGCGCTTGATTTCCTCCGCGTCGTAATCCATATAGGACTTGCCATCGTGCGTAGTCCCCATGCGCGGAGTCTGGCCGGAAATATGAAGCATTGCCTCAGCCAACGACGTCTTGCCCGCACCATCCTGCCCGACCAACACGATGTTGCGGACATGCAAAGTCTCGGGTGCTGCCATGTTAACCACCGTCCCTTTCTGGGATTTCCCCTTGCGTGGTACAAGTACGCTCTTGCGTCATGATTGTCAGTTTAGCGCAAAGACGAGTCCTTGCTACATGCAACGTCTTCCCAGTTCAGAAACATCTTTTACCACGCATCCGGGCGGTTCCATCACGCTTCTGAGGCAAACAGGAGAGACATTAGAGCCAGCAATCGAAGATGGCCCAACAGGTCAAAATCAACAGCCAATCAAGGATTCCGTCCGAAGAGCCTGGGAGAAACATGCCGTCTGTTGCTTTTCTCCGACAAAACACCTGCCCGTACTTCTAGCGCGAATTGCACGGCTATACTGATCGCATTGCATACTCGTACTTGTGCGGCATAGCCGCACCCCACGATAGGAGCCGTATGACTTATTCAACCCAAATGGAAGCCGCAAAGGCCGGCATTGTCACACCCGAAATGGAACACGTCGCACAGCACGAAGGCATCAAGCCCGAAATCCTTCGCGACCGCGTTGCCGCCGGCACTGTCGCAATTCCCGCCAATCATAATCACACCGCCCTCGTTCCCCACGGAGTCGGCGAGGGACTGCGCACCAAAATAAACGTTAACCTGGGAATTTCAGGAGATATGCGCGATTACGATTGCGAGATGAAAAAGGTCGACATGGCGCTCAAATATGGCGCCGAGGCCATCATGGACCTCTCGAATTACGGTAAAACGCACGACTTCCGCCGCGCGCTCGTCAAAAAGTCGCCCGCTATGATCGGCACCGTACCCATGTATGACGCCGTGGGATACCTCGAAAAAGACCTCGCCCACATCAGCGCCCAGGACTTCCTTGAAGTAGTACGTGCCCATGCCGAAGAAGGCGTTGATTTCGTCACCATCCACGCCGGCCTCAATCGCAAGGCAATCGACAGCTTCAAGCGCAGCGGACGCAAGATGAACATTGTCTCTCGAGGCGGCTCGCTCATTTACGCTTGGATGGAAATGACCGGCAACGAAAACCCGTTCTTCGAGCACTACGACGAACTGCTCGACATTCTCTACGAGCACGATGTCACCATATCCCTTGGCGACGCACTGCGTCCGGGCTGCTTGGCAGACGCCTCCGACGCAGGACAGATCGGCGAGCTCATTGAACTGGGATTGCTCACCACGCGCGCATGGGAGCGCAACGTCCAGGTCATGATCGAGGGCCCGGGACACATGGCCATGAACGAAATCGCCGCGAATATGGTCATGGAGAAGCGCCTGTGTCACAATGCGCCGTTCTACGTGCTTGGGCCGCTGGTGACCGATATCGCCCCCGGCTACGATCACATCACCTCCGCTATCGGCGGAGCTATCGCCGCCGCAAACGGAGCTGACTTCCTCTGCTACGTGACACCCGCAGAGCATTTGCGCCTTCCGAGCGTAGAAGACGTCAAAGAAGGCGTCATCGCAAGCCGCATTGCAGCGCACGCCGCCGACATTGCCAAAGGCATTCCCGGCGCACGCGACTGGGACGACCGCATGGCGGCGGCGCGTCAACGACTCGACTGGCCCGCAATGTTCGATGAAGCCATCGACCGCGAAAAAGCCGAAGCGTACGTAGCAACCACCAAACCAACCGACCCAAGCACCTGCACCATGTGCGGCGCCATGTGCTCCGTCCGCACCATGAACCGAGCCATGAACGGCAAGAACGTAAGCCTGCTCTAAGAAGCTTGCTCCGCCCACAAAAAACGAAACGAGGCCGCTTTTGCATGCGGCCTCGTTTCGTTTTGTAACGCCTGCAGTCCGAGCGAAGACATCCAAGAGCGACTTAGCGTCAATGCAGCTCCTTTGTCGCGCGTCACTGCCCAACCAGCTCGTAAACGTCCGACTTCGAATGAATGCCCAGCTTTGCATAGATATGCCTGACATGCGTCTTCACCGTATTCTGAGACAGAAAAAGCTCCTGCTCTATCTCGGAACGAGTCTTCCGCTGCGCAATAAGCGTCAGCACTTCGGTCTCCCGTGCCGTCAGAGCATGCATTTGCGCAAGCTGCTCGCATCTGACGATCAGACGCTCTCGAGGTCCCATGACGCGTTCTCCGCTTGCGACCTCTATTCCCGCCGCGCCCCAATCGGCATTAACAGCACGTTCGCTTCGCCACAGCAGCACGCACACGCAAACCGCGACAACACCCGCGCATGCGCTTATCAGCAACACCGTCCCATCCTGAGAAAGGCCCGAGCTTTGGAGGAATCCACGCATTGTCACTCCGAGAAATATGGCCCCTTCGCTGCATGCGCGAGCAATGGCAAACATACGCAAAGTAGGGACTCCAAAACGAAAGGCAAGGTTGGCAAGCAGCATTAGCGCGAATATCGTGAACCACACGTATGCAAGTTTTACGAGAAAAGAAACCGCAAAGCCGGCATTCGACCATGCAGCCGGCATCAACACACAGGCAGCAAGCGCCAAGGGAACGCACGCCTGCGCAAGAAACCGCGCGTCAAACTTCTCGGGACGAAGCAAGGCAAGGCCTAAAATCACAGCGCCCGCAACCCCTGTTGCCCATATGCGATGAACGGCCCCTTGCCCATCGGGATTCAAGAGCACGGACCCCGCCAAACCCGACGCAAAACCGGCAAGAGCCATGATGGCAACAATTTTCCACGGCACCGCATAGCGCGCCGCTTTGGACCTGGCCACTTCACGCGGAACGAGGACAAAACTCGACGCAACACACGCGAAAGAACCCACAGGAAGCAGAGCCGTTGCAAACACGGCATACGGGTGCATCATCGTGCTCACGAGAGCATAAAGGCCAAACGCCACCAGGCAAGACCCGGCGCCGTACACAACTATTTGGGTGGAACCCATCTGAGAGTACACTTCCGCCCACAGGCAGAACAGAATCGCGCCGCCCAACGCCGTTGCGGCAGAAGCCGTCATTACCACCTCGACAGGAGCGCCAATCGGAACAAGAATCAGCCCCGTGAGCGCAGTGCCCACGCAACAAACGGCAACAAGAACTCCAGCGATCTTCATATGGGATCCCAAAGAGCCTATGCGCGATGCGCATGCCGCCAGCAACAAAAACATCCCAATGTCTCCGTAACGCATTCCCGTAGATGCGACACGGCGAAGCGCGTCTGATTCGCCGCAGTAAATATCAGGAACATGCGTGCAACAAAGCCAAGCGATAAGCATTCCCATGCCGAGAAAGCGAAGAGGCCGCAGCGTTCGATTGCGCTCCTCTTCGGTCGGAACACCTGCCTCGAAGATATTTCCCATTCAACCCCTCCTCGCGAGCATTATAGACAAGAAATACTCGCTCGAGCTTCTGACGTGGGAAAACGCATGGGTGAGCTTATGGGTGAGCCCTCAATCGCCCGCATCTTCAGGTGTTTCACCCGCGACTTTTCTTCTAATGCGTCCAAAATAAGCAGCAGTGACGACACCGGTTGTGTCGTATGGGTTTCGTTCAATGCGCTTGGACGAGCATCAACCACACAGGAGGGAACACGCATGAAAACCAACCAGGGAATTTCGCGCCGCAACTTTCTAGCACTCGGATCGATGGCCGCCCTTGCAGGAGGAGCGGCAAGCCTTGCCGCTTGCGCGCCAAGCAACGCGTCCTCAGACGACGACAAGAAGGCCGACGAGGTTTCTGCCGAGGTGAAACCCGCAGACGAAACTATGGAATGCGACATCGCAATCGTGGGTGCGGGCGGCGCCGGCGTCTGGGCCGCCGTTGAAGCCTGCCGCGCCGGGAAGAATGTCATCGTCATCGAGAAGGGCCAGGACGTAGGCGTCGGAAACGGCGCCATCGCAGGCGGCCCCTTCATGGTCGGATCGAAGCTCCAGCAGGATGCGGGCATCGACTTCAGCGTCGAAGAGGCCTTTAACCACATCATGGAATACGGACACTGGTCCACGAATGCCGCAGCCATCAAAAGGGCTGTCGAGCTTTCTGGCTCCACCGTCGACCAGTTCACCGAAGAATTCGGCGTCCCAACGGGTCTTCGCCCCGACAATTACGGCGCAGGCCACGCTTCCGTTCGCTGCAACTTCCAATCCGACCCCAAAGACTCCAAGACCCAAAAGAAAGGCGTGGACCGCATGGGTCCTCTGCAGCAATGGGCCGAAAGCAATGGCGCTCAATTCGTGTTCAACACCACGGGCAAAACGCTCATCATGGAAAATGGCGCATGCACGGGCGTTCAGTGCGAGCAGGAAAGCAAGATAATCGACGTCAAAGCCCCAGCCGTCATCGTATGCACGGGCGGCTTCCTCGGAAACACCGATATGATGCTGGAGCGTTTCGGCACGTTCGTCAATCCTTTGGGCAGCGTTCTTTCCGTCGGTGAAGGCATCGACATGGTTCAAGCGGCCGGCGGCCAACTCTCTACCCAATGGGGCATCGCCGGCAACGAATTCTCCGGGTCGAACCAGAACGCGGAAGGCATCTGGGGTAAAAAGAACGCCGCATTCGCAATCGGCATCTATGGAACTATGCTGGTAAACAACCAAGGACGCCGCTTCTCCAACGAGGGGAAATTCGCCAACCTCCCCCTGGCTCTTGGCGGCGCTATCTCCTTGGTTGGAGGCCAGTATTACGCCATCGTCGACCAAGCCTATATAGACGGCCTGAACAGCGGCGTCGACGCATGGACCCTGTGCGGATCGGACTCCGAGAATTGGCGTACCGGCGAAATGACCTTGAAAGACAAGCCCCTCGAAAACGTACAGGCAGACATCGACGCCGCTGTCGAAGCCGGTTGGGTGTTCAAGGCCGATAGCGTAGAAGCGCTTGCCGAGGCAATCAGTGCACCTGAGTTGGTCGAAACCGTCGAAACCTACAATGCATATTGCGCCGAGGGCAAAGATGAGCAGTTCTACAAGCCCGCTTGCTTCCTCCAGCCCGTTGCGGAAGGCCCCTTCTACGCCATGCAATACGAGCCTTCCGCATGGGTAACCATCGGCGGCATTCGTACGAACGACAGGCTTCAGGCAATAGACAGCAAAGGACTCCCCATCAAGGGTCTTTATGTCGCAGGCGCCGACAATGGCACGCTGATGAGCGCACCCTACTGCGACTACGAAGGATACTCCCTCATGTGCGCATACAGCGGCGGCCGCATGGCCGGCATGTACGCAGCGGGGGATATCGAAGCGTAAGAACCACCCCACCAATTCACGCAGGGTTTCTTTTGCCCCTCCCAAGAAAGAAACCCTCTCACAAACAGAAACGAGGTCGCATGCGTATGCGGCCTCGTTTTGTTCGCAGCGTTTGAACGGTATTAGAACCATTCCCTCTTCGAGAATACATAGGCCTGCTCGAATTCGGCCTGATTTTTCACGAGGTAGATAATGCCTTCGATAAGACCGATGAGCCACACGATGCTCGTCGCTATGCCGAAGGAAAGAAGCCCTCCCAAAATGGCGACGCCGAGCATGATGAAGCCGGCCGTGTTGTATCCAAGGTAGAACTTGTGCACGCCGAGAGACCCGAGGAAGATTCCGAGCAAACCGGCTGCCACATGGTCTTTCGTTCGAACGACAGGCTGCTGATAAACGGTCTGCCCGTAAGGGTTATACGGAGTCTGGGCGGAAGAGCCGTAGCTGCTCGAATAAGAAGCGCCGCCGCTCTGGTACGCCTGTTGCCCTGTAGGATGCCCGTAATACGCCTGCTGCTGTTGCGCTGCCTGCTGTGCGGCGGCGTCGTAAGACGGCGGCGGAACGGGTGCCCCCGAGACAAACGGTTGCGTCTGCTGGGCGGCATAGCCGGAAACGGGATTCACGGGCGGCTGATACGCCGCCTGCTCAGAAGCGCAGTATACATTTTGCGAAGAAACACAGCTTGCCGCATATGTCTCCCCGGGGGCAGAAACGGGCTCTACCGAAGGGCTGTTGACAGGCCTTTCTTCTGAGCTTACGTGAGAAGCGCCTTCTCCGTTTGCGGCCTTATCGGAATCGCCCCCGTCCGCCTCCGATGACGCACATGCGTCCGCCGCGTCATCCTGCCACGGTTCTGCTTGGTCGGAGCAGGGCTGCGCTCGCACAGGATCAAAAACAGGCTCAGCATCTTGAGAGGACGACTCGTCGTTTTCGACGTCCTCAACGTCAGCAGACTGCTCGGCGCACAGCGCATCGAGACGCCTCTGCATCTCTTTCATCTGTTCTTGCAATACACGTATTTCTTCGGCGGCTGCAGCCGCTTCTTTCGGAGACTTCGTCATTGCGACCTCCTTCAGGTCCGCACTCTCAATGGGCGAAATCATCCTACAACGAAACGCTCCTTGGCAGAAAAAACGCTGCCGTCCCGTAATACACACGTCAAGAGCACGTTATACGAAATAACGCTACGAATGCTCGGGCACCTTGCGCAGAAGAACGAAACCGACAATGAACAAAATCACGAGGGAGAAAACCCCGAAGTTCGCTTCGCCGGTGAGCTGCGTTATGACGCTGACCAGAAGCGTCCCCATGACCGCAGCGTACTTCCCGAAGATATCGAAAAAGCCAAAGTACTCATTGGCGTGCTCCTTCGGAACAAGCTTGCCGAATTCAGAACGCGAAAGAGCCTGGATGCCACCCTGGAACAGCCCCACCATGATGGCGAGAATCCAGAATTCAACCTCGCTCTTCAGGAAGAACGCACCGAAAAGCGTAATGCACATGTACGCGAACACACCCACGAGCAGCATCCTCTTGGTTCCTACGCGCGCCCCCAATCGCCCGTATGCGATGGCCGAGGGAAACGCCACGAACTGCGTGACCAGCAAAGCAAGAACCAGCTGCGTCGAATCGAGCCCCAAATCGGTGCCGTAGCTCGTGGAAAGCTTGATGATCGTGTGGACGCCGTCGATGTAGAAGAAATACGCAAGCATGAAATAACGCAGCGACTTCGTGCGCCATATGCGCTTCAACGTTACCAGCAGGCCTTTGAATGCATCCTTTATCACGTGCTCGGAGCGCGCCTTGAAATGCGTCTGGTGTACGTTCTTGAACACCGGCACGGTGAACGCCGCCCACCAGAGCGCCGTAATCACGAAGGCAATCTTCATTCCCGTAGCGCTATCGATGCCTATAGCGCCTCCTCCCAGCACGATAACCAGACATGCGATGAAAGGAATGCAGCTGCCAATGTAGCCCCACGCGTAGCCTTGGCTCGAGATTTCATCGTAGCGTTCGTCGGTTGTTGCATCCACCAACAAAGCGTCATAGAAAACCATGGAGGAATTCAGCATGATCGACGCAACGACGTAAATAACCAGAAACGGGAACGCATCGGTCGTCAGACCCAGTGCACAGCAGGCAAGAGCGCCTGTGCCAACCGTGCCGACAAGGAACTTCTTCTTCATGTGGCGCAAGTCCGCAAGACTACCCAGCACGGGCATGGTCGAGGCAATGACGAGCGCGGCAATGGTTTCCGCATAGCCCCAGGCGACAACCACGCTTCCTGTGGCGATAGAGCTGAAATAAACAGGAATGAGAGCCGTCGAAAGAAGCACGAACGCCGAATTGCCCACATCGTATGCAATCCAGCTTTTCTCCTGCTTCGTCAGTTTTCCAACGGCCATGCTTTTCATCCCTTCGTTGATATGGTGAAAGCGTTTCGCGGTACGCAACGCCTGGGCAATTGTATATCATGTGCCTCGAAGCAAAACGCGCCCGACTGCCCTCCAGCGTCAAATCATTGCAAAAATCAAACGCTCATGGCAACCGAACGCAGCATCCCTTAGCCTGCGGGCTCGAAAAAGGAGGAAGCTATGCCAGCCATTATGACGCATGATTTCTTCGGCAAGGAAGTCTACGCCGTTCACGCGAAAGCCATCGGTGCCTCGGCGGACGAACGCGACGCTTTTCTTTTAGGCAATCAAGGGCCAGACCCGCTGTTCTACCTCGTTCTCACCATGAGGATGAAGCCGTTTTTCCGGCTTGGCGGGAAAATGCACCACGAAAATCCAACGAAGCTTCTCTTCGCTCTCAAAGAAAGCCTCGGCGTTCTTGAAGATGACGAAGTCTCCATTGGGCGCGCCTATGCGGCAGGGTTTTTGAGCCACTACACGCTCGACAGCTCGATGCATCCCCTTGTGTACAGTCAGCAATTTGCTATCTGCGATGCGGGCATCGTCGGACTTGACCGCAGCGACGGCAACGAAGTCCATGCGGAAATAGAGCGAGAATTCGACGAAATGGTGCTTTTCACAAAGCTCGGCCGCACCATCGCGTCGTACAAGCCCTACGAAGAAGCGCTTCGCGCAAGCGATAGGGTTCTCGCCATCATCGGAAAGATGTACGCGTATTTCTGCATGGTCGCACTCCATGAGTTCGTCCCCGTCGATATGTTCCCCGCAGCCGTGAAGAATTTCCGCACCATCCAGAAGCTCTTCTACTCCCCGAAGTCAAGGAAGCAGGGCATCGCAAACACCGTGGAAACCCGCGTGCTTCGCCGCAACCACTCGTTCTTCAAGTCCATGGCGCACAGGGACAACCCTATCGTGAAAAGCGATTTCGACAACCGCCTCTGCAGGCAATGGGTCAATCCCTTTACGGGCGAGGTATCCTCGAAAAGCTTCTGGAATATCTTCGACGAAGCTAAAGAAAAAGCGGGCAGAAACATCGCCTTGTTCCTTTCTGACGAGTTCAGCCCCGAGGATGCGCGCGCGATCACAGGCGGTCTTGACTTCAGCGGAGAACCCGTCGAAGATGCGAGGAATGCGCACGACGACCCCTCGAAAGAAGTCGCCTACACCCGCTCGCTTGCAACCGAGGACGGCGCAGCTCAGCTTGTTGCGCACGCACTCGAGGAAAACGAGTCCCTGTAAAACCACGAACCCGAAAAAGACGGCTTTCTTCGCCCGGGTGCCGAAAGCCGTAACGCACCGACGACCACCCCGCACAGAAACCGGAGCTGCCGCATCATGCTCGAAAGCGTTCTTGCCATACCGTTTTGGATCGAATTCGCCGGCACGATCACCGGCGGCCTTGCGGGCGCCATAGCGGGCGTCAACGCTCGCTATGATGTTTTTGGCACGACCACGCTCGCATGCGTCACAGGTCTCGGCGGAGGCATCATGCGCGATGTCTTGCTTCAGGATTTCGGCATATACGCATTTCAGCACCCCATTCTGCTTATAGCATGTGCCGTCACCGGCGTGCTCGTCTTCTATTTTCACAAGCTTGCTGACGCATTCGATTGGTTCATGGACTTCCTGGACAACCTCTCCGTAGGACTGTGGGCCGTCGTTTCCGTAGGAAAAGCCCTGTCTGCAGGACTCGACACCATACCTTCCATCATCCTCGGAACAATTACCGCCGTCGGCGGCGGTATCATCCGGGATATCCTCATGGCGCAACGCCCTACGGCGTTTCAAGCAGGAACCCTCTACGGCACCGCATCGCTTATAGGGTCTGCCGCGTTCGCCCTCATGAAACAAAACGACGTACTGGGAGACTACGCAGCGATCACCTGCGTCATGCTCATCTTCATCCTGCGTTACGCCTCGGAATTCTTCGGGTGGCATACGCATCCTGCCCAGGATTACAGCGACCGCGTTATCGAACCGGTGAAAAAGGTTGCCCACGTTGCCGCGAAACCCGTCAAAAAGGCGGTGAAAAACGCTGTTGAAAAGCGCATCGTCACCACGCCTCCCCCGCCGCAGGTGCCGCATCATGAAAAGGCCGCCCACCGCGAGCGTCTTCGCGCTGAGGCCCAGGCCCGCATGGCCGCAAGCATAGCGACCTCGGGCGCATCGAAACAAGAAAATACCGAAACATCGCCTAACGAAAGCAAAGAGCGCCCGAAATGACCGGGCGCTCTTTGCTTCTCTAGGCTCGAAGCGTGTTACGATTCGACGGGCACGAAGGTGTCCTTGTCGGGCGCAAAGCTCTGCATGGCCTTAATGGTGCGGTCGAAAAGCTCGTCGAGCTCCCAGCCGAGCATCTCCGCGCCCGAGCGAATCACGTCGCGATTCACGCCGGCCGCGAAGCGCTTGTCCTTGAACTTCTTCTTGAGCGACTTCACCTCGAAGTCCATGACGCTTTTCGAGGGCCTCATGATGACCGCCGCGCCGATCAGACCCGTCAGCTCCTCTGTGGCGAACAGAATCTTTTCCATCTGAAGCTCCGGGCGGGGAAGCTCAGGGTTGAAATCTGACGTGTGGCTTTGGATGGCACGAATAAGCTCAGGCGTACCGCCGGCCCCCTCAATCAACGGAGCGGCATAAAGCGTATGCTTCTCGGGCTCGTCATCGTGCTCTTCCCAGTCAAGATCGTGCAAAAGACCGACGATACCCCAGAATTCCTCATTTTCGGAATCGAACTCCCGTGCGAAATAACGCATGGTCTGCTCGACCGTTTCCCCATGCTCGATATGAAACGGATCCTTGTTATGGTCCGTCAGAAGCGCAAACGCCTCTTCTCGCGTCACTCCTGCCTCAAGCTTCGTCATACACGCCTCCTGTTTTCGCGATTGCAGCTTGTCCGCCTTCCATTGTAGTCCTGGCTACAACACAACGCCCAGCAGAGTAAGAACGCCGCCAACCGCCATGCCCACCAGCAAAAGCAGCGCCAGGATGGCAAGATTGCCCTTTAGAGGACGATTCGTTCTGAACAGTACCAGCAGACCGACGCCCGCGCTCACCAACAGACCTCCGATCATCGCGCCCGCGCCAAGCGTGCCGTCAAGATAAAGCTCTGTTATGGCGACCGATGCGGCACAGTTCGGAATGAGGCCGACAAGAGAAGCGGCCACGACGGAAAGACCGGGGTTGCCCTCCATGAACGCAGCGATGGCCTCTTCGCCCACCGAGTCCATCACCACTTCAAGGGCCAGTGTGACTAAGAAGATGAAAAGCGTCACCTGCGCGGTGTGCTTGAGGGCGCTTTTGACGATCGAGCCGCCTTCGTGATCGTGATCGTGCTCTTTGTCGTGCTCGAAATCATACGCCAACTCGGGATTGTTCCCACACGCTTTGCAGTCCCCGTTGCAATGGCAGTTGTCCCGTTCGCATAACTCGTGAATGCGCAGATGCTCCTTGTCGCGACGCATCGCATGCAAGACGGCATCGATAGCGAATCCAACGACCATGCCGACAACGACCTTGATAGCGAGCACTTTGACGATAAGCGCCATCGGGGCTTGTTCAGCAATAAGGATGGGAAGCATCTCGTCGCTCGTGGAAAGAAACACCGCGAACAGCGTACCCAGGGACACGACGCGCGCGGCATACAGTGTCGACGCCGCGGCCGAGAAACCGCACTGCGGAACCACTCCCAACAACGCGCCGATCGCAGGCCCCGCATGGCCCGCCTTGCGCACAGCCGCCTCGCTTGCGACACCCGCATGATGCTCAAGAGCCTCCATGGCAAGGTATGTGACGAAAAGGAAGGGAACGAGCTTCAGCGTATCGACAAACGCATGCTCAAGGGCATGCATCATTATTTCCATAATTCAAACCAGTCCTTCTATAGCATCGACGAACAGTCATCCAGGAGCCGCCGTTCACCTTCGCGAAGCTCTCAAGAATGCGATTCTACATACCATAGCGCTAACGTCCTCTGCGGGCAGAAGGACGAAAATAAATAATATCGAAAGAGAAAATCACCCTCGCCACCTTCGAGGATGCCCGGTGCGAGATTTTATGCGGCGAGCTTCCTCGGCTCGCTTGCGAGCGGTCTGCACCTCGTCACGCAGGCGAAGGTAGCTTTCGAAGCGCTCCTGGGCAAGACTTCCCTCCTCCACGGCCGCACGTACCGCGCACCCCGGCTCGGCCCCATGACGGCAGTCCGAGAAACGGCAGGATTCGGCAAGTTCTTCGATATCGGAAAATGCAGCGTCAATTCCTACATTGGAATCCCACAGCGCAAGGCCCCTCACCCCCGGCATATCGACGACGCAGCCGCCGCCGGGGATTCTCACCATTTCACGAGAAACCGTCGTATGTCGGCCTTTCCCGTCGCCTTCTCGCACGGATCCCGTCGCCTGAACTTCGACACCGACCAGCAGATTCACAAGACTCGATTTACCAACGCCGCTTTTGCCCAGAAGCACGCCAATGCAGCCGGAGGGCACGCACGAACGAACCTCTTCGACGCTTTCGGGATCTTCCGAAGAAACAACTAGCACGCGCGTGCCCTGAGCAACCCGCTCCACCAGGGTTTGCACCCTACGCACTTCTTCGGAACTTTCCGCCTGGTCTGCCTTCGTGAGAAGAACGATTACTTCAGCGCCGCTCTCATGAGCGAGCACCAATTCCCGCTCAAGCCTTCGCACGTTTAGCCCGGAGCACGGCTCCGCAACGAACACCTTGTCGAAATTCGCAGCAAGAACCTGCGGCTCCATACGCTCGGTGGGATCTTTGCGCACGAAAGCATTCCGGCGGGGAAGAACACGCTCGATGATTCCTTTGTCATGCCCTTCGGGGACAGAAATCTCCACGCGATCGCCGCACGCCGCGCGCACGTCGGCGGTCTTGACGAGGGACGTCGCATGTTCGCAACGGTATTGCAGACCGCCCTCAAGCTCAACAAGAGGGTATCCACGATCGAGTTTTACCACTATACCCTGCATTATCGAGCCCTTTCTCGTGCGTAGAAAAACAATGCCATCAGGAACAAGCCCATGACCACGGCGATAGCTCCCGGTGCGAAATCGCGCGCGACAAAACGATCGGGATGCGCAAAGCCCGCCTCTTCGACTGTGACGGCCGCTGCGTGAATATCGCTTTCCCCCTCATGCTCCTCGCACGCAAGGTTGTAGACGCCCTGGACACGCAACCGCGATCCGGTCTTTCCGTAGACGCCGAACATATCTATCTTCTGGACATCGGAATTCGCCATCACAACCGACACCGACGAGCCGGAATCTCCGTCTTGCAGCGTGACCCAGGAAAACCCTTCTTCTCCCCCCGTAAGGCGTATGGCCTCTCCGACGGCTTCGCCCCTCACCTGGACGGTCTGCTTGTCGTAATATGAATCAGCGCCGACAAGGTCGGCGATGGCGGCATCGTAGAGGAACGAATTGTCGGAAACCTGTCCGTCGTTGATGGTGTTTCCCTCCGCGTTCAGCGCCGAAGGCTCCTGCGCTTCATCGGCCTCCGTCGATGCGTCTTGCTCTTGGGAAGTCTGCTGCGCCTGGGTATCGGGCGGCGCGCCCCATGCGGCGTTCGAAGGCACAACGCTGATGCAAAGCGCAAGGACAGCGCAGCACATGGCACCAAGCGAGCAACGCACAACGCGGTTCAAGACGCAAGTTCCCCATGCTCCGCAGCACAACCGAACGCGGCCCTTTCCCGCATGCAAAAAACCGAGCCCACAACGAGCCTTATCGAGCACGGCGCAACCTCCTTCTGGGCCTAAACGATGCGACGATGGAAACGATCAGGGCGATGAGCGTGATGAACTCGAGACGTCCTGCCCACATGTCGAAGATATAGAGAAGCTTCAGCATGTCCGGCATGCCCGGCTGAATGATGCCGCTCGACATACCGATGTTGGAAACCATGGAGACAGACTCGAACAATGCCGGCGCAGCATCGTATCCGTACATGACCGTAGCGATCGTGCTAATCAGGAACATTACGCCGTACAGCATGAACACCGCAAGATTGGCTCGCACAAGGTCGCTGTTCAAAGGACGACGACCGACATGGTAATACGTGACAACCTGACGCGCCGAAGCAGGGGCAAGCAAATCTTTGATATAAGCGACCAGCTCTTTAACGAGGATGCCGACACGAAGAACCTTGATGCCGCCCGTGGTGCTTCCCGCAGAACCGCCGACCGCCATGCAGAATACGATGATCAGCAGCGCGCCGCTCGAAACAACCGTGGTCATCTGATTGACGCTAATGGTCTGAAAACCCGTCGAAGAAAACGCCGCGATAACAGTAAACACCGCGCGGCTGAGAAGCACAGGAAGGCTGTCGTAGATATTGGCGGTGCATAGCGTCGCGACGAACGCGGCAACGATGACCGAAAGCCAGATCGCAAGGGTCCTAATCTCAATGTCCCTGAAGAAATGCTCCAGGCGGCCTTTCCATATCTCGCTGTGGAGCGTGAAATTGATCGAGCCCATCAGGATGAGAACCATCACGACGACCTCGATCAAGCCGCTATGGTAATACAGGATTCCCGTGCTCATGGCGGCCATTCCTCCTGTATTGAAAGAAGCCACCGCAAGCCACAAGCCATTGAAAAACGCACGAAGAGGTTCCATGCCCACGAACAGGCACAACCCCGTCAGGATGACCGTCCCCAGCACGATGAACGCTGCCGAAAAACGAACGATGAACCGCGTCGTCTGCATGATGTTGGGAATAACGTGCTCGCTGCGCCCCTCGGACGAATACAAAGACGAATCAACGGCGCGCCCGAACAACCCCAAAGACAGCGCGATAACGACAACACCTTGGCCGCCGATGCATTGCATGGTGAAACGCCAGGTATTGTCCGCCACGGACATGTGGTCAAGGTCCTGCGCAAGCGAAGCTCCCGTCGTCGTCCACGAGCTCATCCCCTCGAACACCGCATCGAGATACGAGCCGTAATGCCCCGAAAGAGCCATGGGGATGGCCGCCAGAAGAGCAAGCACGAGCCATGCGAAGCCGGTTACCGCAAGCGCCTGTTTGGGAGAAAGCTTTCCGGGAGTCACCAGGCACATGCGCAGCAAGGACCCCACGACCAGCGCAAGGCCTATCCCCAGCAGATAGCGAGACGCCGGGTTCCATTCGCCAAGCACCAGCGCAACACCGAAGGGAACGCATTGGGCAACAGCGAGGAAAAGAACCAATACCCCCAGGTAGTGCGCTATGACCCGAAAATCATACAGCGAGAATTTCTGCCACATAGCCCTACCCTATCAAGGCCTTCATCACAACGACGACAAAACCGAGCCACATGAGGAAGAGCACGCTTGCGGCAAGGACGGACAGCACCGCGACGAGCGGCGTCCTCAACGACCGAATCCTTTCCCTGGTGTTTAAGCGCGGCGACACCGCCCCATCCTTTCGAATCAAGCCTTCGCGAGTTCAAGGCTCTTTGCGAAATCGCACGCTCCATACGTCCCTCAGGCAGCGTGCGGAGTCTTTTCGCCCTTCAATCCATCGGCTCGATGGATAATCCAGTGATTATACGTCAAGTTCGACAGAGACGGGGCAGTGGTCGCTTCCCATAATGTCAGCGTGCATGCGCGCGTCGTGAATAGCATCGCGCAGCGATTCGCTCACGAGGAAATAGTCGATGCGCCATCCCGCATTGTTCTTGCGAGCGTTGAAACGATAGCTCCACCACGAATACGCCCCCGCCTCATCAGGGTGCAAGACACGAAACGTATCCACGAATCCAGCATCGAGCAAGCGCGTGAATTTCTCTCGCTCTTCGTCCGAGAAACCGGCATTTCCTCTATTGGGGCCGGGATTCTTCAGGTCTATCTCCTGATGAGCAACATTGAAATCACCGCACATCACCACAGGCTTCGCGGAGGTACGCTCGCCTTCTTGCGTGAGGGGAAGCTCCGAAATGGATACGTGCCCCTCGCCCTCTGCGCAATCCTGCACCGCAACGCCTGCAGGAATCGCACCCTTCTCGAGGTTCTTGCAGAAATCCCTGAACGCATCATCCCACGCCATGCGATGGTCTATGCGGGCAAGCTCGTTTTGCGCATTGGGGGTATATACGTCCACGAACCAGTAATCGTCGAATTCGAGCGCCACGATGCGGCCTTCGTCGTCAAGCGCGGAATCGCCGAGCCCATGCAGGGCCCGAAGGGGTTTTTGCCGACAGAATACCGCCGTGCCCGAATACCCCTTTCGCTCGGCGTAGCTCCAAAACTGAAAATACCCCGGCAACGACAGGTCGATCTGCCCTTCTTGAAGCTTCGTTTCCTGCAAGGCGATGATGTCGGCGTCGAGCGCGGCGACGGACTCTTCGAACCCCTTCTTCACCGCAGCGCGTAATCCGTTTACATTCCAAGAGACAAAACGCATGGCGCCCCTTTCCTCCCTCCAGCAAAAAGGCCCGACGATTCGTTCGTCGAGCCGGAATCGATTTCGTTCAGATTATCAGGTATCGGACGTTATTTCTTCTTGGCGAAAGCATGCATGATCTTCTCATGAAACACGATAGCAAGCGCAGCGATGCCCGCCGCCACCAGAAAGAGAAGAACGCTTCGCATGATATCGCCCTCCATGAGGCCGTCTGCGGCAAGCGTCGACATCAAGATGCCGGGAATACGGCCGACGGTCGAAAGGACAAGAAAGTTTCTCATGCTCATATCCGTCAGAGGCACCAGGTAGGTAAAGACGTCTTTGGGAAGCCCCGGAATGAGAAACAGCACGAAAACCATTACATCAAGCTTGTCGGTCCCCTCGAAATCTTCCAGCTTTCCCATCCACTTCTCGGGAATCATGGCACGCACGAACGGCGCGCCGAGCTTATGGACGATAAAAAAGACAAACGCGCTCGAAATGACGCACCCTACAAGCACCACCGCGGCACCGCCCCATGGGCCATACATCATGCCCGCGGCGACCTGCACTACCTCGCCAGGAATAAAGGCAACCACGACCTGCAAAAACTGCATGCCCAAAAGGATCAGAACGCCTCCTGGTCCTGCGTTGCGAACGTCCTGGACAACCCGCTCCACACCGCCTGGCTCAGTAAGCTCCAGGATAAGCGGGGCAATGGCCACGCATACCACGGCCATCAAAACGAAAAACGCAATCAAGCCGCCGAATTTGAAAAGGTCGGCCTTGGTGAGACGCGCAAGCGCAGGACGGTCGGACACGGGCTTTTCGAGCCTTTCTTCAAGTTCCCCGAAACGCTCTTCCTGCCGTTCTACGAAGCTTTCCTTTCGCTCTTCGATTCTCTCCATTTTTAAGCGGATAGAACCCGTCATTCCTGGTCGTTTTTCGCCCATGAACACCAATCCTCTGACCTTCGCTGCTCCTCGAAGGTCCTAATCGTCATATCGTGCCTTGTTGTATTCCTCTTTGAATGCGGCAAACATGCCCGAAACGGAAGAACCCTTCGACGTCTGCGCTGGCTTTTTCTTCGCCTTCGGCTGCTCGTCGTCTTCGTCGAAAACATCGTCGACCTGCGCGTCTTGAGCATCGAGCTCGGAACCGTCGACGTCGCAATCAACGGAAGCGTCCCTTTTCTCGTCTTCCCGGGAATCATCGGCCTCGCTCGAAGCGAGCTCTCGGGGCTCCTCCCCGAAACGGGCCTTTTCGTATTCTTCCTTGAAGGATGCGAACATCCCCTTGCTTGCGGCAACCTGCTGGCCGACGGCATAGGCTCCTTCGTTTATGGCCTCGCCCGCCGCATGCGTCACCTCTTGGACCTTCGGCTTGGCTTTTTCGGCGGCTTCGTGCATGCGAGCGCGCGCCTTTGCGGTGAATTCGCCGGCAGATTCTGCCCAGCCGCCTTCGGGGGAAAGCTCCCATACATCGTCCGAAACAACGATCGCACCCTTGAACTGTTCCTGCTCTCCCGCCTCGCGGCTATCTTCTTTCACGACAAGATCGACGCCCATGCCCCGCTTGAAGCCCTTGATGTAGTCGGCAGGAACCTCGAGCGTTCCCAGCAGATATTTCGCCGTGGTGCCGTTCGAGGCCTCCACGCTCTCAATCTCGCCGCTGCGCAGCGAAAACGAGATATTGCCAACGCAGCCGATAGCCGTTCCGTCAGTCGTCATCAGGGGCATGCCCTCCCAGATGACGCAACGGTCCCAGTCTATGCCCATGCGACGGCAGGCTGCGGGGCCCGTCATGTCGCCTTCGTCTTTCACGACAATACGGCCGTCAATCAAATCGAAACCGTCAAGGGCGACGAATAGGTCTTTGCGATGAAACATCCACAACAAGTCGGGACGCTTCACCATGAAACCGACGCAGCGCTTTTCGCTCGGATGAAACACGCATGATTTCACCTTCCCTATGCGCTTCGTGCGACGCTTTCCGCCGAACACGCGCATTTTGCACATATCGCGACTGGTTACCATTTTCTTACGAGCCATAGCCTTATCCCTCACGAAAAGGGAGGCCGACGCAAGCCGGCCTCCTCCCTGCATTATGCGAAAACGCGCAAACTACTGCTGTTCCTTATTCACCTCGGACTGAGCCTCGGGGGCCGAAGCCGCAGGCTGAACGGGTTCTGCCTCGTACATGACAGACGGAGCTTCGGAAACGGGCGCCTGCTCGACGGGCGAAGCGGCCTGGGCGTCGGAAGAAGAGCGCGCAGCGGCCGATCCGGCAAGAACGGCGGCGGCGCTTGCCACTTTTTCCTGAGCGGCATCGACGACTTCATTCACCTTCTGCGCCGCAACGGGAACCTTTTCCACGACAACCGCATGGGCGGCTTCGGCGTTCTTCGCAACTTGCGCCGCGATGCGCTCGCGCGCTGCGTCTATCTTGGCGCGAAGCTCGTCGTTCTTGTCGGAAAACGCCGGCTTTACGGCATCTGCCGTCTTCTGAGCCTTCTGGGCAGCGCCCTGTACATGATGAGCCGCCGTCTCGTAGACCTGCCTGCCCTTTTGCGTTACGTCGGTATAAGCCGCCTGCGTTCCCGCCACCGCATAGTCGTATGCTTTCTGACCCTGGACAACGGCGTCTTCATACAAAGCCTGACCGCGCTCAACGGCCTGATCGCCAACCGTTTTCGCCTGGCCGAACACCGTAGAGGCTTTTTCGGCAACCAAAGCCCTCGTCTCAACGCCCTTTCGCGGAGCGCACAAAAGCGCAACGCCGGCGCCTACTAATCCGCCTACCACGAATGCGCTGAACTTGTTACCCATTGCAGCCTCCTATCTCGCAGCACGCCACGATGACACGCCGCGTCTACCGTTCTTCAGCCATTATATGGGATACGAAAACAACCAGCGCTTTCGTTGCCGTTACGTTTCTCTGTTTTCAAGGGAGCTTCACCGACGCAAAAGCGCGCTTCCTCGCGCTCGGCGAGCAGATAGTCGACAAACAGCACCGCCGCGCGCAGGGAGGCAAGCGCCACCAAATCGTCTTCGTAGCTTATTTCGACCCGTGCGAGCAGCTTGGCCCTGTTCGCCCACGAGGTCTTCCCGACAAAGAGGCTCTTCGCGCCCGATGATACGCGGGCCTGCCCCTCGATTGCCATGTGCTCCACAAGATGAGCCACCGAAGTGCGTGACGCAACAGTGCCGAATGTCTCCCCCCGATCGTTCACGCAAGCGTGATCAAGTAGATGGGGATAGCGGCAAAGAGCCTTGTCAATCATGTCTTCGGATGTAAGGACGCACGCTTCGTCGGCAATTCGGATATCTGCGACAATCCTATCCGGCCGCACCGTAACGTGCTCCACCCATACGCGGCTGCTCCCGGACACTACGAAGCCTGACCTTGATCGGTGGCAGGGCTCGAATCTTGCGCAGCAGCATCGGCGGGCTCCCCGTCAGATACGCCCTCTTCTTGGACGGGTTGATCCGCAGACGCATCGGTCTCGCCCGAGGCGCCGCTCTGGTCGGCCGAGCCAGAAAGAGACTCCGTGGTTATTCGCTCCGATTCGTCGACGATGCGAGGCTCGGCTTCTGCGTTGTCTGAAATCTTAACGAGAGAAAGCGTCGTCTGGTCGTCACCCTCTCCTTCTTTGATGATGAGCACGCGCCTGTCGTCAGAAAAGCTGTACGACCCCGTGCCGCTCAAATCGGTAAACGAGAAGTCGATGGTCTTCGCCCACGTATCAAGCGTGTATTCGTAATCGAGCAGCTCGAGCATCCGAATGGAATCCGAATCTATAACCACCGTCGAGGAGCCGTCGATCACCTGCCATTCCCCTTGTATATCAGCCGCATCGTCGTATCGCAGATACGTATTCCAGAACAAGACGCCGCTGCCTACAAGCACCGCAACAACGAAAACGGCTGCAGACCACGCGAGAATTCGGCGCCTCCTCGCCCGAAGCGCGGCCTTCAAACGAGCCCCCTTGGCCCTTTCCTCTTCGGGAGAATAGTCCGACACCTTCTGCTCTGCGGCGGGTCTCACGCGTCTAAGATCTTCCCCTTTCGAGGAAGAGGCCTTCTTTTTCGCCCTGTTCCGAATGGAAGAAAGTATGCCGACCTTGGAAGCCTTCTCCCCGTCTTTCGCCGGGCTCGAATCGGAAAGCCGACCTTCCTCCTTAGACGAAAGCAACGTTGCCGCCTTTTTCGCTTTGGATAATTCGCCGGAGCTGCTGCTTTTCTTCCGAAGAGGTCCCTTCTGAACAGGTTCGTCGCCGAAGTCGCCCAAATCGAACGAATCGGCCGGGCCCGATTCTATGTCAGGGGCAGAAAACGCCCCGGCCTGTTCGAAGCGAGCCAGCGCGGTCTTTTCCTGTGATGCTATCGTAGCAAGCTCTTCGGAAGCCTTCGCAACCCCGGGAACCACCAGAGCGCCATCATGCGAAGCTCCTTGCGAAGAGGGCAACATACCTTCGCTCGAAGAAGCGGTTTTGGGGCGGTCTTCGCTGCTCGAAGACTCGCTTTCCCCCTCGCGATAATTCTGTGACACATCGGCCTTCAAAGAATCGGAGGAAGGCTCTGTGAAAGGGTCGGAAACCGCAGACGGATGCGCCGATGCGGACGCCGAGGCTCCGAGGGCGCTTTCTGCAACGCGTCTTGTCGCTATTTTCTTTCCTTTTACCGAAGGGCGCTTTCCGGGCGTCGACATAAATCCCATCACCTATTCCCGCGCCGCCATCGCCACTGCGATACACCAACGCTATCCATACCAGGCCATTCCAAGAAGCGATGTCATATTTTCAGACGACAGCTGCCATGCACCGTCTACGCGCTCCACCACGATAAGCGTATCGTTGGTTCTTGGCTCGAGGCCGTCAAAAGACTCGAGCAGCGTCTTTCTGAGGTACTCCTTGTACGATTCCTCATCGGCGAAATCCTGATTGCTGCGCGCCACGGCCGCCGCGAAAACCTCAGCCTGGTCAGAGAAGCTCCTCGACGTGACAGAAACTTCGACCCAGGCCTTATCTCCGTAGGCATCGACGCTCACGACCTCCGCTCCAAGATCGTTGCACAGCTTTTCCGCCAGCTCATCGGCCGTTATTCCCAGGTCCGAAAATCCGTAGGATACGCTTTCGTCGACCCCTTCGTCATAGTCTTCCATAAAGGCCTGCACGTAGAACGTGAGCTCGGAGTTTTCGTTTTTCGAAAGAGCCTCGAACTGACCGGTCACTAATTCGTTCACCTCGCGGGCATCCGCCGTCGCATTCGCATCGAGAACCACGGCGGAATTTCGTTCGGAGTCAGCCTCGGTGGCGCGGTCGCTCGAGCGGGATTCATCGGCATCCGTTTGAGGAGCCATGAAAAAAGCGGCGACGGCAACAATGAGGGCGAGGCAAAATACGCCGGCGGCAACGACGAGGGCACGTCGGTCGGAGACAAGGCTTCGCCCGCGACCACCCGCAGATTTCTCAGCTCTGCGACGGCGGCCAAACGCCTCACTGCGCCCATCGGCGACACCGGCGGCTTCCCCCTCTTCAGGCGCTCGGCCGCACGGCTCTTGAACAAAACCGCGATCATCGTCGGAATCGAGCGCGTCGCAAGGACGCTCCCCGTGCGCTTGAGCCAACTGCACGCTCGGCGCAGGAGGAGGGGGAGCAGCCTGGGATGAAACGGCCTTTTGATCGAAGTCGTTTTCCACTATAGCCTCTCTTCGTCTCCACATGCGCCAATCGCAGCGCGCTCCGTACAATCTCGTCTATCTCGAGCATAGCCCAAAACGAAGATGGACGCCGTGCAGACGCCCATCGAATGCATACATCCCGCAAGTGCGGCACGGCAAGGCTCGAGCAACTATGCCTCGGGAACGATGTACTCCATACCCCCCATATAGGGAACAAGGACGGAAGGAACCTTGATGGTGCCGTCAGGCTGCTGGTAGTTTTCGATAATGGCAGCCATAGTACGCCCGGCGGGAAGACCAGAGCCGTTCAGCGTGTGGACATAGCGGGTTCCCTTGAAATTCGCCGGGTCGCGATACTTGATATTGGCACGACGAGCCTGGAAATCGCCGCAGTTCGAGCAGCTGGAAATTTCCTTGTAGTCGTTGTAACTCGGCAGCCAAACTTCAATATCATACGTCTGACGTGCGGAAAAGCCCAGGTCGCCCGTGCACAGGCTGATAACGCGATATGGAAGCTCAAGCTGCTGAAGCAGGTATTCGGCCTCGGCGGTCATGCTCTCGAGCTCTTCGTCGGAATCCTCCGGAGCGGCGAACTTGACCATTTCAACCTTGTCGAACTGATGCTGGCGAATAATACCGCGCGTATCGCGGCCCGCAGAGCCCGCCTCTTCGCGGAAGCACGGGGTGAATGCGGTATAGCGCTTCGGCAAAGCGGCTGCATCGAGAACCTCGTCGGCATGCAGGTTCGTCAGCGTGACCTCGGCCGTGGGAATGAGGAACTGGTCTTCGCCAACGTGATACGCATCATCTTCGAACTTAGGCAGCTGGCCCGTGCCGAACATGGTCTGGCGCTTCACAACCACAGGAGGCCACCATTCTTTGAAGCCGCGGCTCACGTGCGTGTCGATAAAGTAGTTGATCAAAGCGCGCTCAAGACGGGCTCCCGCGCCGCCAAGAACCGTGAAGCGGCTGCCGGAAAGCTTGTTGCCGCGATCGAAATCGAGAATATCCAGATCGGTGCCCAGGTCCCAATGAGCCTTGGGCTCGAAGCCCTCCGCCGCGAAGTCGCGAGGAGTGCCCCAACGACGGCGCTCGGGATTTTCGGTCTCGTCCTTGCCGACGGGCGTGGCATCGCAAGGAAGGTTCGGGCTTCCCACCAGGATGTCGTTCATCTCTGCATCGATGGCCTCACGCTCGGCGCTTGCCTTCTCGAGCTTTTCGTTGATCTGGCGAACTTCCTCTTTGGCAGCTTCCGCCGCTTCCTTTTCGCCCTTGCCCATCAAAGCGCCGATTTCCTTCGAGGCTTTATTGCGCTGGGCCTGGAGGGCTTCCTCCTCGGCGATGGCCGCACGACGCTTTTCATCCAATTCTGAGAACTTCGCAGCGTCCCACGGGAAATTGCGGTTTGCCATCGCCTGGGCGACAGCCTCTTGATTCTCGCGAACATAGCGAATGTCAAGCATGTCTTGCTCCTTACCAAGGCCGAAGAGCGACCGAAGCGCCCACCCCGCGCGGCCCAAGGCCAACGCGGCAGTTCTTGCGAGTCGCTGCACGTAATCAAATACCGAATCAGTATAGCGTAACGGGCAGGATACAGGGCGTTTTCCCGTCGGCGCATCATGCGCGCTTCACCGACCCACCACAGGAAAGACTTTTTCGCTTGTCAAGGTTTCCCAGGCTCTATAAAATGCCGAAAGATAGTCATTTTCGAACGTTTGTCGTTCTTGCCGCCGGCGCATTCGCCCATTACGCTGCGTATGCGCGGCACCCCTCACGGAAAGAGACCCCATGGATTTCGCATCGCTTTACCACTTCCTCTTCGAAACCTTCGAGGGCATCGGCCTTCTTGTCCTCATCGGTCTTACGATCTCTGTTCTTGCCTGCGTCATCATGGAGTGGAAGACCCGCCGTACCTTCAAAGACCGCGGCCCGGTGGAAGAGGACGATGACGATTTCACATTCTTTGACGACGAAGACTAGCGTTTTTTCTTTTCGAACAGCTCCTTCGTCCTCCAAACAAGTCAGCCGCCTTCGAGCAGCCCTCTCACTTGCCGGACACCGGCCGAAGCGATGGTCAACGAAGGTGCCTAGACCCGCAAAGCAATCGCTGCATATTTCGTAAAAAGGCCGTGTCGCACACGAAGCGACACGGCCTTTGTTTCGATCGGGGCGCTGGACGGTCCCCATCTTGCCTCGCGGCGAATACTACGCGAGCAAAGCAGACACACGTCCCAGCAAGGGCTCGAAACTAACGCCCCTATCCTTGAATGCCGGCTGCTGTGCCGAGACAAGCATGGCGTCATGGGTCAAATCGCCCGCGAAACGCACCGCTTCGGCCATGGTGCGTCCAGCCATGACGGCAGCGAGCAAAGCGCTGCAATACAAATCGCCCGTTCCGTGCAGCATATAGGGCACGAATTCGTTCGAGGCCTCGAACATCTCGAAATCGCGACCGGCGACAAAATTGCGAATGAGGCCGTCGCCTCGCTGAATGCCTTTCAGAATGACGTTTTTCGCGCCCTTTTCCAAAAGGGCGTCCACCAAGCGTTTCGCTTCGTCATCGGAAATATTCACGCCGCCCCATGCGTCCCCGATAGGCTCGCCAAGGATAATGGCCGCCTCGGTAAGGTTCGGGGTGAGGATGTCGGCGTCAGCCGCCAAGTCGGCCATGGCCTGGCACAATTCCGGCGTATAGGTCGGATACACCTTGCCGTGATCCGCCATGACGGGATCAACCACGCGAAGCGCATTCGGATACGTCTCGTAAATACCACGGATGATATCGACCTGCTCGGGAGCTCCCAAAAAGCCCGAGTAGACAGCATCTATCTCAACGTCGATCCCCTTCCAGGCATTGAGGTAATCGGGGAGTATCTCCGTCGTGTCGTGCATGTACCACCCAGGAAACGCCGTATGGCTCGAGAACAAGCCCGTAGGAACCGGGCATACGTCGCATCCCGCAGCCGAAAGAACGGGGATGGCTACGCCGAGCGAGCACTTCCCGTAGCCGCACAGATCATGTACCGCAGCAACGCGCGGGATATAAGCCCCTTCGCGCGTGTAAAGCTTAACCTCAGTTGCCTGGCCCATAATTTCTCCTGTCTCTTTTCTCTTAGAGCAAATCTGCCAGCGTATCCGCGCATGATACACCCATCGCAAGCTATCGCCTTGTTGAAGTTGTGTAACGAATCCATGAACGTTCGAGCAAAGCGGTAAAGCGCCACACAGCGCCCAAAAGCCCCCCTAGCACAAGCCCAACGCAATTCGTGAACCAAAGAGAAACGAAAAGCGGAGCAAAGGAGGCACGGTATTCATTTTTTCGAAAAAAAGGTCTTGCTCATGTACGAAGAATCATGTAGTATTTCTTCTCGTTTTCGGAGTAAACGAAAACAGGCTGTTAAGCCACGCGGGTGTGGCGGAATTGGCAGACGCGTACGGTTCAGGTCCGTATGGGGGCAACCCCGTGAAGGTTCAAGTCCTTTCACCCGCACCATACGAATGTAAACCCGGCATATGCCGGGTTTTTTGTTTCCAGCATTCAATCGCCCAGTCAAGGAACTTCGCGCAGACATTGTTGCGGCGAACGTTGTCCCAAAATTTAGATATCGCGGCGCAAACGCTTGCGCTCACAAGCTGCATACACCACGTTAAACACGGTAAATGCAATTTGCGCCGGTAATGCAATTTGAGTCCCTCCCCACGCAAAGATGGACAGCAATCCACATGCCGCCATGATTCCATGAACAAGCGCACGAACCCCTTCCCTCTTCGCAATCTGCGCGAAGAGGGACGCTCCATGCATGCCGAAATCAAAAAGACCACCGAAAGCAGCACAAACCAAGCCGACGCATCCATCAAACAGAAGAATATCGTCAGGCTCGGGCTCTTCGCAAGAATAGAAGCCCGCACGCGATCTCGCCGTTCGTCTTGGTGCAACAATTCTGTACAATCAACCCCATCGGAACGAAGGCGCATTCCAGCATAGCGCCGCCACGCATACCAGAGATGGGAGTTCGCATGCGAAGCGTAAACATAGGACTTATCGGCCTTGGAACCGTCGGCGGAGGCGTAGCACGCCTCATCAGCACCCATCACGACAAATATCTTGAACACTATGGCATCGACCTGAACCTCAAGCGCGCATGCAGCCGCGATGACGCAGAAGCGAAGCGCCTTGGCCTTGCAGAAGGCGTTTTCACGTTCGACTGGAAAGACGTAGTCGAAGACCCCGAAATCGACATCGTCGTGGAACTCATCGGCGGAGACCATCCCGCAACGGAAATCTTCGAAGAAGCGTTCAAGAACGGCAAGCACGTCGTTTCCGCCAACAAGGCTCTTTTAGGACGCCACGTCGAGCATCTCGCGTCTCTCGCGGCCCAGAACGGCGTGCAGATTCGCTGCGAGGCGGCGGCGGCAGGCGGCATTCCCGTCGTTCATGCGCTTGAGCACGACCTTGTAGGCAACGAGATTCTCACCATCGCCGGCATCATGAATGGCACCACGAACTACATCCTCTCCCGCATGCAGCACGAAGGCCTGTCTTTCGACGAAGTACTTTCTGCAGCACAAGCAGCCGGCTACGCGGAGGCAGACCCGACGGCAGACGTCGACGGCTTCGACGCCGCATCGAAGATTGCCATCCTCTCCTCTATCGGCTTCCAAACGCGCGTCACTACCGATGACGTCTACATGCAGGGCATCCGCAACGTATCTGCGGTCGATATCAAAATGGCCCAGGAATTCGGATACACCATCAAACTTCTTGCCATCGCCCGCAACACGCCCGAAGGCATCGACGTGCGCGTGCATCCCACTATGATTCCTAACACCCACCAGCTAGCAAGCGTCGACGGCGCAATGAACGCAGTCTTCGTGGTGGGCGATGCCGTAGGCGAGACCATGTTCTACGGTGCAGGCGCGGGATCGTTCCCCACCGCAAGCGCTGTGGTCGGCGATATCATGGCGCTGGCCGACCCTATCGCTAAGGGAGGCGCCCCAATGCCCGAGCAGGAGCCCTTCGGCCACAATCTGGCCATACGTCCCATAGATGACCTGAAAACGCGCTATTACGTTCGCCTCACCGTCGAAGACAAGCTCGGAACCCTGGCATCCTGCACCAATGCATTCGCCGAATGCGGCATTTCCATTTCCCATATCAGCCAGACAGAAAGCGAAGACGGGGAAACCTGCACCCTCATCTACGTGACGCATGAAGCGATTGAAAGCGACATGCGCAAAGCCGAAGCAACCCTTGAAGCGCTCGATGGAATACGCGAAGTGTCCTCCATTATTCGCGTCGAGAATATCGATGCCTGGACCGAAGGCGTTTTCGACAACTAACAAACGAAACAAGCGCATATCACGCATCGCAATGGCGGACGTCTCCGATGACGTCCGCCATTTTACTGTCCAGTCGCAGCACCGCACGCCCCTTCTACCATCCGTCCACATCGGCAGAATTCAAGGCGGCCAATTACAGATCGTTCTTCAGATGGCTAGCAATCAGGCACGAATTCTCTCGAAGCGATACTCCTGCTCCGCGTCTGGATAAGTATTCTTGTCGACTTTTTCGCAAAACATCTCAAGAGGTCGAACCCAGAGCCCATAATCGCCGTATAAAGCACGGTACACAACGAATGGCTCTTCTGTTTCCGAATGGTGCGCCACGCCCAGAACTTCGTACTCATTGCCCTTGAAATGACGATAAATCCCCGGCTCTATCTCATGTCGCTTCATATATTTGCCTTTCGTCGCCTTGAGAATATGGCGCGTATTCAAACATGAAGACTACGGGGTGTCTAGAGATGGATGCATGCAATATGAAAAAGAAGCCGGGAAAACGAGGGCAGCGGCCGTGGAATGTATAGCCCCGCATAAAAAAGGAAAGGGGGCCGCGAGGCCCCCTGGAAGCGCGGAAGGGGCCCTGCGGCCCCTCCCCTGCGCGCGCCCTGCCCCCGATGGGGGCGGACGCGCCCTGCGCGAGCGCGGCGTCCCGTCCTCCCGCGGACTTGCTCCGCAGTACTTTGGGCGATGGCGGGCTTAGCTGCCGAGTTCGGGATGGGATCGGGCGATCCCCGCCTCCGTGGCCGCGCTCGCGCAGGGCGCCCCCTGCGCGTCCGGGACCCCACGGGCGCCCTGGCGGCCGCATAGCGTCGTTCGGGAGACGTTCCTCCTCTCGAGACCGCCCGCCCCGGGCATCCGGGGTCGGGAAGCAAGAGCTCGGGCTATTAGTACCGCTCGCCTGAACGCCTCGCGGCGCTTGCAGCTGCGGCCTATCGACCTCGTGGTCTACGAGGGCCCTTACCGGAGGGAGAACTCATCTCGGAGACGGCTTCCCGCTTAGATGCTTTCAGCGGTTATCCGTTCCGGGCGTGGCTAGCCGGCCGTGCCGTTGGTCGACAACCGGGACACCAGAGGCCCGTCCGCCCCGGTCCTCTCGTACTAGGGGTAGACCTCCTCAATTCTCCTGCGCCCACGGAGGATAGGGACCGAACTGTCTCACGACGTTCTGAACCCAGCTCGCGTACCGCTTTAAACGGCGAACAGCCGTACCCTTGGGACCGACTTCAGCCCCAGGATGCGATGAGCCGACATCGAGGTGCCAAACCTTGCCGTCGATGTGGACTCTTGGGCAAGATCAGCCTGTTATCCCCGGAGTACCTTTTATCCGTTGAGCGACGGCCATTCCACTCTGGGCCGCCGGATCACTAGAGCCGACTTTCGTCCCTGCTCGGCTTGTGGGCCTCGCAGTCAGGCTGGCTTGCACTCTTGCGCTCTGCGGGCGATTGCCGACCGCCCTGAGCCAACCTTGCGCGCGCCTCCGTTACTCTTTGGGAGGCGACCGCCCCAGTCAAACTACCCGCCTGGCACGGTCCCCCGCCCGGGTGCACGGGTCGGGGTTAGGCCGCCGACGCGCCGGGGGCAGTATTCCAAGGTCGCCTCCACGGGGGCTTGCGCCCCCGCTTCGCGGGCTCCTGCCTATCCTCTACGCGACGCGCCGTCGGCCAATGCCAAGCTGCAGTAAAGGTTCACGGGGTCTTTCCGTCCTTCCGCGGGTAATTCGCATCTTCACGAATAGTGCAATTTCGCCGGGTCCATGGTCGAGACAGCGCCCAAATCGTTACGCCGTTCGTGCAGGTCGGAACTTACCCGACAAGGAATTTCGCTACCTTAGGACCGTTATAGTTACGGCCGCCGTTTACCGGGGCTTAGGTTCGCCGCTTCGCCTTTCGGCTGACGGTTCCCCGTGACCTTCCGGCACCGGGCAGGCGTCAGACCCTATACGTCGCCTTGCGGCTTGGCAGAGTCCTGTGTTTTTGATAAACAGTCGCTTGGGCCGTTTCGCTGCGGCCCCCCGCCGCTCCGGAGGCTCGCTCCTTCACCGCGGGGGGCGCCCCTTCTCCCTAAGTTACGGGGCCATTATGCCGAGTTCCTTGACCATGGTTCACCCGATCGCCTCGGTATGTTCTACCCGCCCACCTGTGTCGGTTTTGGTACGGGCGCCGGGGCGCCTGCCTAGGGGTTTTTCTCGGAAGCGTGGGATCGCCGGCTTCGCTCGAAGCTTCGTCTCGCGTCTCGGGCCTGATGCGAGGCGGATTTGCCTGCCTCGCGCCCTACGCGCTTTCACGGGGACGTCCAGAACCCCGCCCGGCTACCCTTCTCCGTCGCCCCATCGGTCGTAAGCGCCGCCCCGGCGGTACGGGAATGTCCGCCCGTTGCGCATCGGCTACGCCTCCCGGCCTCGCCTTAGCTCCCGACTGACCCTGGGGGGATTAGCCTCGCCCAGGAAACCTTAGGCTTGCGGCGGCAGGGTTTCTCGCCCTGCTCTCGCTACTCATGCCTGCATCCTCACTTCCGCGCGGTCCACCGGGGGTCGCCCCTCCGGCTTCCGCCCTGCGCGGAAAGCTCCCCTACCATCGTAATGTATACGGTCCGCCGCTTCGGCGCCGTGCTTAGCCCCGTGAATTGTCGGCGCATGTCCACTCGACCAGTGAGCTGTTACGCACTCTTTAAATGCATGGCTGCTTCTAAGCCAACATCCTGGTTGTCTAGGCAAACGCACATCCTTTGCCACTCAGCACGGACTTGGGGGCCTTAGCGGGCGGTCTGGGCTGTTTCCCTCTCGAGCACACAGCTTAGCCCACATGCTCTGACTCCCGGGCTTTCGAATGGCGGCATTCGGAGTTTGGTCTGGGTCGGTAGGCGGTGAGGCCCCCTCGCCGGTCCAGTGCTCTACCTCCGCCATTTAACGCCCGAGGCTAGCCCTAAAGCTATTTCGGGGAGAACGAGATATCTCCGGGTTTGATTGGCCTTTCACCCCTATCCACGGGTCATCCCCTCCGTTTTCAACCGAAGTGGGTTCGGCCCTCCACGGGGTCTTACCCCCGCTTCAGCCTGCCCATGGATAGCTCACCCGGCTTCGCGTCCGCGGCGCGCGACTGAACGCCCTGTTCAGACTCGCTTTCGCTGCGGCTCGGTAGTCCTTAACCTCGCCGCGCGCCGCGACTCGCAGGCTCATTCTACAAAAGGCACGCCGTCACGGAACGCATTGTCCGCTCCGACTGCTTGTGGGCGCACGGTTTCAGGTACTGTTTC